>JAXLWE010000012.1:0-105691 GCA_046328655.1 Anaerolineae bacterium | reverse complement strand
CATATCCTGCGAAAGCAGCGAGCGCAGCAGCAGCGGTCCGACCGTCGGCAGGCTGAGGACGACCGCCACGATGATCGAGCCGGAAACCAGCCCCGGCAGCACCCAGCCAACCGTGCTGATGAACGGGTTGAGCGCCACGCGTACCGGGTATTTGAGGATGACCGTGCGCTCCGGCAGCCCGCGCGCCCGCGCCGCGATCACGTAAGGCTTGCGCAGCTCGTCGAGCAGGTTGGCGCGCATCACGCGGATCAGGGCAGCCGTCCCGCTCAAGCCGATGATCAGCACCGGAATCCACAGGTGGCTGAGCAAATCCAGCAGCTTGCTCCACGACCAGTCGGCGTTCTCATATTCCGGCGAGAACAGCCCGCCGACGCTCTGGTTGAAGTATTTGAAGGCGATGTACATCAACACCAATGAGATCAGGAAGTCGGGCACGGCGACGCCGATGAAGCCGACCAGCGTGGCGATATAGTCGCCGGGCGAGTACTGCCGGACGGCGGAATAGATGCCGATAGGCAGCGCGATCACCCACGTCACCATCAGCGTGGCGAGCGACAGCGTGATCGTCATGTTCATCCGGCTCCACAACACTTCTTCGACCGGACGATTCCATTCGAACGACTGCCCGAAATCGCCTTTGAGCAGGATGTTGCTCATCCATTTGGTGTACTGGACGGTGACCGGCTGGTCGAGACCGTACTGTTCGCGCAGCCGATCAACCGCCTGCTGGTTGACGGTCTGCCCGTCGGCTCCCATGTTCGCCAGATACGACGTGAGGAAGTCGCCGGGCGGAAGCTGGATGATGGCGAAAGCGACGATGGAGACGGCGAACAGGGTGACGATCAGCGAAAGAATACGTTTCAGCAAAAAACGTAACATACACTATTCCTTAATTTCAGGCTGTGTCCCCGAATCATTTGGGGACACAGCCTCCTACCGATGCGTCGGTTATTCCGAGAAGAAGTATGTCTCCGGGTTGGTCGGCGCAGGGCTGGGGTACAGATAGGCTTGCAGGATGGTATCCGGCACGTTGTGCATGTTGTTCTTGACGATGCCGTAGCCATTGGAGGGCAGCGAAATGCCCATCACGTAGAACTGGTCGGCGGCGATTTGCAGAATCTGGCTCATCAGCTCGTTCTGCCCCGCCTGATCAGCAGTCGCGCGCAGTTGGGTGTACAGCTCCATCTGCTGCTTGACGGCTTCCGGCGGTTCCTCGGCGCGCTCGTCGCTGGGGTTGTTGTACCAGTACTGCCACGCTTCGCCGTAGTTCGATTCGTTGGAGAAGGGGAAGTACCAGCGCGGCTCAAGGATCACTTCCAGACCGCCGTCGCCTGCCCAGATGTTGGCGTCCTGCAGGTTCGCCGTCTTGCGATCATAGAAAACGGTGCGGTCTTCGACCACCTGCTCCAGCTTGATGCCAACGTCCGCCCAGTAACCGGTGATCAGTTCGAGGACATCCGTCCATTCGGGGAACAGCGTCGGGATGACTTCCAGCGCGATTACCAGCCGGTCGCCGTTGGGCAGCAGCCGGAAGCCTTCGGAGTCCTTGTTCGGGAGAATTTCGTCAAGCAGCGCGTTCGCCTGATCGGGGTCGAACTCGGTGTACTGCCGCGCCAACTGCTCGTTGTACAGCGGCGACTGCGGGCGCGGGGCAGCCTGATACGGCTCGCCCTGACCGACGTACACCACGTCGATGATTTCCTGGCGGTCGATTGCCATCGACAGCGCTGCGCGGAAGTCGTGATTCTGGTAGATTTCGCGCTTGACCGGGTCGAGATTGGTCAGGTTGAGGGCGATGACCATGACGTTCGAGCTGCTCGGCACGGTCTCGTAGAAGTGGTAGCCGCCGGCTTCCTGGTTATCGAAGAAAACGGCGCGGTTGGCGTTGGTGGCAATGTGACGATCCTGCATATCAATCTCGCCATTCAGCGCTTGCAGCACCAGCGTTTCGACATCTGTACCGACATTGTATACCACATCGTCGATGTACGGGAGCTGGTTGCCCTCGGTGTCGACGCCGTAGAAGTACGGATTGCGCACCAGATGCACCTGAGTCGCGTCAGGACCGAGCGCGGTCTCGACTTCCCAGGGGTTGATCGTCGGCAGGTCAGCATTGTCCCACAGACCGACGTGCCCGGCAGTCCAGGCGCCCTTCAACCGCATCAGGTCAGTCCAGCGCTCGACGCCCGCCGCCTTCACCATCTCGTCAAGCGCAGCCGCGTCCGCGTAGGAAGCGTGGAACTGCGAGAGATAATGCTTCGGCGCCTGCACAACGAACTGCTGGTGCGGGACGGCGAGGTTTTGCAGGAACAGACCGTTCGGGGCTTTGAACGTGAACTGGACGGTGTATGGATCGAGCGCTTCGACCACACCGGGTTCGCCGCCTGCCAGGAACCAGTTCGGCGGGGCAGCGTTCAGATCGGTATTGAGGAAAATGTCGTTGAAGGCGAACACGATGTCGTCGGCGGTGAACGGCTCGCCGTCCGACCACTTCATGCCTTCGCGCAGGTGGAAGGTGAACACCGTGCCTTCGTCGTTGACTTCGAACGACTTGGCGACATCCGGCACGACTTCCGTCCATTCGGTGTTCCAGCGGACGAGCATGTGGTAGCCGACGGTGCGGATGTAGATCACTTCGTCGCCGCCGCCGCGCGTGCCCATGTGCCACGTGCCGCCGTACTGCCCGATCTCCAGCGGGTCGATGACGCGCGGCTCAGCCGGGAGGCGTTCTTCGACCGGCGGCAGTTCGCCCGCCGCGACTTTTTCCGCCAGCATGGGCGCTTCGTGATACGTCATCTCCTGCGCGAAAGCGACAGAGGACAGCATCAGGGCGCAAATCACAAACAGAATCGATAAGCGTAACTTCTTCATGTGCAATGGCTCCTAAGAAATATTAGGGACAAGAGCAGAACCGTCTCTAAGAGTTGCCGAAACCTCCTTTCGCCTTACGGCGCGCTGGCGCGGATGATGAGCTGGTGCTGGAGGATGACGTCTTCCTGTTCAAGTGTCTCGTCCTCCATGCGCGCCAGGAGCATTCGGGCGGCGATGGCGCCGACTTCCTGCTTCGGGATGGACAGATCGAGCGTCGTCAGCGGGGGAATCGCCAGTTCGGCGAGCACGCTGTCGTCGTAGCCGACCAGCGCGAGGTCATCCGGCACGCGCCGCCCCAGCCGCTCGCAGGCTTGCAGCGCTCTGGCGGCGATCCCGGTATTGAAACAGACCAGTCCGTCGATCTGAGGGTTGGTTCGCAGCAGGTCTTCGATCACGTTGATCATGCCCGCGTCGGGGTCTTCACACGCCCGGAACTGGCTGTCGGCGTCAAACGGCAGCCCGGCTTGTTCCAGCGCCAGCCCGAACCCGCGATAGCGCTCGTGGTCGGCATACGTGCCTGTGCCGTAGCTCACGTAGCCGATCTGCCGTCGCCCGTTTTTGAGGATTTGATGAACGGCGAGCGCCATGCTTTTGATCTCGTCAGTGTAAATCCGCCCGGCGATGCCCGGATTGACAAACGTGTTGATGACCACCGCCGCCCGATGGTTGCGCAGGTAGCGCTCCATGTCCTCGACTGAGCTGGGCGCGCTCAGCACGATCACGCCGTCGACGCGGTGATCCTCGAACATCTCCATGACCGCCGCTTCCCGGTCTGCCTTGCCGTTGCTGTGACCGAGCAGGATGTGGTAGCCGTGTTCCCAAAAGACGTTTTCCGCGCCTTCGATGATCGCGCCAAAATAGGGGTTCGCCAGGCTCGGCACGGCGATGCCGATGCGCAGGGTCGTGTTGGTCACCAGGCTGCGGGCGATCTTGTTGGGGCGGTAGCCGAGTTCATCCATGACCCGCAGAATCTTCTCGCGGGTCGCCTCGCTGATCTCGCCCTTGTTGTTGAGGACGCGCGAGACGGTCATCTTGGAGACGTTCGCTTTTTCGGCGACATCGGCTATGGTGATGCGGGGTTTATTCATGGGCTGTGCGCTCCCGCGTCAAGACATGCAGGCTGCTGCCTGCGCCGAAATGCGGCATTCTGCGAAAGAGGCAAGACTATCGAGTTCACGGAAATGCAGCTTTCTCAAAACGGAATTTTTAAGGCTATAATCGCAATATTGATCTGCTGTTACCGATAACGTTATCGGTAACAGCACTATATCCCGAATTGATACCCTTGTCAAGCAATGCCTCTGGGGAGCGCCGCCATGCCAATCATTGACAATTCCTGCCGCCGTTCAGCCGTGACGAAGCGCTGGCGCTGTGGTCGCGGCTGGTCGCGGGCTGGGCGAGCCGCCTGAACGCCAGCGGCAATCGCACGTTGCTGGACGGCATCCCCAATTACGCCGAAGCGGGCGGCTCCTACGAAGGCGTCACCCGCATGTTGTGGGGGCTGGGAAGCTGGCTCGCCGACCCGCAGCGCCCAGCGGCGCTTCACTGGCGCGGCGTGAGCTACGATCTGGAGGCTTACCTATCAGGCGTTGGTCAATGGCTGCGACCCGGACGCGCCGGGGTCGTGGCGGCGCGAGCCACTGCGCCGGGCGGATTGGGGATCAGCGCACGGTCGAATGGCGCAGGTCGCCTTCGTCCTGTGGCAGACGCGCGACCGCATCTGGGCGCGCATGACCGACGGCGAGCGCGGGCATGTGATTGACTTTCTCGAACAGGTCGGGCGGCGACCGTCGGCCTGGAACAGTAACTGGGCGCTGTTCTGGGTGCTCAATCACGCCGCGCGCAAGGCGCTTGGGCACCTTACGACCAGTCGATCATCGACGAGGTGATGAACGGCTACCTGGACGGCGTTTACTGCGGCGACGGCTGGTACGACGACGCGGCGGCGCGCGGTCCGAACTATTTCGACAACTACATCACCTGGGTGTTCGCCATGCACGTGATGGCGTGGGCGCAGATGGACGGCGCGTCGATGCCCGCCCGCCGCGACGAACTGCTCGACCGCGTGCGCGCGTGGATGCGCCACTTCCCCTATTTCTTCGCCGCCGACGGCTCGACCGTCGAGTACGGGCGCAGCCTCGCCTACAAATTCTGCCGTTTAGGTGCGCCATTGTGGGCATATAAGCTCGGCATCTGGGATCATCCCGTCGGGATGCTGCGGCGGCTGGTCGGGCGGCATCTGCGCTGGTACGTCGACCGGGGTGCGGTTCGGGCAGATGGCACGCTGCGCCAGTCGCTGACCGCGTCCGGCAGCCCGGACATCATCGAGCGTTACATCTCGACCGGCGCGACCTACTGGGCGATGCAAGCCTTCAGCGGGTTGTGGAGCCTGCCCGACGACGACCCCTTCTGGACGGCAGAAGAAACGCCGCTGCCTCTCCGAGCAATCCGACTTCGTCAAGGTATTCCCGCAACCCGGCTGGGTGCTGGCGCGCGGCGGGCATGTCCAGCAGTTCAACGCCGGGGTGGTGCATCCCGGCTACGGCAACAAGTACGCCAAGCTGGTGTGGCACGCGCAACCCGTTCAACGTCGGTCTCGACGCCGGGCAGCCGTCGCTGGACAGCACACTGTGTCTGAGCGAAGGTGACGCGCGCAGGCAGCGCGAGCAGGTGCTGGCGTATGCCGTCGGCGACAGCGGCTGGCTGCGCGCCCGAAGCGCGATCCTCGTGAACGGGCATCGCCATCTGGTCGATACGACGCTGATCCCGCTGGGTGATGTGCATCTGCGCGCGCACCGCATCACGCTTGATCCCAACGCCGGGCAGGTGACTGCCGACGAGGGCAGCGCGCCGCTCGGCTACGACGCGGGCGGCGTGCCGACGAGCCAGCCGGATGCGGGCTGGCTGTTTCTGCATTTTGCCGATAACACGGTCGGCATTCGCCCGCTGGTGGGCTACTCGACGGCGCCGCAGGCGGTCGCGGGCAGCGCCAACAGCGTCTACGGGCATAATCTGGTCGCGGTGCTGCGGGCAGAGCCGCTCAACCCGCAGCACGAATTGATCTGCGCGGTCTACGCGGGCGGGCTGCCGGATGCGGCGCATCTCCGCGCATTGAGCAGGTGGGCTGGGAGCCGGACGGGCGCTTCGTGGTTCGGGTTGACGGTGAGCAGATCCCCGTGCCGCCCCTCGCAGGCTGAGTCCGGCTCGGCGTAATCAGGCGCGCGCCTGCTGGACGGCGGCGGCGAACTTCTCCGCCCGCCCCGATCTCCTCGAACCGCCCTTCCTTCACCAGATTGTCGGGCACAGCTCGCTGCCCGCTCCCACCGCGTATACCCCGCCGCGAACCACTCCCCACGTTCTCCACCGACACGCCGCCCGTCGGCATAACCCGGATGTCTGGGAAGGGTCCCTTCAGCGCCTTCACGTATGCCGCTCCCGTCAGCGACCCCCGGAAACAGCTTCACCACGTCCGTCCCCAGCTTCTTCGCCGCCATCACTTCCGTCGGCGTCAGCGCCCCCATCATCGTCACCAGCCCGGTCGCCGTCATCGCCCGCCCCAGCTCGGCTTCGGTGTGCGGGCTGACCAGGAACGTCGCCCCGGCGTCGACCGCCTGCTGCGCGTGCTGCGGCTCGGTCAGCGTGCCCATCCCCAGCAGGATGCTGTCGCCGAACTGCTGGTGCAGGCTGCGCGTCACGCCGACCGCGTCGGGCGTGGTGAAGGTGATTTCGATGCCCAGCACGCCGCCGCGCACCAGCGCGTCGACCAGCTTGAGCGTCAGTTCGGGCGACGGACCGCGAATGACCGCCACCAGTCCCAGATCATGAAGGCGCGCCAGAATTCTGCGCTTTTGCGTCCACGAACGATTTCCCTTTCTCAGTTGGCTCGCGGTCGCCGCGCTGCGCGCCAACCGGTCGAGCCTGTTCCCAATACGCCGATGGTTTTACCACAGATCGACGGCGGCGCTAAATTTGTCCGAGCGGCGAATCTCCGGCGCAAAATACCCGCCTGAGCGCCCGCCGATTTCGGCGAACCATTGGCTCGCGCCAACTGGATTTGCGCGAGCGACCGTGATAGTATTTGCGTCGCTTGAGAAAGGTGAACCTTGCGTAAAGTTTGCGTTGTCATCACGGCACGTCCTAGCTACGCGCGCATTAAAACCGCCCTTCAGGCGATCAAGAGTCACCCTGACCTTCAGCTCCAACTGGTCATCGGCGCGTCGGCGCTGCTCGAACGCTACGGTCCGGTCATCGACGTGATCCGCGCCGACGGCTTCGAGCCGGACGCCACCATCTACATGGTGATCGAAGGGGAAAATCTGGTCACGTCCGCCAAGTCCACCGGCATCGGCATCATGGAGCTGGCGACCATCTTCGACAACCTGCGCCCGGACGTTGTCCTGAGCATCGCCGACCGCTACGAGACGATTGCGACGGCTATCGCCGCCTCGTACCTCAACATCCCGGTCGCCCACGTGCAGGGCGGCGAAGTCACCGGCTCCATCGACGAAAAAGTGCGCCACGCCGTCACCAAGCTCTCCAACCTGCATTTTGTCTCGACTCAGCAGTCGGCGGAGCGGGTGATCAAAATGGGCGAAGACCCGGCGACCGTGTTTGTCACCGGCTGCCCGTCCATCGACCTCGCCGCCGAGGTCGCGCGCGCGTCCGACGGCGCGTTCGACCCGTTCGTGTCCTATGGCGGCGTCGGGCGATTCATCGACGCGCGCGACGGCTATCTGGTCGTCATGCAGCACCCGGTCACGACCGAGTATGCCGATTCGATGCAGCAGATTCAGGAGACGCTGGCGGCGGTCGCTGATCTGAACCAGTCCACCTTCTGGTTCTGGCCCAACGTCGATGCTGGCTCGGATCGCATCTCGAAAGCCCTGCGCGTGTTCCGCGAGCAGAAGCCGAATATGCCGATCCATTTCTTCAAGAATATGACGCCGGAAGATTTCCTCCGCCTGCTGCAAGGCGCATGGTGTCTTATCGGCAATTCCAGCACGGGGATACGCGAGACCTCGTATCTCGGCATCCCGGTCGTCAATATCGGCAACCGCCAGATCGGGCGCGAGCGCGGTCCCAACGTCCTGGACGTGGGCTACGACCGCGTCGAGATCGGCGCAGCCATCGCGCAGCAGATTGCGCACGGGCGCTATCCGACCAGCACGATTTACGGCGACGGCAGCGCCGGGCAGCGGATCGCCGACCTGCTGGCGACCGTCCCGCTGACGGTTGCGAAACGGATTACCTACTGATGACCGAGCAAACCCAGCCCGTCGTCCTGGCGTTGATCCCGGCGCGCGGCGGCTCCAAAGGTGTCCCGCGCAAGAATATCCGCCCGCTCAACGGCAAGCCGCTGATCGCCTACAGCATCGAGGCGGCGCTGGCGCTCCCGGCGCTGCTGTACCGGGTGATCGTCAGCACCGACGACGCCGAAATCGCGGCGGCTGCGAAGCAGTATGGCGCGGAAGTGCCATTCATGCGCCCGGCGGAAATCTCGGCGGACAGCACGCCGATGCTGCCGGTGATGCAGCACGCCATCCGGTTCGTCGAGCAGCAGGATGGCATCCGCCTCGACTGGGTGCTGCTTTTGCAGCCGGTTTCGCCGCTGCGCCTGCCGCTGGACATCGAAAACGCCTGGCAGCTTGCGCGCACGACCGACTGCGACTCGGTGATCAGCGTCGCTCAGGTGACCGCCGGGCATCCGATTTCCACCAAGCGGATCGAGAATGGTCGGCTGCTGCCCTACTGCATCGAGGAGATCGAAGGCACGCGGCGGCAGGACTATTCGCCGCCCGCTTACGTCCGCAACGGCGCGATCTACCTCACGCGCCGCGACGTGCTGATGAACGACAACTCGATCTGGGGCAGGTCGATCTGCCCCTACGTCATGCCCGACGAGCGGTCGATCAACATCGATTCCGAACTCGATTTCAAGCTGGCAGAGCTGGTCATGGCGGAGCAGTCCGGCGCGTCGTAATCCCGCAATTCTCCCCGTAGAACCCGGCGCGGCTGTTCAGCGCTGTGCCGGGCGAATCGCTTTCCCCTATTGACAGGCGCATCCGACTTTTGATAACGTGGACTTCAGGACGAGCAATGAGGTGCGCAGGGATGACGATGCAGATTCTCTCAAAGCAGGCGGAGATCATGATACCGGACGACGCCCAGATGATCGCGCGCTTCTTTCAGGTGCTCGCCGACCCCACGCGCGTGCGCATGGTCAAGGCGCTCGCCGACGCCGAATGGTGCGTCTCCGACCTGACCGACGCGCTCGGCATGGATCAGCCCGCTGTGTCGCACCAGCTCAAATATCTGCGCGACCTCGGCTTGGTGCGCTGGACGAAGAACGGCAGGCACGTCTACTATACGCTCGCCGACGCCCACCTGCGCGACATCCTGATCAGCAGCATCGCCCATCTCGAATGCCAGCGAGACCCGGCTACGGCTTAAGCTTCTCTTTTTCCTTATCCGGCGTCGTGCCCCGGCGGATGATGCTCAGGCGCGGTCGCGTCACCGCCTGGCTCAGGGCGCGCTCCGGCTCCTCGACGTGCGGCAGCGTCACGATGAAGGTCGTGCCCGCGCCGAGCGTGCTCTTGACCTGAATCCTGCCGCCGTGCGCCTCGACGATCCAGCGTGCAATCGACAAGCCCAAGCCCGCGCCTTCGCCGTCGGTGGTGGTTTTCACCCGCGAAGCGTCCGCCTGATAGAAGCGGTCGAAAATCCGCTGCACGTGCTCCGGCGAAATGCCGATGCCGGTGTCCTTCACCCGGATCACGGCGTCGTGCTCGGTCTTTTGCAGGCTGATAGTGATCTGCCCGCCGTCCGGCGTGAACTTGATCGCGTTGCCGACCAGATTGGAGAGCAGTTGTTTGAGGCGGTCGCTGTCGCCGACGATGCGCACCGGCTCGAACTCCGCCATGACGATATTCAGTGGGCGGTCTTTCGCCAGGATGCGCGCCTCGCGGTAGGCTTCCCCGACGATGATGTCGAGGTCGAGTTCTTCCAGGTTGAGCTTCAGTTCGCCGTTATCGGCGCGCGCCAGCAGCAGCAGGTCGTTGACCAGCCGCGACATGCGGTGCGTCTCGCTTCGATGGCATTCAGCGATTCGGTGTCCATGCCGTAGCGCTTGATCAGCTCGACGTTGCCGGTGATCGCCGTCAATGGCGTGCGCAGCTCGTGCGATACGTCGGCGACAAAGCGCTGCTGCACGTTGAACAGATGCTGCAAGCGCTCCATCGCGCCGTTGAACACTGACACCAGTTCGCCAAGCTCGTCCATCGGACCGTTCCAGCTCAGGCGCGTCTTGAGGTCGTCGGCGGCGGTGATCTGCGCGGCGGAACGGGTGATGTCCTCAATCGGCTTGAGCGCGCGCGTTGTCAGCCAGAAGCCCAGCACCATCGAGCCGATCAGGGCGATGGTCGTGCCGATAATGATGATCACCACCAAGCCTTGACTGGCTTGATTGACGCTATCGAACGAGGTCGCCGCCTGAATGACGACGCGCCAGCCGTAAATGTCGTTGGGAATTGTGAGCACACGCCAGTCGCCGCTGTTGATGCGGACGGTGGTGTAGAGCCTGGGGAGGCTGGTATCGTCGTTTTTGAATGACTGCTGTTCGCGCGCCAGCGCGCCTGAGTCGAGCGGATCGGTGTAGCTGCCCATATTGGACGACGCCCGCTTTAGGACGGGCTGGTCGTCGCCAAGCTGCCATACCTGCACCACTACCCCCGACGCTCGGAAGAAGTCCAGGTTGGCGGGCAGCCAGATGACGATTTGCGAGGGACCGCCGAACTCGCCGATTTCCTCGGCGTGGCTGTTGCGCCAGATTTGATCGGCGGTGGCGGCGAGCGTGTTATCAACGCTGCTGACCAGCACCCAGCGCGTCACGGCGAACAGCACAATGCCGAAGGCGACGATAATGACCGCCAGCAGACCGGAATACAGCAGGATCAGCTTGCTGCGGATGGTCATGGCGCAGGATTACTCCTCCTCGCGGAGGACGTACCCCACACCGCGCACGGTGTGGACGAGACGAGGCTCCCCGTCTTGCTCCGTTTTCTGGCGGAGATAACGAACGTACACCTCGATGATGTTGCTTTCGCCGCCGAAGTCGTAGCCCCACACGCGGTCGAAAATCACGTCGCGGGTGAGCACCTGGCGCGGGTTGCGCATGAACAGTTCCAGCAGCTCGTATTCCTTGGCGGTGAGGTCAATCGGGCGTTCGCCGCGATAGGCGCGGTGCGTTCCCGTGTCGAGCGTCAGGTCGGCGAAGCGCAGGATTTCCGGCTTGGAGGTCGGCGTCGAGCGGCGGAACAGCGCCCGCACCCGCGCCATCAGTTCGTCGACCGAAAACGGCTTGACCAGATAGTCGTCCGCGCCCGCGTCCAGCCCCTGCACGCGGTCTTTGATGTCGTCTTTCGCCGTCAGCATCAGGATCGGCACGTCGCTGGCGGCGCGCAGGCGCTTGCACACTTCCAGCCCGTCCAGCCCCGGCAGCATCCAGTCGAGGATCACCAGATCGGGCGGATTATCGCGCGCGATGCCCAGCCCGGTCTGCCCGTCGCGGGCGACGCTGACACGGTAGCCTTCGTAAATCAGCGCTCGCTCGATGAACTGGGCGATGCGCGCTTCATCCTCGATTAGTAAAAGACGTTCACCAGCCATAGAAGCGCCGTCCTGAAGTCGCGTGAAGTCGTATTGAATCAATTATAACGGAAAGATTTAACACAAGATAAGCCGCAGTCCGCAAAAGCGTCGAATCGCTCAGCGAATACTCACGTAGGGGCGAAATTGAGCGTCGCGGTCGTCGGTGATCTCGCTGAGTGGAAATCCGCCTATTCTTCTCAACTTCCCCTCTCCACAACGTGGAGAGGGGAGAGAGGGGTGAGGTAACTACGCAGGAAGATGCTTTCGGCGTCTACGTCGCTGCCCAGCGGAAGCCCCAGGCGGTCGCCGGGTTGCTGAGCTGGAAGCCGCGCCCCGATTGCAGGTCGACCACCAGCAGCGCGCCCTGCTGAATCCCGTCGATCTCGGTCACCGTCTGGTAGCCGCCGATGAACCGACCGTCCGGCGAAAGCTGCGGCGCGATCAGCGAGCCGATGTCGAGGATCGGCGTCGCCTCGCCGTTGCTGAGGTCGTAGTCGACGGCGCTCAGCGCCGCGAAAGCGTCCGAGCCGCGCGCCAGCAGCACGCGCAGCGAGCCGCCGACCGCCTCGACGCTGGAACGCACGGTTGCATCGGTGGGCAGCGCCAGCCAGATGGCGGGCGTCGCGTCCGGCGCGGTAGCGTCGAAGATGTAGATGCCGGGCGCGAACGAGGACACCGCTCCGGCGTCCACGATGCTGTAAATCCGCCCGTCGCGCAGCCAGCGCGCTCGCGCCGGGCGGGGGTCGTCGGGCGTGGGCGGCACTTCGACCAGCGTGCGCGTCGCCAGATCGAAGATGCCGAGCGCCGTAGTGTCGCCGCGATCCACGTCGAGCAGCAGGTGGCTGCCGTCCGGTGAAAACTGCGGGCGGCGGTAGGTTTCGCTGCCGTTGGCAATGATCAACTGCGGCGCGTCCTCCTCGAGCACGTTGAGCCAGACGCCGCTGCGCTCGTCGACGTAGGCGATGCGCGAGCTGTCACTGCTGAAGTCGGCTTCGACCGGGGCGAAGCTGCTCAGGCGCGCCAGTAGTTCGGGCTGCCCGGTCTCCGTCTGTATCCACAGTTCGGCGTCGACCACGTAGATCACGATTTTGCCGTCCGGCGACGCGGCGTACTCGTTCACGTCCGAACCCGACCCGGTGAACGGGCGCGGAGCCTGTCCGTTAGCGGGCAGCCGCCACACCTGAACGATGCCGCGCGTGTCCGGGGCGAGGAAGAAGCTGTCGGCGGCGAGTGTCAGCCCGCCGACGGTCGTGACCGGCAGCGCGGTCGGTGGTGGCGGTGTCGTCGGCTGCGGGATCGCTGTCGGGGCGGCGGTAGGCTGTGGCGCGGGCGTCGGGACGACGGGCTGCACGGCGGCAGCCCCGCCGAGCGGACCCCAGTCGTAGGCGACCACGTCGGTCATCGGCAGCGGGAAGCCCAGCCCGTTCGAGGGGTTGTACAGCGCGATCACGCCGCCCTGGAACGCGACCAGCAGCGACCCGCCCGGCGCCCAGCGCAAGCCGTTGAGCGCGACCGGAACCTGCCCGACCGTCTCCACCTGCTGCGCGCCGCGCCCCAGCCGCAGCAGCCGACCATAGCCGTCCGGCACCGCCGCATCGTTCGGGTCGCGTCCGAAAAAGACCAGCGCGGTGCTGGTGTCCAGTTCCGGCAGCCGGTAAATCACCGACGCGTCGAGCAGCTCGACCTGCGCGTTCGCCTGGTCGAGATTCATCAGCCGCAGACCGCCGTCCACCGGCGCGAACACCAGCTCGCTGTCGCTGATCCACGCCGTCCCGACGCTCGACGTGATCACGCTGGTCAGGGCGAGGCTTGCCCCGTCGCGGCGGTAAATCCACCAGATGTCCATCTCGGCTTCGGCGGCGAGGAAGCGCCCGCCGGGCGACCAGCTCAGGCTCTTGAACACGCCCTCGCGCAGATCGAGGAACACCGGCGCGCCGCCGTTTTCGAAGTAGACGCGACCACCGTAAGTCGTGGTGTAGGCGAGCGCGTCGCCGCCGGGCGACCAGGCAATCGTTCTGCCGACGCCGCGATAGGCGGGCACGTCGGCGCTCGCCCCCTCGATCTGCTGCGGGTCGCCGCCGCTGGCGATGTTGATGACGTAGATGCCGCTCTCGGTGCGGAAAGCGACGCGCTCGCCGAGCGTATCGACGCCGAAATCGACGATGAAGATGCCGGGCGGCGTGAGGTTGGTCACGCCCGCCGCGCCCACGCCGTAGCGCTGAATCTGCCCGTCGTTGAGCAGCACGTACAGGTCGGCGGGGAGGTTGAGACCTTCCTGCGCCTGCCCCGGATCGGGCAGCAGGGACACTATCAAAAGGGCGAGGATGAAGAGGATGCGTCGCGCCATGCGCTTACCCGTGACTGCGTCGGATTCTGGCGCATAGTATAACGCAGATCAGGCGGCTTGCTGGCGGCGATCCACGCTACGGACGCCACGCCGGGGAATCGCCGCCGCGCGTAGTCAGTTGGCGCACGTTCGAGCCATCGGCGTTCATCAGGTAGATGTCCAGGCTGCCCCTGCCGCGCAGCGACGCGAACGCGATCAGCCTGCCGTCGGGCGACCAGCACGGCGCGCCGTCCCACGACTCGGTGCTGGTGTTGTCGGTGAGCTGGCGCACGTCCGAGCCGTCCGCCGGGGTCACGAAGATTTCCGGTCCGCCGTTCCGCGACGAGAAGAACAGCAGCCGCGTGCCGTCCGGCGACCAGCGCGTGACGGCGTCGGTGCGCACGTGATCGGTCAGGCGGCGCACGTTCGCGCCGTCGGCAGCCATGATGTAAATGTCCCAGTTGCCGCCTCGGTTCGATTCAAACGTGATCTCCATGCGGTTCGGCGCACCGCGATCCACGTTGTCATCGACTTTGTTGTGCGTCAGGCGGCGCAGGTTCGCGCCATCGGCGTCGACCGTGTAAATCTCGTTGCTGCCGTCCCGGTTCGACGTAAATACGATCCGCTGGCTGTCCGGCAGCCACACCGGCGACGTATCCTCCGCCGGGTCGTCGGTCAGGCGACGCAGGCTGGTGCCGTCCGCATTGACGGCGTAGATTTCGGCGTTGTGGCTGCGGTGCGCCTGGATAGCGATCTGTGCGCCGTCGGGCGACAGGGCGAACGTATCGACGTACAAGCCGGTGGTCAGGCGGTAGAGGTTCGTGCCGTCGGCGTCGACGCGGTAGATGTCGTAGGCTTTGCCGTCGCGGAACGACTTGAACAGCAGCTGCGACCCGTCCGGCGTCCAGGTGGGCAGCGCGTCGTCCGCCGCGTTGTCGGTGAGGGGGATCAGGTTTGTGCCGTCGCTGTTGATGCGGTAGATGTCGTAGTCGCCGTCGCGGTTGGCGGTGAAGGCGATCTGCCCGTGCCCGCCGCCGTCCGAAGTCAGTTCGGGGGTCGCTTCCTGCGCCGCCGACGGCTGGGCGCTCGGCACGAAGCAGGCGATCGCCAGCGCGAGGCGTGCCAATACGCGACCATAACGACGCAGCCTGCTTTCAGCCCGCCCACCGCCCAACATATTCATCTGCTCCGCAGCTCGACATAAGATATTGTAATATTTAATCGCCACAAATAACAAGCAATTTGTACAGTACGATCCGGCGGGTTTCTAACACGCTTCTTGCATCCTGCCGGGCTGATCGGTGTTAAACTATTTCAAATAAGATGAACAGGAAAAGGGAAACCCGATGATTCGTGGTGTGATAGATCAAGTCTGGCTGACGTGGCGGCTGCTGTTCGACAAGCGCGTGCCGGGCTGGATGAAGGTGCTGGCGCTCGCGCCGCTGGTGTACGTGCTGTCGCCCGTCGACCTGATCCCGGATTTCATCCTCGGCTTGGGGCAGTTGGATGACCTGGGCATCATCTTCGCGGGGATGCGGCTGTTCGAGGCGATTGTGCCGGAGCACATCGTCCAGGAGCACCGCGCCTTCATCGCCCAGCGCAACGAAGGCATCATGATCGACGGCAAACACTACAGCGTCCGCGAGACGGACGAAAAAACGAAGAACTAAACGAAAACCGCTCATCATCTGAGGAGCGGTTTTTTGTTCGCGTATCCTGGTTGTGGACGCAGGAAGCTATTGCAGCCGCAGCCGCTGCGCCTGTACCTCGTCCATCGCGTCAATCGTATCCTGCAAGCCGGAAACCTCGTCGCGGATGTCCTGACGCAGGCGCTGCGCCCGGCTGCTGTCCACGTCCTTCGTGCCCAGCAGCGACATCTGCGCGTAAATCGTGCCCAGCGACGACAGCGTGCTGTCCAGTTGAATTTCGGCGCGCTTGACGCTGTTGGCGGTGGCGTTCAGGTTTTCAAGCTGAAGCTCCAGCCGATCCACCTGCTCCTTGAGGTCGCGCTGCACTTCGGGGTCGGTCTCCTGCTTCAGCCGGATTTGCACCTTCTCCAGTTGCTGCGGAACCATGCGCCGGTCGCGCTCGACCAGATCGTTGCCCTCGAAGCTGTCGATGTGCAGGGCGAGATCGTACATCTGCCCGATCCAGTCGTTCACGTCAGCGACCGTCTGCTGAAGCTGCACACGCATCGCGCCGGAATGCTGCTGCACGAGCTTGAGCATGTTGCGGCGGTATTCGAGCGCGTCGTCCAGCCGCTTGCGCGAGACGCCATTCTTGACCTGGCGCAGGTCGTACTTCGCTTCGAATTCGCGGGCAATCGCTTCCGCCGAAGCGTTGGGGTCGGTGATCGCGGAGACGACCAGCGCTGCCTCGGCGATCAACCCGGCGACGATCCAGAACCAGGGCTGCCAGAAGGGGAACGGCTGCCCGACGAACAGAAACAGAATCGCTGTCACCGCGATGGTGACAAGGCTCTCCCAGCGAAACAGCGCATTGGTGATCACCGCGCCGGTCGCGCGGGTGCGCACATCATTTTCTGCCATAAAGTCCTCCGTATCTATTATACGTGGGATACAGAGTTGGGTTGCGGGGTAGAAACTGCATGACGAGTAGGGGCGAGGCACGCCTCACCCCTACGAAAACGTACCGAGATTGCTGCCCGGCACGCTAATATCGCTACGAGCTGCTGCTGCCGCTCTGCTGCTCCGCCTGCCCACCATCGCCGGAGCCGCCGAGCAGACGCCGACGGCGCTCCTCAAGCTGCCGCTCGATCTCGCCGCCCTGCACTGCGTCCTCGATCTCCTCGGAGATGTTGCGGGTGGCGAGTTCCAGACGAGCGTCCTCCTCGTCCAGCCGGGCGCGCACGCTGTCAGCGAGGCTGCTGACTTCCTTGTCGCCCACCGCCGCCAGCGAATCCAGGCTCTTGATCGTCTTGGTAGCGACGCGCTTGGCTTCCGCCAGCTCGATCAGCGAGCGAAGCTGCTCGCGCTCCTGCCGGATGGTCGTCAGGCGCGATTCGAGCTTGACGCGCATGTTGAGCATTGCCTGATACTGCTGCTCCTGCGTCTGCCACTGCTCGAAGTAATCCTGCGCAAGCTGCTGCTTGGTGTTCAGTTCCGCCTGCGCCGCCCCGGCAAGGTCGTTCTTGCCCTTCAGGATCAGCGTGTCGATGTCGCGGTCGAGCTTCTCGGCTGCTGACGAAAATTCCTCGTATTTGCGCTTCAGGGTACGCACAGTCCCGCCGACCGTCGCCGCCGAATCCTCCAGCGCTTCCAGATTCTTCTCCGCCTGACGGATGTATTCGTCCATCACGGCGACCGAATTCTGCGAGAGCGCCCGGTCGACGATGCCGTGCAGGTTCGCGTTGATCAGGGTATTGACCTTGTCAATGAGCGAAGGAGCCATAGATTGTTTCTCCTGATGTCCTCAGACTTTGCACCTAGTATAACTTGGCTTGGCGCACTCGTCACTGAGTCAGCGGGATGCAGAGCGTGAACGTGCTGCCGTGCTGGGGTTGGCTGTCGACTTCGGTGCGCCCGCCGTGCAGTACCGCCACGTTGCGCACGATTGCCAGCCCGGAGCCTGTCCCCTGATCTTCGAAGGTGGCGCGGTTGATCTGGAAGAACATATCCCAGATGTGATCCTGTTCCGCCGGATCGATCCCGCGTCCCTCATCACGCACCCACAGATGAAGCTCGTCAGCGACCCGCTTCGCCCCTACCCGGATCGGCTTATCCGGCTCGGAGAACTTGACGGCGTTGTCGATCAACTGTGCCAGCGCCATCCGCAGGTAGAGAATATCGCCGTTGAACGACGGCAGTCCTTCCTCGACCTCAACGCTGAAGGGCTGGGTGAAATGCGTGATGTTGTAGACCTCCTGCCGCACCGCCTCGAACATGTCCGCCAGATCAGTAACGGGTGCTTTCCGAATATCATACGTTCTTTGGGCGTCTCCGGTTTCCATTTCCACCAGTTGAATGAAATTTTCGATCAACCGGCGCAGGCGCAGCGCGCCCGTATTGACGCCGCGCAGGAACGCCAGCAGCTCGTCGTCGCTGAGCTGCTGGGTCTGGCTGTTGAGCATGTCGGCGTAGGCGACCACGAACGTCAGCGGGGTGCGGAATTCGTGGTTGAGGATCATCAGGATGTTGCGCTTGAGGTTCGACATGGCGTCGTCGAACACTTCGTTGATCATCTTGTGGCGGTTCAGCCGCGATTCGACCGCGATCAGCAGGTCGTCGGCGTCGAACGGCTTGATCAGGTAATCGTCCACGCCAAGCTGCTTGCCGCGCTGGATGTCGCTTTTCTCGCTGCGCGCCGTCAGGAAAATGAACGGGATTTTGATCCATTCGGGGACTTTGCGGACTTCGCGAAGAAGCTGGATGCCGTCCATCTGCGGCATCATGATGTCCGAGACGATCAGATCAGGCGGGACGGGGCTGGTGCTCAGCACTTCGAGTGCCTGCTTGCCATTTTCGACGCTGATGACGCTGTAGCGGTCGAGTTCCAGCACCGTTTGAACGCCCTCCAGCAGATTGAGATCGTCCTCGACGATCAGAATTCGCGCCTTGAAGAAGCGGCTTTCTTGCGAATCGGATAGTTCGGGAAGCATGAATAGCTCCGGCAGGGTTCTGTTTCTGACACCATTAGCATGTTGATCATACAATCGGTTTACTGGCTAAAGCATTGAGCGATCTCCAACAGGTCCGAAAGGATTCCGAAGCCGGTTTGCAGCCGTCCCGCTCCCGCGCCGACCAGCGTCACGTCGCCCAGCAGGTCGGTGGCGTAGGTGATGGCGTTGGTCGCCCCGCTCACGCTCGCCAGCGGGTGGCTGACCGGCAGGTGCGTGGGCGCGACCTTGCCGCCCTGCGGCGTCACCTCGACGATCAGCTTGATGCGCTCGCCCGCCGCCTTCGCCGCCGCGATCTGTTCCGGCGTGATCGCGCGGATGCCTTGAACGCTCATGTCCGAGAGCGCCAGCTTCCTGCCGAACAGCGCTGCCGCCAGAATGATGCCTTTTCCGGCGGCGTCCCAGCCGTCCACGTCCGCCGACGGATCGGCTTCCAGATAGCCGAGCGCCAGCGCTTCCGCCTGCGCCTCGGCGTAGGTCTTGCCGCCTTCCATCTGGGTGAGCATGTAGTTGGTCGAGCCGTTGAGGATTCCGCGCGCCGAGGCGATTTTGCAGCCCGCCAGCGCCTGCATCGCCAGCCGGATCGAGGGCGTGCCCGCCATGACCGTCGCCTCGAAGCGAAGCTGCGCGCCCGCTGCGCGCGCCCGCTCCTGCAATTCGGCGTAGGCGACGGCGACGGGTCCCTTGTTGGCGAGGACGACGTGCTTGCCGGTCTCGAAGGCGGCGCGGCACAGGTCGAGCGCGGGCTGCCCGGTCTGCAAATCGGTCAGGCTGACCTCGACCATCACGTCCGCCTTGCCCTCGCGGACGATGCGCATGGCGTCCCAGTTGCGGCGCAAGCCCGGCTCGTCGGGATACTGGTCGATCCCCTTCAGAAGCTGGTCGATGTCCAGACCGTCAGCATGGTAGAGCGTGCCGTGCGAGCGCGTCGCCACGCCGACGATGTGCGCCTCGAACGAGTGGTCGCGCCACAGTTCTTCTTCCTTGTCGCGCAGAATTTGCGCCAAGCCCTGCCCAACGCCGCCAAACCCGATCAGGATGATGTCCATCGATGATTTCCCTCGTTCTATCATTGGTAGGGGCGTAACGCGCTACGCCCCTACGGATGCCCTCTGCAACCAGATCAGCCATTTTAACCAATGCCCGGTCATTGCCGACAGGGGTCGGCGTGGGATATAATCCGATTATTAACGGGTGAAATGTTCACGTTAATACCCCAACTTTTCTTTATTCACTGGAGTTTCGTATGACCCTCAATACCTCCCTCCGTCCCGGTCCCAAGGGGCAGGCGATCATCTCGCGCGACGATCAGTTGATGTCCGGCTCGATGATCCCGCGTTACCCGTTCGTCATCGATCATGGGCTTGGCGCAAAAGTCTGGGACGTAGATGGGAATGAATATATCGACTTCGCGGCGGGACTCGCCGTGAACTCGACCGGACACTGCCATCCGGCGGTCGTCCAGGCGATCACCGAACAGGCGCAGAAGTTCCTGCACATCGCCGGAACCGACTACTACTACGAGCTGCAGGTGCGGCTCGCCGAAAAGCTCTCGGAGATCGCGCCGTTCCAGGAGGATGCCCGCGTATTCCTCGCCAACTCCGGCGCGGAGACGGTCGAGGCGGCGGTCAAGCTGGCGCGCTGGTACACCGGGCGCTCGCACATCATCGCCTTCTTCGGCGCATTTCACGGGCGCACGATGGGCGCGCTCTCGCTGACCGCCAGCAAGGTCGTCCAGCGCGACGGCTTCTTCCCGCTCATCCCCGGCGTCTATCACGTCCCGTACAACAATCCCTACCGCTGTATGCACGGGCGCGAGGAAAGCGCCTGCCGCGCCCACTGCACCTGCGTCGACTACATCGAGGACGTGGTGTTCAAGCGCATCTTCCCCGGCGATTCGGTCGCCGCGATTGTCATGGAGCCGCTTCAGGGCGAAGGCGGCTACGTCCTGCCGGACAGCCGCTTCGTCCAGGACATTCGCGCGCTGTGCGACAAGTACGGAATCATGCTGATCATGGACGAGGTGCAGACCGGCATGGGGCGCACCGGCAAATGGTGGGCGGTGCAGCATCACGATGTCGAGCCGGACATCGTCTGCTCGGCGAAGGGCATCGCCAGCGGGATGCCGCTCGGCGCGATCATCGCCAAGGAACATGTCATGAGCTGGCCCCCCGGCGCGCACGGCACGACCTTCGGCGGCAACCCGATCTCGTGCGCGGCGGCGCTGGTCACGATTGATCTGATCGAGCAGGGGTACATGGCGAACGCCGCCGAACAGGGCACGTACATCATGGATGCGCTCGAAGAGCTGCGCCCGCATCACCCGACCATGCAGCACGCCCGCATCGACGGCAAGGGGCTGATGATCGGCTTGGAGCTGGTGCTGGACGAGACGCGCAAGCCCGCCAAGGAAATCCGCAACCAGACCGAGCGCAACGCCATCGACAACGGGCTGCTGCTGCTGGGCGCGGGCGAAAGCGTGCTGCGTTTCATCCCGCCGCTGATGATCGAGCGTGATACGGTGGACGAGGGGCTGAAGCGCTTCGACCAGTCGCTCACGCAGGCGGAAAAACAGGCGGGACTGCTGTAAAAGCAGGACTGAGGTTCGAGGACTGGGCAGGGGCGCGTGCTTGCAAAGCAAGCCTGGCTGTGCGCCCCTTTTGTCACCCCGTCCATTCCACGATCACGGGACCGGTGCTGCGCTCCTGCTCGCTGGCGAGATACGGCGCGACGTTGGCGGCGAACCACGTCGGACCGAACTTCTGCGAGCCGTTCATGGCGTTGGTGGGCGTATCCCACAGAATGATCACGATGCCATGACTGTCGTCGACCTTGACGAAATAGAAATCCCGAAAGCCGGTATAGCTCGCCAGCAGCGGGACGCCTTCTTCCTGCATGGCGAGACCGATCTCGTCGGTGGATTTGGTCAGATGCAGATGATTGACGACGGCATACATGGTCAGCCCTCCTGAATTGGCGAAACGTGTCGTGAACGTATCGTCATTATCGCCCAAACGGATTTTCCGCGAATCTGCGTCCTTCACCTTCCGTTTTATCAGTCTACAATAGAGTGCAGGAATTTATTCACAAATCGGAGCGCAACTTCTCAAATCAGGCTGCGTATAGAATCATCAGAAGCCACGCATGTCTGACGACGCTGTTGGAGCGAAGGATACGTGTCTACACCCGACCCGGTGGTTCTGGAATGGGTACAGGCGGCAATGGAGGGCGATCAGGATGCTTTTGCGGAACTGGTCTACACCTATCAGGATGCCGTTTACAACCTGTGCTACCGTCTCCTCTCCGAGCGTACCGAAGCGGAGGACGCCTCACAGGAGGCATTTTTGCGCGCCTACCTCAACCTCCAGCGCTACGATCCGTCGCGTTCCTTCAAGACCTGGCTGCTCACCATCGCGTCCAACCACTGCATCGACCGGCTGCGCCGCCGTCGGCTTAAATGGCTTTCAATCGAAGATGAAGTTCTGCCGCCGCTGTCCCTGACCAGCGACGAGCCGGAGCCGGAAGACGTATCGATTATGAAAGAGCGGCGCGAAGCACTCCAAACCATATTAGGCAAGCTGAACCCGGAATACCGGGCGGCTGTCGTTTTACGCTACTGGTACGATTATTCCTACAGCGAGATTGCCGACATTCTGGATACGACCGAGAGCGCCATCAAGAGCCGCCTGTTCCGCGCGCGGCAGATTCTGGCTGAGCATCTCAACCCGAAAGCGGCATCCAGCTCAATTACACCTTTACTGGAGAATGCGTGATGTCCCGACAGAACCGACTGATGCAGGAAGCGCTGGACAAGAACCTCTCGGCGGAAGCGCTGAACGAGCTTTACGCCCAGATCGATCAGTCGCCCGCCGACGCTGCCGAGTTCCAGCGGCTGAAGCAGGTTGACCGGATGCTGCGCGCCGCCCCGTTCGAGCACGCGCCGCAGGGCTTGGCGCTGCGCATCATGGCGCGGCTGGCGGAAGGCTTGCAGCCGGAGCAGCTTCGCCGCTCGTCGGGCATGGCGCTGGCGCTCGGCTTGGCGCTGGTCACGCTGGTGCTCACGCCGCTGCTGGCAGCGCTCGGCTTGCTGATTCTGAACGTCATCACCAGCGCGACGGCGCTCGGCACGCTCATCAGCCAGGTGATCAACCTGCTGGCGGTGGTGCTGAACTCGCTCGACACGATGGTGCGCGGGGCGCAGGATATGCTCAAGGCGTATCCCGAAGCGCCCGTCCTCATGATCACGTTGATCCCGATTGCGCTGTTCTGGCTGGGTCGTTTCGCCTGGCAAAATCGGGAAGAAGCGTAGGTGTGAATGATGCGTAGCCGTCGCAATCTGCTCGTCTTTGCCGCCGCTGTCATCGGCGTGCTGGTGCTGGCGGTGCTGCTGCGCCAGCCGGTCGCGCAGCGTGCCGTGCCGGACGACAACGTCATTTTGCAGTCGTACACGCTGACGGGCGCGCATCCTGACGATCTGGTGATTGCTGGCGAAGTCGTCGGGCTGGACGTGGACAGCCGCGTCGCCGGGGACGCCTCGCTGCTGGGCGACAGTATCGCCGTCGCCGGGGCAGTCGAGGGCGATCTGGGGGCGATTGGCGACACGCTGCTGGTCAACGACGGCGCGACCATCGCCGGGAATGCCAATCTGGTCGGCTCGGATGTGACCTTCGGCGGAAGCGTCGCGGGCGACCTGCACGTCTCGGCGGAGCGGGTGACACTGCTGCCGGGCGCGCGCATCACCGGCGTGGTCGACATCTGCTCGGACAACATTGACGACCAGCGCGCCGACGCGCCCGTGCCGACCTGCGTCAATGCCGGTCTGAATCCGTTTGCTGCGCTGATCGCCCTGCGCGAAACGACGCTCGGCAGCAGCACGCTCGGCGCGCGCATCGACACGCTGGCGACGCTCGGATTCGCCGTCGTCGGCATGGTCATCCTGACCGGGCTTTCGGTGCTGCTGGTGACATTCTTCCCGCGCCAGATCAGCCACATCGAGGAAGCGATGCGCGCCCGTCCGCGCGGCTTCGGCGGCGTCGGCATCGCCGTGTATGCGCTGGCGCTTGGCGTGTTCTTCGCCATGATCCTGCTGCTGGCGACGCTCCCGCCGCTCGGCTTGCTGCTCGTGCCCATGTTCCTGATCTTCGTGCTGTTGCTCGTCATTCTGACGATGACCGGGCTGGTCACGGCGGTGATCATGATCGGTGACTGGCTGCTGAGCCGCACCTCAAGAATGCCCGCGCCCCCTCTGGTCGCGGCGGTCGCCGGAAGCGTGGCGCTCTCGGTGGCGCTGGGGGCGGTCGCGCTGCTGCCGTTCGGCTTCGCCATCAGCCTGCTGCTGCTGGGACTGTTCAGTGCGGTCGGGCTGGGCGCTTCGCTGTTCACGCGCATCGGCACGCGCCCGGTCGGGCGAACCTACTTCATTCAGGGCTAACGCCCCTACACCCCCGCCTCTCGGTCCTTGCATCCCACCTGATACGTAAATCGCAGACCTCACCCCGCTGCGCGGCGAAACTTCGTTTCGCGCCGCTTAGCTCCCCTCTCCACTGTAAGCGAAGCGACGTGGAGAGGGGTTGGGGGTGAGGTCTGGTGAGCCTTCAAAATCTTCTCACAGGTATCAATTTCACCACTCTGCCTCGCTAGATTGCCCTGTCTTGCCCACTGGCTATAATTAAGCGTGTAGCGGACTATTCCCTTTTGGAGAACGGATGCGCGATGCGACGCTCAAAACTGGTCTGGCTCTCGCTGATGTGCGTGCTGCTGCTGGCAGCAATAGGCGCGGCGGTCGCGCAGAGTAATCCTTTCGAGCAGTTGGTGTTCGACACCCGCGCCGACCTCGAACTGCTGGCGGATCAGGTGCTCAGCCCCGGCGTGCGCCCACCGGAATGGTCGTCCAACAGCGATCTCCAGTCGCCGACGGTCGTCTCCGACCTGTGGTTCGACAACGAGATTCTGGCGAACGCCATTTTCGGACCCGACGCCCGCCCGGCGAACTGGATCGGCGCGACCGTCGCCGTCAACGAAATCCTCGCCCGCAACGTCCGCCACGACCTCGAAGTCTCCGCCGACGAAGTCCTTGGGCGCGAGCAGCGTCCCCCGGAATGGCGCGGCTCGGTCAAGATTCTCCAGTGCGACCGCACCCTTCAGAACGTGCTGACCATCCTCAACCGTTTCTACAACATCCAGTCGACCACGCCGGAATCGGCGCTCAACTACTGCGATACCGTCGCCGCCGAAATTGAGGACACCCTCGTCAACCTGGTCTTTGGTGAAGCCGACGAAAACGGCGTCCTGCCCGACCCGATCACCCTGCTGGGCGCGGTGCGCGGCGACCTCGAACGGCTCGCCGACGAGTTGCTCGGCTTGAACACCCGCCCGTCCAATTACATCGGCAACCGGGACATCACCTCGCCCAATTTCGCCGGGGAAGTCCGCCTCGACATGGACTCGCTGGCGGACGACCGGCTCGGCATCGGCAACCGCCCGCTCGGCTGGATCGGCGGCACGTCCAATTCGCCCGCTACATCGTACCTCAACCTGCGCCACGACCTTGAGCTGCTCGCCGACGTGACGCTCGGCATCGGCACGCGCCCGACCGGCTGGCAGGGCGTCAACCCGGTCGAGCGCTGCGAGCCGTTGGTGCGCAGCCTCGCCTTCCTCGACCAGCAGGCGTTCTCGGACTTCACGCTCGCCAGTATCGATCCAGGCGCGCTCGACTACTGCTCCCAGGTGACCGAGGTGGTCAACGCTATCGTCGAGAACCCGCCGAGGATCGATGTGGTCGCCCAGGAACGCATGATGACCGCCGAATCGACCTACGCCTTCAGCTATCTGGATGTTGGGGCGCTGCAATACATGGGCATTATGCCCGCCGGGACGCAGTTCCGCGCGCTCTATCGCAATTTTGGCGATTCGAACATGATGTTCGTGCAGGGCGTCGACTTCGCGCTGTACATCGACATGCGCTTCAGCACCATCTCCGAGATGACCTTCCGCAGCCTGCCGACGCTGGATGGCGTCGATCCGCTGGCGTTCTGCGATGCCATCTGGTGCAACGGTCCCGGACCGACGCCCACGCCCACCGGGTCGGGTCCGCTGCTGTCGGTGCTGGTGCAGACGACGCCGGTCGCTACGCCCAACGTCGGCGCGGTGCTGGAGAACAAGCAGCTCGTGTCGTGGAATCAGGTGCGTGTGACTTATGTGTTCGACAACCTGCAAACGCGCACGGCGCAGGTTTCGCTCGAACTCTGCCCGCAGAGCGCCGAAGTCGCCCAGGGCTGCGAGCCGGTGCTGTCGGTCTTCGACAACAGCGTAGGCGCCGCCAAGCCGATCCTGTCGACGTTTAACGGCTTGAACGTGTTCGAGTTCCGCTACGGCTACTCGACCAACCTGCTGATCGAGAGCAGCACGATGTACTCGCAGGACGTGTGGATCAGCGACCCGACGATCCGCTGAACGGGCAAGGTTTACAAGTGGAATAAATCGGGGCGCACGGCTGTGCGCCCCTACGTTTTGTCGCCTCGGTTACGCCATTATGCGCGACGGTTTGGTCATCGGAACCAGCTGGCGCGCTTCAAGGCGCATGTGCAGCCCACCGCGCGGTCGCAGCGTGATCAGCGGCTCCAGCGCGACCGTCTGCCCCGGCTTGATCCTGAGCTGGTAGCGCTGGGCGATAGTCGCCAACATCAGCGGGGCTTCCATCATGGCGAAGCTGTTGCCGATGCAGATGCGCGGGCCGCCCCCGAAGGGCAGATAGGCGTGGCGCGGGATGTTCGCCTCGTTTTCCGGGCTGAAGCGCTCCGGCTTGAACTGCTCCGGCTCGTCCCACCAGCGCGGGTCGCGGTGGGTGAAGAAGGTGAAGGCGTTGACATCGCTGTTCCTGGGGATGTCGTACCCCAGAAGGGTTGTATCCTCGATTGCCATGCGACCGAAGTTGTAGGCGGGCGGGTACAGCCGCATCGACTCCTTGACGACCATTTCCGTATACGGCAGATGCTTCAGGTCTGCCAGCGTCGGCGCGCGCCCGCCCAGCACGCTGTCCAGCTCGTCGTGCAGTTTTGCTTCGGCGTCCGGGTTCTGCGCCAGCAGCAGCCACGTCCAGTTGAGCGCGTTGGCGGTCGTCTCGTGCCCGGCGAGGAACAGCGTGACCGCCTCGTCGCGCACCTGAATATCGGTCATCCCCTGATCTTGGTCGTCGCGCGCCAGCAGCAGCATCGAGAGCAGGTCGCCGTAATCCTCGTCGGTGCGGCGGCGCTCGGCGATGATCCCGTAGATGATCTCGTCGAGGTCGCGCACGGCGCGGTCGGTGCGGAATTTCTGGGGCGTCGGCACCCACGCTGGCAGCAGAGTCATGCCGCCCATCGCGTGCTGGATCACCGTCAGCGCCGTGCCGACCTGCTGCGCTTCGCTGCCGTCGATCTCGGTGTTGAACAGCGCCTTGGCGACGATCCGCATCGTCGTGCGCATCATCTCCTGGTCGATGTCGAGTTCAGCCTGATCCTGCCAGCCGTCGAGCATCCGCAGCGTCAGGTCGACCATCGTCTCGGCGTAGGCTTCGATGCGCCGGGCGTGCAGCGACGGCGCGACCAGCTTGCGCTGCCGTTTCCAGAAGTCGCCGTCGCTGGTGAGCAGTCCGTTGCCGAGGAAACGCGCCAGCCCATTCTGGCGGTTGCGGTACATCGCGCCCTTGTAGAACTGAGCGCTCTTGGGCACGAGCATTTCGTGGATCGCGTCCGGGTTGGTGACGAAGAACATGTATTCCCCGGCGATTTTCGTGACGAAGAAATCGCCGTACTTGTCGAACAGCCTGCCGAAGTAGGCGATACGATCATCCTTGATCTCGTTGAACATGCGAATCTGATTGAAGATGCCCGTAACGGGCGGCGCTTCCGGCGGAAACCGCATAGTTGACACCTTATCGTTTACTGTACACTGTGTTCAATATCACCTATAATAGGCAGATGGCTTCGGCTGTCAACAACCGACTTTGCCGCCATGTAGTTTATTGAACAGGTGTACAAAAATGACCGAGCGCATCCGCAAGCCCGACCGCCGCATCGAGCGCACGCACCAGCTTCTGAGCAAGGCGCTGATGGAGTTGATCATCGAGCGCGGCTACGAGTCGATCACGATTCAGGACATCACCGACCGCGCCAACGTCAGCCGCACGACCTTCTACCTGCACTTCCGCGACAAGGACGAGCTGCTGTTCGCCAGTATGCAGCAGATTTACGACGGGCTGATCAGCAATCACGGCGGATTCATGAAAGGCGAATTCAGCGAGGACGATTTCGACACCCTGCAATGCGACGCCAGCGACTTCGTCCACGTCGCCGAATACGCCGACTTCTACCGGGTGATGCTCAGCAAGCAGGGATCGGCGGTGTTCATCCTGCGGGTGATGTCGTACATCGCCGAGGCGATGAAAGCCGGGCTGACGCAGAAGGCGGACGGCGCCGAGCCGAAAATCCCGCTCGACCTGATCGCGGCGTTCTGTGCCGGGGCGGAAGTAGGCGTGATGAAGTGGTGGCTGGAACACGACATGCGCTATTCGCCTGAAGAGATGGCGCGGATGCAGGCGTTCCTGTCCAGCTTCGGGCTGCGCTGGGCGCTGGGGCAGGAGCAGCCGGAAACGTCCGCGCCGTAATCACTCGCCGCTGGTCAGGAGGATGTGCCATGAGCAAGGCGCAGTTTGTGGGGACGTGGGCGCTTGTCTCGCAGGAATTTCGGGACGGCGAGGGGCAGATCACCTACCCGGCGGGCAAAGACGCCGCCGGCTACATCATGTACGACGCGGCGGGCTACATGGCGGTGCAGATCATGCGCGTCGACCGCCCGCCGTTCGCGTCCGGCGACGTTCTGGACGGGACGGACGACGAAATCCGGGCGGCGTACCAGGGTTACAACGCCTACTTCGGCACGTACACAGTGGACGAGGCGCAGCACATCGTGACGCATCACCTGCGCGGCAGCCTGTTTCCGAACCGCGTCGGTCAGGATCAGATTCGGCATTACGAGTTCGCGGGCAGCCGCCTGACGCTCAAAACGCCGCCCGTGCTGCGCGGCGGCTCGTATCTGGTCGGGACGCTGGTCTGGGAGCGGGCGAATTGAGAATTGCCAATTCTCCCGCGCGTCGGTAATATTCCTCGATACTTCCCAACAGCAATCAAATATTGTTCAGGAGCAGTACGATGGTCAAGCAGTTGAAGAATTACATCGGCGGTCAATGGGTCGAATCGTCGGCGACCGAATACCTGCCCGTCAACAACCCGGCGACCTGCGAGCTTCTCGCCGAAGTCCCGGACAGCCTGCGCGCCGACGTGGACGCCGCCGCCAAAGCCGCGAAGGAAGCCTTCTCCGAATGGCGCAGCACGCCGGTGCTCAGCCGCGCCCAGTACATGTACCGCTTCAAGGCGCTGCTCGAAGACCGCTTCGAGGAACTCGCCGAGATCGTCGTGAAGGAAAACGGCAAGACCCGCGACGAAGCGCGCGGCGAAGTCCGGCGCGGCATCGAAAGCGTCGATTTCGCTGCCAGCGTTCCCTCGATCATGCGCGGCTACAAGGTCGAGGACATCAGCAGCGGCATCGACGAGACGGCGGAGCGCCAGCCGCTCGGCGTGTTCGCGGCGATCACGCCCTTCAACTTCCCGAACATGGTGCCGCTGTGGTTTCTGCCCACCGCCATCACCTGCGGCAACACCTACATCGTCAAGCCGTCGCCGCAGACGCCGCTGAGCATGGACATCCTCTACGAGCTGCTCGACGAGCTTGACCTGCCCGAAGGCGTGGTCAATCTGGTGCACGGCGGCAAGGAAGCGTCGATAGCGGTCATGGAGCACCCCGACATCGTCGGCGTGTCGTTCGTCGGCTCGACGCCCGTCGCCAGAATCGTCTACGAGACCTGCGCCAAACACGGCAAGCGCGTTCAGGCACAGGGCGGCGCGAAGAACTACATCGCCGTCATGCCCGATGCCGACGTGCAGGCGAGCGTCGCCAATATCATGGGGTCGGCGTTCGGCTGTGCCGGGCAGCGCTGCCTCGCCGGGTCGGTTGTGGTCGCCGTCGGCGATGCCTACGAGCCGCTCAAAGCCGAGCTGATCAAGCGCGCGTCGAATCTGCGCGTCGGCTACGGCTTGGAGGAGACCACCCAGATGGGCACGGTCATCTCGGCATCGGCGCGCGAGCGCATCGAGAAGATGATCCAGCAGGGCGTCAGCGAAGGCGCGCAGGTCGCGCTCGACGGGCGCGGCAAGCAGGTTCAGGGCTACGCCGATGGCTCGTTCGTCGGACCGACGATCCTCGACGGCGTCACCTCGGATATGTCGGTCGCCAAGGACGAAATCTTCGGACCCGTGCTGTCGATCATGCACGCGCCGGATTTCGACAGCGCGGTCGATATGATCAACGGCAGCCGTTACGGCAACGCCGCCAGCCTGTTCACCAGCAACGGCAAGTTCGCCCGCGAGTTCAAGTACCGCGTGCGCGCCGGGAACATCGGCATCAACGTCGGCGTGGCAGCCGCGACCGCCTCGTTCCCCTTCGGCGGGCAGAAGGAATCGTTCTTCGGCGACCTGCACGGTCAGGGCTTGGACGGCATCGAGTTCTTCACCGACAAGAAAATCCTGATCGAGCGCTGGCTGTAAGCTACAAGACAACGTTGTAGGGGCGTAACATGTTACGCCCCTACGGATTACCCCGCATGATCACCTACACGGACTCGCTTGATGACATCACCGCCGACCACCTGCGCGGCGGCTTCTTCGCCGGATGGTCGCGCACGCTGACGCCGGAAACCCACCTGCGCACGCTGCATGGCGCGGACGGTATCGTCCTTGCCATCGACGACGCAACCGGGAACGTCGTCGGCTACGTCACCATGATCACCGACGGCGTGCTCTCGGCGTTCATCCCCAATATCGAGGTGCTGGCGGCATATCACGGGCAGGGCATCGGCAGCGAGCTGATGCGCCGCATGTTCGACCGGCTGAAGGCGATCCCCAACATCGACCTGATGTGCGACCCCAGCGTGCAGCCGTTCTACGCCCGCTTCGGGATGCAGCCGCTCGGCGGCATGGCGATCCGCAAGCGCGACATCGACATCAACGAGTGAGCGGACGCCCGGTGTTACGCGACGCCAACATCATCCTGATTGGTCCTAGCGGCGCGGGCAAGACGACGCTGGCGAAGATGCTTGGCGAAGCGCTCGGCATGTCGTGGTTCGACCTCGACGACCTGCGCTGGGGCTATTACGCTGAGATCGGCTACGACCGCGAATACGCCGAAGCGCTGCACGAGGCAGAAGGGTTTGCGGCGCTCATCGCCTACTGGAAGCCGTTCGAGATTTACAGCGTCGAGCGGCTGTTTCAGGATTATCCGGCGGGACACGTGTTTGCCTTCGGCGCGGGGCAGTCGGTCTACGACGACCCGGCGTTTGCCGAGCGCGCCCGAGTCGCCCTTGCGCCGCACCACGTCATCCTGCTGCTGCCCTCGACTGACACTGCCGAGTCGGTACAAATCCTCAACGACCGCATCCGCATCAGCGAGCCGGAACTGCCGGAGCAGCTCTTTGGCATGATCGGCGCGATGAACCGGGACATCATCGAGCATCCCGCCAACGCCAGCCTCGCCGACCTGACGCTGTACACCAGCGACCAGACACCCGAAGCGACCCGCGACGCCATCCTCGCGTGGTTGGCGCAGTCGTGAGCAAACGTAGTGCAGACTCTTTCCTGACGATCCGCTAAAATGGGTGACTTTGACACGGCACGCTTAACTATACGTCAGGGAATCCCAATGTCCGCACTCAACACCTTCGGCGCCATCATGACATACGCCATCGATCTCGAAGCGCGCCTGCGCGATTACTACCAGTCCGCCGGGGCGAGCGCCCGCGCCGCCGACGCCGACAAGCGCCGCGCCAATCTGGAGCGCGTCCGCCGCGAGAACGTCACCGAAATCAAGCTGGAGCCGATTGAGGGGCTGAACGAAGCCGATTACGCGCTCAAGCTGGATGACACGTCGGCAGCCGGGCAAGCCGCGAATGAAGCTGCCGCCGCCCGTTTCTACGCCGATGTCGCGCCCAAGATCAACGTGCGCGAAGCCCAGCGCGCGCTCGAACGCTGCGCCCGCCAGCACGGTGAACTCGCCAGCGCGTAATCAGGTTGTCGGGTATCCCCAGGTGTAGAAGATGAAATCCTGCGCCAGCGTCCGCCCGCCCACCTGGTGGATCAGGGCGAGCGTCTGCGCGCGGTGATCAGTGGCGTGGTTGACGATCTGCGCCAAGCCTTCCCACAATATCTGCTCGCGGCGCGCGCCGCCGGTGATGCTGGTGTAGACCAGCGGCTGTTCAAGCTGATCGTCGGTCAGCGCGGCGACGTATGCCCGCCAGCCCGCCTCGATCTCGTCCCAGCGCGCCCGAATTGCCGGGCGGGTCGGGAAATCCTCGGCTTGCAGGAACGGCTCAGGCTGCTCGCCGCGCACGCGCTGAAGCCACAGCCATTCCGCGCCCATCGTGTGGACGACCTGCTGTTGCACCGACCCGACCGAGTAGTCGCACGGGCGCGTGAACTGATCGTCGCTCAGTTCTGCGACGCAGCCCCACACCTGGCGGTGCGCCCAGTAAGTGTAATCGATCATGCGGCGAAAGTAGGCGGCGTTCATATTCCTCAAAACAAGTGCCGGCAAGTCGCTGGCGGCTTAAACCGCCAGCTAGCCTGACGTGGCGACCCATTGAAAGGGTCGCCCGAAACCGTGATCAAGTTGAGTCGCCCCTTCAGTGGGCGACGTTTTGCGCTAGCCGAGGTTAAACCCCGGCGCCGCGATCAACGTAATAAATTGTTTCACAAACCCATGTCCCTCTCAGCACTCATCACTCAGTACTTCTTTTTACAGCATCGGCGACTTTTCCATCTCGGCGTAGTCGTAGGCGAGTTCGCGCCACGCCCGACCCAGCCGCTTGAAGCCTTCCTCGATGTCGGCGGGCTTCTGCGCGGCGAAATTCAGGCGCAGGTTGTGGCTGCCGCCGCCGTTGGTGTGGAACATGTTGCCGATGGCGTAGGCGACCCCCATCTGGATCGCCGAGACGTACAGTTCGGCGGCGGTCGGTCCCGCTTTGGGCAGCTCGATCCACAGATACAGCCCGCCCTGCGGCACGTTCCAGCGCGACCCCGGCGGCAGATAGCGCGCGGCCGCCGCCAGCGCCACGTCGCGGCGGCGGCGCATCTCGCGGTTGTTGCGCTCCAACTGCTGCGCCAGCACGCCGCGCTCCAGCATCAGGTGGATGGCGCGCTGGTTCAAGCCCGGCGTCGAAATATCCGCCGCCTGCTTGACGCGCACGATCCGCTCGTAATGCGCTCCGTCGGCGATCACGTAGCCGATGCGCAGACCGGGCAGCAGATTCTTGGTGAAGCCGCTGGCGTGGATGACGATCCCGGTCTCGTCGAGCGCCTTCAGCGGCGGCAGCGACTCGCCCTCGTAGCGGAATTCGTGGTAAACGCCGTCCTCAAGGATCGGCACGTTGTATTCGTTAGCGAGGTTGATCAACTGGCGGCGGCGGTGCAGCGGCATGACCTTGCTGGTCGGGTTCTGGAACGTGGGCATCACGTAGATCAGCTTGGGGTGGTTATCGATGATGAAGTTTTCCAGCACGTCGAGCCGGATGCCGTCCTCGTCCATGCTGATGCCGCGTATCTGCACCCGGCGCGTGCGCACGATGTCGATCATGCCCAGGTAGGTCGGGCATTCGGTGACAATCGTGTCGCCTTCCGCGAGCACCGCCTGTACGATCAGGTCAATCGCCTGCTGTGTCCCGCCGGTGATCAGGATGTGGTCGGTATTACAGCGGATGCCGAGCGCGCTGACGTAATCGCGCACGCTGGTGCGCAGCGGACCGTAGCCTTCGGTGACTTCGTAAACCAGCGCCCGCGCGCCGTCGCGGTCGAGGATCGTGTTGATGGCGTCGCGCAGATGCTGCACCGGGAAGAACTCGGCGGAGGGCGCGCCGCTGCTGAAATTGATTACGCCCGGCTTGCGCGCCAGCCGCATCATCTCGCGGATCGAGCGATCCGGCAGCGTGCTTGGCTCGCTCGCGGGCGGATTGTGCGGCGCGCTCGGCGGCGGCATCGCGCCGTCGCGGTCGCCCGCGACGAACGTCCCGCGCCCGGCGTGCGCGCTCAGGTAACCCTCGGCGCGCAGCTCGGCGTAAGCGTTCACCACGCTGATACGGCTGATATTCAACTGGCGGGCGAGATCACGGCTGGCGGGGAGGCGCGTCCCGGCGGGGAGTGACCCGCTTTCGACCTGCGCACGAATGTGGCGGATGAGCTGGCGATAGATCGGTTCTTCACTGTCTCGATCCAGCGGGATCGTCAGATTCGTGCTTAACATGCGGCTCTCCGGCGCGAGCGGCTTTATGGTTTTCGAAGAGGTGTGTCTTTTTAACCTATCATCGAGTTCTGACCCAATGATAAGTCCAAAACAGTCCAATGTGGTATAGACGATTTTACCTCAGGAAGCCTTACTTTCGCACACACAATACCTGACGTATATTTTATGTACAGAGTACGGATGCAGGACTGAGGACTGAGAGTTCAGGACTGAGGAAAATCGTCGTCACATTTTCTCTCAGACCTCAGTCCCCAGACCTCAGTCCTTCTTTTTACTCAGCACTTGGTACTCAGCACTTTTTGTTATGCCTGGAGCGGATCGCTCATGTTTGACGCGCAGCCGAATGCGTTTGAAGAAAAAATCGACCAGATGATCACCCAGCTTGGCGACCAGAGCGCCAGTAAGCGCCGCCAGGCAGCCGAGTTTCTGGGCGAAGTCGCCGCCGCCGACGCCGTGCCGGAGCTGGTCGAGGTGTACCGCAAGGACAAGAGCGCGCAGGTGCGCGCCGCCGCCGCTTATTCGCTGGGCATGTACAAAGCCGTCGAGCGCGCGCTCAAGGCGGGGCAGGAAACCAAGGTCGTCCGTCTGCTCACTCAGATCGAAGAGCAGGGCAAGATCGGCAGGCGCGCGTCGATTGGTCGCGCGGTCCGCATCGACATCGCCCTGCTGGTGTCGCTGATCGTGCTGGTCGTCGTCTATCTGTACAGCCCGGAAATCGAGGGGCGGCTGTTTGGCAGCACCCGCCCGCGCTCGGATGTCGTCGCCAGCGTGCAGGCGACGTTCACCTCGGTCAAGAACGACACCCGCTCGCTGCAAAGCGAGCTTCTGGACGTGATCTCGGATCGTCCGCTAAGCTGCGTCGCCTTCTTCAACAATGCGCCGTTCTACCGGCTCGATCCGGTCGACGCGCGCAGCTTTCAGGATGTCGCCACCATCGTCACCCAGTTGAACGGCGCTCAGAACAGCCTCGCCAGCGCCAAATCCCGCTACGATGCCGCCTGCAACAACGGCGCGACTTTCGGCTCGGCGGAGGCGCAAGCCACGTTCCAACTGCTGCTCCCGGCGCTGCAAGCCATCGACCCGCTCGAAGTCGCGCTGATTCAGGCGGCGTCGGTCCAGCCGACCGCGATCCCGGCGACCGTCGTGCCCAGCACCGCCGTTCAGCCCGTGTCGGGTGCGACCACCGCGCCCAACGCCGCGCCGACCACCGCCGGGCAGACCAGCATCCCGCCGACGCCGACCCTCGCGCCGGAAGTGCTGGCGGGCGCGAACCCCAAGTCGCACCTGCCGGAACTGTTCGAGATCATTCAGGACGTGAGCGGAACGTTCGGGGCGAGCACGCTGCTGGTGCAGTACTGGTCGGACGTGCAGAATTTCGGGCAGACCAACGGCTGCGCCGTAAAGCCGCCCACCGTGCCCAGCTTCGACATTTTCATCCCTGAGGTGGATTTTCAGGCGTCGCCGGATTTGCGCGACGCCGTGCAGTTGATCACCAGCGGACTCGCCGCCCTGCGCAACGGCTGGACGAACTTCCAGTTCGCCTGCAATGCCCGCAGCCTAACCAGCGTGGCGGAGAGCCGCCTGCAGGAGGCGCGCGTCGCCGCCGACGCCTTTAGCACCGCCAACCTGATGCTTCAGGGTATCCAGAACTCGCCCTGACGCTCAGGACGCCAGCTTGGCGACGATCCCGGCGATCCGCCGCGCGCGGGTTTCCGGCGCTTTGGCGGATTCCACCTGCCGCACGTATTCCTTGCGCATAGACGGCGCGAGCGCGTCGAACGCTTCGGTCGCGCCGGGTTGTACCGCCAGCGCCGCCGCCAGATCGTCGGGGACGGTGACGGTGCGTGGCTCGGTATCCAGTTCGAGGATGATTTCGATCACGTCGCCCGCTTTGATGCCCGCCGCGTCCCGGTTCTCGGCGCTCAGCGGCAGCATGAAGTTGCCATCCATGACGGCGACCGTGCTGCGATAGGTGTAGCCGCCAATCGTCACCTTCACCGGGGGACGCTTTCCCTTGCCGAGCGCCGCGACCGCTTCCGGCGGCACGGGCAGCCCGGTCGCGTTCATGTTCGCGTCCTTCCAGACCGTCGTCGTAAACGTGATTTTCACAGCCTTATCTCCGCCACTCATGCCGAGAACCGCTTCACGGCGCGCGCCCGCGCCTTCGCCGCCTCGATTTCACGGCTTTTCGGCGGCGCGTTGGTCTCCAGCGAAGCGAGCAGGGAGCTGGAGATCAGCGCGATGGCGTCGACGGCGGCTTGAAACGCCGCCTCGTTGGATTTCGACGGCTTGTTGAAACCGGTGATCTTGCGCACGAATTGCAGCGACGCCGCCCGAACTTCGTCCTCGGTCACCGGCGGGTCGAAGTTGTACAGCGTCTTGATATTCCGGCACATATCTCGTCCCTCACTTTGCTTTCCAGACTCCGGCATACTTCTTGCGATACTTGAGGTCGGCTTCGGTTTCGATTAGCGCCAATGCCTTCTGGCGGATCGCTTCGTCCCCGACCGAATCGTACACGTTGCGCAGGCTCTCGATGATGTCGTAACGGATCAGCGTGCAGTTTTTCTCGCTGATGCACTCGTTGAAGCGGCGTTCCAGCCCCTCGACCAGCAGCTTTCGCTGCGGCTCGCCCACGACGCCCACTTTCCAGAGCGCCTGCATACAATGGCGCGCCGTGACGAACCGCTCGTCCTTCGTCACCGCCAGCAGCGCCTCGAAATCGCGCAGCATCCGACCGTCCGGGTCGCTCTTGGCGAGGTTGCACAGCACCTGCGCCGAAATCGCCCGCACGTGATTATCCCGGTCGCTTAAGCCGCGCACCAGATCATCCCACACCTCATACGCCCAGCCGACCGGTTGGTCGGTCGCCGCCAGCACCGCGAAAAACGCCTGATTTTGCAGGTCGCGGTCGTCCGAGCGCATGTTGTTCAGATTCGCGCGTGTCGTCTCGTCCATCGGCTAACGCTCCCTGAATGACAGCCCGCGCTCCGCCAGCGCCCGGCGAAGCTGGTCGAGCGCGTTCGGACCGACGCCGTGCAGCCGCGCGATCTCGGCTTCGCTGACGGCGCTCAACTGCTCCAGCCGCGTGTAGCCCGCTCCCGCCAGCGCCCGCCGCGCCGGAGCCGACAGCTTCGGAAAGTCGCTCTCCGACGAATCATTTGTGACATGTTCTGTCACAATGATACTCCTTTTTGCACCGCCGCGATGGCGGCATTTGATTGCTACTAGCTTAGCTTTTATGTTCTACAGCGTCAAGGCGGTGGATTGGGGGAGTGGTGAATTTCCTGCTAATGCGAACCTCACCCCCAACCCCTCTCCACAACGTGGAGAGGGGAGCTAAGCGAAGCAAACCGTAGGTTTGCCGCGCAGCAGGGTGAGGTCTGATTTCTCGACAACCGAAGTTGACTACACCGGCACAGCTTCCGGCTGGCGCTCGGTGGCGACCATGCGCATCCCGTATTTCGAGCGCAGCGTGAACACCCGCTCCGGCTTCACCTGCTGACCCGGCGCGAGCGCCAGATGGAACTGACGCGCAATCGTCGCCACGACCAGCTTGGCTTCCATCATGGCGAAGGCGTTGCCGATGCACACGCGCGGACCGCCGCCGAAGGGGAGGTAGGCGTATTTCGGGATCAGCTTCTCGTTCTCCGGGCTGAAGCGCTCCGGGTCGAAGCGGTCGGGGTCGGGGAAGTAGCGGGCGTCGCGGTGCATCCCGTAGATGTTGACGACCACGACCTTTCCCTTGCCGATGGAATACCCGCCGATGTCCACCTCGTCCACCGTCTGCCGGGTGAGGCTCCAGGCGGGCGGGTACAGCCGCATCGCCTCCTTGACGACCATCTCGGTGTAAGTCAGGCGCGGCAGGTCGTCCAGCCTCGCCGGGCGATCCCCCAGCACGGCATCCAGCTCGTCCAGCAGCCGCGCCTCGATGTCCGGGTGCTGCGAAAGCAGATACCACGTCCACATCAGGGCGCTGGCGGTCGTCTCGTGCCCCGCGCCGAACACGGTCATCGCCTCGTCGCGCACCTGCCGGTCGGTCATCATCCCGCCGTCGTCCTCGTCGCGCGCCAGCAGCAGCATCGACAGCAGATCGCCCTTGTCCTCGCCCGATTTGCGGCGGTCGTCGATGAAGCGCTGGATCATCCCGTCCAGCCCCGTCATCGCCTGCTTCAGGCGGCGGTTCTCGGCGGTCGGCAGCCATTCAGGGGTGGCGATCAGCCGGTTCAGGCGCAGATTGACGGTGTGCAGGGCGACGGTCACATTCTCGCTGATTTCGTCAGTCTCGCCGCTCACGTCGGCGTCGAACAGCGTCTTGGAGACGATGCCCATCGTCAGGCGCGGCATTTCGCTGCTGATGTCGTAGGTCTGTCCATTCTCCCAGCGCTTCACCAGCGCCTCGGCGTGCTCGACCATCACCTGCGCGTATGCGCCGATGCGCCGGGTGTGAAACGCGGGCTGCACCAGCCGCCGCTGCCGCTTCCAGAAATCGCCGTCGTTGGTGAACAAGCCGTTGCCGACGACCGGCTTGGTCGCCGTCTTGAGCGACTCCGGCTTGTAGAACTTGTCGGCGTCGTCCACCAGCACCTGATGCACCAGCTCCGGGCTGTTGACGACGTAGGCGCGGAACGGACCGAACAGAAAGCTGGCGATGTCGCCGTACTGCCGGATGTCGAGCAGAAACGCCAGCGTGTCGGCGGTGAATTCGGGCAGATTTCCCGCCAGAAAATGCCCCTTGGGTGTGGGTGGATGAAGCGCCATGACAGAGTATCCTGTCTATTGTGAAATAATGAACAATCTCAGTATAAGGGGATTTTCTGATTTTGGCAAGCACAAACCTGCACAATGTCAAGTGATTAATTTCACAATCGGGATATGACAATTGTCGGCGCGAGGATTGCGTCTGCGGGGTCGCTCAGCGCCCCGCGAACTGCGCCACGCCGCGCCGCCCGTTGACGCGCCACTGGGCATCTTCGCGGTCGAGGCGTTCCGCCAGCGCCACCGGCAGCCCCACAATCGGGCTGCTTTTCAGGCTGCGCAGCGCCACCAGCGGCGCGGGGAAATAGCTCGTCACCTGCGTGAACGGCGTCTGCGGCTCCCAGATGGCATCGCCCACCAGCCGCCGGTAATTGGCGTCGCCCTTGAAGATCACCAGCGCGGCGCGGCTGAAGAATTGCTCGAAGCGCGGCGGCATATCCCACAGAAACCAGGCGCTGTTCCAGAAAATGTCCGGCTCGACCAGCAGCCGACCGTCGAGCAGCGCGGCTTGCAGGCGCGTGCCGATCTCTTTCGCCGTGTCGCCGTAGCCTTTGGTGAAATCACCGCGCCCGGTCATCTCGGCGAGCAGGATCAGCACGTCGTCGTAGGTGGCGTCGCTGACGAACGTTGGGTGGCGCTTGACGTGCAGGATGACCCGCTCGGCGATGCCGTCGAGCAGCGCGTCGGTCAGCACGAAATCCATCGCCAGCTCCGTGCCCGCGTTGTCGAGGACGAGATGCACCTCGCCCGGCTCGCGGCTGAGCAGGTATTCGACCGCCGCGTGGCGCTCGTCCACCAGCAGATCGTCGGTGTCCCCGGCGCTGCCGTGCGCGGCGGCGACCTTATAGCTCAGGTCGATGCGATTGCCCCACAGCGAGCGCAGCAGCGCGTCGGCGAGCCGTTCCTCGGCTGGCACGGCGACTGCCGGGTCGCCCCGCTGCACCCGCACGGCTTCCAGCGCCTGCCGGATGGCGTCGCCCTTGATTTCGGTGAGCTTCTGCGGCGCGAACGGGTCGCGCCCGGTCCTCTGCCAGCGCACCGCCTCGATCAGCAGACGATAAAAATAAGTCTCGGCGAAAAACCACTCGGTATTGAGCCAGGTTTCGCCCGTATGACGGGCGAACAGCGCCGCCCACACCGGATCATCGATGCGCGGAATGGGGGCGTTGTTTTCGATGTTGCGCAGCAGCCGCTCCAGCCCTTCCTGGATCGCGTCGGGATAATCCTGGTTGAGCCGCTGCGTCTCGCGGATGATATTGGGTACGCGGCGGCTCATCGTGTCGCGCGCGAAGGCATCGCTGCCGTCGGTGCGGATCGGTCTGGGGCGAATTATCTGTGACATGAGCTATACCTGTATGACAATATTCCCAAAACTCACCGCGCCGCACATGGGGTGAGGTCAAACACGTGTCCGGTCTATTTATTCCGACTCGTCCACCAGATAGCGGGCGATCAGGTGAGCGCTGTGCAGCAGGCTGTCGCGGTGGGTGCGCTCGTAGGCGTGCGACGCCTCGACGCCGGGACCGATCAGCCCGACGCGCGCATCGCCGCCCGCGCGCCAGTATGCCGAGCCGTCCGAGCCGTAATAGGGATAAATGTCGGTCTTGAACGGAATGTGATGCTCAGCGGCGATCCGGCGCAGCTTGTTGTTCATCTCGAAATGATACGGTCCGCTGCTGTCCTTGACGCAGATCGTCACGTGGAACTCGTCCGAATTCTGCCCCTCGCCCAGCGCCGCCATATCGACCGCCAGCATCTCCGCCAGCTTCATCGGCAGCCCAGCCGCGCCGCCGTGCCCGACCTCCTCGTAATTGGTGATCAGGAAGGTCGTGTCCTGCGCCGGAGATAAGCCCGCCTCGGTCAGCGCCAGGAGCGCGCCGTAGATCGCGGCGACTCCGGCTTTGTCGTCCAGATGGCGCGACCGGATGAAGCCGGTGTCGGTCAGCTCCACGCGCGGGTCGAGGAAGATGAAATCGCCCACCTCGATGCCGAGCGCGCGGGTTTCGGCGGCGCTGGTCGTGCGCGCGTCGATGCGCACTTCCATCAGGTCGGCGGTGCGCTCCATGCTGCCCAGCTTGCTGTTGACGTGGGTGCTGGGGTTGCTCGGCAGCACCGTGCCGCGATAGCGCCGGTTGTCTTGCGTGCGGATGGTCACGCCTTCCCACTCGACGGCGTTCCACATGAAGCCGCCCAGCAGCGTCATCTTCAACCTCCCGCTCGACTTGATCTCCTTGACCATCAGACCGAGCGTATCGACGTGCGCCGTCACGCCGCGCGGGGCGCTGCTGCCGCTGCCGCGCCAGGTGGCGACCAGCGCGCCCTTGCTGGTCGTCGCCAGCTCCAGACCGGGGATGGCTTCGAACGCTTTGCGGACGTAGTCGATGGCTTCGACGTAGTAGCCGGTCGGGCTGGGCGTGTTCAGCAAGCCGACCAGAAAATCGACGGTCGCGTCGAGGTTGATGGCGAGTTCGGGCATCGTGAGCAGACTCCAGTGGTCGAATGTAGGGGCGAGGCATGACTCGCCCCTACGCGCCTATTCGCATCGCTCAGAATAGACAGAAAAGTTGCCAGAGAGTATAGTTGCCGCGTTTTGATTGCGAAAGAGGGTTTATGCGGCGTTTCTCCCGCGACGTGTGGATAATCCTGCTGCTGCTCGTGCTGCCGCTGCTGATGTTCTGGCAGCAGACGGTCGGCGGCAAGACGCTGATCCCCGCCGAAAACCTGTACCAGTACCAGCCCTACGCCGCCTACCGCGAGCAGGTCGGCGCGCCGTCCGTGCCCTACAACGCGCTGGTCTCCGACCTGGTATTGCAGAATTTCCAGTTCAAGTCGTTCATCCGCCAGAGCATCGCCGAGGGCGAAATCCCGCTCTGGAATCCCTACCAGTTCAGCGGCATCGCCTTCTTCGCCGCCGGGCAGCAGTCGACGCTGTACCCCTTCAGCCTGATTTACTACGTGCTGCCGCTGGCGGCGGCTTACGGCTGGTTCATGGTCAGCCAGTTGTGGCTGGCGGGCGTGTTCATGTACCTGTTCGCGCGCGGGCTGGGCGTCGGGCGACCGGGCGGCGCGGTGGCGGGCGTGGTCTACCAACTGAGCGCCTTTTCGTGATCAGCGCCGTGTTCCCGATGATCGTGGTGGCGGCGGTGTGGCTGCCGCTGATCCTGCTGATGATCGAGTTCGTGATCACCCAGCGCCCGGCGCTGCGCGGCTTCCGGCGAGCGTGCCCCGTCGCCATCGGCGCGGCGGCGCTCGGCTGCTGCGTGCTGGCGGGGCACGTCGAGTTCACCTACTACACGCTGATCGTGGCGTACTACACCGCCGCCCGGCTGGTCTATCAATGGCGGAAATCGCGTCTGTAGGGGCGAGGCATGCCTCGCCCCTACGATACATCAGATATGTCGTCGGGCGTGGCATACTGGTCATCGTCATGCTGGCGCTCGGCATGGGCATGGGCGCGGTGCAGTTCATCCCCACGCTCGAAGCCGCGCAGGATAATTTCCGCTCGGATACGGCGTCGTTCCAGCAGGTGCTGGATTGGGCGCTCCCGGCGCGCGACGCCGTCCAGTTCGTGATGCCGAATGTCTACGGCAGCCCGGCGCAGCACAGCTATCTCGACGTATTCAGCGGGCAGACCGTCTCGCTGACCGACACGCCGACTGTCAACGCCGACGGCAGCCCGCTGACCAACACCTACTGGGGCGTCGAGCGCAATTATGTCGAGGCGGCGCTGTACGTCGGGATCTCTGCCGCTGGCGCTGGCGCTCTACGGCTTGATCCGGCGGCGCACCGTCCACCAGATTATTTTGGCGCTGCTGGCGGTCGCGTCGCTGACCTTCATGTTCGGCTTGCCGACTTACGCGCTGCTGTATTACGGCTTCCTGGCATCAACCAGCTTCACTCGCCGTTCCGCTGGGTGTTCCCGCTGACGCTGTGCGTCGCCGTGCTGGGCGGGCTTCGGCATGGAGTCGCTCGTCAGTGGGGCGGAAAAATGGGCGCGGCGTTTCGGCTGGACGCTGCTGCCGTCGGCGGGCTGACGCTGGTCGCGCTGCTGATCAGCCGCCTGTTTTACGCGCAGGTCGCGCCGCTGGTGGAGCGGCTGTTCACGTCGCTGGCGCTGGCAACGCAGGCGTTCACCGACGCGCGCATGTTCTACAGCGTCGAATTCGTCAATCTGGCGATTTTTGGCGTGGTGGTGCTGTTATCTGGTGTCCTCTTTCTGTGGCGCTTTGTAGGGGCGCACGACCGTGCGCCCGTGCGGGCATGGCATATCGGTGTCGTCGCCCTCATCGCCGCCGACCTGATGATCGCGTCGTACAGCTTCAATCCCGCCAGCGACCCGGCGCTGCTCGACTTCACGCCGCCCGCCATCACATGGCTGCAAAACCAGCCGGGTGAATGGCGCTACATGACGGTCGAAGACCCGGTCGCGTCGCCCAATTTGATGAACGCCAACATGACCATGCGCTACGGGCTGCGCGACGTGCGCGGTTACGAGAGCATCATCCCGAAGCAGTACGTCCAGTACATGCAGAACCTCGCGCCGCAGATTCAGCTTGAATACAACCGCGTCGCGCCGATCTACACCGCCTATTCCGACGGCTTTGACCCGCGTCAGGCGCTGATCGATTCGCCGATCCTCGATGCGCTGAGCGTGCGCTACCTCGTCAGCGGCAAAAGCACCGACCTCGCCATCGACGACTACGCGCTGGCATACGAGGATGACGCCGTGCGCATCTGGGAGAACCGCGACGCCTATCCCTTCGCCTACGCCATCCGTGAGGGCGGCGCGATCATCCCGGCGGCGATCACCAGCGACAGCGGGCGCGAGAAATTCATCGACATCACCATCCCCGACGATTCATATCGCTCGCTGGTCGTCAGCGAGTCGTATGCACCGGGCTGGCGCGCCTACGCCCGCCCGCAGGGTGCTGACGAGGATCAGGAGCAGCAGGTTGATGTCGCCCTGCACGCGGGCAATCTGCAACTGGTGACGCTGCCGGGCGCGGGCGACTGGACGGTGCGCGTGGTCTACAGCCCCGCCAGCTTCCAGATCGGCTTGTTCGCCAGCTTCATCAGCGCCGTGCTCATCCTGCTGGCGGTCGGCATCTGGCTGTGGCGGCTGTTCGTCGGCGCGGCGCACGAAACCAACCAGACCATGCGCGTCGCCCGCAACAGCATCGCGCCGATTCTGCTCAACCTGTTCAATCGCGGCATCGACATGGCGTTCGCGCTGGTCATGCTCCGTATTCTGGGTCCGACCGACTCCGGCTGGTATTTCTACGCCGGGATCATCTTCGTCTGGTTCGACATCTTCACCAACTTCGGGCTGAACCTGTACCTGACGCGCGAAGTCGCCCGCGACCGCTCCAAAGCCGCCCACATCTTCTTCAACACCAGCGCCATGCGCATCGGCTTGGCGGTGCTGGGCGTGCCGCTGCTGATCGGCTTCCTGTCGGCGCGGCAGGCGACCGCCACGCAGCCGATCAACGACGCGGCGCTGGTGGCGATCTTCCTGCTCTACACCGGGTTGTTGCCCAACAGCCTCAGCACCGGCTTGACCTCGCTGTATTACGCCTTCGAGCGCGCCGAAGTCCCGGCGGCGGTGGCGACGGCGGCGACGATCAACAAGGCGGTGTTCGGGCTGCTGGCGCTGCTGGCGGGCTGGGGGATCATCGGCTTGGCGGCGGTCAGCATCCTGACCAATATCCTGACGCTGGCGCTGCTCGCCTGGAACGGGCGCGACATGCTGCGCCAGCCATCAACGCATGTAGGGGCGCACGGCGGTGCGCCCGCGCGACGCATCGACATCCCCCTGATCCGCAGCATGGCGGGCGAGAGCTGGTCGCTCATGCTCAACCACTTCCTCGCCACCATCTTCTTCCAGATCGACGTGGTGATCATCGAGCCGAATCACGGCGCGAAGATGGTCGGGCAGTATTCGGTCGCCTACAAGTGGGTGTCGGCGCTCAACATCATCCCGTCGTTCTTCACGCAGGCGCTGCTGCCGGTCATGTCGCGGCAGGCGCACGACGACCCCGCCGGGCTGAAGCGCAACTACGTGCTGGCGATCAAGCTGCTGATCAGCGTAGCGCTGCCGGTGGCGGTGGTGTTCACGTTCACGGCGTACTGGCTGGCGGGGCTGCTCGGCGGCTCGGCGTACCTGCCCGACGGCGCGATTGCCACCCAGTTGATGATCTGGAGCATCCCGATTGGCTGGATGAACAGCCTGACGCAATACGTGCTGATCGCGCTCGACCTTCAGCGGCGCATCACGCGGGCGTTCGTGATCGCGGTCTCGTTCAACATCATCAGCAACCTGATCCTGATCCCGCCCTACGGCTATCAGGCGGCGGCGCTGACGACGATTGCTTCCGAGGCGGTGCTGTTCGTGCCGTTCGCGCTGCTGCTGCGCAGCGCGCTCGGTTCGATCCCCTGGGTCAGCATGGTCTGGCGACCGGTGATCGCGGCGGTGGTGATGTTCGGCGCGCTGGCGCTGGGTTGGGGCATCCAGCCGGTGCTGGCGCTGATCGTCGCCGGGCTGGTGTACGGGGGTGTGCTGCTGGCGCTGCGACCGCTCAGCGCCGACGAGTGGGCGCGGCTGATGCCGCTGCTCCCACCCCGGCTGCGGCGGGTTGTCGCCTGAGCGCGGGCACGGCTAGGCAATCGAAGCTTGTACCCGTGCCCCTACATTACTCGTGACCTTCGTAGCGGTTCTCGTGCACCTGGTTGCGCGCCTCGCCATAGGGCACAACCTTGAAGTTCTCGTCGCGGATCACCTTGCGCACGTAAGGGTTGGTGACGACCGGCATGTGCAGCGTCTCGTCGCCGTTGTGCAGCTCGAAGTGGTAGACCGTCACCAGCCGCGTGCCCGCCTGCCAGAAGTGTTCCTCGTAGCAGGTCGCTTCCGCCACCCAGTGATTCTGCATCGCCGTCAGCAGGGCATCGCCGCCCGCGAACTTCTCGGACGTGTCGCACCAGTGACGGGAAAAATCGGGGTACTGCGAATGGAGATTCAAACTATCCTGAACCATTTGCCTGTCATCTCCTTTTGCGTAGCCGTCGTTTGGTGTTGACAGTATAACCAAATAATCAACTTTCGTTCAAGCCGCATGACAATGTTTTCGCAATCCGCCAAACATGTTAACCATGCGAAACAGCAAAATCGTTATACTGGTAGCGGCGCTTGGATTCGAACACGTGTATTCGCATCTGGACCGGCGTCCTCAGTCTGTCACTACGCGCGAATTTAGTCGGGTTCATGAGTTGCAGATCGACGATTGGGAGGACTCCACATGAAAATCGGCATTGTCGGCACAGGGTTCGTCGGGGCGACGGCGGCATATGCGCTGGTGATGCGCGGCGTCGGGCGCGAAATCGTCATGGTGGACAAGAATACCAAGCGCGCCGAAGCCGAGGCGGACGACATCCTGCACGCCGTCCCCTTCGCCCATCCCATCGAGATTTACGCGGGCGACTACAACGCGCTCTCCGGCAGCCGCGTCGTCATCATGGCGGCGGGCGTCAACCAGAAGCCGGGCGAGACGCGCATGGAGCTGCTCGGACGCAACGCCGGGGTTTTCCGTGATGTCATCCCGCAGATCGTCATGCACGCCCCCGACAGCGTGATCGTCGTGGCGACCAACCCGGTCGACGTGATGACGCACTTCGCCGCCCGCATCGCCGCGCAGCACGGCTGGGGCAAGGGGCGCGTATTCGGCTCCGGCACGACGCTCGACACCGCGCGCTTCCGGGCGCTGCTCGGACGCGAACTCGGCGTCGACTCGGTGCATATCCACGCCTACGTGATCGGCGAGCACGGCGACTCCGAGGTGCTGGCGTGGTCGATGGCGGGCGTCGGCGGCATCCCGCTGGAGGATTTCATCGCCGAGCGCCACATCGCGCTTGATCAAGCCAAGCGCGACCAGATCGACCAGAACGTGCGCCGGGCGGCGTACCACATCATCGAAGGCAAGGGCGCGACCTATTACGGCATCGGCAGCGCGCTGGCGCGCATCGTCGACGTGATCCTGCACGACCAGCGGGCGATCCTGACGGTCTGCGCGCCGGAAAGCGACGTTGCGGGCATCGCGGACGTGACCGTCGCCCTGCCGCGTCTGGTGTGCGGCGACGGCGCGGTCGAGCGCCTGCCGCTGCCCATCAACGCCGCCGAAATGGAGAAGCTGCACCGCAGCGCCTCGGTGGTGCGCCTGGCGATTGAGAGCCTGGACAGCGCCTAGCCATCGACCGCTCGCGGCGGGCTGCGGGCGGTCACCCAAACCGATCCTCCCCAACTGAGCCGTTTTGTCGGCAACCGTGTACAAACAGCGGTCTTAATCAGATCGACGCTGTTTTGCCGATATACTCTCATGTAGAATCGCAGCCAGTCAGAAAATTCTCGACGGCAGTTCGGAGGTTAAGTTCGGATGGATGTGATCGGATTTATTCAACAGGTTGGACCAACGGTGGGGTACATCGTACTGTTTGCGATTATCTTCGCCGAATCCGGCTTGCTGATCGGCTTCTTCCTACCGGGCGACAGCCTCCTGTTTCCGGCGGGGTTTCTGGCGTCAACCGGCTTCTTCTCCCTGCCGGAGCTGGTGATCATCTGCGGCATCGCGGCGATCCTCGGCGACAGCGTCGGCTACCTGTTCGGCAAGCGCGTCGGTCGACGGCTGTTCCTGCGCGAAGACTCGACCTTTTTCAAGAAGCGGCATCTCGAAGCCGCCGAAGCCTTCTACGAGAAACACGGCTCCAAGACCATCGTGCTGGCGCGCTTCGTCCCGATTGTCCGCACCTTCGCGCCCATCGTCGCGGGCATCAGCAGTATGCATTATCGCCGCTTCGTGACCTACAATATCGTCGGCGGCATCCTGTGGGCGTGCGGCGTGACCCTCGCCGGTTTTCTGTTCGGGCACATGATCCCTGAGAACGAGATCGACAAATACCTGCTGCCGATTATCGCGCTGCTCGTCATCATCCCCGGTCTGCCCAGCCTGATCCACGTCATCCGCGACAAGGAAATGCGCGAAGGCATCCTGAACATTCCGCGCAATCTGCTGCGCTCGCGCCGTCCGGCGGCGCTGGAAGTCGACAAGACCGAGTGATCGACTAGTCGGGGGGCGACGATGACCGGACTCATTCTGGTCGCCGGGGCGACCGGCGGCGTCGGACAGCACCTGATCGGCAGGCTGACGGCGCAGGATTACAGCGTCCGGGCGCTCGTGCGCGATACGGCGCGTGCCGAGCAGCTTTTCGCTGCGCAGGATCGTCTGACGCTGGTCGAGGGCGATACGGGCAAGCCGATCACGCTGCCGCGCGCGGTCGTCGGCGCGGGCGCGGTCATCTGCGCGATTGGCGCGAAAGCCCCGGTCGGCGATAACAGCCCCGAAAAGGTCGATTACGAAGGCGTGCGCAACTCGTGCTGGCGGCGCGCAATGCCGGGATCGGGCGTTTCATCCTGGTCTCGTCGCTTGCCGTCACCCACCCCGAACACCCGCTGAACAACTTCGGGCGCGTGCTCGACTGGAAGCGCAGGGCGAGGACGCGCTGCGCACCAGCGGGCTGCTCTATACCATCGTGCGCCCCGGCGGGCTGACCGACGCGCCGGGCGGCGCCAGCGCCCTCAAGGTCGATCAGGGCGACCGCATCAGCGGCATGATCAGCCGCAGCGACGTGGCGGCGGTCTGCGTGGCGGCGCTCGACGAGATCGCCACCTATCACACCACGTTCGAAATCGTCGCCGAAGAAGGCACGCCGCCGGAACACCTGCCTAATCTATTCGCCTCGCTCAAAACCGACCGCGAGCTGAACAATCCAAAATAATCAACCACAGAGACCTTTGGGTTTTGAATTGGGGAAATACCGGATGGTAGGGGCACGACATGTCGTGCCCCTACGCTTTCCTGTCACGAATGTGTGATCATCACAAATTCTATGCTTCGCGCTGCGAATATTCGGCGGGCGCGAAGAACACCAGCACCGTCAAGTCCTGCGTGATCGTGTGGAAGCGGTGTTCCACCTTCGCCGGGACGTAGACCATGCTCCCCGCCGTCACCGGGCGATCCTCGTCCGCGACGCGGATCGCCGCCGCACCCTGCGCCACGTAGTAGACCTCGTCCTCGGTATGCGGCTCCTGCATGTCCTGCGATCCGGCGGGCAGGGTATACACGCCCATGCTCAGCGCCGGGACGCGCAGAAATTCGAGGTATAACTTCCCCGATGCAGCCCGTTGCGCCATCACGTCCGAAAGCTCGAATGCGTCCATCTGACCCTCCTGAAATCCGGCTAGAGCGTGTGCAGCACCAGAAAGACCCCCATGCCGATCACAATTGTCAGCATCAGATTTTTCGTGCGCCAGGCGATCAGCGCGGCGATGACTGCCGCGACCAGATAGCTGTTGCTCGGCGTCAGCTCAAGCGTCTGCCCATCCGGCATCAGCACGGCGGGCGCGATGATCGCCGCCAGCACGACCGGCGGCACGTAGCGCAGCGCCCGGAACACGCGATCCGGCAGCGGGATCTTGCCGACCAGTACCAGCACCGGGTAGCGCACCGCGAACGTTACCAGCGCCATCCCCAGGATCAGGATGAATTCGTTCATCGGGCGATTTCCTCCGCTTCAGGCACCGGCTCAGGCTTCATCCACGCCTCGAAGATCACCCCGGCGGCGACGCCCGCCAGCGCCGCGATCATCAAGCCGATCCGGTTGGGCATGGTGTAGGTTAGCACCGCTACCACGCTCGCCACCACCACCGCCGCCACCACCGGGCGGCTTTTGAGCAGCGGTACGAGCATCCCAATGAAGGTCACGCTCATGGCGAAATCCAGCCCTAAGCGGGTCGGGTCGGGGATCAACGTCCCGGCGAAGATGCCGATCCACGTGAAAATCTGCCAGCAGACGTACATCGACAGGTTCGTGCCGAGGTAGTACCAGTGCTTGTAGGTGAGGTCTCCCGGTTCGTTGTAGTGGATGCTGGCGATGACGAAGGATTCGTCGGTGAGCATGAAGCCGAGCGGCAGCAGCCAGCGCTGCGGCAGGTGCTTGACGAACGGCGCCAGCGTCGCGCTGTAGAGCGCGTGGCGCACGTTGACCAGGAACGTCGTCAGGACGATGACCGGAATGCTGACGCCTTGCGCCACCAGCCCGACGGCGATGAACTGCGCCGACCCGGCGAAGACGAAAAGCGACAACGCAATCGTGGCGGGGATCGAAATACCAGCGGTGATCGCCAGCGCGCCAAAGATGATCCCGAAGGGCAGCCCACCGATCTCAAGGGGGATGGTCGCTTTGGCTCCGGCGATGAATTCCGAGCGGGGTGAAGACATGAAACACTCCTGCCTGAAGCAAAAATATTATCCGGGGCTTACCGCTTCCTCATGGCAGCGGAAGCTATCTCCTCGCAACGCACTTTAGCACAAACGGCGAGGCGCTTCTACCGGATTCTTGCGCGTTCGGCGGCTCAAGAGGTATTTAACATCTCCTTCTTGACCTCACCCCGTCTCGCTCTGCTCGACTCCCCTCTCCACGTCGTGGAGAGGGGCTGGGGGTGAGGTCGTTGGCAGTTCCCCGTACAAAAACGCGCCGGGGAATTCCGCGTCGGCGGCTTTCTGCTTGCCGCTCCACGAATCGATGGCGATTTTGTACACCGACGTGCGCGCCAGCTCCTCCGCCACAATCGGGCGGTAGTCGCGCTCCGGCTTCAGGTGCGGGAAATACTTGTCGAGCAGCATTTGCAAGCCGTGTTCGGCTTCCGCGCCCTCGACGACGTGCGCCCGCCCAAACACGATCACGCCCGAATACTCGACGCTGAATTCGAGCGCTTCGTCGGCGGGGAGCAGCCGCCCCATCTCGCTGACCGAGAAGCAGACGCGCTCGTCGGCGTCGACGTTGGCGCGCGTGCGCCCGACCCATGCCGTGTGCATGTAGATGGCGTGCGCGGCTTCGTCGTAGACGAACAGGTTCGAGTTGATGAACGGCTGCCCGTCGTCGACCGTTGCCAGGGCGGCGAACGGCGCGCGGTGCAGCATGGCGGCAATCCAGTCGTCCGGCTTGGAGCGGTCGGCGCGGCGAACCTCGTTCAGCGGGAGAGCGCGGTAATCCTTCGGCATCTTCGGTAATCCTTGTGTGTTATACACAAGAGAGTACATGAATGTATAACGGTCAAGGTAGGCTCAGATAAGTCCGCCGGATTATGAATCGTCTGTTAAACTCGCTCAAAGCACATTGCCAATTGGATAATTTGACGGTAGAATTAATATCGATGATACGAACAATTGAGCGCACCTCTCGACAGTCTCACACCTTCCCTGTGCAGCCGCGTGGACGATTCGGAGGCGAGCCGAGTCATGGCTAACGACGACATCCACGCCGCCAAACTGGTCGATCTTCCCCTGATCAGACGCCTTGCAGACAAAGGAACGATCCTCGACAGCGAAATGCGCTGCACGCGCGAAGCCGCCGACCCGCAAAGCGTCCTGTTGTCCAGCATCCTGCCGCAGCGCAGCCTTCATACGTTGATCGGGCGGGCGGACGGGCAGCGGATCGTCGGGCAGTTTCGCATCCGGGCGGACGAGCGCGTCGCCCAGATCGTCTACATCGCGCCGGAGATGGAGCCGCAGCGGGGTGATACCGCTTGGCTCAGCCTGATCGACGCGATGGCGGCGGAAGCGGGCAAGCGCGGCGTCCACATGCTGACGGCAGAGGTTGATGAGGATAGCCCGCTGTTTGTGACCATGCGCACGGCAGGGTTCGCCGTGTATGCGCGCCAGGAACTGTGGCGGCGCTACCCGGCTCCGCTGCCGGACATCGAACCTGCGGAATTGAGCGACAGCAAGGACGACGACAACGGCGCCATCCAGTCGCTCTTTGGCAACATCGTCCCGCGACTCGTCCAGCCAGTCGCCGCGCCGCCGGAAGAAAGCGAAGGCTTCGTCTACCGGCACAACGGACGGCTTCAGGGCTACGTCGCGGTTTCGACGGGGAAATGCGGCGTGTACATCGTGCCGCTGCTGCATCCCGACATTCTGTACCGGGACGCGGCGACAATTCTTGCCGGGGTGCTGGCGCGTATCGGGCGTGCCGACCGACTGCCGGTGTACGTATGCGTGCGGCGTTACCAGGACTGGCTGGAAGACGCTCTGACTGAGCTGGGCTTCGCCCCCTGCCAGCCGCAGGCGCTTATGGTGCGCCATATCGCCGCCGGCGTGCGTCAGGCGCAGTTCACTCCGCTGGAACACTCATTTGAGGTGATTTCCAGCGTGGTGCGACCGCCCACGAGCACCAGCACAAAATTCGTTCGCTCAGGAGATAAAAACCCGACTCTATGGAACGACGCATAACAGACGACATACACGAGTTAAAACGGGTTTTGCCGTCCCACCTGACGGTGAAACTCGAAACCATCGGCAGTATCGATGATCTTCTCGAAGTAGTTCTCGACTTAGGGCGCATCCCAACCGCACGATATATCAGCGGCGAAGTTGAACTTTCCGATCACGAGGTCACGCGCGCGGAACTCGACGCGATTGTGGACAGTATCGGCACGTTCGACGCCGATAACCGCGCGGGGATCGAGCGCACGCTGCACCGCATCTCGGCGATTCGCAATCGTCGCGGGGAAGTGGTCGGCTTGACCTGCCGTGTGGGGCGCGCCGTCTACGGCACGATTGACATCGTGCAGGACTTGATCGAGAGCGGGCAGAGTATTCTGCTGCTCGGTCCGCCCGGCGTTGGCAAGACGACCATGCTGCGCGAAGCCGCCCGTGTGCTGGCGGATAACAAGCGCGTGGTCATCGTCGATACCTCGAACGAAATCGGCGGCGACGGCGACGTAGCCCACCCGGCGGTCGGCAAGGCGCGCCGGATGCAGGTCTCCAAGCCGGAGCGCCAGCACGAGGTCATGATCGAGGCGGTCGAGAACCACAACCCCGAAGTGATCGTGATCGACGAAATCGGGCGTGAGCTGGAAGCGATGGCGGCGCGCACGATTGCCGAGCGCGGCGTGCAGTTGATCGGCACGGCGCACGGCAACGCGCTGGACAACCTGCTGCTCAACCCGACGCTCTCCGACCTGATCGGCGGTATCCAGTCGGTGACGCTCTCCGACGAGGAAGCGCGTCGCCGGGGGACGCAGAAAACGGTGCTGGAACGCCGCGCTCCGCCGACTTTCGACGTGCTGATCGAGATTCAGACGCGCGACCGGCTGATCGTCCACGAGGACGTAGCCGCCGCCGTCGACGCCGTGCTGCGTGACAAGCCGCTACCGGTCGAGGTGCGCTCGCGCAACGAAGCGGGCGAGGTCGTGATTGAAAACGCCCAGCCGGAAATCCGCTCGATTGCCGAGCGCAACTTGCGTGACCGCAGCGGAAATGGCAGCAACGGCAACGGCAGCGGACGGAACGGTCGCAACGGTCGTTCGCGCAGCGAAGGCGACATCGCGCGCTTTGAAGTCAGCGCCGAAAGCGGCAGCAAGCTCAGGCAGGTGAGCGTGTACGCCTACGGCGTGGCGCGCAACCGGCTGTATCAGGCGGCGCGGCGCCTGCATGTGCCGCTCACGCTGACCGACGACGCCGGGCAGTCCGACATGATCGTGACGCTCAAGAACTACTATCGCCGCCGCCCCAAGCTGATCGTGGACGCCGAGCGGCGCGGCACGCCGATTTTCGTGCTGCGCGCCAACACCATCACCCAGATGGAAAACTTCCTGATGGACGTGTTCCAGTCGGATACACGGTTCGGCAAGGAGGACAGCAGAGCGTCTGATGACCCTTTTGGGGAGGCGATGAGGGAGGTTGAGAAGGCGATCACGCTGGTGCGCAGCGGGCAGGAATTCGTCGACCTGAAGCCGCGCCCGTCGAACATCCGCCGCCGTCAGCACGAGCTGGCGCACCGCGCCCGTCTCGAATCGGAGAGCTTCGGCGACGAGCCGCAGCGCCGGGTGCGGATTTATCGGCGGCTGGCGTAAGCCACTCACTCATCGCGCAAGTGTATGACTGAACACCGAGGCAGAGAAAAACTCTGCCCCGTTTTTATTTCTCGCTCGCTTTCGCCCGCACCATCTCCTGCACCAGATCGGCGGCGCGCGCCGCTCCGCCCGCCTCGCGCAGCGTGCCGCCCAGCGCTTCGGCGCGCTGGCGGAAGCCCGGATCGTTCAGGACGCGCTCGGCGGACTGGCGCAGCGTCTCCGGCGTCGGGGCGTCCAGTTGCAGCCCCGCGCCAAAATCCACCACTCGCCGCGCCGTGAAGGTCTGTTCCGACTGCTGCGGCACGACCAGCAGCGGCACGTTCCAGTACAGGGCGTCGTGGACGCTGTTCATGCCGCCGTGCGAGATGAACAGGACGGCGCGCTTGAGGATTTCGGTCTGCGGCACGTAGGGGCGCACGATGAAGTTCGGCGGAATTGTGCCGAGCGCTTCGGCGTTCAGGCGGCTGCCGATTGCCATCACGACCGTGTACGGCATATCGCCAAAGGCGGCGAAGCAGTCCTTGAAGAACTGAAGGTTGGTATTGATCAGCGTGCCGAGCGAGATGTAGATCACGCGCTTGCCGTCAAGCTGCTCCAGCGGGAAGGGCGGGGCGTCGCCGCGCGGCGCGACCATCGGACCGACGAACTGGATGCGCTTATCCAGCTTATCTGAATCGAGCTGGAACGTCGCCGACGTGTAGCTGATCACCAGATCGGCGGGCGCGTTGAAGGCTTCCGTGAACGCCAGCGGCTTGATACCATACGCCTTGCCAATCGCCCGCGAGACCTGATTGAAGCGCAGGATGTGCGGCATCCCGTTGATCATCATGCCCGCCATTTCGCGGACGGCTTTGACCAGCATCGACGGCTTCACCTGCCGCATCATCATCGCCGGGGTCATCACCCACAGCGCCAGCGACGTGACTGACGGCAGTCCGAGTACACGCCCGACCAGCGCGCCCCAGGGGCACATCGAGTCGTACAGCAGATAGTCGGGCTGTTCGGCGCGCACGAGGTCGATGAGTCCGGGCAGCGCGTCGCGGGTCGTGGTGATGATCCGTTCCGCTGCCAGCGGCGGGTTGCTCCCGTCCATCGGCGGCGCGCCGAAATAGCTGTCGTCGATGTGCGTATACGGGCGAAAGGTCGCGCCCGTCGCCTCGATCAGCTTGCGGTAATGCTCGGTGTTGTAGTAGATCATCTGCTCGCCGCGCCGGACAAGCTCGGCGGTCAGTTCCAGCGACGGATTGACGTGCCCGCTCGCCGGGATGTTGAAGAAGATCGCCTTCGACATGGGGTATCCTATTAGGTTGTGTCGTATTGTCGTAGATACGATTAAACCGTCAAATCGTCAGGAACGCCAAGATTGAGTCATTCACGCAGCCCTCAGCGTATCGTCCTCATCCTGCCCTGCTGCATCGGCGACGTGGTGCTGGCGACGGCGGCGCTTCAGGCGCTGCGCCGCGCCTACCCGGATGCGCACATCGTCTGGGCGGTCGGAAGCTGGTCGAAGCCCGCCGTCGAGCATCACCCGCTGCTCGATGGCGTGATCGACACGGGCGCGGAGGCGCTGCCGGTGCGCACACTGGGCGGGCTGCTGCGTTTCGTCCGCCAGCTTCGCGCCGGAAAGTTCGACTCGCCGTGCCGCTGTGCGCTCGCCGCTGATGAGCCTTGCCGTGCTGCTGTCGTGGCATCCCCCAGCGCGCCGGGATCGACAGCGCCGCGCGGCTTCGGCTACACCGTCCGCGCGAGGACTCCGGAACGTCCCGGCGCCACTGCCGAGATTTACCTCGACGTGATCCGCGCGCTCGGTATCGATACGGCGGGTTGCTATGCCAGCGTCCCGGTCTCGGAAGCGGATCGGGCGTCGGCGGCGAGCTGCGCGCGGCGGGCGTTGACGGCGCGACCTCGTGGTCAACCCGGCGGGCGGGCGCAACCCCGCATGGTCATGGACGCCAAGCGCTACCCGCCCGAACAGCTCGCGGCGCTGGCGAACCGCTCGGCCCCGCGCTGGCGCGTCGTGGTCGTGCTGATCGGTGGCAGGGGGGATGAGGCGCTGGTTGAAGCTGCGGGAGCGGCTGGATGCGCGGCAGCGTTCGTCGGCGCGCTCAGCTTCGGCGAGATCGTCGCGGCGCTGGCGCGGGTCGCGGCTGTATCTGGGTAACGACACCGGGCTGACGCATTCTGGCGGCGGCGGCGGGCGCGAAAAACCGTCATGATATTAGTCCATCCGATCCGGCGCGCCCTGTTCGCGCCCGACGCCGGCGCTGTGGCAGCCGACGACGGTCGCGCGTGGTGGGGGTAGTCGGCGGCGCGCCCGCTGACTGGGACTGGGCGCGCGACGGCATCAGCGTCGACGCCGCCGAGCAGCAGATCTGGTGCGGGTTGACGGATAATTCCACTGATATTTATATCAAGAAGGTAATTACATAAAAACGGCGCCAGCCCCGGGCACCTCCCTCCTTGCCGCCGAATTGTTGACCCGTTATAGATTGGTACTTCATGATGTTTGTGACATATTCTGTCACAAAACTCGGCGTGTTCCCACCGCAACGCCCCGCCAATCCCATCAATCAGCCGCGCCAGCGCGTCGCGCCTGACGTAGCCGTGTTCGAGATACCAGGTGTAGGTGTCCTGAAGGCTCTGGCGCATGTCGATCTGCGGCTCGTACAGTTCGCGCCACGCCTTGCTGAAATTGAAATACAGGTTGCGCGCGCCCAGCCGCGTCTGGTCGCCGTCGACTGGCAGCCGCAGCCCGGCGGCGCGCAGCGCGTCGAACAGGCTGAAGAAATGCCCCAGCCCGGCGCGGGAATGGATGCGCCGCGCCAACGACATCCGCCACCAGTGCGCGAACCACCGATATTTGCACCGCCGTGCCCAGGATGTAGCGCTCGCCGACCCGCCCGCGCTCGGCGGCGGCGAGCTGCATCCGCCACGTCGCGCACGTCGACGACGGCGACGCCGCCCGGCGGAACCGGAACCGTCCACTGCGGCGCTTGATCTTGAGGACGAAATCGCCGGAGATGATGTTGAGGTCGCCGGGACCCATGACCACCACCGGGTTGACGATCACGACTTCCTGCCCGGCGCTCGCGGCTTCCAGCGCGACGATCTCCGCCAGCGCCTTGGTGTAGCCGTAGGGGAAGCGCTCCGGCGGCAGGTTGAAGGCGTCGGCGGTCGGCGGGGCGATCCTGCCGGAAACCGACCGCCGCCGCGCTGCTGGTGAACACCACCCCGCCGGACGCCCGTCTCGCGCGCCGCCTGAAGCACCCGCCGCCCCTCGACGTTGACCTCGCGCATCCAGGTATGATCCGCGCGCCAGTAATCGGCGACAGCAGCGACGTGGAACACCCAGTCGCAGCCGTCGCAGGCGGCGCGCAGGGCGTCGAGTTCGGTCACGTCGCCGAGCGCGCTCTCGTATTCCAGCCCCGCCAGCGCGTCGAGCTTCGACGATGGGCTATAGCGCCCGCGCTGCAGTTCTTCGGCAATCAGGGTGCGGACGACGTGCGAGCCGACGAAGCCGGTCGCGCCGGTGACAAGCGCTTTCAAATCCCGCTCCTACCACGTGTACTCGCCGACGTAGACCGGCTGCTGTTCGAAAACGGCGCGCGCCGCCTTACCCTTGTCGGAGCCAGGTACAGCATCATGACGCATTCGTCCGGGTTGCGGCGCGGTCGCCAGCGATCTGCGGTGAGCTTCGTCCAGCCGATGCGTAAATACGCCCAGACTCCCGGCGCAGAACAGCATCCCAATGCCTGCGTCGCCTTGCAGGATGAAATCGGTCGCCGCCTGGATGACCTGCCAGTATTGCCCTCGCCGCGAAATGCCGGGTAGGTGAACACCGCACCCAGCCCGCGCAGCACAACCGGATCTGCCCGCGTGCGTGATCGCGTGCGCGTTGATGCAGGCGTGGCTGATCAGCACGCGCTCGGCGACGTAGAAATGGTCGATATGCCCGGTCGGGTCGACCAGCACCCAGAAGCGATCCTCGCCTTTCTTCAGGTGGTTGAGCCAGACCAGACGGATGAAGCTGCTCATCTGCTTTGGTAGCGTCCGGCAGATGGTCAGATCGACAGTGTTGGACTTCGCGGCTACGACCTTCATAACTCCAGTGGATCGGGGAATGAGCTGTCTCGCGCTGCTGCGAGCGCCCGCGCGTTGTCGAGAGCGTAGCGCAGCGCCGCCGCCGGGTCGGGGCTGTGGCGGCAGCGGACGGGCTTTGCCCGCCACCAGCGCCACCGGGGCGTCGTCCGGCAGATTCGCCAGCTCGCGGGCTTTGGCGAGCGCCGCCCGCAGGTCGCCAAGCTGGTCGACCAAGCCGCGCTGGAGCGCCTGCTCGCCTGTCCAACCCGGACTGCCGCCCATGGGCGTCGACGGCTTCGGCGCTCCGCGCGTGGCGGTTGCGGGCGCACCACGGCAGCGCCACGAAATCGCGGTAGATCGCCTCGACCGAGGCGCGCATCTGGGCGCGCTGGGCGTCGGTGAACGGCGCGGAGTCGCTGAACAGGCTGGCGTTCGCGCCGCGCGTGAACTCGACGGCGTTGACGCCCAGCTTCTCGCGCAGCCCGCCCGTGATCGGCTTGGCGGTGACGACGCCAATCGAGCCGGTGATCGTGCCGGGCTGCGCCACGATCCAGCGGGCGGGCGTGGCGACGTAATAGCCGCCCGACCCGGCGACCGTGTTCATGTAGACCACCAGCGGGCGCGATTTTGCCAGTTCGTCCAGTGCCGAGGTCATGGCTTCGGCAGCCACCGCCGCGCCGCCGCCGCTGTCGATGTACAGCGCGACCGCCGCCGCGCTCTCGTCCTTCATCAGCGCCCGCACCTGACGGATGACGGTCTGGTCGCCCACCCGCTCGCCGCCGATGAACGGGATCGGCAGGTCGATGGGCGGGTTCATGCTCTCGCCGGGCATCATCAGACCGCTAATCGTCAGCAGGGCGACGTATTTGTCGCCATGCGGCGCGCGCCGGAGCAGCAGCTTTTTGTCGGCGTCCTTCCACACGTGCAGATGCTTGTTCTGGAGGTAGCCCGCGAAGCCTTCCTCGTTGACGACGGCATCGACGTAGCCCGCCGCCAGCGCCGCCTCAACAGGATGCGGTGACGTGTCGATCAGCGCCTGCGTCCGCTCCGCCGTCCAGCCGCGCCCCTCGGCGATGCCGTTGAGGATCATGACGTAGCGCGAATCGATCAGCCATTCGAGCTGCTCGCGTCCCTCCGGCGAGATCGAATCGCGCGAGAACTGGTCGTATGCGCCCTTGTACGGCGTGATCGCCACCACGTCGAGCGCGACGCCGACCATGCCGAGCGCGTCCTTCAGGAAGATCGCCTCCTGCCGCAGCCCGATGGTCAATAGCTCGCCGCCCGGCTGCAGCAGAATCGCGTCGGCGGCGCTGGCGAGGTAATACTGCCCCATGTCATAGGACTGGGCGTAGCAGATCACGCGCTTGCCCGCCGCCCGCAGCCGCGCGATTGAGCCGCGCAGCGTCTGCAAATCCGCCAGCGGTAGCGCCAGCCCGCTGATCTTGAGGATCACCCCTTTGGGACGCGGGTCGGCGGCGATGCGCCGGAAGATGGCGTCCAGTTCCCACAGGCTGAGCGGCGGCGCGCCCTGCACGCGCCGGAGCAGCCACCCGCGCGATTCCGGCAGCGCTGGCATCGACGCGGGCAGCGTCAGGATCAGGTAGTCGAGGTCTTGGTACCGCCGCCGCAGACGGTTGCGCGGCGCCAGCCGCAGGCGAGGGATCACGCTCAGGAGGCGCAGGGGATTCAGACGTTTCAGCCGGTGCATGACACTCGCCTTCGGTTCAACCGTCGCCTATGATAGTCTCTAGCATCTGCAAATGCGAAAGTGAATGTAGTATAGAGATATTAGGACTCCAGTTCGGAGAATAAATGGTGTCTCGCGGTCTTGCGCTTTCCATCTGGCGCTGGTTGACAGAGCCTGCCGCTTCGATTACCGAGGCGGAGGGAAGGCATCAGGCGCGCACCGTCGCCGGGACGCTGCTGCTGACACTGGCGCTGATCATCGTGCCGCTCATCCAGCGCAGCGGCAGCGGTGAACCCACGCTCCCATGGATTCTGATGCTGATCGGCGTCGGTATCGCCTACGGCTTGAGCCGGACGCGCTTCCACCGCGAAGGCTCGCTCGTCGCTATTCTCGCGCTGTGGCTGCTGCCGACCTACACCATCCTGCTCGTCGGTCCCAGCAGCGGCATCTCGTTCGTGCTATCGATTGGTCGGCTGCTGCTGCTGTCGCTGCTGCTGACGTACCTCGTGTTCTCGCTGCGGGCGGGCGTCATCCTGGCGCTGATGATGGTCTTTGTGTTTGTCGTCAGTCCGTCGCCCGTGCCCAGCGACACGCCCTCCATTCAGCGCGCGTCCGACTTCTTCCTGACCACCGTCGCCATCTTCCTGATCTTCGTGATCACCCGCCAGCACGAGCTGAACCAGCGCCGTCAGGCGGAAGCCGCCCAGCACGCCACCGAGGAACTGTACCGGGCGATTGTCGAGGTGCAGACCGAGATGCTGGTGCGCTGGCTGCCGGATACGACGCTGACGTTCGTCAACGACGCCTACTGCCGCTACTTCGGCAAGCCGCGCGAGGAATTGATCGGCACGAAGTTCAGCCAGGTGGTGCTGGACAAGGACTTCACCATCATCCGCGCTGCCATCGCTAGCCTCACGCCGGAACAGCCGACGACCACCTACGAGCACCGCGTCGTCACGCCGTCGGGGTCGGTTGGCTGGCTTCAGTGGTCGGATCGCGCCATCTACAACGACGACGGTCAAATCGTCGAGTACCAGTCGGTCGGGCGCGACATCACCCAGCGCAAGCTCGCCGAAGAAGCCCTCAGCGCCCAGGAAGCCCGCTACCGGGCGATTGTCGAGATGCAGACCGAGCTGATCTGCCGCTGGCTGCCCGACCAGACCCTCACCTACGTCAATGACGCCTACTGCACCTACTTCGACATGACGCGCGACGAACTGATCGGCAGCCAGGTGCTGGCGCTGATCTACAAGGACGACGTGCCGCTGGTCGAAAGCATGATCGCCCGCGTGACCTGCGAGCAGCCGGTGATCACTTACGAGCACCGCGTGCTCAACCCGGCGGGCGAGATGCGCTGGCATCAGTGGACGGATCACGCCATCTGCAACGACGACGGGCAGATCGTCGAATACCAGTCGGTCGGGCGCGACATCACCAACCTGAAGCGGGCGGAGGAAGCCGAGCGCGAGGAGCGCGAGTTCGCCGAAGCCCTGAGCGCCACCGCCGCGCTGATCTCCAGCACGCTCAATCTGGACGAGGTGCTGGATCGCATCCTCGAACGGGTGGCGGCGCTCAACCCGCTCAATTCCGCCGAAGTCCTGCTGATCGATAACGGCGTCGCCCACATCGTGCGCACGCGCGGCTACAGCACGCCCGAAGCCCTGCGCGACGTGATGCTCCTGCGCTTCGACGTGCAGCAGACCCACAACCTGCGCACGATGCTCGCAACCGGCAAGCCGATCATCATCACCGACGTGCGCAGCGACCCGGATTGGATCGACGTTGAAGCCAGCCGCTGGATTCGCTCGTCGTGCGGCGCGCCCATCCGGCTGGAAGGCGAGACTATCGGCTTCCTGAACATCACCAGCGCTACGCCGGGGGTGTTCAACCCGCAGCACGCCACGCGCCTGCAAGCCTTCGCTGATCAGGCGGCAATCGCCATCCGCAACGCGCGCATGTACGACGAAGTGCGCCGTCACGCGGGCGAGCTGGAGCGGCAGGTCGCCGAGCGTACCGCCGAGCTTGAGCTGGAGCGCCAGCGCCTGCGCGCCATCCTCGACGGCACGGGCGAGGGCATGTTCTACACCGAGGACGACAAGATACAGTTCGTCAACGTCGCCTTCTGCAAGCTGACCGGCTACTCGCCGGACGAGCTGGTCGGGCAGAGCTACATGCAGCTTTACGAGGGCGACTTTCAGACGCCGATTCTGGTGCGGGCGCGCGAGGAAGTGCGGCAGCACGGCGTCTGGCGCGGCGAGTTCCACTTCCGCCGCAAGGACGGGACGCTGTGCGACGTGGGGCTGACCGTCTCGCTGATCGGTTCGTCCAGCGCCAGCCCGTTCCGCGCCGTGACGGTCGTGCGCGACATCAGCCGCGAAAAGCTGCTGCAAGCCCAGCGCTCGAACTTCGTCGCCTACGCCTCGCACGAGTTGCGCACGCCGATTACCAACATGAAAACGCGGCTGTACCTGCTGCGGCGGCGTCCCGAATTTCTGGAAGACCATCTCGCCATCCTCGACGACGTGACCGAGCGGATGCGCCAACTGGTCGACGACCTGCTCGACATTTCGCGGCTGGAACACGGCTTGATCCCGCTGCGGCGCCAGGAAGTCACCATTCAGGATGTGATCGAGGCAGTGATCACGCTTCAGAAGCCGGAAGCCGAGCGCAACAACCTCGACCTGCGCTGGTCGCTGCCGCCGGAGCCGGTGACGGTGTCCGGCGACCGCGAGCGGCTCATTCAGGTGATGACCAACCTGCTCACCAACGCCATCAACTACACGCCGTCGGGCGGCGCGGTCAGCGTGACGCTGCGCGGCGACGACGGCAGCGCCTGCATCGACGTGGAGGACACGGGCATCGGCATCGCGCCGGAGAACCTGCCGCACATCTTCCAGCCGTTCTACCGCGTCGTCAGCGAAGTCGAAGGCACGGGCTTGGGGCTGAGCATCGCCAAAGAGATCGTCGAGCTGCACGGCGGGGCGCTCAACGTGCGCAGCGCGCCGCGTCACGGCAGCGTCTTTACCATCACCCTGCCGAAATCCGTGCGAACCGGCTGAAACGTGCTAAGATCGGGCGGTTCGCGTAGGAAAAACCGCTCTTGAGCCAACCCCTCGAAGAATCCACTCTGCACCGCACGCTGGTGATGTCCAATCAGCTTCAACTGCTGCCGCCGTCCATCGTCGCGCTGTCGCTCGTCACCGACAGCCTGCTGGTCGGCGTCATCTGGCTGGGGCGTGGCGATCTCCGGGCGGCGCTGCTGGCGGCGCTCGGTGTGCTGGCTGCCAATCTGGTCAACTGGGGGCTGCTGCGCCGCCTGCCCGCGCGGGGGCGCAGCTTCGGACCGGATCAACCGGCGGCGCTGGTGCTGGGGGCATCGCTGGCGCTGGTCGCCATGCTGCTCGCGGTGCTGGGGGTATCGCTGGCGCTGACACTGGCGGTCGTCGTGCTGATCTCGGCAGTCGCCTACTACGCCACCTGGATCGAGCCGTTCCGGTTGACGCTCACCCGGCAGCGGCTGGATACTCCGGCATGGCACGGCGAGCCGCTGCGCCTGCTGCACGTCGGCGACATCCACGTCGAGCGCACGACCGAGCGCGAGCGGCGGCTGAACGCCATGATCGAGTCGCTTCAGCCCGACCTGATCGTGTTCAGCGGCGATTTCGTCAGCCTGTCCTACACGAACGACGCGCAGGCGAAGAAAGACATTCGCGCGATCATCGGCGCGTGGCGCGCGCCGCTTGGCGTGTACTGCGTGGCGGGCACGCCGGTCGTCGAGCCGATGACGCGCGTCCTCGAATTTGTCGAGGGGCTGGATAACCTGACGCTGCTGGCGAACCGCTGGGTGACGGTCGAAGCGCCCGGCGGCGTGCTCCACATCCTCGGCTTGGTCACCACCCACGATCTCAAGACCGACCGCGAAGCGCTCGCTCGCATGATGCAGACCGCGCCCGACGACGGCGTGAAGCTGCTGCTCGTCCATGCGCCGGACATCGCCCCGGAAGCCGCCGACGCCGGAATCGACCTGTACCTGTGCGGGCACACGCACGGCGGGCAAATCCGCCTGCCGCTGATCGGCGCGCTGGCGTCGTCAAGCCAGTTGGGACGGCGCTTCATCATGGGGCGCTATCAGGTCAAGCGGATGACGCTGTACACCTCGCGCGGGGTTGGCATGGAAGGGCTGGGCGCGCCGCGCGCCCGGCTGCTGTGCCCGCCGGAAATCACGCTGTGGGAGGTCGGTGCTGCGCCGGGCAGCCGTTAGACATCATTATTGCGCTCCCTGAAAAGCCTTACGATACTCATTATTTCCCAATTCTTTAAGACCTTACAACCCCCATTATTTGTGGTATGATAGCGCCCTTGATTGCGAAATGGCGCTTTGATAGACTGAGCCGGTGTCTCTGACTTCTACAAGCGGCGTTCCATGATGATCATTAACCTGCTAACGGTCGTGTACGTCGTGTGCCTTTTGATTCTGGCATCATTTGCGATGGCATCCGTGACCCTCCTCATCATGTATTTGCGCCATCGCCGCGACCCCATCCCGCCCGTCACCGTGACGGACTGGCCCTCCGCCGCTGTCCAGCTTCCCATCTACAACGAGCGCTACGTCGTCGAGCGGCTGCTGAAAGCCTGCGCCGAACTCGACTACCCACGCGACCGGCTGGTGATCCAGATTCTGGACGATTCCACCGACGACACGTCTGAGCTGGTCGCCGAGCTGGTGGAACACTGGCGGGCGCAGGGCGTGGACATGCGCCACGTCCGGCGCAGCTCGCGGGAGGGCTTCAAAGCCGGGGCGCTGGCGTATGGGCTGGAGCTGCTTCAGTGTGAGATGGTCGCCGTGCTGGACGCCGATTTCGTCCCCCCGCGCGACTTTCTCAAGCGGGCGGTCAGCCATCTGGTCGCTGACCCGCTCCTCGCGGCGGTGCAGGGGCGCTGGGGGCATCTCAACGGTCTGGAGAATTCGCTGACGCGGGCGGCGACGCTGGCGCTTGACGGGCATTTCGTCATCGAGCAGACGGCGCGCAACCGTTCCGGCTGGCTCATGAACTTCAACGGGTCGGGTGGCGTGTGGCGCGTCCGCGCGATTGAAGAAGCGGGCGGCTGGCAGGCGACGACGCTGACCGAGGACATGGATTTGAGCTACCGGGCGCAGTTGCTCGGCTGGCATTTCCTTTACCTGCCCGATCTGGTCGTGCCGGGCGAAGTGCCGCCGGTGATCATGGCGTACAAGCAGCAGCAGGCGCGCTGGGCGCAGGGCGGCACGCAGTGTTTCCGCCGCCTGATCGTCCCGGTATGGCGTCACCCGCGCCTGACGCTGATGCAGCGCATCATGGCGACGATGCACCTCAGCCAGTACATCATGCACCCGCTGATGATCGTGGTCATTCTGCTGACGCCGCCGCTGCTCATGGCGAACAGCCTGCACCATCTAAACCTCAGCGCGCTGGGGGTCATCGGGCTGGGACCGCCGCTGCTTTACATGTTCAGCCAGGAGGCGCTGTACGTCGACTGGAAAAGCCGCATGGTGTGGTCGCTGCCGCTGCTGTTCGTGATCGGCACGGGCATCGCCTGGAGCAATTCGCGCGCCGTCATGCGCGGCATCCTCAACCGCCGCGATGAATTCCGGCGCACGCCCAAGTACGCCAGCCGCATCCGCGACAACCGGTATCGCCTGCGCACCAATACCAGCACCTTCTGGGAATTTCTGCTGTCCGTGTATGCGGGGTGGGGCGCGTGGACGGCGTTCCGACTGGAGTCGACGCTGGTTCCCTATCTGCTGATCTACTGCGTCGCCTTCGGCATGGTCGCGTTGTGGGGACTGCGCGATAGCCTGTCGATGCACCGCGCACTATAATTCCGGTATGCGTCCCATTCTGATCCTTCTGGCGGTCGCCGCTTTCGGCATGGTTGCGGCGACTGCCATGCAGCCGTCCACGCCGACGGCGGTCTGCGATCCCGCGCCGACCTCGCGCCTGATCGCCCGCGAGCGCGCCCGCGTCTCGCTGGACGACCCGCGCCCGCTCAACATGCGCGAAGGACCCGGAACCGCCTTCGATGTGATCACCCAGATTCCGGCGGGCGGCGTGGTCTACGTGCTGGACGGCCCGTCGTGCAGCCAGTCGTATGCCTGGTATCGGGTCGCGTTTGGCGGGCACGAAGGCTGGATCGCCGAGGGCGATTCGTCCGGCTACTATGTCGAAGTCTACCCGCCGGGGTGGTAGCAGGCGCTTTTCGACCTCACCCGCCGTCGCCCCACGATGTGTTCCTCGACCCAAACACTCACTGTCCAGCCCATATCTCCCCTTGAAGCACGGTCTTAGGCTGTGATAAAATGTCAACTCTGGCGCGCATTTGCCCGCCAAATTTCACACGTCCGGACTCGGCGCGGTGTTGTCGGTTCGCCGATTCGCTGCCGGGGTTGAAGGGCGTGATCGTACAAACATGGTCTAAATCAGGAGATTACCCCAATGCCCTCATCCGTTTCCATGAAGGCGCTTCTCGAAACGGGCGTCCACTTCGGTCATCGCACGACCAAATGGAACCCGAAGATGAAGCCGTACATTTTCACCGAACGCAACGGCATCCACATCATCGACCTTCAGCAGACGCTGACCAACCTGAACCAGTATTTCGATCTGGTGCGCGACATCATCTCCGACGGCGGCGTGGTGCTGTTCGTCGGGACGAAGCGTCAGGCGCAGGAAGCGATTGCCCGCGAAGCCGAGCGCGCTCAGATGCCGTATATCAACCACCGCTGGCTGGGCGGCACGCTGACCAACTGGAAAACCATCCGCGACCGCATCGACACGCTCAAGAAGCTGGAAAAGCGGCGCGATAACGGCGATTTCGAGCGGCTGTCCAAGAAGGAAGCGCTGATCCTCACCCGTAAGATCGAGAAGCTTCAGGAGCGGCTGGGCGGCATCCGCAACATGCGCAAGCTGCCCGAGATTCTGGTGATTGTCGATACCAAGCGCGAGGCGACGGCGGTCAAGGAAGCCAACACGCTCGGCATCCCGGTGCTGGCGCTGGCGGATACCAACAGTAACCCGGATGAGATCGACTACATCATCCCCGCCAACGACGACGCCGTGCGCGCCATCAAGCTGCTGCTGAGCGCGCTGGCGGACGCGGTGATAGAAGGTCAGCAGATGCGCAAAGCCGAGGATTTCAACGAAGAAGGCGAAGAAGCGGGCGGCGCGTTCTCTGCTTACGAGGACGAGGAAGAAGACGACGAAGCATTGCTCGGCGCTTCGACGCTTGCGAAGCTGCGCAGCGCTAAGCTGTTCGACGAGGACGAGGAAGAAGCAGAATAATGGCGATCACAGCACAACAGGTCAAGGATTTACGCGACGCAACTGGAGCCGGTCCGCTCGACTGCAAGAAGGCGCTGGAAACTACCTCCGGCGATTTCGAAAAGGCGGTCGAACTCCTGCGCGAGAAGGGGCTGGCGCGCGCTGCCAAGAAGCTCGGGTCCGGTCGGACGATGAACGAGGGCGTTATCGAGACCTACCAGCACTTCAACCGCCGTCTGGGCGTGATGGTCGAGGTCAATTGCGAGACCGACTTCGTGGCGAACACGGATCAGTTCCGCGCCTTCGCCAAGGATATCGCCCTGCACGTCGCCAACCTCAACCCGGAATACGTCAAGCGCGAGAACGTGCCTGAAGCCATCATCGAAGCCGAGCGCCAGCTTCAGCGCCGCCGCGCCATCGAAGAGGGCAAGCCCGAAGCCATCGCCGATAAGGTCGTCGCCGGGCGCATGGACAAGTTCTTCGAGGAAATCGTGCTGCTCGAACAGCCTTTCCTCAAGGACGACACCAAGACGATCCAGCAGCTCCTGTCCGAAGTCGTCGCCGAGCTGGGGGAGAGCATCGAAATCCGGCGCTTCTCTCGCTTCGCCCTCGGCGAATCGACCGATGACGGTAACGGCGCGTAATCGATGCAGCCGAGCCTGCACCCGATTTTAAACCAGGCTTCCGCAAAGGGATTAGCATTATTGCTAGTCCCTTTTTTTTGCCTCAGTCCAAGCCGCCTCGTTCACACCGGCGGCATCGTTGAGCATGATTATCCTGAAAGACCTCGTAATCAGGGAGGGGACATATGAACGGACAGCCAATCTATAAGCGGATTGTCCTGAAGATGAGCGGCGAAGCGCTCGCTGGTGAAAACGGGTTCGGCATCGACCCCGACCGCGCCGAAGAGATCGCCGAAAAGATCAAGCAGGTGCATGACCTCGGCGTGCAGATCGCGGTCGTCATCGGCGGCGGCAATATCTGGCGCGGCAGCATCGGCGTCAGCCGGGGCATGGAGCAGAGCGTCGCCGACCACATCGGCATGATCGCCACCGTCATGAACGGGCTGGCGCTTCAGGACGCGCTGGAGCGGCTGGGCGTCGTCACCCGCGTGCAGACCGCCATCGCCATGAACGCGGTCGCCGAGCCGTACATCCGCCTGCGCGCCATCCGCCACATGGAAAAGGGGCGCGTGGTGATCATCACCGGCGGCACGGGCAACCCGTACTTCACCACCGATACCGCTGCCGCCCTGCGCGCGATGGAGATCAACGCCGACATCGTCATCAAGGCGACCAAGGTCAACGGCGTGTACTCCGCCGACCCGCACAAGGACAGCAGCGCCGTGCGCTACGCGACGCTCGGCTACCAGCAGGTTATCCTGGAGCGGCTCAACGTCATGGACATGACCGCCTTCACACTGTGCCAGGAGAACAACATGCCCATCCTCGTGCTCGACCTGTGGTCGGACGACGACCTGGTCAACGCGGTGCTGGGCAATCACGAGGTCGGCACGCTGATTAAATAACGTGACGCGAAATCGTATGTAGGGGCGGGTCTCAGAGGGTGTATAAAACGACTCACCCTGTAGAAATCAACGTTCGTTTTACCCCATCCCGCGACCTGCGGTCGCTTCCTTCCCCCGAATTCGGGAAGGTGCAGCAGGTACGCACCCCTCCCTGAATTCGGGGAGGGTGGGGGTGGTCATGTGAGACTTTTTCAACAGCTTCTCAGACCCGCCCCTACGAATCATCACCATACGTATGATCAAAAAACGCCCGGCTCAGCACCGGGCGTTTTGCATGTGCGGGTTCGCCTGTCGTCAGACGAGGTCGTTCTTGTCCTTGCCGCTGCCGCCGTTACCGCCGATGCTCACGCGGTTGCCGAACAGCAGGTACAGCCCCAGCAGGATCAGGATCAGCGGCCACCAGTTGAAGGTGAAAATGTGCAGCACGTCGACCGCCGTGAAGAACACGCCGATGCCCACGCAGACCAGACCAGCGCGCTCGTCCATCCAGTTTCTGCCCTGCGTGACCGCCCGCGCGATCAGCGCGATGCCGATCACGTACATGATGCCGGGCCACCACCAGTTGACCAGGAACAGCACCGCCAGCCCGATCAGGAACACGCCGCCGAAAACTTCGCTCGCGCGCTTGTCCGTCATGATGTCCTCCCTAGACGAGGTCTTCGTTCTTCCGCTTGTCGTCGAACAGATCGTCGCTGTGGGACTTGCGTCAAAAGCCATCCGACTTGAACGACCAGCCGAACAGCATGGTCAAGCCGAGGATGATCAGCAGCAGCGGCAGGCTGAAGCCCCACAGGAACACCAGCCCCAACCCGATCATCCACAGACCGCCGGAGACGGTGTACCAGGGCTGTCCCTCCGCCATGCCGCGCGCCATCGCCGAAGCGCCGATGACGAACAGGATGCCGGGGAAGAAGCCGCCCACCACGTTCCTAGCGACGTGAACAGCAGTCCCAGACCGATCAGAAAAACTGCGCCGGAGACCCGGTCAGCATACGATTTTGAGTACATGATCACACCCCCGTGTGGCTTGCTTGTTGTTTCAAGGTGTAATACGCAGCACCCGCAGAAAAGTTTCGTCTTGATTCTACGGCACTATCGCACTCGTGGCATAATGTAAGCGGAGATCGTTCGGTTGCGGTGATCATGAAAGCCAACAAACGGCGAACCCCCCAGCTTCATAAGCGCCGGGCTGCGCTGCGCCATCGGCGCGAGCGATGGGACGCGATTCTGTCGGGCATCATCGACATGAGCCGCGTGCTTAGTTCGAACCTCGACATCGACACCATCTGGGATGCGCTGCACGATCACATCAACCTGACGTTCGAGACGACCTCGTTCTTCGTCGCCGTGTACGACTACGAGCGCGACCGGCTGGCGCTGCCGCTGGTCTCGGAAGACGGGCTGCGCGTCCGCCGCGCCCCGATCCCGGTGTGCGGCATGAGCCGGGCGGTGATGCTGCACGGCCTCGAGCTGTACGTGCAGGACGCCGAGGCGGAACAGGCGCGCCTGCGCGCGCTGGGCATCGAGCCGGACGAGCGCGAGCCGGGCTGCTGGGCGCGCGCCTGGATCGGCGTGCCGCTGCGCAGCCGCCAGAGCGAAGTCATCGGCTTGATCGCCCTGCAAAACCTGCTGCCCGGCAGCCTGACCGACCGCGATCTGTCGCTGCTGATGGCGCTTGCCGCGCCGCTGTCGCTGGCGCTCGACAACATCCGGCTGGTCGAGAACGAGCGCGAGCGCCGTCTGATCGCCGGGGCGCTGATGGAGATCGGGCAGCTTGCCGGGTCGCAGCTTGATTACGACGACGTGCTGGATCGCGTGCTCGACCAGCTTCAGCGCGTGATCAGCTACGACAGCGCCGCCATCCTGCTGCCGACCAGCGACGATCAGCGCACGCTGATCGTCAGCGCCAGCCACGACCCCGACGTGTTCCCCAAAGGCGGCTTGCTGCGCTATGCCGATTTCAGCCCGCTGGCGAAAACCTGGGTGTCGCAGCAGCCGTTTCTGGTCGCGGACGCCGACGATTTCGCCGCGTGGTGGGAAGGCGACCGCCCCCCGGCGGAGCATCTGCGCTCGTGGCTGATCGTGCCGATGCCGGTGCAGGGCAAGGTCGGCGGCGTGATCGTGCTTGGAAAATTCGCGCCTTCAGATTACACCCAGAAGGATGCCAGCAGCGCGTTCGCGCTGGCGCGTCAGGGCGCGATTGCGCTGGAGACGACCCGCCTCCACGCTCAGGCGCAGACAAGCCTGGAGACGTTCCAGCAGCGCGCCCGCCGTCTGGCATCGATCAACCGCATCACCAGCGTGATCACCTCGTCGCTGGATCGGGACGAAGTATTTCGGACGACGGCGCAGCTTCTCGCCGAGCTGTTCGAAGCCGACCACTGCGGCATCATGATGGTCGAGCAGGAGCGCGGCGAGATCGTGCTGGCGGCGGAGTACCCCGATACCGGCAGCACCGGCACCGGCGTGCGCATCGCCGGGAATACCACCATGAACACGCTGGTCTACTACGGCACGGCGGTCAGCATCGAAGACGCCGAGGACAGCGGCGTGGACGATCCGACGCGCGATTCGCTGCGCCGCATCGGTGCGCGTTCGACGCTGATCGCGCCGCTGATCGTGCGCGACCGGCTGATCGGCACGATCAGCATCGACATGACCAGCGCCCGGCGGCGTTTCAGCGACGACGAGCGCGAGATGCTGGTGATGATCGCCGGGCAGGTGGCTATCGCCGTCTCGCACGCCGACCTGTATGAAGACGCGCTGGCGCTCAGCCGCCTGCGCAGCGCCTTCCTCGCCAACATCAGCCACGAGCTGCGCACGCCGCTCAACGCCATCATCGGCTACAGCGACATGCTGCTGAGCGAGTTCTACGGGACGCTCAACGAGCAGCAGCGCGACCGCGTCAACCGCGTCAACAGCAGCGGCAAGCACCTGCTGACCATGATCGATGGCGTGCTCGACCTCTCCAAGCTGGAAGCCGGGCAGATCACGCTGGCGCGGCTGCCGCTGTACGCTTCGGACGTGCTGAACGAGGTCGTTGACGAGATCGCGCCGAGCGCGCAGGAGAAGAACCTGACGCTCGAAATCGGCGTCAGTCCCGACGAGCTTCCGGCGCGCGCTGACCGCCAGTATCTCCGTCAGGTGATCAGCAACCTGCTCAGGAACGCGGTCAAGTTCACTCGGTCAGGCGGCGTCCGCGTCGACCTGCTGACGGTGGCGTTCGACAGCGGCGTCTCGCCGCAGATCGCCGCGCCGGACGCGATCATCGTGCCCGATGGCGACTGGATCGCGCTGCGCGTCAGCGATACCGGCATCGGCATCAAAAAAGAAGATCAGGGCATCATCTTCGAGAGCTTCCGTCAGGTCGACAGCTCGACGGCGCGGCAGTACGGCGGCAGCGGGCTGGGGCTGGCGATCACCCGGCGCGTGGTCGAGCTTCACGAGGGCTACATCTGGGTCGAGAGCGAGATCGATGTCGGCAGCACGTTCACGGTGCTGCTGCCGACCGTCAAGCCCGGCTTGATCGACGATTTCGACCTCGATACCGTGCGGCGTGACCAGCGCCCGCTGGTGCTGGTGGTCGACGACGGACCCGCCGACCGCAAGCTGATGCAGGATTATCTGGGCGAGACCGACTTTCAGGTGATCTGCACGGCGAATTCGACGGCGGTGCTGGACATCGCCCGCCAGCTTCAGCCCGACGTGGTGATCACCGACGTGATGATGCCGGAAGCGACCGGCTGGGATGTGCTGCGCGTCCTCAAGGGGGATCATGTCACGGCGCGCATCCCGGTGATCGTGCTGTCGGTGCTGGATCAGAAGATGCTCGGCTTGGGCTTGGGGGCGGCGGATTATCTGGTCAAGCCGGTCGACCGCGAGACGCTGCGCGGGCAGGTGCAGCGGGCGCTCGAAAACGCACGAGCATCCTGACCAATTGATTTTTTGTGATCCGAAAACTTGCTGACAACAACACTCCACCCGGGGATTTGGGTGGAGTGGAAAAGAAGGTACTTTTCCAAAAAATCTATTTGTGCTGTGATGTTTTGCCCTAATTGTGGCTTTGTTAAGAGCTATTAACAAGTGACAAAGATCATATTCGACTCGCCGCCGCGCCGTTGGCGGGGTTGCGGGGTTGAGCTACAGTAGAATTTTGTCGCACACGAAGGATGCAGGCACATGGGACCTATCGGGCTTTATTTTGAGGACATCGAGATCGGCAGGGTGATGGAGACGCGGGCGCGCACCATCACCGAAGCCGATATTGTGCAGTTCGCCGGGCTGACGGGCGACTACAACCCGATGCACACCGACGCCGAGTACATGAAAAGCTCGGCGTTCGGGCAGCGCATCGCCCACGGGATGCTCACGCTCAGCTACGCCGTCGGGCAGGCGTACCAGCTTGGCTTCATGGAGCGCACCGTGATCGCCTTTCGCGGGCTGACCATGAAATTCAGCCTGCCCGTGTTCATCGGCGACACGCTCCACGTCGAGCTGACCGTGCGCGAAAAGCAGGAGATGAAGCGTATGGGCGGCGGTTGGGTGACGCTCGACGTGAAAATTGTCAATCAGGAAGGCAAAGTAGTTCAGTCCGGCGACTGGACGGTGCTGCTGGCGCTCAAACCTGCGCAGGCGTAGCCACCGGTTCGAGCGGCAGCGTGAAGGTGAAAACCGCGCCGCTGTCGGGCAGGTTCTCCACCCAGATGCGCCCGCCGTGCGCCTCGACCGCCAGACGGCAGAACGCCAGCCCCAGCCCGACGCCGGTTGGGGCGTTGGTGTGGCGGATGCGGTAGAACTTGTCGAAGATTTCCTTCATGTGGTTGGCGGGGATGCCGGGTCCGGTGTCGCTGACGCTGAACGAGACGGTATCGCGCTTGACGCGCACCCGCAGCGTCACCCGACCGTTCGCGGGCGTGTGCTTGATCGCGTTCTCGATCAGATTCACCAGCACCCGCGTGATCATGTCGGCGTCGATCTGCACGTCGGGCAGGCTGTCCGCCATCTCGCATGAAATCGACTGATCCGCCTGATCCGCAGACGGGCGCACCAGCTCCATCACCTCGTCGAGCATCGGGCGCAGCGGTATCCGCCGCTTGTTGACGACCTTGCTGCCCTGCTCCAGCACGTCGATGTCGAGCAGCCCCTTGACCATGCGTGTCATCTGCCGGGCGCTCTGCATCGCCAGCCGGTGCAGGCTCATGGCGATCACCTGATCCTTCACGTAGGGTTCCATACCCGACAGGCTGGAATAGATGTTTTGCAGCAAGCCGCGCAGGTCGTGGTAGGTCATCGACGCCAGGTCGCGGCGAAGCTGCTCAAGCTGGGTGGTTTCGCCGGTTTTTTGCTGAAGCTGCTCGTAATACTGGTTGGCGGACTGCGCCTGCGCTTCGAGGCGCTGCGTGCCGAGGGCGTTCTCGTAGGCGGCGGCGATCAAGCCGCCCGCTTCTTCCAGAAACTCGCTGACGTCATCGCGGAAGTAATCGACCTGCGGGTGAACCATGATCAGCGCGCCGAGCAGGTTGGAGTGGTGCATGAGCGGGATGCCGATTGCCGACCCCTGCCAGCTTTCGGGAAGCTGTGTCCAGCGGGCGTCGGCGCGGGTGTCGCGCACGTAGATCGTGTGCTGCCCGTGCTGCACGAAGCCGAGGAAGCCCTCCGCCAGCAGGATGTGCCACAGCCGCTGCTCGTCCTCGTCCTCCGCGCCCGGCAGCAGCACATCGCGCACTTCGCCGCCGTCGTCAAATGTCAGGATGCCGCCTTTGGTCACGTCGATGGCGGTGCAGGTCATCGAGAGCGCGGTGTACAGGACGTTATTCGCGTCCAACCCCTGATAATGGAGCGCGCGGGCGAGGCGATAAAGCCACTCAACTTGCGTCGAACTGCCCTCCGGCATGATCGGTTCTCGTCTCAGTTCGTCACACACTTAATTGTATGGGAAAAACGGTACAAGCGGGCATGAAATTTTCCCGCAACTTTTATAAAACGTGTAAAGGACGCAGAATGTCGCTAGTGAAGCTGCATGATCTCGAAGATCAGCTTGTGGAAGCTGCCGGGGTTGGTTTCGGGGTCGTAGACGGTCGCGCGCAGCCCCGTCAAGCCGCTCGGCAGCGACTGTCCGGCGTCGCGCACCAGCGGGATGACCGGCTTGTTCTGGTTGAGGAAATAGCGGTACATCAGATGCACGTATGCCGAGCCGAGCGAGTTCGGCGACACCATCACGACCATCAGCCAGCACTCGTTCAGCGCCTGCTCGACGGCGATGCGCCAGTCGTCGCTGCCCAGCGCCAGGTATTGATCCACCCAGGCGTTCAGGCGCGTATCCTGCAGGCGCACCAGCAGCGGCGCGACCAGCGCTTCCCAGTCCTCGCGGGCGTAGACGATCATCAGGTGGTCGCGCAGCGCGCCCGGCAGCAGCCCGGTGCTGCGCGCCGCCTTTGCCCTGCGGGTCGGGTCGACGCGGAAGAAGCTGGCGAGGGTATCGTTCTTGTCGTACTCGTACTCCGCCGGGCGCACGACCGGCGTGTCCTCCTCGTCGTCCTCCAGCGAGGCGTCGCGCACGACGTACTGCACCTGCACCATCGTCCCAAGCTGGATCAGATCGTTCGGCTCCAGGCATCGTGACTGATTCACGGTGTCGCCGTTGACGAACGTGCCATTGGTCGAGCCGAGGTCTTCGACGTGATACCCGTTGCCGATGAAGCGCAGCCGCAGGTGGCGGCGGCTGATTTCCGGGTCTTGGATCACCAGATCGCTGGAAACGTCGCGCCCGACGACCATCGTGTTGCCGCTCAGCGGGAATATCGTCCCGGTCGACGGACCGGCGATCATGCGCAGGCTGAAGCGCGCTTTGGTTTCAATCGGCGTGATCTGCTCGACGACCGACAGCCCGTTCGCCAGCGGCACGTCGCCGTATTCCAGCGTGATCGAATCGCCTAGCTCGATCAGCGCGCCGGACTGGAGCAGCCAGGGCGTGACCACCCGCTGCCCGTTGACGAATGTGCCGTTGCTGGAATTCAGATCGTGGACTTCGTAATTGCCCGCCAGCCGGACGAGGCGGCAGTGGTCGCGGCTGACCTCGTTGTCGCGGATGACGATGTGATTCTTGCTGCCGCGCCCAATCGTGATCTCATCCCCTTCGAGATCATAGACAGCCCCCGGTGTTGGACCCCGGCGCATAACCAGGCGCAGCATAGGATTATCCGTAGCTCACACGAACGCAGTGCACGAATATGCTCAGATGTTAGCAGAACTATTTTCACATGAAAAGTCGAGCGTGGGTATATCGTAGCAAGGTAGGATGAAAAACATGTACAAACTCGAACAAAAGGGGCGCGGACATGACAATCCGCGCCCCCAGTTTCTCGGTTACTCCACCGGTGCCTAGCCTTCGGGCGGCACGTCGAAGGTAAACACCCAGGGTCCGGTCAACTGGTTGTGGACGGCGGCGTAAATCAGCTCGCTGATGTCCTTCTGGTTGATGCTGCTGTCCATGCCGAAGCTGAACTTCAGGCTGTTCTCGCTTTCGGTCAGCTCGATCCCGTAGGCTTGCAGTTCCGGCTCCAGCCGGGCGCGCACCAGCGCCAGTTGGTCAGGCGCGCCGTCGATGCTGTAGTCCGCCGTCGCGCCGCTGCTGCCGCTTGAATAACCGACGGGCAGGCTCGTGTCGAGGCTGTCGAAGCTGAGCACCCACGTGCCGGGGCGCCGGTACAGCGACTGCGTGATCTGCAGGTCGAAGCATCCCGGCTGGCTGTCGCCTTCGATGAGGGTCATCGTCGCTATCGCATCGGTCAGGCTGACTGGCTCGCCGTCGACCGTCAGGCTAAGCTGCGGCAGATACCCCTGTGTGTCCATCGGGTCGAGGCAGACCACGCCGCGCGTCATCGACGGCGCGATCACCAGCCGTTCCAGCCGAAGGGTGATGCCGCTGGCGGTCGCGCTCTGCTGCGGCGCGACCATCTGCCCGCGAATGAACGGCAGGTCGAATTCGAACACAAAGGGACCAATCGTGCGCACTGGCACGGGCGTTATCAAAATGGCGCTCTCGTCGGGCGTGCTCCCGCCAGAGCCGCCACCACCACCAGAACCGCCGCCGCCCATCCCACTCTGGGCTGGCGCGGCATTGACCAGTATCGAGGTCTCTACCCGCAGATGCAGCGAATCGGGGTCGCCCTGAATGGCGGTCGTGTCATACGAGGCGGTCGTCGACATATCGTAGTTGTTCACCGCCGCGTCGTCGGTGCTGCCGCCACCGCCACCCCCGCCGCCGAACATCGGCGTGATCGGGTAGCCCTCGCTGTTGCTGAGCAGGATGTCGCTGAAGCTGTACTGAAGGTCGGCGGGGATTGTGCCTTTGCTGCTCACGGCGATAGACAGGCGGTTGGCGTCGGCGTAAGCGTAATCCAGCGTGACGGTCACGCCGTCAATCGTCTGCTGAAGATTCAGCACCGTGATGAGGTCGGCTTCGCTCGCACCCTGCAAGCCGGGGTCGAGCGGGGTCGTTTGCAGCAGGCGGGCGGCGGCGTAGGCGACGATGCTCACGGCGAGCATGGCGAGGACGGCGGCGACCACCCAGCTCGTGCGTGAGCGTGCCGCCGAGCGCGAGAAGCGTCCCAGTTGCTGCTGAATTTCGGGTAATCGGTTCATGTCGTCAGGAATTTCCTTTCGGGCGATTTCCTGAAGAGCCTGTGTGATCAAACGCTCGTCCATCGCCTACCCCTCCACCGACTCGTTCCACAGCGGCATGAGCAGCTTCGACAGGCGCTCGCGGGCAGCGTGCAGTCGCCATTTGACCGTCCCGGCGGGCAGCGTCAGATATTCCGCCATTTCGGCTTCGCCGTAGCCCAGGTAGTAGCGCAGCACGGCGACCGCCCGCTGTTTCGGCGTGAGCTTTGCCATCGCCTCCCAGACGGCGCGCTGGATTTCCAGCCGCTCGGCTTCGTCCGCCGGGTCGGGCGCGGGGTCGACCAGGATGTCCGCCAGTGACAGGTCGCTTCCGGCGAGATCGGCGTCGATGGAAACCTGCCGCTGGCTGCGGCTGGCTGCCTTGACCGCGTCGTTGATGATCACCCGCATGAACCAGGGTTCAAACGGGCGCTCCGGGTCGAACTGGTGGATGCGTTCATGGACGCGCAGAAATGCCGCCTGCATGATGTCCTCGGCAAGCGCGCGGTCACGGGTGATCAGAAACGCCGTGCGCGTCGCCTTTACCTGGTATAGCTGCACCAGGATGTCTAACCCGCCAATATCCCCACGACGCAGCCGGGCAAGCCCCTGGCGTTCGTCCACAGACTCCTCTTTCCGGTCAATTGAGCGCGCTCAATGTCTATATCCGTAGCGGCGAGGAAAGGTTGGGGGTATTCAGGATTCGCTGCGCGCGACACCTGAATCGCCGTTGAGAGCGCTGGTGTCGACGGTCTCCTGCGACTCGTCGTCAATCAGCGGGGCGGTCTGCGGCAGACCGGTCGATTTCGGGAAGCCGGTGAACGGCGAAATCTCGCCGGAATAGCGCGGATTCGAGGAGCTGTAGGCGTAACTATCGGCGGAATCGGCAAGCCCATGCGCCACCGGCGAGAGCAGCAGGATTTTCAGGCGGGCGTCGAGCGAGCGCTGCGTTTCCAGCGGCGTGCGCATGAAATAGCGATTCCAGATCATGCCGCTGTTGGGCACGAGGATGCTCAGCAGCGGGATCGTCTCGGACTGAATGTAGCCGACCAGCGCGCTGACGCTCATGTCGAGCGGCGTGGCGACCATCTCCAGCGTCTCCGGCAGGACGACGAAGCCGTGCAGCTTCATGTAGCCTGCTTCCCGCGCCTTGATGACCACGCCGATCACGACCTCGGCGCAGCTATGGCGCGCGAACAGCGGCTGCTCATTCTCGGTCGGAATTCGCAGGTACACGGGTTGATCGCTCATACAATTTTCTCTGTTCGGCAATCCAACGTGTCTATTGTCGATCATATCGCAGCTTTATGCCACAACCGTGAACGTCACATGAAATACGTATGAAAGGAAACCTATGGCTGCACTCTGAGTTTGAAATAACATCTAGCTTTCGAGGCTATACTGAAGCAAAGTATGTCTGTGTCAAAACTACTTTACGATATGCAGCCGGGCTGGTGCCGCGCTTTCACTTGGCGCGTTGGTATGATCAGCTTGTCACATGGACTTGACGACGCCTGAGGAAATCTTCTGACGACATAAAGACAGATCCGAAAATCTGTAAACGGGAGCAATCCAATATGAACGCGATTAGCCATGCCCTTCGCCAATCCGGGTTTGCCATCGTCGCGTTGATTTGTTTGTTTCTCATCGGCGCTATCGTCGTCAGCGCCCAGACTGCTCCGACACCGATCACCATTGGCGAAAACCAGATAGGCACTATCACCGATACGACCGAAGGTGTTCAATTCAGTCTGTCCGCTGCCGCGCCAACGTCCGTCGAAATTCAGGTGCTGGCGATTTCGCCGGGCTTCGCGCCGATGTTTCGCATCCTTGATCCGACTGGGATCGTCGTTTTAGACGCCACCGGCTCCAGCACCCAGACCATCGCCACAGGAGTACCAAACCTTTCTAGCCCCGGCAGCTACACGATTGAGGTGAGCAGTGCCAACGGAACGCCCGGTCAGTTTCTAATCAGCGTGCAGCCCGGCACGCCTTTAGCGCCTCCCCCGCCACTTGTGCTGGGCGAGACGCGGAGTGGCTCAGTCGACAGTGACGAAACACGGGAAGCATACGCCTTCAGCGCCTCCGAAAGCGAGATACTGCTGTTGACGGTACGCGCCGACGATCCCAAAACGGGTGTGGTCGTCGCTCTGCGCGACGCTGACGATGGTGAGACATTCGGCTTGAGTAATGCCCAGCTTGGCGGCGTGCGCTATCGCATCCTGATGGGGCAGACGAATTACCTTCTCGAAGTCATGTACTCCGGCGGAGGCAGCGAACAATCATTTGTCGTCTGCCTCGAAACCGAGAGTGAATCAATCACCTGCTCCAGCGGAGCGGATTCGGCTACGGCTACACCCATACCGCCTGTCCAGACTGAGGAAGCTGCCGCCTCGCCCGTTCCCACCGCTACCATCAATCCAAACGGGACGTGCATGGTCAGTTCGGCAGGTGGCGTCAGCATCAACGTCCGCAGCGGTCCCGGCACGGGTTACGGTATCGTCGGCAATCTGCCGCCTGGCAGCAGCGCGCCTGTGCTCGGCAGGCTGGCGGACAATAGCTGGTATCAGGTGAATGTTGGCGGTGTGGTCGGTTGGGTTTCGGCAAGCGTTGTCACAACAAGCGGGAACTGTGGCGGCGTCCCGCCGGTCGCTGCTCCCGCGCCGCCGCCGACCAATGCAAGTACCTCCACTCAGGCGCCAACTCTGACCCTGACCCCAACCTCCGCCTCAAGTAATCTCACCCCGACGGTGACGAACACCCCACTTGCCACTCCCACGTCAGGGGGAACCATCCTACCGCCGACCCTGCCCATCTTGGAGCCGTTGGACACACGCCCCGATCTCCAGTATCGACCGGGAGGGATCGCCCTGCGTCGGGATACTCAGGGTGTACCGGTCGAGCCTAGACACTACGATCTCTGGACCTACGTCCAGAATAGAGGGCTTAGTGATGCCACTGCCTTTGTCGTCAGAATCTGCATGAACACATTCTGTTACGACAAAATTGTCGCGGGTGTGGCAGTCAATCAGGAGGCTGTGGTCGCCGTCGAACTCAGCCCGGAAGTGATGGGTGACGTAGTTCTTCAGATCGCCATTGACTTTCACAATGATGTCGATGAGTCGAGTGAGAGCAACAATCTGGTGACATTCCAGATGCATCTTGACCCGAACGGTTGACCGGTATCAAGCGTTTTCCACTATTAGTCGTCGCGCTTTCACGCGGTCATCGGGGGCGGCGCATTGCGAGGACACGCCTTAGTAGGACGGGCAATCCTTGATTGCACCGTCGCTGTGCCCGATACATCCTCGAAAATCCCCACTCCGGTGACCGCGCCTTTGCTGTATTTCGGCGGCGGGTTCGCTAAAATAGCCGCGTTTCGCAGGTATCACGAAAGCGTGCCTCATGTCGTTCGATCCTACCGAGCATCCGCATCAGCGCCTCAATCCGCTCACCGGCGAATGGGTGCTGGTCTCGCCGCACCGCACCAAACGTCCCTGGCTGGGACAGATCGAGAAGCTCCCGCCGGAAAACCGCCCCATTCACGACCCGACCTGCTACCTCTGCCCCGGCAACGAGCGCGCCGGGGGCGAGCACAACCCGCCCTACACCAGCACTTTCGTCTTTACCAACGACTTCGCCTCGCTGCTGCCGGACACGCCCGACGCCGAAGCCAGCCACCCGCTGCTGGAGACCGGCAGCGCGCGCGGGACGTGCCGCGTCGTCTGCTTCTCTCCGCGCCACGACCTGACGCTGCCGGAGATGCCGCTTCAGGACATCCGCCGCGTGATCGACGTGTGGGGCGAGCAGGTGACCGAGCTGGGGCAGACCTACCGCTGGGTGCAGGTGTTCGAGAACAAGGGCGCGGCGATGGGCGCGTCGAACCCGCACCCGCACGGGCAAATCTGGGCGAGCAATTTCCTGCCCAACGAACCCGCCAAGGAGGACGCGCGCCAGAAGGCGTACTATCAGGAGCACGGCTCGCCGCTGCTGGTCGATTACGCAGCGCTGGAAGCCGAGCGCGGCGCGCGCACCATCGTCGAGAATGCCGAATGGATCGCCGTCGTGCCCTACTGGGCGATCTGGCCCTTCGAGGCGCTGCTGATGCCGCGCCGCCACGTGCTGCGCCTGCCGCTGCTGGACGATCCGCAGCGCGACGGGCTGGCGGACATCCTCAAGCGGCTGCTGACGAAATATGATAACCTCTTTGAGACCTCGTTCCCCTACTCGATGGGGTGGCACGGCGCGCCGACCGGGGACTGGCTCGGCGGCAATCTGGATTACTGGCAATTGCACGCCCATTTTTACCCGCCGCTGCTGCGTTCGGCGACGGTGCGCAAATTCATGGTCGGTTACGAGATGCTGGCGGAAGCCCAGCGCGATCTGACGGCGGAGCAAGCCGCCGAGCGCCTGCGCGCCCTGCCGGAAAAACACTACAGACAAAGTGACGAGTGCTGAGTAAAAACTCAGTCCTCAGTCCTCGAACCTCGGTCCCAAAGGAGCTTTTTCATGACGTTGCAGCAGCAGGTGATTGAAGAATTCGAGCAGCGTTTCGGCGAAACGCCCACGCTGATCGTGCGCGCGCCGGGGCGCGTCAATCTCATCGGCGAGCATACCGATTACAACGACGGCTTCGTGCTGCCGCTGGCGATTGACCGCGCCGTGTGGATCGCGGCGCGCCCGCGCGAGGACGCCTACGTCACGCTTTACTCGGTTGACTTCGATCAGGTCGCCGATATTTCGCTGATGGAGATCGTCAAGCGCGAGAGCCTGTGGGTCGAGTACGTACAGGGTGTCGCATGGGCGCTGCAGGAAGTCGGGCACACGCTTAGGGGCTGGAACGGCGTGATCGCCGGGGACGTGCCGATTGGTGCGGGCTTGTCGTCGTCGGCGGCGATTGAGCTGGCGGCGTCGCGCACCTTCTGCGCGGTCGCGGGCATCGACTGGAACGCGCCGGAGATGGCGAAGCTGTGCCAGCGCGTCGAAAACCAGTGGGTCGGCGTCCAGACCGGCATCATGGATCAGATGATCTCGGCGACCGGCGTCGCCAGCCACGCCGTGCTGATCGACTGCCGGACGCTGCGGCTCGAACCCGTGCCGTTCCCGCCGGGGACGGCGGTCGTCGTCCTCGACACCATGACCCGCCGCGAGCTGGTCACCTCAGCTTACGGCGAGCGCCGCCAGCAGTGTGAGACCGCCGCCCGCTTCTTCGGCGTTGCGGCGCTGCGCGACGTGACGCTGCCGCAGCTTGAAGCCGCCCGCACCTCGCTGGAGGATGTCGTCTACCGCCGGGCGCGCCACGTCATCAGCGAAAACCAGCGCACGCTCGACGCTGCCGCCGCCATGCGCGCTGGTGATGCCGTCACGCTCGGCAAATTGATGAACGCCAGCCACGTCAGTATGCGCGACGATTTCGAAATTTCCGGCGACGCGCTCAACGCCTTCGTGGACTGCGCTCAGGCGCACGCCGCCTGCTACGGCGCGCGCATGACCGGCGGCGGTTTCGCCGGCTGCGCTGTCGCCCTCGTTCGCGCCGAGGACGCCGAGGCGTTCGCCGTCTCGGTGGCGGAGTGCTACCAGCACAAGACCGGGCGCACACCCGCCGTGTACGTCTGCCATGCCACCGATGGGGCGGCGGTGGTATCCTGAATCTGCCGGACAGTTGCGGCAGGGGCAGGTTTCAAGCCAATGATGCACGTCCGCATTTTCGTAGGGGCACGTATCTCGTGCCCCTGTTATCTGAAGGCATTGTCTCAGAGAGTAAGCATGACCCTATCAGCGAGTTATCAAGCCGCCCGCCAACTGCGCCCACCCGGCGCGTTCCATCTACCGCCCGGCGCGCAGCCGCTCGGCGCGACCGTCGACATCGTGGTCGAAGAGTCGCCGCTTCAGCCGGAGATGTTCGTCACCGACACGCGCCGCCAGATGGGCTGGCATTTCTATCTGTCGCCGACCGACACCGAGGGCACGTGGTCGGCGTCGCTGCAAATGCCGCTGGAGCCGACCATCCTCACCTACGTGTTCGAGTTCCGCAGCGACGACCCCGACGCCGAGCCGCCGCCGCTCTCGGAAATCCGGCAGGTGGAAGGGCGCAACACGGCGATTTACGGCGAATGGGAGCAGATGCCGTTCAAGATCGCCGTCTACGACCCGGCGCGGATGCCCGCCGACTGGACGCAGGGCATGGTCATCTACCAGATTTTCCCGGATCGCTTCGCCAATGGCGATCCGTCCAACGATCACCTGATGAAAGGCGTCTACGGGCACGAGCCGCAGCTTCGGCGCTGGGGCGAGCGCCCCGAATATCCCCCGCTGGGGCGCGACTTCTTCGGCGGCGACCTGCGCGGCGTGATCGACCACCTCGATTACATCGCCGAGTTGGGGATCGACACGATCTACTTCTGCCCGATCTTCGACGCGCCGACCAACCATCGCTACGACGCCATCGATTTCTTCAGGATCGACCCCATGCTCGGCACGGAAGCCGACCTCGACGAGCTGCTGGAGCAGGCGCACGCGCGCGGCATCAAAATCGTGCTCGACGCGGTGTTCAACCACTGCTCGTCGGACAGCATCTACTTCGACATCACCAACAAGTTTGGCAATGGTGCGTACCATTCCAAACAGTCGCCCTACTACCGCTGGTTCGACTTTCAGGAGTGGCCCCGGAAATATCGCGGCTGGTACGATCTGGGCTTCATGCCCGAATTCGTCGAATGCCCGGAGATGGAAGATTATTTTCTGGGCGAAAAGGGTGTCACCGCCCACTGGCTGCGTAAGGGCATCGACGGCTGGCGCTGCGACGTGGCGTTCGATAACACCGACGAATTCTGGCGGCGCTTCCGCAAGTGCATCGACCGCGTGAAGCCGGGCGCGTATTCCGTCTCCGAGTTGTGGATCGATTCGACCCATTACCTGCTGGGCGACACCTTCAACGCCACCATGAATTACCGCTTCGCCTGGGCGGTGCGCGGCTTTCTGGCGAACGACAGCCTGACGCCGACCGAGCTGGACGACCGCCTCTCGACCTGGCTGCGCGACACGCCGCCGCCCGCCGTCAAAGCCCAGATGAACCTGGTCGATTCGCACGACACCGGGCGCATCCTCACCGCCTGCGGCGGCGAGCTCAAGCGCGTGCGGCAGGTGCTGGCGTTCCAGTTGAGCTACCCCGGCGCGCCGATGATCTACTACGGCGGCGAGACCGGGCTGGAAGGTGACTTCGCCGAAGATGGTCGCCGCACGATGCCCTGGGACTCGCTCGACACAGCGCTGATCGATGCCTTCAAACAGGCGATCCACACCCGGCGCGGCTCGGAAGCGCTGCGGCTGGGCGAAGTCGAAGCGGTCGTCATCGACGACGAGCAGCGCGTCTACGCCTTCAGGCGCTGGTATGAAGATCAGGTCGTCTACTGCGCCTTCAACGCCAGCGACGAAGCCGCCGAAATCCGGCTGCCGCCCGCGTCCGGCACGTGGCACGACGCGCTCGGCGGCGGCAACGCCATCGAAGCGCGTGACGATGCGCTGGTCGCGTGGCTGGAGCCGCGTGGCGCGGCGTGGTTCATGCGGAATACCTGAGCCGCCGAGTCGCCAGGTGGAATCTTTTCTTGGTGTTCTTGGCGTCTTGGCGGTTAACCCGATTTGTATCTTTGTCTACTGAAAGCACAGGCATATGCGCTCCGTCCTCCCCTTCAACGACGATTGGCTTTACGCTCCGCAGGAACTGTCCCAAACCGCCCCCGGACTCGCAGTTTGAGCGGGTGACGCTGCCGCACGCCAACGTTGTCCTGCCTTACCACAATTTCGATAACCTCGAATATCAGTTCATCTCGACCTATCGCAAGCGCTTCACGCTGCCGGAGCCGCTCAACGGGCGGCGGCTGTACGTCGATTTCGACGGCGCGATGATCGCGGCGACGGTCAGCATCAATGGGCACAGCTTCGACGAGCACGACGGCGGCTACGTGCCGTTCTCGTTCGACCTGACCGACTACCTGCGCGACGGCGAACGTCCTGCAGGTGAGGTCGACTCGACCGAGCGCCCGGACATTCCGCCCTACGGCTACATCGTCGATTACCTGACCTTCGGCGGCCTACCGCGACGTGCGCCTGCGCTACGTCGAGCCGGTGCATATCGCCGACGTGTTCGTGCGCACCAGAGACGTGCTGACGGATCTCACCCAAAGTCGAGGTCGATGTTCACGTCAGGAATCAGGTCGGGGCGTGCCGTCCAACGGTTGCTCTGCGGCGCTGCTCTCGGCTCCTGATAGCTCCGATCAGGAACGGCAGCAGGCGACCGTCACCATCGAGCCGGGCGATCTGACCGTGATCCCGCTGGCTTTCGGCGCTCTGCCCGCCAAGCCGTTGTTGGACGCTGGATAAGCCCGCGCCGCACATCATGAGCGTGCTGATGCAGGATGCTCCCGGCAGCCAGGGCGCTCGACATGTAGCGCCATATTCGGCTTCCGCGAAGCCGTGTTCAAGGACGACGGCTTCTACCTCAACGGTGAGCATGTCAAGCTGATCGGGCTGGATCGTCACCAGATGTTCCCGTACATCGGCGGGGCGGCTCCGGCGCGGCTTCAGCGCAAGGACGCCGACATTCTGAAGTACGAACTCGGCTTGAACATCATCCGCACCTCGCATTACCCGCAGTCGCCGCATTTCCTGAACCGCTGCGACGAGATCGGCTTGCTGGTGCTGGAAGAAATCCCCGGCTGGCAGTTCATCGGCGATAACGACTGGAAGGCGCTCAGCTTCCGCGACGTGGAAGCCATGATCACGCGCGACCGCAACCACCCGTCGATTGTGCTGTGGGGCGTGCGCATCAACGAGTCGTGGGACGACGAAGCCTTCTACACCGCCACCAATAAGCTCGCCCATGACCTTGATCCGACCCGGCAGACCGGCGGCATCCGCAACTTCATCACCAGCCAGTTTCTGGAGGACGTGTTCACCTTCAACGACTTCTCCAACACGATTGTCGAGCCGCGCGTGACGCCGCACCTCGTCACCGAGTTCAGCGGGCACATGTTCCCGACCAAGACCTTCGATCAGGAGGAGCGGCAGGTCGAGCACGCCCTGCGCCATACCCGCATCCAGAATCAGCAGTTCGGGATGCGCAACGTGTGCGGCGCGATTGGCTGGTGCGCCTTCGACTACGATACCCACCGCGATTTCGGCTCCGGCGACCGCATCTGCTATCACGGCGTGATGGACATCTTCCGGCTGCCCAAGTTCGCCGCCGCGTTCTACGAGACGCAGGAGACGAGCGAGCCGGTCGTGCGCATCGCCAGCTTCTGGACGCCCGGCGACCGCAGCGGCGGCGGCAACGATCCGCTCCACGTCTACAGCAATTGCGACGAGATCGAGGTCTTTGTCGGCGACGACAGCTTCGGGCGCTACCAGCCCGACCGCGCCAATTTCCCGCACCTGCCGCACCCGCCGTTTCGGGTCGATGGCATCACGCTGGGGTCGATGAGCGGCAAGTATTATCAGGAGCTTCGCGTAGTCGGCTACAAAGACGGGCAGCCCGCCGCCGAGCAGCGCATCGAAGCCGACGGCATCGCCAGGCAGTTGATCCTCCAGCCCGACGACGCGCAGTTGAACGCCGACGGCGCGGATATGACCCGGCTGGTCTTTAAGCTGGCGGACAAATACGGCAACCGGCTGCCGTTCGCCATCGACATCGTCTACTTCGAGATCGACGGACCCGGCGAGTTGATCGGCGACAACCCGTTCCCGCTGGTCGGCGGGCAGGCGGCGCTGTACGTCAAGGCGACGCACACCCCCGGCGTGGTCACGATCCGCGCCCGCACCGCGCGGCTGTCGGCACAGGCGCAGATCACCATCGGGTGAGTGCGCAGTATAAGGTGATACCCCTCAACCCCTAACCCCTTCTCCCACGCAGGCGGGGAGAAGGGCAGGGCAAACCGCAGGTTTGCACGGGGTGAGGGGTTTTCAACACCCTCTCAGCCTCGCCCCTCCTGTTTCTTCCCATCAGGACTCCTCCGCGTGCTCCGGCTCCTTCAGGAAGCGGTTGCGCAGCGTCTCCATCGCCGCGTCGAAATAGAAGTGATAGATCGGAATGCCGTTGAAGCGCGGCAGGTCGCGGATCGATTCGGGCAGGTGCCTGGCTTCGGCGCTGAAGCTGAAGTTCGCCTCGAACACCGGCACGATGTTGCGCTTCAGGTGCAGCGCCGTCTCGATTTCCCGCCGCAGCCAGTCGCCCTCGTCGGCGCAGCGCTCCAGCGCCCCGCGCGACAGCACCAGCACGAAATGCGTCCGCCGCGCGATCTGCTGAAGGACAATGCGGTCGAACTCGCCGCTGTCCACCGTATCCACGTCGAAGAACACGTCGTAGCCGTGCGCCCGCAAATCCAGCGCAATCGAGCGGGCGAGATGTCGGCTCACGCTGCGCCGGTAGCTGATGAACACGCTTTTTTCGGCGTCACGCATTTCATGCCTTTCCGAACAATTCGGTGACCGAAGGTGTCAGTTTTAACGGACAAATCGCACACCTTCAGTATAGAATAAATGTTCTATTGATTGGAGGACATATGTCATCAATTTCTCAATTTGTCTGCCGCATCCCGCCGCCTGATCACGCTGCATGACATTACTGCTATTCCGGCGTATAATCGCATCATCTATAATTCATGGAAAAATGATTATGATGGATTCGACCCCCCAGGTGCGGCACGTCTATCGCCACCACCACCTCGACAGTACGCGCTGGGAGCAGTTCACCCCGCGCCCCGACGACATCATCATTTCCACCTCGTACAAATCCGGCACGACCTGGATGCAGAACATCATCCAGCATCTCGTCTTTCAGGATTTGCGGCATCGCCCGATCTGGGACTTTTCGCCCTGGCTCGACAACCGCCTGCACCCGCTTGACGAGGTGCTCGCTCGGCTGGACGCGCAGGAGCATCGCCGCTGCATCAAGTCGCACCTGCCGCTGGACGGGCTGCGATACATCCCGCAGGCGAAGTACATCGTCGTCGCCAGAGACGCCCGCGATGTGTTCATGTCGCTCTGGAATCACTACTCGCACTACACGTCGGAGATGTATGAGCGGGTCAACCACGCGCCGGATCGCGTGGGGGATTTGTTCCCACAATGCCCCGAAAATATCCTCGACCTGTGGCGCTGGTGGATGGCGCGCGGCTGGTTCGACTGGGAGACCGAAGGCTACCCCTTCTGGACGAACCTGCATCACACCCAGACCTGGTGGGATTACCGCCACCTGCCCAACATCCTGCTGGTTCACTTCAACGATCTCTCGCTTGATCTGGAGGGCGAAATCCGGCGCATCGCCGACTTCCTGAATCTCTACGTGCCGGACTCGCTGCTGACGCCGATTGCCCACGCCGTCAGCTTCGACAGCATGAAGCAGAACGCCGAACAACTCGTCCCCGGCTCCGAGGATACGTTCAAGGGCGGATCGCAGACCTTCATCAACAAGGGAACCAACGGGCGCTGGCGCGAGGTTTTGACCGACGATGATCTGGAACTGTACGCGGCTGCCGTCACCCGCGAGCTGACGCCCGACTGCGCCGTCTGGCTCGAAAACGGGCGGCTCGCCTAGCAGGGGCAGACACGCGAGTACGTCCCAGCAACCCCCTGCACCGCTCCCGCGCGGGAATTTCCCGTTGAGGGTACAATAAGCGGGTATGGATTCTCAACTGATGAACGACCATGCCTGCTGATCGCCCCTACATCTTCATGAGCCACAGCTCCAAAGACCGCGACTTCACCGCGCGGCTGGCGGAGCGCCTGCACGACTCCGGCTATCGCTGCTGGGTCGACGTGGACGACATTCCCGACGGCTCGACCTGGACGCGCGAGATCGAGAAAGCCGTCGCCGCCTGCGGGGCGATGATCGTCGTGATGTCGAAGGATGGGCGCGAGTCGGAATGGGTCGAGCGCGAGACGCTGATGGGCATGACCCTGCGCAAGCCGCTGTTCATCGCCCGCATCGACGACGCGCCGCTGCCGCTGCACCTGATCAACCGCCAGTACACCGACTTCCGCGCGCGCCCGTCCGCCGCCTTCAAAAAGCTGGTCGCCGCGCTTCGGAAAGCCCCGCTGACCGAGCCGCTGCCGGAACCAGACCCGCGCGAACAGAAGAAGCACTCGCCCGAACCCAACCGCCTCAACTTTTTCAAATACGTCGAGCAGCTTTCTGACGGCGTGGAGAACGCCCGTATCGCCCGCGCGCTGTTCACCTGGGCGCAGACCAACACCGACAGCCTGACCTTCAGCGGGCGCAGCGAGCCAGCCTTCCACGCCAACCTGTGGGTGGGACCGGGCGGCGTGACCGTGTTTTCGGTGCGCGCCTACCGCAAGCAGCCCGCCGTCGAAGTGCCGCTGCAGTTCCTGATGAACTTCCCGCCCTACGACCGGATCGACGCTCGGCTGCGGCTGCTCGGCTCGCTCAACCAGTTCGTGATGCAGCCGTTCGAGGACGACCGCGCCGACCGCCGCCCCAACATCCCGCTGATTTCGCTGGAAGAAGCCAGCGCCCTGCAAGCCTTCACCGACCTGATCGGCGGGATTGTCGAGACGCTGCGCGCTAGCTCGTCAGAGACCCCGAATCCACAATGAAGCGGTGGCGGCGCACGTAAATCTGCTCGCGCGCGACCGTCACCACGCTGAAACCCGGCTCGGCGAAGCGATCCGGCTCGCTCTCCTGCTGGTCGGGATAGTTGTGCCCCTGATACCAACTGCTCAGCCCGGTGAAGTAGGCGATGCCGTCGCGCACGATGTCGGTATTCTGGTGAACGTGACCGGAAAACACGCCGCGCAGCCGGTCGCGCGCTTGCAGCAGCGTCCGGTGGATCGCTTCGGCATCGACCATGCGCATCCGGTTATCCCAGAACGGCGCGCCCATCGGCAGCACCGGATGATGCAGCGCCACGATCAGCGGGCGCGCGTCGTTGGCGCGGCACAAGCCGTCCAGCCATGCCATCTGCTCGTCGCTGAACCTGCCCATCCAGGGGGGCGCGGCGCGGTTGCTGTCCATGCAGATCACCTGCACGCCGTTGACCTCGAACTCGTAATCCAGCGGCGCGCTGGCGGCATCCTGCCCCAGCATGAAGCGCCGCATCATCGCCGCGTCGTCGTGGTTGCCGACCAGATAGTAGACCGGAAAACGGATCGCGCTCAGGATTTCACGCGCCAGCCCGTAGGCGCTTTCGTCCGGGTTGTAGGCAACGTCGCCGGTGTGCAGGACGAAATCCGGCGCGAACGGCAGCGTGTTGATCTGGTGGACGAGCGCCTGCGCGCCGATCATCGGCGTGTGCTGGGCGCCATCGGTGTTGTAGTGCGGGTCGGCGCTGATGTGCGTGTCGGAAATCTGGACGAAGCGCACCATCGGTGCGCCGGGGTGCAGCGTTTCGGGCATGGCGTCTCCTCACAGCTATGATAAGATGCGTTTCCAATTATGGCTAAGCCTAACAGGAATCGCCGTGATTTGCGTTAGCACCGCCGCGATACAGGGAGCTTGCCCGATGAACTACGAAGAACAACTCGAACGCGCACGCCAGGCGATCATGCGCTTCCGCGAGCTGCTCGACCTGCTGAACGCCGAGCTAGAGCAGAGCGAGCGCAACTACGAGCAGCTTTTCGCCCGGTGTACGCCGGAGGAGCGCGAGACGCTCAAGGAAAAAGACTTGCAGCTTCGCGCCGCCATCCACCTGCTCGATAACCGCGCGGCACTGGGCGACGCGGCGCTGCACATGCGTTTCATCACCCGCAATCTGGAGCGCGACTTCGAGCAGCTCTACGACAACATCATGACGGAGTGAGCCGCGCCTAAAGCATGATGCTCAGCCGGGGCGAGGTCACGTGACGGCTCGCCCCACGATCTGCTCGGCGATATACGCCGCGTGTTCGCCCACTCCCAGCAGAATGCCGGATTTCATCTTGTCGATGAAAGGTATCCCCACGAAATACAGACCGGGATACGCCGTGACGCCGCGCTCCGTGATCGGAAAGCCGTCCTCGTCGAACATTGGCAGCCTGACCATGCTGAAGTCGAAGCTGTAGCCCGTCGCCCAGATCACGCTGGTGATCCCGGCGTCTTTCAGGTTCAATTCGGTAATTTCCTCGACTTCGTAGCCGTCGCGGAGTTGCGGCAGCGTTTCGGTCGGGAGATTCATGCCGGTTTTCTGGATGAACCCGTCGATCATCTGCACCACGTCCGCTTCGAACTTGTCGATCTTTTCCAGACACGCTTTCAGATCCGGGGCGAAGATCAGTTTATCGCCTTCGACACCCCGAATGTGACCGAGCAGCACGATTCCATCACGCGCGAACTGATGCACGTTAATGGTGTGTCCGCCGTGCGCGCCGGAAACCTGCGGCGCGCTCATGAATTTGGCTTTCGGCGACGGCAGCATCGCCACTGTCCGGTCGAAGAAGCCGACCCGCCTCAACCATTCGAATACGTCCGTGCCCCGGTAGCGGCGCGGAGCGCGCCCGGTGCTGCCCACCGAGAGATAAACCCGTCGTCCGCTCTGGCTCAATTCGTCCACGATCTGGCAGCCGGATTGCCCGCTGCCGACCACCAGCACCGCGCCCGGCGGCAGGCTTTGCGGGTTGCGGTATTGCCCGGAGTGAAGCTGGACAATATCGGCGGGCAGGTCGTGGCTGAATGGCGGGGTTTTCGGATGCTGAAAAAATCCTGTCGCAACCGCCACATTGGGGGCTTCGAGCGTTTCGTCGTCCGTTTTCACACGATACCCGGTCGGGGTCTTCTCAACCGCCATAACGCGCACGCCGAAGCGGATCGGCAGATTGAAGCGCCGGATGTACTCCTCGAAGTAGGCGACGATCTGTTCGCGCGGCAGATAGCCGTCGGGATCAGCGCCTTCATGATCCAAGCCCGGCAGGCGGCTCAGGCGGTTGGGCGTCACGAACGTGAACGAGTCCCAGCGCTCGTTGCGCCAGGGGTTCGCCGCCTGCGCCGCCTGCTCCAGAATGACGTGCGGGTGTCCCTGCTGCGTCAGGTAGTAGCTGAGGGCGAGTCCCGCCTGCCCGCCGCCGATGATGATCGTCTCGACCGACATGGAAGCATCCCTTTGTCTGAATATGCGTAGCGCCTATTTTATTATACGCGCCGATTTCTCCGCCGGGTCACATCTCGATTATCGCAAACCGTTATTCGTCATTACAATCGTTGGTACACATCATAGTTTCGGGGAGGCAGCCGATGTTTGAGACTTTTTCGCGCAGTTGGGAGCTGGTCAAAGCCAGTTGGGCGGTGCTGCGCGCGGACAAGGAGCTGATCGTCTTTCCAATCGTCTCGATGATCGGCATGGTCATCGTGACGATCCTGTTCGCTGTCCCGGCGATCACGGCGGGCTGGCTCGACTCGGTCACGCAGGGGCGGGGCGACGGTATCGCCAGCCTGATCGTCGGCTTCCTGTTCTACGTCGTCGTCTACATGATTATCTTCTACGCCAACACAGCGCTGGTCGGGGCGGCGATGATTCGGCTGCGCGGCGGCGACCCGACGCTGAGCGACGGCTTTCGCATCGCCTCGTCGCACGCGGTATCGATCCTCGGCTATGCCGTGATTTCCGCGACCGTCGGCATGATCCTCAACGCCCTGTCGCGCCGCGCTGGTATCATTGGGCAGATCGTCATCTCGATCATCGGCTTCGCCTGGAACGTGGCGACCTTTCTGGTTGTCCCGGTGCTGGTCATGGAGGAGGTCGGCCCGTCGACGCCATCAAGCGCAGCGCCGCCTACTCAAGCAGACCTGGGGCGAGCAGTTATCGGCAATTTCAGCATCGGCATGGTCTTTGCGCTGATCGGCTTCGCGGTCGCCGCCGTGATCGGCGTGCCGCTGTCTGCCCTCGCCGGTTCTGCCGATCTGCCCGCGCTGGTGGTGGTGGCGATCCTCGTGATTGTGTTGCCGTTCGTCGTCATCGGCGTGATCTCCTCGACGCCAAAAGGCATTTTCACGGCGGCGCTCTACCGCTACGCCATCACTGTACGCAATGTAAGCGGCGCTCTTCAGGGACGATGCGATGATCAAGGACGCCTTCCGGCAGAAGTAAGCCCCGCAAACTCCGTCTGTATGTCTGTTTTGGGCGACCTCCTGGCCGCCTTTTTGTTTGACGCCGCTGCCGCTGCGAACGGACACGCAGGGGCACAGCGCGCTAGCGGAGCTGTTCCGGCAGACCTCACTTAAATCTCCCTCTCCATTGCATGGCTGAGGGGACTTCAAGAACACCTATGCCACATAGCGTGCTCTCCTCCACGTCGTGGAGAGGGGCAGGTGACCGAAGGTCACACGGGGTGAGGTAAAGTCACAAAACTGTGCCCGGGCTCTATCCTTATGAGTTGATGGTATCGCACTTACAATCGAAATTACGCTAGAATGCGAGGCGGTGTTGTATTTTGCATGTGCAAGGAGTTTCGTATGTTTCAACATCCTACTCTGACACGGCGCAGCCTGACGCTCGGCGCGGCACGTCATCATCCTGCTGGTCGGCATGACGGCGGTCGCGGCGCAGCAGTTGGTTCAGCCCGACGGTCGCCTGAACCAGATCGCCCATTTCGGCGGCGACGCCCTCTACCGCATGGATTGACTCGGTCAACGTCACCAACGACAGCGCGACCTTCGCCTATTTCCTGCTGCGCGACAAGACCGGGCAGCCGCTCTGACGCTGTCGAGAGACATTGTCGAAGAAGGACTGGTGCTCAGATCTGCCCCCGGCGGGACGGCGGTTCAGCTTGGTCACGGTCAGGGTCTTACGGTCCGCTGATCTGTACGGCAATTCCGCCGACGACGGTGTTCGGTATTTCATCTTCATCGGCTATGACGAGTACGGCAAAGAAAACCGCCTGATCTTCTACGCCTGCACGCCCGTTGGCGGCGCGCTCGCGCCGACCGCCACCATCCAGCCGACGCAGCTACCCGTTTAATCCGCCTGGAAACAGAAACGCCCGGTCACCGACCGGGCGTTTTGATCTGCTGACCGGAATGGCTCTAGAGCCTGTTTGTGAACTTCTGTCTCTTACTTCCCCCTCACTCTCGACGCTTGCGTTCTGTCTTGCTTGCGCAAGTGAGGCAAAAGACAAAACACCGGTTTCTCCCTTTCTCCCGCTTGCGTGGGAGAAAGGCTGTTTCCGGGATGAGGGTGTAAAAGAATTTCCACAGCCTTCTGTAGCCATCAGCGCCGCCAGCCGGTTCACCATGTCGCCCAGCACCGCGAACGTCGCCTGACCGCCTGCGTGTCGCCACATATCGACGCCCGCCAGCTACGCGCCGTCCAGCGGGTAGAGCGACGCCCCTGCGCGCTGAGGAACTTGACGTAGTTCTCCGCCGCGCCCGGCTCGCCCGCCAGAACGGGGCTGTGCTGCGCGTGCGCCGCCGAAATCCCGGTCGCGTACTGGAACACGTGTGTTGGCGTACAGATGCCCGAACGTCGCCCAGGTGATGCCGCTGCGGTCGCGGTCGTACTGCATGGCATCGCCGTAGCCTTCCGCGAACAGGTCTGGCATCAGCGCGTTCATGTCGTCGGCGGTCACGGCCTTCGCCGCGCTCGATGCGCGAGTGGATTTCCAGCTCGAAGCGCGCCAGCGTCGGCATGATGAAGAAGTAGCGGTGGAAGTTGTTCATCGCTTCCTCGATCAGCGCGATCTGGAAGTCGGGGTCGGGCTGGGCGTCGCGCAGATAGGCGCGCACCATCGCCTGATTGAAGTTCGAGGCGACTTCAGCCACGAACAGCGAGTAGTCGGCGTACACGAACGGCTGGTTCTGCCACGTCAGGTACGAGTGCATCGAATGTCCCAGCTCGTGCGCGACCGTGCTCATCGCCTTGAGGTCGTCGTGGTAGCTGGTCATGATGAACGGGTGCGTGCCCTGCCACCCGCCGGAGAACGCGCCCTGCCGCTTGCCCTGGTTCGGGTAGATGTCGATCCAGCGGTCTTGCAGGCAGCCCTGACGAAGCACGCGCACGTACTCGCTGCCCAGCGGCTTCATCCCCTCGCTGATCCAGTCGACCGCCTGCTGGTAGCTGACCGGATGTTCCTGTTTGGCAATCGGCGCCCAGATGTCGTAAGGGCGCAGAGTCTCGACGCCCAGCGCCTTGCGCCGGATGTCCCAGTAGCGATGCCAGGTCGGGATGTTGGCGCGGAAGGTGTTGATCAGGTTGTAAAAGACTTCGACCGGGACGTTGTTCTCGAACAGCGAGGCTTCCAGCGCCGTGTCGAAGCGCCGCGCCCGCGCCAGAAACACGTCGCGCTTGACCGACGCCACGTAATTGCTGGCGAGCGTGTTCCTGTACGCCAGATAGCCGTCGGCGTAGCTCTCATAGGCGCTCCGGCGCAGGGCGCGGTCGCCGCTGGAACGCAGCGACTCGTAATTGCCCTGGCTCACCTGCGCCGCCTCGCCGCTGCCGGTGTGCGCCGCCGCGAACGGGATTTCGGCGTTGGTCAGCTCCTCGCTGGTGTTCTCGACCTGCGCGAACGGCGCGGTCACCATGCCGAGCAGCTCCTCGACTTCCGCCGAGCGCACGTGCTGCTGCCGCCGGAACAGGTCGTCGAAGTAGTGCCCGTACTGCTTCAGGCGCGGCTCGGACGCGACCCAGCCCGTGAGCTTCTGCTGACCGAGCGCCAGCAGTTCCGGCTCGGCGAAGGCGGCGGCAGCCTGGAACTTGCCCATCAGCCCGGTCGCCTGTCCCGACATCGCCGTCGCTTCTTGATCGGTCGTCTCGCACGCCTGCGACATCAGGGCATAGAACAGCAGCTTGCCCACGCGCTGATTCATCGCACCCAGCACGTCGAACCAGTCGGCGAGCGTCGCGGCGCTTTCGCCCAGCCGCCCCTGAAAGCGCGTCAGCGCGTCCGGCAGGCTGGCGGAGGCGGCGTCGTAAGCCGCTTTCCAGTCGGCGCGCGTGCTGAACATGCTTTCGGCATTCCACTTGTATTCCGGCGCAATCTCGCTGCGCGGCGGTACGTTGAGCATGAGTCGCTCCTTCAAGCCATCATTTAAATTTGCTTAAATGTATCCTACGACGCGCGTAGAATCGATTCTCGGAGTATATCCAATGACGGCGAACCCGATGCAAAATCCTGAAGCGAACGTCCGGCGATGGGAGCGCCTGCATTCCCGGATATAATCCGGCTGTGCAGATAGCCTGCGAGAATGAGACGACTATGCTGATCGGCGCTGACGTATTGACCGACTGGCACGGCGGCGAGAGCCGAGCTGCTCAACCGATTGCAGCAAATCGAGGATGGCAAAAATGCTGTCCCTGTCCTTCAGGGGAAATACCGGTTCAAATTGGAGGGGACGCAAACCGAAATCGATATTTCGGCGTTCGTCGAGCGAACTTCGATGACGAGCTGGGCAGAAGGACAAAACTGTCGCCTATCTGTTCAAGGGCAAATGGTGCGCCTGAACGATGCCGGAAGCCAGCTCGAAGCGGAGCGCCGCAGCCAGCCATGATGCGATGCGGCTGGCAAGCGCGGCGTTTGGCTTCGCTGTTTTAAAGTCAGCTGGTGATGTTTTTCGTTCGACCTCACCCCTGAATCCTCTCCATTGCATGGAGAGGGGACTTTCCGGACTTTTACACTTTCCACGTAGTGGAGAGGGGCTGGGTGAGGTAAGGTAGCAAATACACGTTTCCATAACTCACGCCGTTTTATGATCGGCGCAAGTTTCGTTCCTGCTGTTGGCGAGGAGTTCCATTGACTATCGACATCTGCGCGTTCATTTTCGACCTCGACGGCGTGATCACCGATACCGCCGAGTTCCATTATCTCGCCTGGAACGCCTGGCTGACGAGGAAGGCATCCTGTTCACGCGCCAGGACAACGAAGCGCTGCGCGGCGTCTCCCGCCGCCAGAGCCTCGACCGCCTGCTGAAAGGACGCCCGATTGACGAGGCGACGGCGCAAGCCTGATGCAGCGTAAGAATGATTACTACATTGCTCTCCTGAACGACATCACGCTGGCGAACGTGCTGCCCGGCGCGCTCAATCTGCTCGACGAAGCCCGCCGCGCCGGAATCAGGATCGGGCTGGCTTCAGCCAGCAAGAACGCCCAATTTGTGCTGGAAAAGCTGAATATCATCGACCGCTTCGACGCCATCGGCGACGGCTACAGCGTGGTCAACACCAAGCCCGCGCCCGATCTGTTCATCTGGACGGCGGGGCGGCTCGACGTGTCGCCGCCGCAGGCGGTGATCTTCGAGGACTCCGAGGCGGGCATCGCGGCGGCGCTCACGGGTGGCTTCTGGGCGGTCGGGATCGGGCACGCCAGCGTCGATAAGGCGCACGTCCTGCTGCCTGATCTCAGCGAGGCACGGGCGTCGGCTATCCTGGCGGCGCTCCGCACGACGAGCGGATAACCAGACGCGGCGGCAGGAGCCGCTGGCGCACGGGCGGAGACTCGCCCTTCAGCACGCTTTCGAGCATGACGATCAGCGCCTCGCCAATCGCCTCGATTGGCTGGTGCAGCGTCGTCAGCGCCGGGCGTAGGTACTGCGTCATCGGGGCATCGTCAAACCCGACGACCGACAAATCCTTCCCGATCACCAGCCCGCGCTCCTCGGCTTCATTCATCAACCCGATAGCCATCAGGTCGCTGATGACGACGACCGCGGTCGGGCGCTCGCTCGGCGGCAGCTTCCACAGGGCGCACAAACCATCGCGCCCGCCCTGCTCGCTGTGTTCGCCGCGCACGAGATACGCCGGGTGCGGCTCGATTCCGGCGCGGCGCAAGCCATCGAGATAACCGGCGACGCGGAAGCCGCCGGACAGCGACTCTTCGGGCCAGGCGATCATGGCAATCTTCCGGTGTCCCAGCCCGACGAGGTAATCGACCGCTTTGCGGATGCCCGCCTCGCCGTCGGTATCGACCCACAGCGAATCCCAGGCGGCGTTGGCGCGTCCGAAGCTCACGAACGGGAACGCTTCGTCCAGCAGGAAGCGCACGCGCGGGTCGTCGCGCACCGTGCTGCCCACGACGAACGCGTCCACACGTCCGGTGCGGATCAGTTCCTCGTAGACCGGGATCGGATCGCCCGGTGGATAGGTGAAGGTGAGGACGTGATACCCGGCGGCTTCCGCCGAGCGCGCCAGCGCATACGTGAACCGGTCGAGCACGGTGTTGACCTGCTCCGCCGGGATTTCGTGCCACGCATAGCCGATCAGTCGGCTTTCGCTGGAGCGCAGGTTGCGCGCCGTGACGTTCGGTCGGTAGCCGGTCTTTTGCACGGCTGACCACACCCGGCGCTGCGTATATTCGCTGATCGCCTCGGTCTTGGCGTTCAGCACGTAAGACACGGTCGCAATCGATACCCCGGCTTCGCGGGCAACATCCTTGATTGTTGGCATAGGCTGTTTCTACTGTTTATCGCCGGGCAGCGCCGACGGTCTGCGTACCGCTTTGGGATAGTCGATGCGGATATCTCAACATAACGATGGCAACTCAATCGATTAATTATACAGATATGTTTGCCTGTGCTGAGAACACGACCCGCTAGAAATTCTGAAAGAAGGCTTCGTCGGAGAGTGGAGCGGCTTCGCGCGTCGTGCCGATACCGGAGGCGCGTATCCGGTTCTGCACGCGGCGCTGGCAATCGACGCGAGCGCCGCGCCGGTCAGGAGCAGCCACGCCGCCGGGAACAGTGCGTTGAGCGCGATCAACACCGCCATCAGCAGCAGGATTGCCAGCGTGAACAGCGGGTTGAGGGCGATCATCACGGCGGCGTTGCGAAACGCGCCCCGCAGCGACGGCTGTTCCATCGCGTAGAACAGGGCCACGCATAAAGCTGGCTGCGAGCCACAGCAGCAGCGCCAGCGTCCAGACCATGCGGGAGGTGTCGGCAGCCAGCCCGTTGGCGTCCCGGTAGGCGAGCAGGTTGACGACGTTGATGCCGATCACGGCGACGTTCGCCAGCCCCAGCAGCGCGCCGCGCTTCAGGTTTTCGCGGAAGCCCTGCCAGAACTCGCTGAACTGCGCCGCCGTCGGGCTGCGCTGCGTGTGATAACTCAGGCGGATCAAGCCCGCCCACGCTGCCGGAGCGGTGATGATCGGCAGCGACAGCAAAATCCAGAGCAGATTCGCCCAGATGTAGACGTAACCCTGATGCTCAAGGCTGCGCAGCCCGCGCCAACCTGCTCTGAATCCCTCGATCATCCCTTCAGCCCCGAATAGCTGATGCCTTCGACAAAGTAGCGCTGGAACGCGAAAAAGACCAGTGCCAGCGGCAGCGTCGTGATCACCGACCCGGCGAGGAACGTGTGCCAGCGCAGGGTCTCGCCATACGCGCCACGCAGCAGCGCCAGTCCCAGCGGCAGATTGTACAGATTCTGGTTGCCGCCCAGGATGATCAGCGCGTCCATGAAGTTGTTCCACGCCCTGCCGGAAGATCGTCAGCGCCGTCAGGGCAGGCGTCGCCATCGGCAGCACCACGCGGAAGAACATGACGAAGCGGCTCGCGCCGTCCACCTGAGCCGCTTCTTCGATCTCCTCCGGGATCGATTCGAAGAACTGCTTCATCAGGAACACGCCGAAAGCGTCGGCAGCCAGCGAGAAGATGAAGCCCTGATAGGTGTTGAGCATCCCCAACTGCTTGAGGATGATGAATCTGGGTATCAGCAGCACCACGCCGGGGATCATCATCGTGCCGAGCATGACGAAGAAGAACACGCGGTTGCCGGGAAACTTGATGCGGGCGAGCGCGTAGCCCGCCAGCGAATCGAACAGCAGCCGCGCCAGCGTCACCGCGACCGAAAACACCACCGTGTTGACGAACCACTGTCCGAGATTCTGCCCGAAGATCTCGTTGTAGCCTTCGAGCGCCGGGTTGAACGTGAGCGGGGTCGACACCTCGGACGCCGAGCGCGCCGCGCCGCTGTCCGTCCGGCAGCTCACGCCAAACGGCGGCACGGGCACGAATGCCTGTGGGTTTGCTTGCACGGCAGGCAGGCACTTGAACGAATTGGTGACCGTCAGGACGAAGGGTACGATCTCGATGAAGGCGAAGAATATCAGCAGGACGACGCCCGCAACGACCACGACGCGGCGAGTGATCGATCTGCTCTCAGGTCGCGCCGGGAGGGCAGCGGTAGCCATTGGACACCTCCTCTTACGTCTGAGCGCGCTCGCCCACGAAGCGGCGCTGGATGATCGAAAACACGAAGATGATGATGAACAGCAGGATTGCCGTCGCCGCCGCCACGCCCATCGCCGAATTCTTGAAGCCGTTGTTGTAGACGAGGTAGGCAATCGTCAGGGTCGTCTTGGCGGGACCGCCGCTGGAAATCACGAAAATCTGATCGAACACCTGAAACGTGCCGATCAAGCCGAGCGTGACCACGAAAAACGTCGTCGGGCGCAGCAGCGGCACGGTGATCTGGCGGAAGGTCTGCCAGGCGTTCGCGCCGTCGATGCTGGCGGCTTCATAAATGTGCGACGGGATGTTTTGCAGCGCCGCCAGGAAGATCACCATCATTGTGCCGACGGTCGTCCAGGTGTTCAGGATCATGATCGTCAGCATGGTGACGCTTGGACCGCTCACCCAGTCCCACAGGCGCAGCCCGGCGACTTCCACGCGCGCCCAGTCGCCCGCGCTGCGCAGGGTGACGCCGAACAGACCGAGGATGTTGTGGACGATGCCGTTGGGGTCGTCCAGCCAGTTGACCGACTGGTAATTCGGGAACAGCGACCCGACCGCCGCGTTGACCAGCCCACCGCGCTGGAACATCCACATAAAGATCAGCGAGATGACCACCGACGAGGTGATCGACGGGAAATAAAACGCGGTTCGGAAGAAGCCTTTCGCTTTCAGCCAGCGCTGGTTGACGATCACCGCCAGCACCAGCGCCAGAATCGTCTGCGTCGGGACGACGCCGATCACGTAGTAAACAGTATTCTTGAGCGCTTTATAGAAATCCTGCTGGCGGACGCCATCCTTAAACAGTAGTTGGTTATAGTTGTCCAGCCCGACGTAGCTGTACGGCTGCTCGGAGGTGAGCGGGGTGATGCCATTCCAGTCGGTCAGGCTGATGTAAGCCGAAAAAAGGATGGGGATGATCAGGAACACCACAAAGACAACCACCGCCGGGGCAATGAAGAGGTAGCCCGCGATTGTCTCCTCGCGTTTCTTGTCCTGCATTGTCGCCCCGCCCTGCTGGCGGGTGGCAACCGTTAGCTGAGCCATCACGTTTGCCCTTCTGCTTGTAAGGGCGTAGGGGCAGATGATCTGCCCCTACGCGCTCGCTAACTCCAGTGACGATCAGCGGGAGAGAATCTCGTTGGCGACATCCGATGAGCTGCTCAGCACGTCTTCCGGCAGCATATTCCCGGCGAACGCCTGCTGCAAGCCGTCATTGAAGGTGTCGATGAAATCCTGGAAGCCGACCGGCAGCACCCACTTGTGGGCGTAGTCTGCGCCGTCGACAAACGGCTGCATGTCCTCGCCGAAGCGCTGAATCCAGGCGTCAGCGGCACTGGCGCGGGTCGGCATGACGCCGAAGCTGTTGGCGGCGACGTACTGCGCACCGTCAGGTCCCGTCAGGAAGTTGACCAGTTTCCACGACTCTTCAGGGTGCGCGTTATCGGCAGCGACGCCATAGCACACCGTGAACGCCATCGTCGCTTGCCCGGCGGTTCCCTGCGGCAGCGGTGCGACGCCCCAGTTCAGGTCGGGGAACTGTTCCTTCAGGTAATTGATGACCCAGTTGCCTTCCATCGCCATGGCGACGCGCGCATTGCCGAACGCTTCACCACCCCACCCGGCATCGACAGCCGAGGGCGGTCCGGCGAAACCATCGTTGACCAGACCGACGTAGTAGTCGAGCGCAGCCTGAGCTTCCGGGCTGTCGAGCGTGACGTTGCCGTCAGCATCGAAGATCGCGCCGCCCGCCTGATACAGGAAGGGCAGCCAGCGCTCGAAGTTGGGAGGAGTCACCAGACCGAGCACGTCGCCGCCGGTCAGCTTTTCCGCCGCCGCCTTCAGGTCGTCCCACGTCCAGTCTGCCGTCGGATATTCGACACCAGCCGCGTCGAACAGGTCTTTGTTGTATTGCAGCGTCATGGTCGAGAAGTCTTTCGGCGGGCAGTAGAGCGTGCCGTCATAGGTAAAGACTTCCAGCAGCGACGGGTAAATGTCGTCCGGCTGCTCGATATTATCGCCTGCCGGGGCGACCACGCCAGCTTCAACCCAGTCCGGCAGCTTGCTGCTGTCGATGTAGAAAACTTCAGGGTAGTCACCGCTGGCGAATGCCGTCTGCATCGTCTCATTGTAGGATGGCGACAGGTTGATTTCGACGTTGATGCCGGGGTTGGCATCCATGAACTGCTGGACAGCATCGGTCAGCGCCTTGTCCTCGGCTTCCGATGACGACCAGCCTGCGAGACGGATGGTCACGGCATCCTGCGCGGCGACCACCCCGCTGAGAGCCAGCAGCATCACGACCGCCAGCCCGAACAGCAAATAACGAGACGTCCTCATGTCAAAAACCTCCACATATATTGGGAACCGAACCAGACCTCGCAAATTGCCAATCGGGGCGTTCAGCGCGGGTTCTTCACGGAGAAAGCGCGCCGCGCGCCCCGGTAGTACACAGTGAAATTGATTTCGCGCCAGTGATCCGGCAGGTGTGGATCGAGCGCCAGCTCGCCAGAGTCGTCGATGTGCAGCCCGCAGAAGCCGAGCACCAGCGCCTGCCAGACTCCGCCGCACGCCGCCGCGTGAATACCATCGCGCACGTTGCCTTTGTTGTCGTTCAGGTCGATGTGCGCCGCGTGATGGAACATGTCATACGCGGTGTCCTTCAGGTCGAGCCGGGCGGCAACTCTGGCGTGAACCGCCGGGCTGAGCGACGAGCCGTGATCGCAGCGCGGATAGTAGGTGTTCCAGTTGTTCAGCATGACCTGACGCACGTCGGCGGCGTCCGGCGTGCCGACAGCTTCGCCCAGCAGAGCCATCAGCATGACGACATCCGCCTGTTTGATCACCTGCGACTGGATCGTTCGCTTGTGTCCGAGAATCTGCTGTACGCTGCCCACGCGCGGCTGATAGTCGGGCACGGGGACGTATTCCATCTCGAAAAAGCCGGGGAACTGAATATGAATCTGGCGCTCGGTATCGAACGGGATGTACATGCGGGCGATCACGTCGCGCCAGTGAGCCAGGCGCTGCGGCGAGAGGTCGAGTACCGCCGTCAGCCGCTGGGCGTCGGCAGGCGATTCGCCTTGCAGCCACGCCAGCAGGTCGAGCGCCGTCTGCAAGTGCCAGACGACCATGCGATTGACGAAAACGCTGTTGTCGATGTTCTCGTGATACTCGTCGGGACCGATCTGCTGGGTGATTTCGTAGCGCCCGTTTTTCGCCTCGACGCGGCTGCCCCAGAAGACCGCCGTGTCCAGGATCATCTCGGCGCCATATGCCTTGAGGAAATCGGCGTCGCCTGTCCACCGCCAGTACTGCCAGATGGCGTAGGCGATGTCGGTGGAGATGTGCTGCTCGCTGTCGCCCGTCCAGATGCGAATCCGCGTCCCGTCCGGCTGCACGTCCGACCACTGCGGCGTGGTCTCCTCACCCGTATCGGTGCTTTCCCAGGGATACATCGCGCCTTCGTAGCCGTTCGCTTTGGCTTTGTGACGCGCGCCCGGCAGGTTGTGATAGCGGTACATCAGCAGGTTGCGCGCCAATGCAGGCTGCGACAGGATCAGCGTCGGCACGATGAACAGTTCCGTGTCCCAGAAAACGTGCCCCTTGTAGCCCAAGCCGGAGAGCGTCTTGGCTCCGATGCTGACGCGCTCGTCGCCGCGCGGAGCCGCGATCAGGACGTGGTACGCCGTGAAGCGCAGCGCCAGTTGACATTCGTCGTCGCCCTCAAGCTGAATGTCGCTGGTCTCCCAGTACTTCGCCCACTCCGCCTGATGCGGTTGAAGCAGCGCCTCGAACCCGGCACGCGCGGCTTCCTGTACGTGCTGGCGCGCGGCTTCGAGCGGCTGATCGAGGTCGCGGCTGGTATAGACGGCGGTGAATTTCTCGAAGGTGTCCGATTCGCCGCGCTTCAGGGTGAACTCGCTCACGACTGTGCGCGCCTGCGCGCCTTCCGCCTGCGAAGCGAGACGGCGCGGCGACGCCGGACACGGATGCCACACCGACCCGGTAGCCCGATTGTCCGGTCGTCAAGCCCAGCCCGATCAGGCTGCCTTCGGCGGTCGTCTCGATGTCCGGCAGCCAGTGATGAATACCGCCGTTGGTCACGTCGCCGTCGAGCGCGGCTTCGATGCGGATTGTCGGGCTGCCCTCGACCGTGATCATCCGCACGCGCTGGGCGAGGATGTGCTGGTCGCTCAGGCTGGCGAAGCGCTCAAAGATCAGCCGCACGATGCTGCCGGACGCGGCGCGGAAAAGGACTTCCCGGCACAGCAGCCCGCGATACAGATCGAGCCAGCGTTGATAGCCGAGGACAGCGCCCGCCGCGCCGTCGGTCTTGCTACCGAGGCGGAAGGGCGTTCCGTCAATCGTGATCTGGATCGGCAGCCAGTTGGGGAGGTTGACCAGTTCGGGGATGGGTGACTCCGGCGCGTGATCGTAAACGCCGTGTACCAGGGTCGCCGGGGTATCGCCGTCAAAGCCTTCTTCGAATGTCCCGCGCGCGCCTAAATAGCCATTCCCGACGGTGAACAGCGTTTCATAGTGAATGAGATTTTCGGGACGGAAATCCTGTTCGACCAGTTGCCACAATCGATTCTGCATAGATAGGTGATCTCGCCTGAGGTTGGGGCAGTCGCTAAGTCTCAAAAGAGGCTTTTACTTAAACGTTTAACTAATCCGAAGTTATGCGATTTTCAGGACTCTGTCAAGATCGTTTTGAGCACTTTGCACAGGTTAGGAAGGCTAGGAAGCCATTTGAATATTCAGGTTGTTTCTCGTAGGGGCGTTCAATTGAACGCCCCTACATTTCCGTGAAATGGGAATTTTCAGATGGCTTCTAAAAACCCCTCACCCTGCTTGCTATCGTAAGCCGTCCCTCTCGTGCGAACGAAGTTCGCCTTAAACGGGGCGAGGGATAAAAACCCGCCTCATTCCCCCTCTCTCCGCTTGCGTGGGAGAGGGGCTTAGAGAGTGGGGGGCAAAAGCCCAACTCCGGTCGCCAACGACGGGCGCGAACATTGCCGAGCGCGTCGCATCACCCCCACGCGAGACAGCTCCTCAGGTTTTGTCATTCGGCAGCGACCAGTTTAGAATCCCGGCTGCCTTTACACATGCTGAGAAAAATAGATGACTGAGCGCGAGACAAAACGTCGCTGGATTGTCCCGATGATGCCTCGTTCGGCGGACGAGCCGCACCGCGTCTCGACCCCGCTTGAGCTGTTCTTCGATCTGGTTTTTGTGGTGGCGGTCGCGCAAGCCGCTGCCGGGCTGCATCACGGCATCGCGGAAAACCACGCGCCGCAGGCGACCTTCAGTTACCTGCTGATGTTCTTTGCCATCTGGTGGGCGTGGATGAACTTTACGTGGTTCGCGTCGTCCTACGACACCGACGATGTCCCCTATCGTCTGCTCGTGTTCGTGCAGATGACCGGCGCGCTGATCTTCGCGTCAGGCGTCTCGGAGTCATTTACAACGCAGGCGACCGGCACTATCGACATCACCAGAACCATCGTGCTCGGCTACGTGGTCATGCGCATCGCTTCGGTGATCCAGTGGGCGCGTGCTGGCTGGACAGACCCGATCCACCGCCCGGCGGCGATCCGCTACGGTGTGGGCGTTGGCGTCTGTCAGGTGTACTGGATAGCGCTGCTGTTTGTGCCCACGTCGCTGCATCTGCCGGGCTACGTCCTCGGCATCGTGGCGGAGCTTGTGGT
>JAXLWE010000119.1:0-2134 GCA_046328655.1 Anaerolineae bacterium | reverse complement strand
TGACCACACCCAGGACGATCAGTCCCAGCGCGCTGCTCCAGCCTAGGAACGGCAGCGAGTTAGAGATTAGCGCCAGAAACAGCGCCGCGATCACCGCGCCGATGAACGACCCGCGCCCCCCGGCGATGCTCGTGCCGCCCAGCACGGCGGCGGCGATGCTCGTCAGCGCGAAGCTCGACCCGGCGCGCGGGTCGCCGACGCCCACCTGCGCCGACAGGAAGAACGACGCCACCGCCGCCATCAGGCTCGACAAAATCAGCGCGCGGATGCGAATCCGGGTGGTCGCCGCGCCCAGCCGCCGCGCCGCCCGCTGGTCGTAGCCGACGGCGCGCAGCGTCAGCCCGGCTGAGCTTCGGTGCAGCCAGATGTCCCACGCGACCGCCAGAATCACCACGCCGATGAAGGCAATCGGCACGAAGCCGACACTTTTCGTCAGCCCGCCCGTGAAGTCGAAGCTGATCAGCCCGGCGGCAATCGGGCGCAGCAGCAGGGCGATGCCTTCGATGATGCTCAGCGTCGCCAGCGTAGCGATGATCGACGGGATTTTGACGCCGTGAACCAGCCCGGCGTTGATCAGCCCGACCACCGCACCGCTCACCAGCACCGCGACTACGCCCCCGGCGATCTCGATCCCGGTCGCTTTCCCTGTGATGATATACGAAGCCACGATCACGCCCAGCGTCATCACCGAGCCGACCGAGATGTCCAGATAGCCGACCAGCAGCGCGTTGACCTGACCCATCGCCACCAGCGCCAGCGGCAGCGTCGCCAGCAGCAGGCTGTTCAGGTTGAACTCCGACAGGAACGCGGGCGACTTCGACGCCGTGTACCCGCCGACGATCACCACCAGCACCGCCAGCAGCACCTGCGGAATCCACCATGCCCAGGCGCGCAGTACCTTGAGGATGCCCTTGCGAATTTCCCTGCGGATTCTAGGAGTCAGTACTCTCATTGTTCCTCGCGCGCGCATCGGCTTGGTCGGCGATGCTCATGCCCCGCGTAGACGACCGCTGGCGCGATCCGATGTTCACGCCTCCGACGATGGCTTCGATGATCCGCTGCTCGCTCAGCTCCGACTGGGGAATTTCGCGCACGATCTGCCCGCGCGACATCACGATCACCCGGTCGCAGAAGCCCGACAGCTCGATGGGATCGCTGGATTTGAGGATGATCGCCGCGCCCTCGTCGGCTTTCGCCCGCAGCGCTTCGTAGATGTCGAAGCGCGAGCGCACGTCGACGCCCTGCGTCGGCTCGTCGGCGAGGATCACCTTGACCGACTCGCGCAGGTGGGTGCGCGCCAGCGAGACTTTCTGCTGGTTGCCGCCGGAGAGGAACTGTACCGGCTGCTCCAGCGACGGCGTGCGGATTTTCAATTGCCGGGCGATTTCTTCGACGGTGCCTCGCTCTTTCCGGCGGCGTATCCACCCGCCGCTGCTGAACTTGCCCAGTACCTGAATCGTGGCGTTGCTGCGCACGCCCAGCACCGGAAACAATGACTCGCGTTTGCGGTCGCCCGCCAGCAGCATAATCCCGGAGCGCAGCGCCGACACCGGCGAGGTCAGGTCGGCGTGCTCGCCGTCGCACAGCACGACGCCGCTCTTGGGCGGGATGCGCCCCGACAGGCAGGCGAAGAAATCACCCTGACCGTTGCCCTCAACCCCGGCGAGACCGAGGATTTCGCCGCGATTGACGTTCAGCGTGATCGGACCGCAGAACTTGCCCTGCAAATCGGTGACGATCAGGACGCTGGCGTCGTCGTCGGTTTTGGCGGCGCGGTGCGGAAACGCGGCGTCGAGCGAGCGCCCGATCATCAGCGCCACCAGCGCTGGTTCCGCCATGCCCGCCGCGTCATACGTGCCCTGGCTTTTGCCGTCGCGCAGCACCGTGATCCGGTCGGCGACCTGAAGCACGTCCGGCAGCCGGTGGCTGACGTACACCACGCCGATGCCGCGCCCGGCGCACTCGACGATGGTGCGGTGCAGCCACTCGACCTGACTCGGACCAAGCGCGGTCGTTGGCTCGTCGAGCAGCAGCACTTTCGGCTCCGCCAGCAGAGCCTTGACGACTTCGAGCTGCTGTCGCTCGCCGACGGTCAGCCATGCGACCGGCGCGTCGGCGAACAGGTCGTCCAGCT
>JAXLWE010000118.1:0-2228 GCA_046328655.1 Anaerolineae bacterium | reverse complement strand
CTGCGTCAGGCGCTCGGCGACCTGCTCGACCAGTACGGCGACGAGTGGAATCTCGAAATTGAGTACGAGGTTGTCGGCGGCGACCGCCCGCTGCCGGTGCGCCTCGAAGCCGCGCTGTACCGCATGGCGCAGGAGGCGCTGACCAACATCGTCCGCCACGCCAGAGCCAGCCATGTCTGCGTCCATTTCACCACCATGCCGGATCAGATCGAGCTGATCATCGAGGACGACGGGCAGGGCTTCGACACCGAGGCGCTGGAGAAGGGAAGATTCGGGCTGGTCGGCTTGAACGAGCGCGCCCGGCTGCTCGGCGGTACGCTGGAAGTGTGCAGCGTCCCCGGCGAAGGAACTGAACTCAAAATCACCGTGCCACTGGAGGCAGCGTTATGAGCATCCGTATCGTAGTCGCCGACGATCATCCGGTCGTGCTGGATGGCTTGGTCGCTATCCTCGGCACGCAGCCGGATTTCGAGATCGTCGGCACGGCGTCCAACGGCGTGCAGGTCGTCGAGCAGGTGGACGCGCTGCGCCCCGACGTGCTGCTGCTCGACCTGGAAATGCCGGAGATGGACGGCGTCGAGGCGCTCAGGATGCTGCGGGCGCGCGATATCGCCGTGCGCGTGATCGTCTTTACGGCGTTTGACACCGACGAGCGCATCCTCGGCGCGGTGCAGGCGGGCGCGGAGGGCTATCTGCTCAAGGGCGCGCCGCGCGAAGAACTGTTCGAGGCGATCCGCGTCGTCCACAGCGGCGGGTCGCTGCTTCAGCCGATTGTCATGTCGAAGCTGCTGCGGCACATCAGCCAGCGCGAGGACGCCAAAGCGGTCGAGGCGCTGTCGCCGCGTGAAACCGAAGTCCTGCAATTGATGGCGCGCGGCTTGCAGAACAAGGAGATCGCCGCCCAACTGGTGATCAGCGAGCGGACGGTCAAGTTTCACGTCAGCTCGATCCTGGGCAAGCTCGGCGCGGGCAACCGCACCGAAGCCGTGACGATGGCGCTTCAGCAGGGGATCATCGAGCAGTAATTCAATTTCGGCACAGCCTATTGTTGCTGCGCCGCGCCGACCGCCAGCGGAACGTCGATCCGGTACGCCTTCTGGTCGATTTCGACCATCACCTGACAAACTTCTTCGCTCGCCTGCGTGCAGCCGAAAAAGCGCCCGCGCTGGTCAAGCTGCGGCGGCGCAGGGTCGCCCGCGATCACGTCCAGCGGCAGCCACACGTCGGGCTGACCGGAGATCGTCAGGCTCAGCCAGATCGTGCCGCTGTTCGGGACGCGCAGGCGTTGCTCCACGTCGGCGCAGCCGTCGCCGAGCATCAGCATCGTCTGATCGTCGCCGTTGGACAGGGCGCAGGTGCGCTCGCCAATGCCCAGCACGACCGTTCCCGGCTGGTAGGCTGGCGTCGGGGTCGGTGGGACGGCGGTCGGCTGAGGCGTATCCGCCGGGGCGGGCTGCTGCGGCTGGTTGCTCAGGATGGGCAGCGCGAACAGCGCCAGCAGCAGGACGGCGGCGGCTGCCACTATGCGGGTGCGATTGCGTCGGAACATCGTAAGCCTCGTCGATCTTGCTTCCGTCCCCTCGGAATGTGATGACCCTGACTGTACCGACGTACAGGGCGCGAACTGACCCCACGCCGGACGTTACGGAATCGCCTCTGTGCTTTAATCAAAGCATAGGGTCAAATTCGTGGGAGTAGCCTCAATGAATCGTGAAGATTCTGCGCGTGTTGCCGTCATCACCGGCGCGAGTCGTGGTCTGGGCGAACTGCTCGCCCGTTTTCTCGCCGGGCAGGGCTATCACCTGATCCTGAACGCGCGCGGCGGCGCGGCGCTCGACGCCGTCGTCCGCTCGCTGGCAAGTTACGACGTTCAGGTCAAGACGATTGCCGGTGATGTGTCCGAGCCGTCGACGCGCCGGGCAATCCTCCAACTGGCGAAGGCGCTCGGCGGGCTGGACATCCTGATCAACAACGCCTCGGTGCTGGGCGTGTCGCCGCTGGTTCCGCTGGCGCAGCACCCGCTCGACGCGCTTGAGGACGTGTATCGCGCCAACGTGATCGCGCCGCTGGCGCTGGTGCAGGAGGCGCTGCCGCTGCTCAAAGCCAGTCACGGGCTGGTGGTCAACGTCAGCAGCGACGCGGCGCGCGGCGGCTACGAGACGTGGGGTGGCTACGGCAGCAGCAAGGCGGCGCTCGACCTGATCTCGCTGACGCTGGCGAACGAGCTT
>JAXLWE010000117.1:0-2228 GCA_046328655.1 Anaerolineae bacterium | reverse complement strand
GCTGCCGCCGCCCAAGCCGGAGTGGTGAGCCAACCTATCGCAGCGTGCGGCAGGCGATAACCGCCCCGCCGCAACCGACGCATCACCAGGGTGGGGACACTGCCCACCCTGGTGATGCCGACCATCAACCCTATCTGTTTCGCTAGTCACTGGTTCTCGGTTCACGACCTGGGGAGTATTTCGATGCACTTGCCATCCGCCAGTGTGCTGGTTCAAGTCACCGTCGTCGGGCTGCTGACTGGCGGCGTGTACGCCCTGATGGCGGCTGGGTTAACGCTGATTTTTGGGGTGATGAAGGTGATCAACATCGCACACGGCGCGTTCCTGATCCTGAGCGCGTACATCGCCTACTGGCTTTTCACCTCAATTGGACTTGATCCGCTTCTTTCAGTTGTCGTCAGTGTCCCTGTCCTGTTTCTGACGGGCGTCGTCTTTCAACGCTACGCGCTCTCACGGCTCAAAAATGAGCCGGGCTTAATTGTGCTGATCACGTTTTCGCTGGCGCTGGTGATCGAGGGGCTGCTGGGCGCGCTGTGGGGGTCTACCGGGCGCTCGATACGCACGTGGTACACCGGCGAAGTCTTTATCGTGCCCGTCGGCGACATCACGCTGCGGCTGCCCTGGGTGCGCATCGCCGGGTTCGGTCTGGCGATTGTCGCGCTGGGGGCGCTCTACGTGCTGCTCGCGCGCACCAATCTCGGTCGCGCCATTCGCGCCACCATTCAGAACCGCACGGCTGCCCAGTTGGTCGGCGTCAACGTCGCCAGCATTCAGGCGCTCACCTTCGGCATCGGTCTGGCGACCGGGGCGGCGGGCGGCGCGCTGTTCAGCGTGATCTGGACGTTCAATTCCAGCAGCCACGAGGAATGGATCGCCAAGCTGCTCTCGGTGATCGTACTGGGCGGCATGGGCAGCCTGCCGGGGGCATTCATCGCCGCGCTGATCATGGGGCTGGTCGAGGCGCTCGCCGCCGTCACCATGTCCAGCTACATCTCGCCGATTGTGTTCTACGTGATCCTGTTTCTGACCCTGATCTTCCGTCCGCAGGGCTTGCTCGGTGTTCGGATGCGAGAGGGCTAAGTCTGATGGTTCGTCATCTCAAACGCTGGTGGCTCGTGATCGTCGTGCCGCTGCTGCTCATCTACCCTTTCGTGTTTCAGGCGCCGTACTATCACGTGCTGGGCTTCAACATCCTGATCGGCGCGATGATGGCGACGAGCTGGAACATCATGGGCGGCTACACTGGCTATAAATCGCTGGGGCACGCGGCATTCTACGGGCTGGGCGCGTATCTGGTGGCGATTGCTGCCAATAAATTGGGCTGGAACCCGCTCATCAGCGCACCGTTTCTGGCGCTGATCGTGGCGGTCGCGGCGATGGGCGTCGGCTGGATCATCCTGCGCACGTCCGGCTCGGCGTTCGTCATCGCCACGATTGCCATGCTGCTGATCGTCCGGCTGCTGGCGCTCAACCTCAAGGACATCACCAACGGCGCGCCGGGCATGAGCCAGCCGCTGCCGCCCTGGTCGCCCGAATTCTCGCGGATGCCGTTCTACTATTACATGCTGGTGTGTCTGGGCGTTGCTATCGCGGCGTCGGCGTTCATCCGCCGCTCGCGCTTTGGGCTGGGGCTGCTGGCGATCCGCGACGACGAGGGCAAAGCCGAGATGGTCGGCGTGAACACGACGCTCTACAAAGTCGTCGCCTTCGGCATCAGCGCCTATTTCGTGGCGCTTGGCGGCGGGGTGTGGTCGTACTTCACCACCCACATCAGCCCGGTATTCGCCTTCGACATCCTGCTGGGCGTCGAGATGATCCTGATCACGATGCTCGGCGGTCTGGGCACGCTGTGGGGACCGACGCTAGGGGCGTTCATCCTAATCCCCGCTTCCGACCTGATCCTGTTCAATTTCGGCTCAAGCTCGATCCACGTCAGCATCCTGGGCGCACTGATGATCGCCATCATCCTGTTCCTGCCGCGCGGCATCCTGCCGACGATCAGCGGCTGGCTGGAAGAACGTGCCGCGCCGCGCGCCGCCCACGAGGGCGCGGTCACGATGGCTGACCTGCACCGTCGGCAGGGCAAGCCGGAAGCCGCTCCCGACGCGGATACCGCCACCGCCCCGGCAGCAGAACCGGAGTCGCCATGAGCGCCATCCTCGAAATCGACAGCGTCACCCGACGCTTCGGCGGCATCACCGCCGTCAACGACTGCTCGCTGTCCGTCC
>JAXLWE010000116.1:0-2275 GCA_046328655.1 Anaerolineae bacterium | reverse complement strand
TCGGGCGCGCGGAACGCCTGCTGCAAGCACTGGATGTCGCGGTTGACCCGCGCACGCCCGTCGAGCAGCTTCCAATTGCCCGGCGGCAGCTTGTCGAGATCACCAAAGCCCTGTCGCTGGACTGCAAAGTCCTGATCCTTGACGAACCCACGTCGGCGCTCACCGACAGCGAAGCGAATCTGCTGCTCGGCTTCCTGCGCCGACTGGCGAACGATGGCGTCGGCATCCTCTACATCAGCCACAAGATCAAAGAGGTGTTCGCGCTCGCCGACCGCGTGACCGTGCTGCGCGATGGCAGGTACGTCGGCACGGAAAAGATCAGCGAGGTGACGCCGGGTCGCGTCATTCGGATGATGGTTGGGCGCGAGCTGGGCGACATGTATCCGCCCAAAGCCTCCAGCGTTGGCGCTCCCCTGCTCGACGTGCGCAGCGTTCGCCTGCCCAACTCGGATGCCCGCAACAGCTTCACGCTCAATCGCGGCGAAGTGCTGGGGATCGCCGGGCTGCTTGGCTCCGGGCGCAGCGAGCTTGCCCGCGCCATCTTCGGCGTCGACCCCAGAGCGGAAGGCGAAATCATCCTCGACGGCAGCCCGGCTCACATCCGCTCGTCGCAGGACGCGATTGCGCTTGGCTTAGGCTACCTGCCGGAAGACCGAAAAGCCGCCGGTCTGTTTCTGGAGATGAGCATCAAGCTGAATATCGAATCCGCCGTCATCGGCTCCGTGAGCCGGGGCGGATTCCTCGCTGGAGCAAAAGAACGCGCGCTCGCCCAGCATTACGTCAGCCAGTTGAACATCACTACGCCGGGCATCGAGCAGGAAGTTCGACGCTTGAGCGGCGGCAACCAGCAAAAGACACTGGTCGCCAAATGGCTGTCGATCAAGCCGAAAGTGCTGATCGTCGACGAGCCGACGCGCGGCATCGACGTGGGCGCGAAGAAAGAGATTTATTTCCTGCTGCGCGAGCTTGCCGAGAGCGGCGTCGGGGTCATCATGATCTCGTCCGAGCTGCCCGAAATCCTCGGCATGAGCGACCGCATTCTGGTCATGCACGAGGGCAAGCTGGTCGCCGAATACACCGAGGCGGAAGCCAGCGAAGAAAAGATTATCCGTTCCGCCAGTCATCATCACGAGTGAGACAATCTATGGCAAGCACGACTCCCGTTAGCGACATTCCAGCGAAAAATACCCGTACCCCAGCCGCGAACTTCGTGACGCGGCTGCTGAGGGCGCGCGAAGCGACCCTCGTCATCCTGATCATCCTGATCGGGCTGGCGCTTCAGTTCATCACCGGACGCTTCCTCACCACACCGAACCTGAACGCCATCAGTCTCGGCTTTGCGACTTCCGCCATTATGGTCTTTGGCATGACGGCGGCGCTGGCGTCCGGCGGCTTCGACCTGTCGGTCGGTTCGGTGTTCGCGCTCGGCGGTGTCACCGTCGCCACCGCGCTGCACGCTCACGTCGCCATTCCGCTCGCGGTGCTGGCGGGGATTGGCGTGGGCGTGCTGGCAGGCTTGATCAACGGGCTGCTGATTACGCGAGTTCGGATCAACCCGTTCATTACGACGCTCGGCATGATGGGCATCGCGCGCGGCGTCAGCCTGGCGGTGACCGAAGGCACGATTGTCGCCGGGCTGCCGCAGGAATATTTCGTCTACGGGCAAGGCAAAACGCTTGAAGTCCCCAACCTGATCCTGATCGCGCTGCTGGTCATCCTCATCGGCGATTTCCTCATGCGCCGCTCCTCCGCATTCCGCCAGATTTACTACGTCGGCGGCAACGAGGAAGCGGCACGGCTGTCCGGCATCAACGTCGCGCTGGTCAAGATCGGCGTCTACACCCTATCGGGCTTTCTGGCGGCGCTCGCGGGCGTGCTGTCCGTCTCCCGCTTCACGGTCGGCGACCCCGGCTCCGGTTCTGGCGAGGAATTGCGCATCATCGCCGCCTGCATCATCGGCGGGTGCAGCCTGCAGGGAGGGAAAGGCACGGTCATCGGCGGCTTGTTCGGCTTGATCTTCGTCGGATTCATCAACAACGGGCTAATTCTGCTGCGCGTGCCCGTGTACTGGCAGCAGCTTTCGATGGGCGTCGTGCTGCTGCTGGCGGTGGGGTTCGATACCCTGAGTCAGCGCTGGCAATTGCGTTCGCGCGGCAGGAAATCCGGCTAAGCCTGCGCGGGCATCTTTCGATAAATCGTTTATTAGGTAAGGGGAGCGAAAGAAATGAATAGACGTGAATTTCTGAAGAAGTCCGGAGTCGCTGCCGCCGCCACC
>JAXLWE010000115.1:0-2284 GCA_046328655.1 Anaerolineae bacterium | reverse complement strand
ACGGGCAGCGCGCCCGGCTTCGGTCCCGGCGGCTTCGAAGTGCCGCTCGGCAACGAAGCCCGCGACGCCCAGTTCGTGGCGCAGCTTCTCGACCCGCAGGGCACGCCCGTTTCGCCCGTTTACACGGTCGCCACGCTGTCCCAATGCGATTTCAACATCGCGGCGCTGCGTTTTGTAGAAACCGAGCCATCGAGCTAAAATCTCTCGTCTGGAAATGATCGGAAGAGTTGTCGAGGAAGATCACCAGTCGTCATAGCAGCCGCAGTTCCGGCAGGACTCTTCCGGTCTAGTCTTGGGGGAGGTCGGTATGCTCCTGAGAAGAGAAGCTCGGCAGCGCGTTCAGGAACGCCACGTGGCAGTCGATTACAACCTCTGCTATTCATGTGGCGCGTGTGTTGCGGTATGCCCTCCCAACTGCATCTTCATCGATAACCTTCACCTGACGATAGATCACGAGACCTGCACGCGCTGCGAGCGCTGCACGGTCATGTGCCCGGTTCAGGCGCTCACGATGGAACACTAGACCTTATGCGGCTCGCTTATGACGTGGTGGTGGTCGGGGCGGGTCCGGCTGGATCGGTCGCGGCGCGCAAGTTCGCGGAACATGGGCTGAGCACGCTGCTGATCGAGAAGCGTCAGGAGATCGGCGCGCCGGTGCGCTGCGCCGAAGCCATCGGCTCGGAGACGACCCGCCCCTACATCGACATCGACCATCGCTGGATCGACGCGACCATCACGCACTACGCCATTTGCAGCGCCGACGGCGACCGCGTGCTCGTGCCGCCGACCGAACTCACCTACGTCGTCAACCGCAAGGTGTTCGACTGGGAGCTGGCGCATCTGGCGTCGCAGGCAGGCGCGGAAGTGCGCACGCGCACGCAGGCGACCGGGCTGATCACCGAGAACGGGCAGGTGGTCGGCGTCCACATCGACAGCCTGGGCAAGACATACGACGTGCGGGCGCGGCTGGTGATCGCCGCCGACGGCACGGAATCGCAGGTGGCGCGCTGGGCGGGCTTGGGCACGATCCCGCCGATGGCAGATTACTACGTCGGCTTCCAGTATCTGCTGGGCAACCTCGGCGGGCGTATCAACCCCGCCGTGTGCGAGTATCACGTGGGGCACGCGCTGGCGCCGGGCGGCTACGTGTGGGTATTCCCGAAGGGCGACGACACCGCCAACGTCGGGCTGGTGGTGAGCGCCAACCACGCCGCTGAAGCAGCGGCGCAGCGCTACCTCGACGCTTTCGTCGAGCGGCAGCTCCCCGGCGCGCATATCCTCGGCGTGGTGGCGGGCGGCATCCCGGCGACCGGCGCGCTCAAGAAGATGGTCACCGACGGCTTGATGGCGGTAGGCGACGCCGCGCATCAGGCGGATCCGCTGACGGCGGGCGGCATCAACCTGGGCATGATCGGCGCTGATCTGGCGGCGCAGGTGGGCATCCGGGCGCTGGCGAGCGGCGACGTGTCCGCCCGCAATCTCCGCGACTATCACCATCTGTGGCAGGATCGCTTCGGCGGGCAGCACGCCGCGCTCTACAAGATTCGCAAGCTGCTGACCGACATGGACGATCACACCCTCACCCGGCTGGTGCATACGGCGTCGACGATGCCGATTCAGGATATGACCACCAGTGAAATCCTGCTGACGCTGCTCAAGCACCACCCGGCGCTGCTGCTTCAGGCGACCGCGCTGATCGCCACCGGACTGATACTGAAGTAATAAAAAGGGCGCATTGCCATGCGCCCCTACGAAATACCGTGTTGATATGGCAGAACCAATCACCGATTGATCGACATCGGCATGACGATGTAGACGAAGTCGTTGCCGTTCTCCGGGCGGATCACGCCGGGGTGCGCCGAGCCGTTGCTCTCCAGCACAACCCGCTCGTCCGGGATCACGTTCAGCACGTCGATCAGGTAGCGGATGTTGAAAGCGACTTCCAGCCCGTCGCCCTCGACCGAAGCGTCGAGGCTGCCCTCGTTATCGCCGCGCTCGGCGCTCTTGCCGATTACGGTCACTTCGCCCGGCTCGCTCGGTCCGGCGGCGGGCTTGACGAAGATGCGGGCGCTGTAGTTGCTGTCGCGGGCGAAAATCTCGGCGCGCTTGCAGGCGCGCAGCAGGTCGGTGGTGTAGACGGTCATCGCCGTGCTGTAGCTCTTGGGGATCAGCGCGCCGAAGTCCGGGAACTTGCCTTCCAGTAGTTGGGTCGAAATCGTCGTGCTCTCGTAGTAGAACATCGCCAGATCGCGCTCGCCGGGCAGCGTGATGCCGACTTCCTTGT
>JAXLWE010000114.1:0-2346 GCA_046328655.1 Anaerolineae bacterium | reverse complement strand
GCAGATGTCGGCGGCTTTCTCCGCGGCATCACGCTCGGTCGGCACGCCCGATAACCCGTAGAGAACGGTGAAGCGCTCCCCGGACAAGCCGGGCACGCGAACCGAGTTCGGCAGCGTCATAGCGCTTCCGCCTTTGCGATGCTGTGAACCGCCTGCAAGCGCACCGCCGCCAATTGATCCTCGGCGATGCCGTAGGACTTCCCCGTCAGCTTTTCGACGGCGGCGACCAGCGCCAGCGCGTCGAAGCCGTATTCCTTCATCAGATACGGGCGGCTCGCGCCGTGCGCGTAGGTGTCGCGCAAGCCGACGCGGATCAGCCGCTTGCTCAGCCCTTCCTCGGCGATCCATTCGGCGACCGCCGAGCCGAGTCCGCCGATGATGGTGTGGTTCTCCATCGTGATGACGCCGTAGTGCGCCGTTCGGATCGCCTCGAACACGGTCGGGTCGTCGAACGGCTTGAGTGTCGAGATGTGCAGATGCTGGATGCCCACGCCGCGCGCCGTCAGCGCGGAAGTCGCGCGCATCGCTTCCTCGGTGCACACACCGCTCGACAGGATGGTCACATCCGTGCCATCGCTCAGGCGGCGCGCCCGGTTCAGCGCCATCGGCTCGGCGCGGTCGAACAGGCGCGGCACTTCGCCGCGCAGCATCCGCACGTAGACCGGACCATCGACCGACTGGGCGACATCGAGGACCGATTCCACGTCGGTGGCGTCGCCACATTCGAGGATCGTCATGTTGGGAGTCGCCCGCAGGATGGCGATGTCCTCAATCGCCTGATGCGTGACGCCGCCGGGCGTCGTGATCCCCGGCAGAAACCCCATCAGCCGGACGGGCAGCTTGGGATAGGCAATGGACATCGCCAGTTGATCGTAGGGGCGGCGGTAGATGAACACCGCGAAAGTGTGAATGAACGGGAAATAGCCCTCGCGCGCCAGCCCGGCGGCGAAGCCCATCATGTTCTGCTCCGCCATGCCCATCGAAAAGTAGCGATCCGGGTACGTGTCGCGCCACGCGGCGACTTCGCACGAGCCGGTCAGGTCGGCGGTGAGGACGACGACGCGCGGCTTGTCCTTCGCCCACTCGATGAAGTTGCGCTCGTGGGGGCGCATTACGATGTCCATGCCTCACAACTCCTGCTGCTGGAGCAGCGCTTGATAGGTATCCTGATAGCGCGCGCGTTCTTCCGGCGACTTGAAGCGGACGTAATGCAGATTGGGCGCGCGCTCGGCGAGCAGGTCGATGCCGCAGGACGGGTTGGTGCGAGCCAGCACGACCAGCGGGCGACCGTCCGGCGCGAGGTCGGCGGGCGCGGCGAGCGCGTCCGGGTCGTGACCGTCCACGTCAAACACGCGCGCCCCAAAGCTGCGCAGCCGCTCGGCAAGCGGCTCGATGTTCATAACCGACTGCATCGCGCCGTCACACTGCTGCCCGTTGACATCCACGTACACGCCAACGTTGTCCAGCCGGTGGTATGCCAGCGCTGAAAACGCCTCCCACACCTGCCCTTCCTGAAATTCGCCGTCGGTCATCAGCACCCATACCCGCCCCGTATCGCCGCGCATCCGCCGCGCCAGCGCGATCCCGCCCGCCTGACTGATCGCCTGCGCCAGCGAGCCGGTGGTCGTCTCGACACCCGGCGAATGCTCAGCGGCGATCATCTCGACGGTGCTGCCGTCCTGATTGAACATGGCGAGCGCTTCGGGGGCGAGCCGCCCCACTTCGATCAGTGTTGAATACAGCACCAGCGCGTAATGCGCTGGCGAGAAGATGAAGCGATCCAGATCGGGCTGCTGCGGTCCGTTGTAGGCGCTGCCGTTGAAGAAATGCGGCTTATCCGCGCCGGGGAAAGGCGGCGGGGTCATCGGAGCCTGGCTCGCGCCCAGCTTCATGACGCGCAGGTACAGGGTGGCGAACAGCTCCGCCGAGGAACACGCCTGGCTCAGATAGCCGCCGTTGTTTTTGAGGGTGTGATCGAGGACGCGCAGACGGATGTTCCGGGCAGCGAGTCGTACACGCTGCTGCCATGCGGCAGTTTGCTCCACAGCCATACCGATTGTCTCCAGTCACCCAAGCGAACAGTCACGCCGCCTCCGGCATGAAGGCGCGGGATGCATCAAATCACAGGCTGACAGGATGAACAATTGTACAGCGTGTAAACCACCGTTCAACTGCAAGCATAACACCGGATTCCGGCGCATGTCAACAGGCAGCGAGGGCGAACGCCGCTCAGGAGTTGGTATTCGCCGCGTTGATGACCGCCTGGGCGGTGTTGGTGTCGGTGATCAGCGTGCCGCATAACCCGCTGCGCAGCACGCCGAGGATCGGCGGAATCTTGAGCGGTCC
>JAXLWE010000113.1:0-2389 GCA_046328655.1 Anaerolineae bacterium | reverse complement strand
AACTGGTCGCCCACGCTGCAAACCGTGCTGGCGAACGAGCAGGTGATCGATGGCAAGGACGAACGCACCGGGCAGCCGGTCGTCCAGAAGATGCTGACGCAGTGGTTCTTCCGCATGACCAAATACGCCGACGAGCTGCTGGGCTACGACGGGCTGGATTATCCAGAGCCGATCAAGATCATGCAGACCAACTGGATCGGGCGGAGCGAAGGCGCGCGGGTGGTCTTCCACACCGAGGTCGGCAATCACCCGATTGAGATTTTCACCACCCGCCCGGATACGCTGTGGGGCGCGACCTTCATGGTGCTGTCGCCGGAGCATCCACTGGTCGAGCAGATCACGACCGACGACCGCCGCGAAGCCGTCGAGGACTATATTGCGCAGGCGGCGCGCCAGACCGAGCTGGAGCGCACCAGCGACGACCGCGAGAAAACGGGCGTGTTCACCGGCGCGTATGCCATCAACCCGGTCAACGACGAGCGTATCCCGATTTGGACTGCCGATTACGTGCTGATCAGCTACGGCACGGGCGCGATCATGGCAGTCCCGGCGCACGACGAGCGTGACTTCGCTTTCGCCCGCAAGTACGGGCTGCCGATCCGCGTCGTGATCCAGCCGGAAGGCGAAATGCTGAACGGCGATACGATGGATCAGGCGCACGCCCACGAAGGCGTGATGGTCAACAGCGGGCAATTCGACGGTACGCGGGCAACCAACGATAAAGGGCGCAGGAACCCGGCGATCAGCGCCGTGATCGACTGGCTGGAAGAAAAGGGCATCGGCAGGGAGGCGATCAATTACCGCCTGCGCGACTGGCTGATCAGCCGCCAGCGCTACTGGGGGTCGCCGATCCCGATCATCTACCGCGAGGACGGGACAGTAGAAAGCGTCCCCGACGGCAGGTTGCCGGTGCTGCTGCCCGAAGATGTCAGGATGACGGGCGTCGGCAACCCGCTGGCGCAGAGCGAGACCTTCGTCACGACGACGGCGTCGGATGGCGCGCCCGCCCGCCGCGAGACCGACACGATGGACACGTTCATGTGCTCGTCGTGGTACTGGTATCGCTACCTGAGTCCGCGTGACCAGCAGTCTCCGTTCAACCCGGAGGAAGCGGCGTACTGGCTGCCGGTCGATACCTACACGGGCGGCGCGGAACATGCTACGCTGCACCTGCTGTACGGGCGCTGGTTCGCCAAAGCCATGCGCGAGCTGGGCATGTTCGAGGAAGCGCAGGACATCATGCGCCAGCATGGGCGCGACCCGGAAATCCTGAATCGGGGCGAACCCTGGATGATGCTGCGCAATCAGGGGCAAATTCTGGGCGAGGAGCGCGATGGGCACTTCATCCGCGCCAGCGGGCGCTGGGAAGGCGCGAACAAGCTGTTCGCCGATGCTGTCGAAGTAGTCAGCCGGGACGAGATCGCCGAGCATGACCCGGTGGCGATGTCGCAGCTAACCTCTGGCTTCGCGGCGACGGCGGAAGAAGCGATGGAAGGCATCATCACGGGCGAAATCGTCAAGCGCACCGAGAATATCCTGACGGTCGACGTGGGCAACGGCGATTTGAAAACGGTCGAGGTGCTGACGGACGCCGAAATCACCATCCCGGACATCCCCGGTCAGAACACGGTCAGCCAACTGAAGCACCATCTGGAAATCCAGCGCATGTCCAAGAGCAAGGGCAACGTCGTCAACCCCGACGACTGGGTGCAGAACGTCGGCGCGGATACGGTGCGGGCGTACCTGATGTTCGGCTTCGACTGGGCGAAGGGTGGTCCCTGGGACAGCAAGGGCATCAAGGGACCGCGCCGCTGGCTGGACGACATGTGGGACTTAGTCGTCGGCGGCGCACCGACGGGTGAAGGCGATCCGGCGGTGGAGCGGCACATCGAGCGCGTGCTGCACCAGACGATCCAGAAAGTCGGGCGCGATCTGGAGAACTTCAGCTTCAACACGGCGATTGCCGCGCAGATGTCGCTGAAGAACGAGGTACAGGCGGCGGTGCGCGACGGCAAGCTGGGCGCGGATGCGTGGCGCGAGACGATCCGCGCGATGCTGCTGATGATGGCTCCGGTCGTGCCGCACATTTCCGAGGAATTGTGGGAGCGGATGGGCGAGCTGTACAGCGTCCACCAGCAGGCGTTCCCGGCTTACGACGCCGCCAAAGCCGCCGAAGCCGTGACCACGCTGGTCGTCATGAAGAACGGCAAGCCGATTGACCGCATCGAGGTGTCGGTGGACATCAGCGAGGACGAAGCGAAGGCGCTGGCGCTGGCGAGCGGTGGCGCGCAGCGCGTGCTGGACGGCAGTCCGCCGAAGCGCGTGATCTACATCGCCGGGCGCGGCGCGAACAACGTCGAGCCGAAGGTGAACATCGTCGTGTAGCGAC
>JAXLWE010000112.1:0-2409 GCA_046328655.1 Anaerolineae bacterium | reverse complement strand
TGTCGATGTCGATGAAGAAGGCTTCCGGCTCCGGGATGGGGCGTCCGGTCTCTGGGTTCTCGCCGCGCACGATCCAGATACACTGCGGCGGGCACACCTTGGCGCAGATACCGCAGCTTGTACACCAGTCGTGACCGGGGCGATCCGGGTGATTGGCGTCCTCGACAACCAGAAACGGCACGAAGCGAAAGCGCTCTGGAACCGCCAGCTTTTCGTCGGGGTACTGAACGGTGAAGATGCCCTCGGCTTTCAAGCCCTGCCGAACTTCAAACGGACTCAGCCCGGCTTTCTTCCCGGCGTAGCGCAAATCGTCAATGTAACTGTTGATAAAGTGCCTGAAGGTGACTCCAAGCCCTTTGAGAATCCCCAGTCCGTACATAGCGGCTCCTTAAGACACGTACCTGTAGGGGCAGACCTATGTGTCTGCCCAGGGCGAACACACAGGTTCGCCCCTACTTACCGTGATTAGCGATCCGTTTCGCCCAGCACAATGTCGATGCTGCCGAGAATGGCGACCACGTCGGCGACCTTGTGCCCCTTGCACATTTCACCCAGCGGCGTCAGGTTGATGAAGCTGGGCGCGCGGACGTGATAGCGCCAGGGATTCTGCGGTCCCTTCTCGTCGCCTTCGGAAACCACGTAATAGCCAAGCTCGCCCTTCGGGTTTTCGACGTGCCCGTATGCCTCGCCGCGAGGCACACGCGGCATGTAGATCGCCTTGTTGCCCGCGAAGAAGCTCTCGCCCTTCGTCTGCTCCAGACGCGGCAGAATCTGCTTGAGGATGCGCACGCTCTCGCGCATCTCGTCCAGCCGGATCAGGTAGCGGTCGTAAATATCGCCGTTGTAGCGCACCGCCACGTCGAAATCGAGTTCCGGGTAGATGCTGTACGGGTCAGCCTTGCGCACGTCATACGGCACGCCGCTGGCGCGCAGCAGCGGACCGGCGCAGCTATAACCGACCGCCAGGTCTTTGGGCAGATAGCCGACGCCGATGGTGCGGGTGCGCACGATTTCACTGCCGGACAGGAAATTGTCCAGCTCGTCAACCGAGCGCGGGATGCGGTCGTTGATCAGCTCAGTCAGGTAGTCCATCGTGTTGAAGTCGCGCACCTTGTCATTGACCAGGTTGGCGACGCCGCGAATGCGCTCCGGCAGGTCTTTGGCGACCCCCTGAAAGCGCATGTAGTTGCACATCATCCGGCTGCCTGCCGTCGCCTCGAAGAAGTCGAGGATTTTCTCGCGCTCAGCAATGGCATACAGCGCCGGGGTGAAGAACGCGCCGAGGTCGTTGAGCAGGAAGCCAATCGCCCACAGATGGTTGACGATACGGGTCAGCTCGACCATTAGCACGCGGATCGCTTCGGCGCGGTAGGTCGGCGGCTGGTAGCGCGCACCGGCGCTCATCAGCTTCTCGACCGCCAGAGCGTAGCCGAGGTTGTTGCTCATGCTGGAAATGTAATCGAGGCGGTCGGTGAACGGCATGTTGTGGTTCCAGGCGTTGCGCTCGCCGATCTGCTCGTGATTGCGGTGCAGGTAGCCCATCACCGGCTCAAGGCTGACAATCGTCTCGCCGTCGAGCGTCACGACCATGCGGAACACGCCGTGCGTGCTGGGATGATGCGGACCGAGGTTGACGACCAGCTTGTCGGTCTTGATGCCCCCTTCGCCGAGCACATCCTCGACATCGACGCCCAAGCCCATACCGCTGTAGACCGATTCCTCGGACGTGTCATTCAGGCGAGAGAGATCGAGGTCAGCGGGGTACTGGACGTTCTTGCCGTAGGCATTCAGTTCTTCGGAGCGGCGGACGTAGCCTTTAGGCCAGCGGCTGTCGAACGGCTTGGTGTCCTGCTCGTAGTAGGCTTCATGCCAGTCCTTGCGCATGGGATGACCTTCGAAGCCCTCCCACAGCAGGATACGCTTCTGATTCGGATGTCCGGGGAAGTTGATTCCGAACAGGTCATAGGCTTCGCGCTCCTGGAAATCCGCGCCGGGCCAAATATCGATCAGCGACGGGACGGCAGCATTCTCGCGCGGGGTCTGCGCCTTGAAAACCAGCGCCGGACCGCCGCTGGTGCGGAAGGCATGGTAGACCATCTCCATGCTGTCCTCGATGCCGAGGTAGTCCACCGCCGTCGCGCTGGACAGGTAGTCGAAGCCGAGTTCGTCGCGCATGGTCTGCGCCACGTCGACCAACTGCGCCCGGTCGACGATGATGCCGGAATACCCTTGCCGGGTATCGTCCTTAATGGCATCCGGGAAGCGCTGCTTCAGATATTCAACCGCGTTCTCTATTGCCCCGGACTGAGCGGGCACGATTGCCTGTTGATCGGTCATCATTCACCCTTCTCGGCTTGCTGCGCGCGCTTGCGGGCGAGCGCTTCTTCGCGCTTGCGCAGACGCTCGGCT
>JAXLWE010000111.1:0-2440 GCA_046328655.1 Anaerolineae bacterium | reverse complement strand
TTTCGAGCGTGACATCGTAGGGGTTGCTGCGCGCCAGACAGCCGATCTCGGACAGCAGGGCGGGCTTGCGATATGCCTCGCAGAAGTCGAGAATCTGCCGGATATGCGCCCGGATGGCAGCGCGCGTCGGAAGGTAATCGTGGCACGTGATCACGTCGACGTGCTGTCCCACCTGGGCGATGTCGTCGGCGACATGGACGCCGACCGTGATCGGGTGCTGCGGGTCGAGCCGCTTGATGACCGCGCAGAAATGCCGCACGAACGCCCAGATCACCTGCGTGCGCGCCTCGGCTTCCGAGCCGCTCAGCCAGCTCGTCATGCGCGGCTCGTTCATGACATCCCACATCAGGAGTCCCGGCTCATCCCTGAGCGCCTCGACCAGATCGGCGCAGTAGCGCTCGCCGTCCGCCCAGAAATCCGTGCCCAGCCGAGCGACGCCGGGATTGGGAACCCAGCCGTTCATTTGCGTCTCGTAAGCCGGAATCGTCTCGTCAAAGCACGAATCCCAGACGACGACCATCGTCGATATGCCGCGCGCGTGCGCCGCCCGCAGGAAATGTCGCACTCGTTCGAGGAAGCGCTGCGGGTCGCGTTCGTAAACGACGTAGGAGAGGAAAATGCGGGCGCTGTTCAAGCCGAGCCGCTCAGCGTAGGTCAGCTCGCGCTCGACCAGTGTGCTGTCGTAGTCGCGCCAGAAGCCAACGTCGTTGAAGGCGCTGCTGGGGGTGTAGTTGAAACCCCGGATGTGGTGGTAGTCCTTCAGATAGTCCATTTCTATGCGTCGTCGTCGCGCTTACTCCGGGATTGTCCCGGCGACCAGCCCACCGCCCCTCGTGAGCACGCAGGCTTCGGCGCGCGCCGCGTCGCCCGCCAGCAGCGCCAGATCGCAGAACGATGCATCGGGTGATTGGTGGACGGTCGTCCAATCGGCGAAGTCGCTCGAATACAGAACGCTGTCCGCCGTCAGCGCGACGAGTCCGCCCGAAGGAAGCCGCAGCAGGCGGAGGATCGGCTTGTCGGTTTTCAGGATGCAGCGCCACAGCCCCGATTTCCAATGCCAGCCGTGATCGCCCAGGCACACGATCAGCTCGCCCGAATCGGCGGGCAGGTCGACGACGTGACCGACAGGCGCGCTGGATGGCGATTCCAGCCAGATTTGCCATTTTCCGCCGCTCCGCCGCCACACCGTGAGGATTTCGGCGCGCGGGCTGAACGTGACCGCGACGAGCGGTTCGGACGCCGGGCTGTCGTGAAAAACGCCCAGCGCCACGATGGGGGCGCGACCTGGCGGCGGCTGTAGCGGCTGCCACGTTCGCCCGCCATCCTCGGATGCGAAAATATCCCCGCTCCACGTGCCCGCCCAGACGCGGCGATCCTCGACAAATGCCCGCGAGAAGCGCAGCGCCGTGACATCCGGCGGCGGCGCGACCAGCTCCCAGTCGGGGCTGGCATCATCGGCGCGGAAAAGACCGCTCGCCGTGCCCGCCAGCCGCGTGTGACAGTCGTCGTCGGCGACGGCAGCCGTCAGCAGGATCGAGTCGAAGTCGCCCGCGTTCGCCCAGCATCGCCCGCCGTCGCCGGAATACCAGACGCCCTCGTCGGCTCCGGCGGCGAACAAGCCGCCGCCCTCCGAGCGGAACAGACTGGTAAACTGGCGCGCTGCCAGTGTCGCGTCGGCTGACCACGCTCGCCCGCTGTCGTCCGACGCCAGCAGCCCCGCGTCCGCTGTCCCGGCGTAGAGGCGATCCTCCTGACCGAAGAAGCAGAGGACAGCGGCAGGCTCATCCGCCGCCGGCGCCCAGGTTGCGCCCCGGTCGTTCGAGCGGAGGAACTGCCCGTCGTCCAGCCCCGCCAGATACATATCGTCGGCTGGGCGCAGCCAGAAGGCGTTGACGGCGGCGATCTGGTCGTTCGAATTCGGCATCACGAGACACGGCTGCCAGGTGATGCCGCCGTCGCACGAGCGGAAAATGCCGTCGGACACCGTACCGGCGAATACGACGCCGTCGCTGGCGAAATTCGGGCTGGGCGCAATCGACAGCACGATGCAGCCTTCCAGCCCGCGATTGGCAGCTTTCCAGGCGCGCCCGCCGTTGGGAGACCGATAGAGTCCGGTGGGGGTCGCCGCGAAAGCGACTTCCCGATCCGTCCAGTCGGCGACCGCAGCCAGAGCCATGATCGAAAAATCCTGAAGTCCAAAGCTGGCGTACTGCCAGCGTCTGCCGCCGTCGGTCGAGCGCAGGATGCCCGCGCCGTCCGTGCCCGCCAGCGCAACCCGATCCTGCGAAAAGCCCGGCGATACGGCGAGACAGGTGACCGGCTTTTCGAGCGCCGCCGCCTGCCCGCGATTCCACGTTCTGCCGTCGTCCGCCGAAAAAACGATCAGGCTCGCGCCACCCAGAAAGATGAACCCGCCGGAATAGGCGAACGCCTGCAGGAA
>JAXLWE010000110.1:0-2446 GCA_046328655.1 Anaerolineae bacterium | reverse complement strand
ACCCTGACCGCTTCGGCAACGGCGAGCGCCACGCCGACGCCGACCGTCACCTGGACGTACACGCCCAGCCTGACCATCACCAACACGATTACGCCGCTGCCCTCGCCGACATTCACGCCGTCGCAGGAATTGAGCGAGCTGGGGCTGCTGGCGCTGCTTTCCGAGCGGGCGACCATCCTCCCGCCTGAGCGACTCTACAACCCGCCGACGCTGACAGCAGTCGCCTACGCCGCCCAGACGCTGATCGCCGGGGGCGTGGCGCTGACACCCGCGCCTGCAGGCGGCACGCCGGGGAGCGGTACGCCTGCCCAGGCGACTCTGCCGCCCGCCAGCGTCAACTGCACCGTGCCGCCGCCCGCCGCGCTCGCCGCCGATCCTACTGTGGTGCAGTCGCTCGGCTGCCCGGTCGGGGGTATCGTGTCGACCCTGACGGCGGTGCAGTCGTTCGAGCACGGCTCGATGGTTTACGTGCAGGGCAGCCCCGGCTCGATCTACGTGCTGACGATTGACGGGCGCTTCCGCCGCTTCGACGATACCTGGGTGTCCGGCTCCGACCCGGAAACGGGCGGGGAGACGCCGCCGCTCGGCTTGATCGAGCCGAAACGCGGCTTCGGCAAAGTGTGGCGCAACAATCTGGACGTGCGCGGCTCGCTGGGCTGGGGCGTCACCGAAGAACAGGGCGCGACCACGTCGGTGCAGCTTTTCGAGCGCGGGCGGGCGATCTTCATGCCGCAGCGCGGCGAAACCTACCTGCTAATCGACGATCCGGGCGGCGCAACCGGGACGTGGCGCGCGCTGCCGGGCGGGTTCTAGCCCACTACGGGTACGCGCCGCCAGCCTTGAACCTCAAGCCGCCGAACGTGTATTACTCTTAAGTCGGTTCGGCATTGAGGTCAGGCGCATGACCTTCACGAGACTGTCGCTCTCGCTGGCAGCGATGATCGGCGCGGCGCTGGTGCTCACGGCGGGGGTGATGGGGATCGCCGGGGCAGACTGGCTGCGCGGCGACGAGATCGCGTATGTGTCGTACCGCGACAACACCACCGACATTTTCATCATCGACGTGGCGCACGGACTCCGCTACAACCTCACGCACGACGACGCTTACGATGTCGCTCCGGCGTGGTCGCCGGACGGCGAATGGATCGCCTATGCGTCCGACCGCGACGGCGGGCGCAACATCTACCTGGCGGATCGCTTTGGGCACAGCATCCGCCGCTTGACCGAGCCGAACGGCTACTTCACCCAGCCGCGCTGGACGGCGGACGGCAGAAGTCTGGTGTTCGTCTCGATCAACGAAGCGCCGAACGGCATCTACAGCGTCGACATCGACGGGGGGAATTTCCAGCGGCTGGACGACCCCGGTAACCCCGGCGCGATTCAGATCGACCTCGGCTACGATCCCGGCGACATCAGCCGGATGTTCTCGCCGGACGGCAGCCGCTTCGCCTTTATGACCTACCGCAATCATGCCTGGGGGATTTACGTCAGCCGGAGCAACAGCCGCCAGGACGCGCGGCTGCTGGTCGACGTGGGGCGCTTCACCGAGCAGCCGAGCTGGTCGCCGGACGGCAGGCGCATGGCATACACCGCTCAGCGCGACGGCGTGGTCGACCTGTTCGTGATCGACGTGGACGGGGACGGCGAGCCGACGCCGCAGCGCCTGACGTTCAACCGCGAGATCGACATCTCCCCTACCTGGCGTCCGTGATCGTCTCAGCCCGCCGACGGCGTGGGCGTGAAGTCGATCACCTGCCCGACGCCTTCTTCGGCGATGATCCCCTCGATGATGCCCGCGCAGCCATTGAATATTTTGATCATTTCTTCCCGGAACTTGGGCATTACGAAACGTGATATCGCTTTGCCTCTGAGATCGGCACCTTCGGGTCTCCGAAACGCCCAAATCACGCGCGTGCCGCCAGGGATCGCCTGAAAATGGGTCGTGTAGACGCCGTGCATGTGCATCGGCAGGGTCGTGTGCAGTGTCACGTAGTCGAATGGACGCCAGTCGAGGATCGTCATCAACGTCTCGGCGTCCCCGCCGTGCGCGCAGTGGTTGACCGCCCCGACGCCGACGCGCCCCTTGTCCATGTTGGTGACGTACATGCCAACAGCATTCATGTAGCGTCGGCTGTTTTCCGGCTTGTTGATGTAATCCCACATCAGCGCGGGTGGAAGCTTGAAATCATGCGCAACGGTCGCCCACGCATCGTCCGGCGTGACAACAACCGGATTGCGCTCGCGCTCGCGGTCATACGCCGCTTTCAGGTCGTGAACCCACATCTGCACCTCGCCGATGTGTTCGTAGGTCTCGGCGTGCGCTTCAAGCTGGACGCACATCCCCTGCAAGCCAAGCTGATTGATCGCCGTGTCGGTGAACAGGGCGTAGGCTTTGATGCCGGTCTGCTCCTTGACCTGATTCTTCATCATGCGGTGGGCGACGATC
>JAXLWE010000011.1:0-107926 GCA_046328655.1 Anaerolineae bacterium | reverse complement strand
CGGCGAGCAGCCAGCCTGCCCACAGCGCCAGCACGACCAGCGCCCCGGCTTCGGCGTCGCTCAGCGCCAGCCGCTCGAAGAAAAACAGGTATGGGCACGCGATCCACAGCGCGCCTGCCAGCAGCGCGGCGTTCGCGCCGAACGCGCGGCGCACCAGCGCGTACCCGGCGGCGAAGCCGACCACGCTGACAAAGATCGTGGCAATGCGCCCGGCGAAAACCGGGGCATTTTGCGGATAGAACAGGGCTATCGCCCAGTGATTGATGACTTTGCCGTCGCGGATTTCCCAGAAAGGGTGGAGATTCCAGACTTCGACGGCGCGGGTGAGGTGTAAGCCTTCGTCGTTGTGCAGCGGGAGCGTCTCTAAGCCGGGGAGTCGGCTGAGCCAGAGGATCAGCACCAGAAGGGCGAAACGACGCAAGCGCGGTTCCTGCTTAAAAGTCCCTGCAAACAAAAAAGCCCGCTGCGAGACCGGCGAGCTTATTCAGGCGGTCGTACTTACTTCTGGGTGTTTTCGTCTTCTTCTATCGTCCGCTGTCCTTCGCGGTAGCGATAGGTGATGCGCCCGCGCGTCGGGTCGTACATGCTCATCTCGACACGGACGCGGTCTCCGAGCAGGATGCGGATGTAGTATTTGCGCATCTTGCCGGACAGATAAGCGAGGATGCGGTGTCCGTTTTCCAGCTCCACCAGAAACTGGGTGTTGGGCAGGGCTTCGACCACCGTCCCTTCGACTTCGATCTTGTCCTCTTTTTTCGCCATTATCTGCCTTCAGCTAGACCAAAAAGACAATGCCGCTGCCTGTAGTCAGGCAGCGGACTCTGCGGTGCGCTCTGGTCGAGCGCCTGTCGTGGATTTAGCGCGTCAGTGCCTTGCGCTGGCGGCGGCGCGAGCGTCGAATTGCCTTCTTCTTCTCGATGCGCCGCAGTTCACTCTTGGAGATATGCCAGCGTTTGCGCCGAACCGTGCTCAGCACGCCGCTGTTGGTGACCCGTTTACGGAAGCGACGCAGGAGCGATTCCTGCGATTCATTTGGCTTCAGGGATACATGTGCCATATTCTGCCGTTCACCTCCCTCCTGTTTAGGACTGAGGATTGAGGTTCGAGGACTGAGTAAACAACATACTTAAGCGAGTAGCTCGCCGGGAGTGCTGTCGCTTACTCAGTCCTCAGTCCTCGCCCTTGCGAAGCAAGGCACTCAGTCCTGAATTTGGTTGTTACGCCTGCTCTTCTAATTGTACAGAATCTGTCGGCTCAAAGCTACTGTCATCTGCCGCGTCGTCGCTGGCTGCCGCTTCCGCCTCAGCCTCGACTACCACAGGCTGCGCGGCAGCTTGCGCTTCCAGCCAGCGCTGCTTCTCGTCGTCGGTAACTTCCTTCAGGCTCAAGCCAAGCCGCTGCTTGTCGGATTCGATGCTGATCACGCGCATCAGCAGCCGCTGACCTTCGTGCACAACCAACGACGGGTCTTCCGGCTGCGGGTCGCTGATCTGGCTGGTGTGCAGCAGGGCTTCGATGCCCGGATCGAGGCTCACGAACGCGCCGAACTGCGCCACGCGCGAGACCACGCCTTCGACCAACTGCCCGACGTGATACAGCTCGTCGACCACCGCCCAGGGGTTCTCCTGCAACCGCTTCAGGCTCAGCCCGATGCGCTTGCCCTCGGCATCCAGCCGCAGGATGTACACTTCAACCTCATCGCCCACCTTCAGCACTTCGCGCGGGTGGTTGACCCGGTGCCAGGCAAGCTCGGAGATGTGGATCAGACCGTCAGCCCCGCCGAGGTCGACGAACGCGCCGAAATCGCGCAGACCGCTGACGACACCCTTGCGGACTTCGCCTTCACGCAGTTGGTCGAGCAGGATTTCCTTGCGCGCGTCACGGCTGTCGCGCTGGGCGTCGCGTTGGCTGAACACCAGACGGCGGCGCTTGCGGTTGACTTCGATCACCTTCAGCGAAATGGGTTGACCGATGAGCCGCTGCATCCGCATCTTGCGCTCGTCCTCGTTGAGACCGCGCGGCAGGTCGAGCACGTGGCTGGCGGGCACGAACCCGCGCAGGTTGCCGAACTGGACGATCAAGCCGCCGCGATTGGCGTCGCTGACCGTGCCATCCCAGACACCATCGGTGTCCAGCAGTTCTTCGGCGTGTTTCCAGTCCTCGGTCTGCTGCGCCTGCGACACCGACAGGATCAGGTTGCCCTCGTCGTCCTCCATGCGCAGGATCATCACGTCAATATCGTCGCCGACGACGTAGGCATCGATGTCGGCATTCATGCGTTCGAGGTCTTTGCGCTGGACGATGCCGTCGCGCTTCATGCCCTCGATGCCGACAATTAAGCCCTGCTCGTCGATGGCGACAATGGTTCCGGTGACGATGTCACCCCGCTCTGGCGTCTCTTCCGCGAATGAAGCTTCCAATAGCGCGGCGAAGTCAAGATCGATGTCCTCGGTCGTCAACGAGTGTTCTAATTGCATCGGTTCCCCCCATTAGGGATTGTATGATGTTTTTTTTGGACTTTATAGGAACGGGCAAAAGAAAACTCGGATCACTCTAACCTGTGCGGTTGAGTTACCGAGTTTTACTGTGGCTGTTACTCAAAATATGAGACAACGAGCAAAAATGCGTCGGTCAGCATCTATCCGCTGCCAACGCTTCCCCTTTCCTTAAAATCGTTGGGGATTATAAGGGGTTGTGAAATGTTTGTCAATGCGAAGTTGTGAAAACGTTACGCGAGAAAGACACCAAAAACCCCGCAGCGCGGGGTTTTTGAAAAAGTGCAGCTTGCGGATGACCGATGACTAGAGCGTGTTGACGATGTTGGAGAAAATGTTACCGATGGCGGGTCCAAGCAGAGCCAGGATGACGATCACCACAACGGCAACCAGAACCAGGATGAGGGCGTATTCTACGAGACCCTGCCCTTCTTCACGCGGTTGATACAGCATGTCGGCTTTCCTCCTTTCCTGAAAGATTTGATCTCATGCTAGTGGAAGTTTGATTATGAGTCAATATGAAGTGCGGCAATCTATACGCAAATTTTATGATTTAGATCATGTAATGACCTTTTGACAATCCCTTAGCCTCGTCTTAAAATCCCCCGAACTCGGATGCCCGTGGCATTGCGGGCACACAAGATATTTGTTGCCAGGAGTCGCTCGTTATGAGAGAGTATACGACGGATAAGTTGAGAAATATCGCCTTTGTGGGGCATCAAAGCTCCGGCAAAACCTCGCTGGTCGAGGCGCTGCTGTTCAACAGCGGGGCGATCACCCGCCTGGGGCGTATTGAGGAGAAGAACACCGTCTCCGACTGGGAGGACGACGCGAAGGAGCGCGGCTTGTCGCTCTCGACATCGCTCATCCCGGTCGAATTCAACGACCACAAGATCAACGTACTGGACGCGCCCGGCTATACCGATTTCCAGGGCGAGGTCAAGAACGCCATTCGCGTTGCCGACTCGGTGCTGGTGGTCGTCGATGCCGTGTCGGGCGTCGAAGTTGGCACGGAGCTGGCGTGGCAGTATGCCCAGCAGTATCAACAGCCGATCATCGTCACCATCAACAAGATGGATCGGGAGAACGCTAATTTTGAAGCGGCTGTCAGCAGCCTGCGCGAGAGTTTCCCCGAATACAAGTTCGTCCCCGTCATGATCCCCATTGGCGCAGAAGCCAATTTCAAGGGGGTTGTCAACCTGCTGACCATGAAAGCCTACCTCGGCGCAGGTGCGGATCGCTCCGACCTGCCCGCCGACATGCAGGCGACCGCCGACGCCGCACGCGTCGTGCTGGTCGAAGCGGCAGCCGAAGCCGACGACAAGCTGATCGAGAAATACTTTGCCGACGGCGACCTCACCAGTGAGGAAATCCGCGACGGGATGCGCAAAGCCGCCCGCGACGCTTACCTGAAAACCGTTCCCGTGTTCGTTACGTCAGGAACCAGGAATATCGGCACGGTTCCGCTGCTGGAAGCGATGATCGCATACGTCAGTCCTCCCTCGGAGCGGCGCGTGCAGTATGAGAAGCCGGACGGCGAGCGCGATTATCTGCTCGCGCCGCAGAAGGATGAGGGTCCGCTGGCGGTCTACGTTTTCAAGACCAGCAACGACCGCTTCGTCGGCACGCTCAACTACTTCCGCATCTTCTCCGGCACGCTCACCAACGAAACCCGCGCCTGGAACGCCACCCAGAGCGTCGAAGAGCGCTTCAACTCGCTGATGGTGATGCGCGGCAAGGAGCAAATCCCGACGACCAGGCTTCACGCTGGCGACATCGGCGTGGTCGCCAAGCTGACCCATACCAAGACTGGCGACACCTTCAGCAGCAAAGACAACCCGATCCAGATCACCAAGCCGAACTTCCCCGCGCCGCTCTACACCGTCGCCCTGATCCCGCGTACCCAGGCGGACAGCGCCAAGATGGGCACGATCCTGACCAGCCTGTGCGAAGCCGACCCGACTCTCCGCTGGCGGCAGGACCCGCAGATCAAGCAGACCGTGCTGGAAGGCATGGGCGAGATTCACATCAACGTCACGCTGGGGCGCGCCGAGAAGCTGGGCGTCGGCATCAACACCGAGACGCCGAAAGTCCCGTACCGCGAGACGATCACCACCAAGGGCAGCGCGACCTACCGTCACAAGAAGCAGACCGGCGGGGCAGGGCAGTTCGCCGAAGTGTCGTTGCGCGTCGAGCCGAACCCCGGCAGCGGCTTCGAATTCAGTTCGCAGGTGGTCGGCGGCGCGATTTCCAGCTCGTTCTTCCCGTCGATTGAAAAAGGCATCCACTCGGTGCTGGAAAACGGCGTGATGGCGGGTTTCCCGATTGTCGATGTGAAGGCGATTGTCTTCGATGGCAAGGAACACCCGGTCGACTCGAAGGACATCGCCTTCCAGACCGCCGGGCGTGAAGCCTTCCGCGAGTCGTTCATGGCGGCGAACCCCGTCCTGTTCGAGCCGATCATGGACGTGAAGATCACCGTGCCGGAGTCGATGATGGGCGACATCATGGGCGACCTGAACACCCGGCGCGCGCGCGTGCAGGGCATGGACAACGACGGTCCGCGCAGCATCGTCACGGCGACCGTGCCGCTGGCGGAGATGATGCGCTACGGCAACGAGCTTCGTTCCATGACCGGCGGGCGCGGCATCTACACGATGGAGTTCGCTCGCTACGATCAGGTTCCGTCGCAGATCGCCCAGACGATCATCGCGCAGCACAAGGCTGAAGTCGAAGCCGCGCATTCCTGATCGCGATTGAACACATCCTCAAAGGGCGAGGCTGCTGTCTCGCCCTTCTTGATTCTCCGGTTCGACGCCTCAACGGTTTGCGAACCGCCCATCTGGTATAGTGCATATAAGGAGATGGCTTAACGTTTGTTCGAGGTCACCATGCCCATCACCAGCCACCAGCGGGTGCTCGTCCAGTCCAGCTTCGCCAAACTGATCGAGAATATCGATACGGCGACCGTGATCTTTTTCGACCAGCTCTTTCAGATCGATCCGTCGCTTAAGCCGCTGTTCATCGGCGAGATGAGCGTGCAGGGGCGCAAGATGATCCAGACACTGCTGGTGATCGTCAACACGCTCAACGATCCGGCGGCGGTCGGCTCCGTCATCCGCCAGACCAGCCTGCGCCATGTGACCTATGGCGTCAAAGAGGCATACTACGAGCCGGTGGGTCGGGCGCTGATCGCCACGATCCGCCAGAGCCTCGGCGCGGAGAGCAGCCCGGAAATCGAGGAAGCATGGACGGCGGCATACGATCTGGTCGCCACCATTGCGAAGGCGGCGGCGTACACGACGGGAGCGTGAAATACATTGAGCAGATGGTGTAAGGGTGCGCGGCTGTGCGCCCTTACGAAAACCCGCAAAGCTCTGCGCACCGACGGCGGCAAGGAGCCGCCGCCCACGCCCAGGCTGTAGAGATGTTCTGTCGCTGGAATCAGACCAGCCCCGCAAAGCTGCCGGGGCTGGTTTTTGTTTAACCTATCATCAGTGGATGTTGCGCCGCTCAGCACCCAATCGGGATGCCCAGCGCGTTGACGCAGATCGGAGAGGCGGTAGGGACGACGGGGATGGCAGGGACAGCCGGGACGACGGGAACTTGAGGACTCGCGCCGCCGCCGACACCGATGATCTCCTGACCGCTGGTGCCGATACTGATCCCGGTATTCGCGCCTTCGCCCTCGCCAGCGCTCCCGCTCGCGCCGATGTCCAGCAGGCTGTTCTCGTCGCCGGAACCCAGATCCAAGCCCACGTTGCTGCCGTTCGCGCTGCCATCCGTTTCCACGTTCAGCAGATTCAGGTCGGACAGCGTGTCAGGGACAAGGCTCGTGAGCGCATCCGGGTCGAGTCCGCCGATATTCGTATCCGGCTTGAGGATGTCGCCCAGGTCGATCAGTCCGCCCGTGCCGTTGATGACCGAGTCAACCACCGAGACGACAGGGACGTCCGTGCAGTTGCCGCTGACCGCCAGCAGACTGCCCGACGCGAAGCCGTATCCATCGCCCATATCGAGTCCCACCATGCCGGTGTCAGGGATGCTGCCCAGCACGGGCGCGAGCGTATCGACGCCCACAGTGTTGAAGATCGGGGTGGTGAGGTCGTTGCCGAGATGCACGTCGACGTTGCCGTTCGTCGCCGACGAAGCCATGCAGTCGCCAGTTCCGGGCGTGACGCCGCTGCCCAGTGTGAGCGGCTTGCCAGCGAGCGCCAGACTGCTGGCGAACTGGTTGACGAACTCAGCCGGGCACATGATCTCATCCGGCTCGCCGTTTGCCAGCGCGATGCCGTACCACTGCGCTCCGGCAGGCTGATCGGCGGACACGTTCATCATATAGTGTTCGGAGCTGGGTCCAAAACGCAGGCACATGGCGCTCACACCCATCTTGGCAGTGGCGATATTCTCGCTCGTCACCGCGTCCGAGACGACGACGGCGGGTGCGTTGCTGTAATCATTGCTGACGACCAGCAGGAACAGGCTTTTATCCTGCAGCGCCTGGAACTCGTACCTGCGCGACAGCATATCGCTGCTGACGTAATGCTCGATTGTGCCGCCGAGGGGCAGCATTGTCGAAACGCTCTGAGCGGTGGTCGGCGTCAGCGCAATCAAGCTGATCACAAGTACGAAAAACAGGGGGATGAATCGGTTGAGCTTCATGGCTGCCTCTCGCAAAGACTCATTCGTAACGTTAATGTACATTATTGAGGAAAAATTGAGATAGCTAACATTAGAGGATAATTTGTGAACTTTTTGACAATTGTCGGATTAATGCGTTTCCACGCGAGAATTTCCATAACTGGTCGCTCACATGACTCTCGATCATTAATATTGTGAAAAGAATAAATTGAGAAAAGCGGTCATCACGCCTGAATCAAAAAGCCGCCTGAGTGCCCTCAGACGGCTTCATTGATTGTTGCGAACCGCCCTGGATTCAGTCTGCAGAGCTTCGCTGCTGCTCCGCGACCGTTTCCTCTGCCGCCACGTCGGGCAGCGTATCGTCCTGGATCGGCTTGCCCGGCACGCCCGCGATGTCCAGCACGCGCTGGCGATCCACCGATTCGTTCGTCAGCAGTTCCTGCGCAAGCGTTTCCAGCTTGTCGCGGTTGGAACTCAGCAGGTTCAGCACGGTCTGGTGGGCTTCGTCGACCAGCCGCCGGACTTCGGTGTCGATTGTGGCGAGGGTTTCCTCGCTGTAGGTGCGCCCCTGCGCCAGCGAATAGCCCAGGAATGGCTGATGTTCCTCGTCGCCGAAGTTGAGCAAGCCGAACGCCTCGCTCATGCCGAACTGCGCCACCATCTTGCGGGCGATGTTCGTCACCTGCCGCAGGTCGTTCGACGCGCCGCTGCTGATCTCGCCGATGGCGACTTCCTCAGCGCCGCGTCCGCCCAGCCCGACGACCATCATCCCGAACAGGAAATCCTTCGAGTACAGACGGCGGTCGTCTTCCGGCTGGAACACGGTCACGCCGCCCGCCTGTCCGCGCGGGACAATCGTCACCTTGTAGGTCGGGTCTGCGCCCGGCGTCAGCGCGGCGCTCAGCGCGTGCCCGGCTTCGTGATAGGCGGTGACGCGCCGTTCCTTCTCGTTGGAGAGCGGCGGCGCCTGCGTGCCCAGCACGATGCGCTCGAACGCCTCCGAGAAGTCGATGGCGCTGATCTTCTTGCGATTGTGGCGCGCGGCGGTCAGCGCGGCTTCGTTGGCGAGGTTGGCAATGTCCGCGCCGGAGAAGCCGACCGTCACTTTGGCAACCGATTCCAGATCGACACTGGAATCGACCGGCTTGCCGCGCACGTGGACTTTCAGGATGTCGAGCCGACCCACGCGGTCGGGCAGGGCTACCGTCACCTGACGGTCGAAACGACCGGGGCGCAGCAGCGCCGGGTCGAGCACGTCCGGGCGGTTGGTCGCCGCCATGACGATCACACTCTCGTTCTGGTCGAAGCCGTCCATCTCGGCGAGCATCTGGTTGAGCGTCTGCTCGCGCTCGTCGTTGCCGCCGCCCAGCCCTGCACCGCGCTGGCGACCGACGGCGTCGATCTCGTCAATGAATACAATCGCAGGCGCGGCGGCTTTCGCCTTGTTGAACAGGTCACGCACGCGGCTCGCGCCCACGCCGACGAACATCTCCACGAACTCGGACGCGGCGATGCTGAAGAAGGGCACGCTCGCTTCACCCGCGACTGCCCGCGCCAGCAGCGTCTTGCCCGTGCCCGGAGGACCGACCAGCAGCACGCCGCGCGGGATGCGAGCACCGAGCGCGATGTACTTGTCCGGCTCTTTCAGGAAATCGACGATTTCGACCAGCTCGGCTTTGGCGGCGTTCTGTCCCGCCACGTCGAGGAAGGTGATCTTCGGCTTTTCGGCATCGTATTCGCGCGCCTGCGAGCGCCCGAACCCGAATACGCCGCCCATCTGGCGCTGCGCTCGGCGCGTCTGCCAGATCAGGAAGCCAACGAACAGCAGCAGCGGACCCCAGTTCAGCAGGAACAGCAGGATCGTGTTCGGCTCGCTCGTCTGGCTGACAATCGTCACATTGTGGTCGCGCAAAGTCTGGGCAAGCTGCGGATCGTCAATGGGCAGCAGCGTGGTGTTGAACGATGTCGAAGTCCCCTGCTGGACGCCCTGCCGAAGCAGCGGCGATCCGCTTTCGGGCCACGTCACGGCGCTCTTGAATGTGCCCTGAGCGCCCATATCCTGCAAAACGACCTGGCTGACGTTGTCGTTGATGACCTGATCGTAGAAGACGGAGTAGGGGATTGTGATCGGCTGCGACGGCGACACGCTGCTCATCATGTCGGGCAGGCGCAGCAGCGACCACAGCAGCAGAACTCCCAGAAAAATCAACCACCCCCAGCGCGGAAACTGGAACTGGGGCGGTCGCGGGCGGTTATCCTGCCCGTCGGGCTTGTCGTCCGGCGAATTATTGCGATTAGGCGGAGGAAACATAGGTTTGCCTTAGGATAGCTTGCATCCTGTTATGTTACCGCTTGCTCATTAGATTTGCATAAATATGTCGCTTAACGAGCGATGAGATGCGAAATGGGCGGAATGACCGCCCATTTGCCAATCGAATAGTGGAAACCGTAGGAATCAGCGAATAGACATCAGTGGAGGCGAAGTTCTAAAGCCGGGCGGACGCCGTAATTGACGCGGCTGACGCGACAGTAGCTGCGGATACTGCTGTGAGTACCAATAAAATGTGCGCGCGAAGGACTATTCCCCTGAGTTCTCAGCCACCACCATGAGCAGCCATGTTGCTCGCCATCCTCGACGATGTAGTCTTTGTCGACGCTCTTGTCGTACACGTACAGGTGACATCCGTCGGGTTTCCGGACTCCGGCAAACGCTGTTCCTATCGTGCGACGGCTGACGGTGATGCCGTTTTCGTTTGGCGCATCAGTAAGTTGTCGCACCTCGGCAGTGCTCAGCAGGAATACCCTGTCCTCCGTGTCCGGGCAGCCGTCTCCGTTGTCAGTGCAGAGCGTCGTTCTGATCAACTCCTGTTCGGCTGCGTTGAAGGCGATGTCGCAAAATGCATCGTTTAGCCACTTCCGCAAATCGCAGTCGCGCCAGGTAACATCGACGTATTCACCGTGATACCGCTTGCAGTCCAGAATGTACTCGCTCAGGATGAACAGCTCACCGTCGGAATTCCGCAGCACCCGCCACTGGATCGGCGTTTTATCCGCGCCGACCGCCGTCTGCGGATAGCTGCCGAACGCAATGATTTCGCCGGGCTGTGCGCTCTCAAGCGTGGTGATACTGGATTCGTGTACCCGACTGCTCATTCGCGCCTCGCCTGTGGAAACCCTTGCGGAGCTTCCGCACTTTCACCGATGGTTCCCGTCTTTATGCTTCTCGGCTACATCTGCGTGAAGGTTTCCTTCAGCGCCGGGTACAGCGCGCGGTAATTTCGGTACGCCTGCTCGTATGCGCCGGGGTTCTGTGGCTCGGTCGCTTCGCCCGTGCGGATCGCCGTCTTACACGCCGTCGCCACATCCGGGAACGCCCCCGCACCGACCGCCGCCAGCAGCGCCGCGCCGTATGCCGCGCCTTCGGTGCTATTGGTCGTCACCAGCGGCGAGCCGATCACGTCGGCGATGATCTGCCGCCACAACGGACTCTGCGCGCCGCCTCCGCTCACCCGCACCTGTAGCTGATCGGGCAGCCCGGCGTTGTCCATCAAGCCGAAGCAGTCTTTCAGGCTGAAGGCGACGCCTTCCAGCACGGCGCGGGTCATGTGCGCTTTGGTGTGGCGCACCGTTAAGCCGATGAACGCGCCGCGCGCCAGCGGATCGGGGTGTGGCGTGCGCTCGCCGGAAAGATAGGGCAGGAAGATCAGTCCGTCGCTGCCCGGCGCGATCTCGGCTGCCGGAGCCAGCAGGTTATCGAATTTCTCGCCCGGCGCGAGCGTATCCCGATACCATTGCAGACTGCCCGCGGCGCTCAGCGTCACGCCCATGAAGTGCCACATGCCCGGCACGGCGTGGCAGAAGGCGTGCAGCCGACCCTGCGGCTCGTAGGCGTAGCGCGGCAGCGGCGCGAACACCACGCCCGACGTGCCCACCACCAGCGACACGATGTGCGGCTCGACCGCCCCCACGCCGACCGCGCCCGCCGCCTGATCGCCGCCGCCGCCCACCACCGGCGTCCCCACTTTCAGCCCGGTCAGTTCGGCGGCGTCGGCGTTGATCACGCCCGTGATCGCCGGTCCTTCGGCGAGGGTCGGCATCCACGCCGCCGGGATGCCGAGCGCGTCCAGCACCTCGCTCGACCAGCGGCGGTTCGCCACGTCCAGCAGCGACGTGCCCGACGCATCCGAAACATCCATCACGTACTCGCCTGTCAGCATCAGCCGGATGTAGTCTTTCGGCAGCAGCACGTGAGCGGCTTTCGCGTAGACTTCCGGCTCGTTTTCGCGCACCCACAGGATTTTCGGCGCGGTGAACCCGGTCAGCGCGCGGTTGCCGGTCAGCTCGATCAGCCGGGCGAAGCCAACCCGCTCGGTGATCGCGTCACACTGCGCCTGCGTGCGCTGATCGTTCCACAGGATCGACGGGCGCAGCACGTTGCCGCCCGCATCCAGCAGCACCAGACCATGCATCTGCCCGGTCAAGCCGATGGCGCTGATCTCCGGGTCGTGCGTCTGCTTGAGAACGGCGCGGATCGAGTTGACGATGCCGTCCCACCAGTCCGACGGATTCTGCTCGCTCCACAGCGGCTTAGGCATACTGATCGGCTGCGGCGTGGTGTGCGAGGCAACGACCTGCCCGTGTTCGTCGATCAGCAGCGCTTTCGCCCCGGTCGTGCTGATATCCAAGCCCAGTAAATAAGCCATAAGTTCCCCCGAATCTGCTCCTGTAATTGGGGCGATTGTAACCCTTTTCAGGCGGGTTGGCGTGGGGTTCGTTATAATCTAGTCATAGGAACATGAGGATGCTTATGCCGCCAGCCAACAATTCCAGCCCCGATGACTTCACCATCCCGCCGCGCCCGCACCCTCAGGACGACGCTATGGGCAACACCTCCGCCGCGCTGCCGCCGCTCGCGCCTTGGATGCTGCAGCACTATTTCGACGGCGAGATCGATCTGATCAAGGAGCTGGTCGGGCGCTACCCGCAGATTCCGGTGATGTCGCTGTTCAACACCCACGAGGTGGGCAAGCGCGTCCGCCGCGCGGTGGCGACCATCGCCACTCAGGACGGCGCAGCCGGGCTGATCGTCGAGGTTGACATCCCCTCGCGCGGTGTGCAGTTCACCTTCAGCCTCAGTTCGATGCTGGCGCTGCGCTTCCTCCCCGGCAGGCTGACCGATATGGATCGCGCCCAGTGGGTCGAGCCGATGCGCCGCGAATCAGGCGAGGTCGCCTTCCTGTGGGATCAGATGCGCTGGCAGAACGACTACCTGATCGGCGCGGCGCACAAAAGCTTCACCAATCTGTTCGCCTTCTCGCCGTTTCACACCGAAGCGGCGGTTCGCCTGACGCCGGAAGTCGGGCGTAAGCTGCTCGACTGGCTCGAAAGCTACTGGGGCGGCTGACCGCCGTCAGGCAGTCGCAAATCCCGCCAGCAAGGCGCTGCCTTCATTTTCCATCCTCGATGAGATGACCGATCATGTCGGAAACGCGCTGGCAACGTTGTTGCTTTCATTGCTTTCCGTGATGGCTCCTCCGGAATCTATCGTCACAGTGGCTCTGGGAAACGCCGCTAGTGGGTCAGCTTCCCATTCGTTCCGTATGGTGGTTCCACCGCTTGAAAACCCAGGCTCCATGGGCTCCACGATGTTGTAGGTCGAGCAGGTGAGATCGACGCACAAGGTCAGGATGAAGGGGGAATTCGTCGGCGCGGCACCGATATTGGACATCGTATAGTCGACGTGGGCGAAGCCGTTCGCGTCAATCGTGAAGCTGGTGATGCTTGCGGTCAGGTCGGGCAGTAGGCGCTCCGCTGTTTCGGTTGCGACATTATTCGACTCGTCGCTTTCTACGACCTGATTTCCCGTATCAACTGTCACACTGACGTTGACCGAATTGACGCCGGCACCGACAGGGTATTCCAGCACGCGGTCGAAAAACTTAGGACTGCCGGGGTTGACTGGAGTCACCATTTCGGTAAAGCAGGTGTCGTTCGCGCACATATTGAAGCTAAATGACCCAGAGGTGGCTGTGCCTCTATTATCAATGACGAAAAGTATTTCGGGCTTTCCTGTCGATACGATACTTGCTGACGTAAACGTGACAAACAGGTCAGGGAGTGGTCCTTGCGGAGCGGCGGTCGTCGGCGCGCTGCCGCCAGATGACGGTTGCGTCGTCGGTGCCTGGGTCGGCGCAAGCTGCGCGCCTGCTGGCGCAGCGACCATTGGCAGGCTGTCGCACTCGCCGTCCAGCCGCGTCACCGACGCCGCTGCCCAGCCGGTCTGCCCGTTGATGCTCACCTGATACCAGCCGCCGCCCGCAAGCTGCCCCAATACCGGGAGCGATCCGCCCGCCGCCAGATTGCCGATCACGGCGTACTGCGTGCCGGGACCGCTGCGAATGTTAATGCTCCCGCCGGTGGCGGAAGCGACCGTGCAGGAAGTCGGGACGATTTCCGGTGTCTGGACGACCTCGACCGACGGCTGGGAATTTGTTCCGCGGGCAGGCAATCCACTGTCGCAGTTACCCAGGCAGATCGTGAACGCTATGTCATCCGCGCCGCCCGCACGAATATCGAGGCGGAAATGGCGCTCCTGCCGCGGCAGGCGGTACGCCACGCCGCCGAGGGTGGCATCGCTGCTGGCAATCGTCTTGCTCGCGTCCTCATCAAACAGACTGATCAGCACGCCCACATCCGGCGACTCACTCACAACAGTCAGCGTGAGCGCATCGTCGGGCGTGGACGCGAAGCGGTAAAGGCGAACCGGCGTCTGGCTGCCAACGGTATCGGCGACAGGCGTGTTGGCGGTTAGCTCGACGGGTTCGGGGAGCGCCGCGCCGGGCTGAAGCGAGAGGACGAACTGCCCGGTGCCGCCATTCTCGCCGGAAACCTCGATGATGTAGTCGCCCGCATCGGCGAAGCTGGCGTCTGCGCTCAACGAGGACAGTCCATCAGGGTTCGGCACAGTCAGGATTTCCACGCCCGCCGGAGTTCAGGATGCGGAAGCGCGGGGCGAAATCGGGCGTGAGCGCCAGCACCTGAACGGACGCGGTTTCGCCGCCGTTCGCGGAAAAGGCGAACTGAGCGGTGGTGGCTTCAGCACTGAGCGTGCCGATAGCGTTCTGTCCGATCTGGACGGGAACGGCGTTGCCTTTGAGCAAGAGCAGCAGCGGAGAGCGCCAACGGCAGAAGCCAGACGACCACCGAGCAAAACCGGAGCATGACGCCATGAACAGACATGACAGCCCTCCTGCCAGCCACCCTCTATGGTGCAACTATTCAGATTGTCAAGAGAACAACAAAATGCTTTACGAATATATACTTTTTCCCGTCCAAAGGCGATAGGCTGTTTGCCCGCGTTGATGCCGGGTTGTGGAAGTCCGTGCGAAAGGTGGGTACATTCGGCGGACAAACTCGCCTATTCGAAAGCGACTTCAGCTGAATCGCTTACAGCACGAGACCAGCCCGTATCTGCGCCAGCACGCCGACAATCCGGTCGACTGGTATCCCTGGTCGGAAGAAGCGCTCGAACGGGCGCGTGTCGAAGACAAGCCGATCCTGCTCAGCGTCGGTTACAGCGCCTGCCACTGGTGCCACGTCATGGCGCACGAGAGCTTCGAGCACGAGCCGACCGCCCGCCTGATGAATGAGCTGTTCGTCAACATCAAGGTCGACCGCGAGGAGCGCCCCGACCTCGACGACATCTACATGCAGGCGGTACAGGCGCTTTCGCGCGGGCATGGCGGCTGGCCCATGACCGTCTTTCTGCTGCCGGATGGTCGCCCATTCTATGGCGGCACGTACTATCCTCGTGAGCCGCGCGGCGGGATGCCGTCGTTTCAACAGGTCATACTGGCGGTCATCGACGCCTACCGCAAGCGCCGCGCCGAGGTAGAGCAGATGGCGGGCGACCTTACCCAATCGCTCCAGCGCGACGTGCTCGGCATCGGCGGGCTGGCGTCCGACCTTAACGCCGACTTGCTCGACGCCGCCTACGTCAACATGACGACCGGCTTCGACCGCGCGCGCGGCGGCTTCGGTGGCGCGCCCAAGTTCCCGCAGCCGATGAATCTCGAATTTCTGCTGCGCGCCTTCGCCCGCACAGGCGATCAGGCAGCGCTCGATCACGTGATCCTCACGCTCCGGCAGATGGCGCGCGGCGGGATTTACGACCAGATCGGCGGCGGCTTCCACCGCTACAGCGTCGACAGCATCTGGCTCGTGCCGCACTTCGAAAAGATGCTCTACGACAACGCCCAGTTGAGCCATTGTCTACCTGCACGCCTGGCAGATCACCCACGACGACTTTTTCAAAACGATTGCCGAGGAAGTCTACGATTACATTCTCCGCGAGATGACCGCGCCCGAAGGCGGCTTCTACAGCACCACCGACGCCGACAGCGAAGGCGAAGAAGGCAAATTCTTCGTGTGGACGCAGACAGAAATGCAGGAACTGCTCGGCAGCGACGACGCCCGCATCGCCGTCGAATACTGGGGCGTCACCGCGCGCGGCAATTTCGAGGGCGCGAACATCCTGTCCGTCCCCAGCGACGACGCCGTGATCGCCGGGCGGCTCGGCATCCCCGTCGATGATTTGCGCGCGAAGCTGACGGCGATCAGGGACACGCTCTACGCCGCCCGCACCCAGCGCGTGCATCCCGGTCTGGACGACAAAATCCTGACGGCGTGGAACGGCATGATGCTGGCGAGCCTGAGCGAAGCCGCGCGTGTGTTCAGGCGGGCGGATTACTTCGACGCGGCTGTCCGCTGCGGCGAATTTCTGCTTGAGCAAATGATGACGGAAGATGGTCGCCTGCTGCGCACCTACAAAGACGGTCAGGCGAAGCTCGACGCCTATCTGGAGGACTACGCCGCGCTGATCGACGCCTTCCTTGCGCTCTACCAGACGACGTTCGACGAGCGCTGGTTCGACCACGCCCGCCGCCTCGCCGATGGGGTGCTGACCCGTTTCCGCGCTCCTGACGGCGGCTTCTTCGACACCAGCGACGACCACGAGAGCCTGATCGCCCGCCCGCGCGCCTTGCAGGACAACGCCACGCCCGCCGGTAGCTCGCTGATCACGCGCGGGTTAATCGAATTGACCGCCTACACGGGGAACGCCGACTATATCGACGCCGCATCCGGCGCGCTCAGGCTGCTGACCGCCGCCATGCGCGAGTACCCGCAGGCGTTCGGCGAAGCCCTCAACGCTGTCGACATGGCGGTGCGGGGCGTCGCCGAGATCGCCATCGTCGGCGCGCCCGACGACCCGGCGACTCAGGCGCTGATCGACACGGCGCAGCAGCCGTACCGCCCCAACGCCATTACAGCGGTGGCGGCGCACAACGTCGAGGGCGACGCCAATATCCCGCTGCTCAGCTATCGGGTGATGAGGAGCGGCGTGCCGACGGTCTACGTGTGCCGCAATTTCGCCTGCCGGATGCCCGTCACGACCCCGGAAGAAGCCGAGGCGCTGCTGACGGAGAGGTAGGCATCATGATGCCTATTGCTCGATGGTGTAGTATTCGTTCTCCCCTGAATCGATCAACTCGACCACGCGCGCGTTCAGTTCGTAATATTCGGGTTGAGTAAATATGGTTTTTCTGAAGTGTTCAATCGCGGCGAAGCTCTCATGTGTGGTTTCGATGACCGCTGTAAAGAATGGTCCGCTGATGTCGGTCAGAATTCTCGGCTGAACTGCCCTCACTAGATCACCATCCGACGATGCGATGAACTCTTTTATCAACGCGACCAACTCGTCAACTTTGCCCATTTTTGCATGATAAATCGTGCGGTAAAGAATCATAAGGTTTCCCCAAAATATTCTTCTGCAAGGAATTATATCCGAGTTATTTTATAATACATATTTTCTGATAGGAGGATATCTCCACTCAAGCGACTATGCTCTCGCAATCTGGCATCCGTTTGCTACTTCCCCGTCACCTGCCTGACGCGGTACTCGGTCATCTCGCGCACCAGATCGTATGGGATCGGCTGGTCGAGCGGGAACTGGATCGCGCCCTTGCTGGTCTTGTATGCTGAGAGCTGCTCGGCGAAGGCTTCAATCGCCGATGGCGTCGGATAAAAGCCGATGTGAGTTTTGTGTCCGGCAAAATGCACGAGGTTGTCCTTCAGCCGGAAGGTCGGCATCCCGTAGCGCATCGCTTCCTCGGCTTGGGGCGCGGTGTCGTGAATGACCCGACGCATCTCGCGCAGGATCGCCTGCACGTCGTCGGGAAATGCCGCGATGTATTCGTCAAAATTGGCGGGCGCTTGCTTCGCATCCATAACGTTTCATCCCCTGAATGGTTACTCTATAATCATAACCTGAATTCATGTAAAATGCGAACAAATGTTTGATTTTGATCCGTCTCAATCGCCGCAGGAATACTTTCGCCTCATCCTGCTGACCGTCGTCGGGCAGGCGTTCGGCGCGGCGGGCTACGCGCTCGTCGAGCGCCCGACCCAGTGGGCGGGCGGCTTGTTCCGCTTCGTCAAGTCGTCGGGCGACGGGCAGCGCATTATCGAGTTTCAGCTTCTCGCCTATGTGGATAACGCCCCATCGCGCTTTCGCGTCAGCCTCAGCCGTGCCGACGGCGCGCGTCGGACGCTCAGCGCGCTGGTGGTCGAGGATTTCGGCGTGGCGATCCTGCCCTCCGCCGACCACTGGTGGCAGTTCCGCGACGTGACCGAACTGGGCAGGGCGCTCGCGGAAGCGGGCTATCTCGTCGTCGGCTACGGGCTGCCCTGGTTGGCGGGCGAAGATTTACCCGGCGTTCCACCTACGAACTATTGACGCAGCCGAGTGAGCCTTGCATAATGCCGATATGATGACCCGAACCCGACTGATCCGACCTGCCGCGCTCGCCGCTCTGCTGATCGCGGCGGGCTGTAACCTCAACGACCAGCCGCCGCAGTACGTGATCGTGACCAGCGCGCCGACCGAAGTCCCGGCGACGCCCACCATCGCCCCCACGCCGACCGTCGCGCCGGAGATCATCCTGCGGCTGGGCGACCGCTACCTGCTCAACGGGCAGTTCGAGAACGCTACCGCCGCCTACCAGACGCTCGTCAACCAGCCGGGCACGCCCCCCGAGGACACCGCCGCTGCCGCTTACGGCATGGGGCAGGCTGCCGTGCGCGAAGGACTGTTCTCCGAAGCCGTCGACGCCCTGACCACCTTCATCGACCAGTTCCCGCAGGATACCCGCATCGCCCAGGCGCACTATCTGCGCGGCGACGCTTATCTCGGCTTGTCGCGCTGGAGCGAGGCGATCACCGATTTCCAGACCTACCTCAGCCTGCGCCCCGGCTTGATCGACAGCTACGCCTACGAGCGCATCGGCGACGCCCAGCTTGCGCTTGGGCAGATGGACCCCGCGCTCGCCAGCTACGGCAAAGCCGCCGACGCCAGTCGCGGACTCGTGCCCCAGCTTGCCCTGCGCGAGCGCGTGGCGCAGGTCTATGCCAACGCCGAGCGCCCCGCCGACGCCATCTCCCAGTACGATGCCATCCTCGCCGTCGCGCAGAATGCGCCGTACCGCGCCAGCATCGCTTTCGCCGCCGCCCAGACGGTGATGGACCCGGCGATACGCAGAACGGGCTGGTGCGCATGAAGCAGGTGTTCACGACCTATCCCGACCGCCCCGAAGCGTATCAGGCGATGACCATTCTGCTTGACAACAACGTCACGCTGGACGATTTGCAGCGCGGGCGTGTCGCCTACAACTACGGCGACTATCAGGCGGCGATTGACGCGCTCAACGATTACGCTTCGGCGCATACTATTGACGAAATCCCGGCGGAACTGAATCTGCTGCTGGGGCGCGCCTACCGCGAGGTCGGCAGCACGCAGGCGGCGCTGACGGCGTTCCAGACGATCATCGACCATTACCCGACCGATGAGCTGTTCGGCGCGGCGCTGCTGGAGCAGGGGCGCACGCGCTTCCTCGACAACGACAATGCCGGCGCGATTGAGCAGTACATGCACACCGCCGACACCTACAATTACCTGCCGGAAGCGCCGGAAGCGCTCTGGCGCGCGGGCTATCTCTACAGCGCCGACGGCGAAGGCGCGAAGGCGCGGGCGGTGTTCGAGCGCCTCGCCGACACCTATCCCGCCACCACTCAGGCGAAGGATGGCTTGTTTCTGGCGGCGTCAATTGCCTACAATTCCGGCGATCTGACCGCCGCCGAGCGCTATTACGGCGAGATTTCCGTCAAGACCACCGGCGAAGATCAGGCAACCGCCTATTTCTGGGTCGGACGGCTGGCGCTCCAGCGCGGCGACCAGAAAACGGCGGCGCAGGCGTTCACCAACGCTGTTCAGTCCGCGCCGGACAGCTACTTCGCCGCCCGCTCGAAAGACATCATCGCTGACCAGCAGCCGTTCACGCCGCCCGCGCAGGTGAAGTTCCAGTTTGACGACGGCACCGAGATCGGCGCGGCGGAAGACTGGATGCGCCAGACCTACGCCATCACACAGGAGGGGGCGCTGTGGCAGATGTCGCCCGAATTGCAGAGCGACCCGCGTCTGGTGCGCGGGCGCGAGCTGTGGGATTTGTCGGCATTCGACGAAGCGGTCGTCGAATTTGAGGATTTGGTCGACGCCAACAAGGATAATGCCCTCGCCTCGTACCAGTTGGCGATCTACTTCCGGGGCATCGGCGCGTACTACAACTCGGTCGTGGCGGCGTCGTACATCATCCGTAATGCGCAGATCGGCACGCTCGACGCGCCGCCCTACATCGCCCGGATGCGCTACCCGGCATATTATCTCGATGTCGTGCAGGACGTGGGCAACCGCCGTCACATCGACCCGCTGCTGCTGCTCTCGCTCATCCGTCACGAGAGCCTGTTCGATACCTATGCGTCGGGCGGCGCGGGCGAGAAGGGGCTGATGCAGGTCATCCCCAGCACGGCGGAATACATCGCCGGGCAGCTTCAGTGGGGCGACTACCAGCACACCGATTTGTATCGTCCCTATGCGGGGATTGAGTTCGGGTCGTATTACCTTGAGGAGCAGCTTCAGCGCTTCGATAACAACGTGCCGGTCGCGCTCGCTGGCTATAACGCCGGACCGGGACGCGCGATCAACTGGCTCGATGTGTCCGGCGGCGATCCTGACCAGTTCATGACCGCCATCGACATCGACAGCACGCGCTTATACGTTCAGACGATCTACGGGTATTACAACATTTACCGGGCGCTGTACGGCGCTTAGCTATGCTTCCGCCAAATCCTGTCCCAGCATCGACCGGACTTTGGAGACGAGGTCGTGATGCAGGATGGGCTTCGGCAGGTAGTCGTTCGCTCCGGCTTCGATTCCCTTGATGATGCTTTCGGCATCGCCGCGCGCGGAGAGGATTAGCACTGGCGTCTTGCTGGTCGGCTCGCTTTTGCGGATGACCTGGCAGAGTTCGATCCCGTTCATCCCCGGCATCATCACGTCCAGAATGATGAGGTCGGGCACGGTCTCTTCCAGGACGCCGAGCGCCGCCTGAGCATCGCGCGCCTTCAGCACGTCGAAACCGCCTCGTTCGAGCATGATGCCGATCAACGTGAGCGCGCCGATTTCGTCGTCAACGACTAGAATGTGCCTTTTCATCACAACCCTGATTCCTGTTGGATTCGCCGTGTCCGAAAGTTAAGTTCTATTCTAGTACAGGAACCCAATTAATTGTTACTCGAACTTTATATGTAAGCAGTGTACCATCATAGCGAAGAATGGTTCAATCGAGATTTTGTTAATTCTCATTATAAACCATGGATTATCGTGGCGGAATGGTCGGTCGTTGTATTCCCGCCTCGATTCTTCGCTAATCCACCGCTGCCATTTACGCAACTTTCCACTCGATTATACGTAGAATTGTTGTTGTATGTACGAAAGGATTCACCATGCGCGCAATTGTCGCAGATCGCATCTCCAAGAGCTACGGGAGCTTCCGCGCCGTCAATAATCTGACGTTCGAGGTCGTCGGCGGGGAAATTTTCGCCATGCTCGGTCCTAACGGCGCGGGGAAAAGCACCACCATTCGTATGATCCTCGACATCCTCAAGCCCGATACGGGCAGCATCGCCGTCCTGGGTGGTCCTCTCAACGATGCCAGCAAAGACCGCATCGGCTATCTGCCGGAGGAACGCGGGCTGTATCGCAACGTGCCTGTGCTGGAAATGATGGTCTATCTCGGCACGCTCAAGGGATTGCCGTCCGGCGAAGCCCGCAAGCGGGCGATGGGCTATCTGGAACGGCTTGACCTCGCTGAGACGGCGAAGAAGAAAGTCAGCGAGCTGAGCAAGGGTATGCAGCAGAAGGTGCAGTTCGCCGTCACCGTCCTGCACGACCCTGATCTTGTCATCATCGACGAGCCGTTCTCCGGTCTCGACCCGGTCAATACGCTGGTGATCCAGGATTTGCTGATCGACTTCAGGAAGCGCGGTAAAGCCGTCGTCATGAGCACTCACCAGATGCAGCAGATCGAGGAAATGGCGGATCGCCTGCTCATGATCGACCGGGGCGAGCAGAAGCTCTACGGAAACGTCGCCGATGTGCGGGCGCAGTATGCCCTCCCGGCGGTGCGCGTCGAAGGGCAGGGCAACTGGGCGCTGCTCTCCGGCGTGGATCGCGTCGAGCTGTCCGAGAACGGCAAGAAAGCGGCGCTGCTGTACCTGAAGCCCGCGACGACGCCCGACAGCGTCCTCGCCGAGATCGCCGCCCGCGACGACATGCACATTCAGGCGTTCGAGCTGGCGGTTCCCAGCCTCAACGACATTTTCGTGCAGGTGGTCACCGGAGATCGCCGCAATGTCTAGGACATGGCTGATTATCAAACACGAGTACCTGACCAACGTCCGGCGGCGCTCGTTTCTGATCGGCGCGTTCGTCGTCCCGCTCATCTCGATTGTGCTGATCGGCGTGGTGTTCGGGCTAGTCATCAACAACGAGACCGACGTGACTCGCGTCGGCACGGTCGGCTACGTGGATCTGTCCGGCGTGCTGGCGCAGCAGATTGACAAGCCGGACTATTTTCGCACCTACGACACGGAAGAAGCCGCGCGCGCGGCGCTCGAAGCGGGCGAAATTGGCGCCTATGCCGTCGTCGACCCGAACTACATGAACAACGGCGAAGTCCGGGCGTACAGCAACACCGGACTCCCGGCGGCGCTCGGCGACGTATTCGACACCTATCTGCGCGCCAACCTGAGCAGCGGGCTTGACCCGGTGATCGCCAACCGCCTGAAAGACCCGGTCGAAACGAGCATCAAGACGCTCGATAACGGGAGGGTGATCAAGGACAGCGCCATCGCCGGTCTGTTCATCCTGCCGATCATCTTCGTGATGGTGTTCATGATCGCCTCGCAGACGACCAGCGGCTACCTGATGTCGGGCGTCGTCGAGGAAAAGACCAACCGCATCATGGAAATCCTCGTCACCACCGTGACGCCTTTTCAGTTGATGTTCGGCAAGATCATCGGACTGGGGCTGCTCGGCTTGACCCAGCTCGCCATCTGGATTATTGCCGCCTACATCACGCTGGCGCTGGGGCACAACACCAGCTTTCTCAGCGGCATTACCATCCCGCCCGACCTGCTGGTCGTCGGCGTGATTTACTTCCTGCTCGGCTACTTTCTGCTGGCGTGCGTCATGGCGGTGATCGGCGTTGTCATCGGCTCGGAACAGGAGAGCCGCCAGTATGCCGGTATCTTCGGCATCGTTCTGGCGATCCCCTTCTTCCTGATCACCTCGTTTATCACCGACCCGAACGGCGGCGTGGTGGTATTCCTGACTCTGTTCCCGTTCACGTCGCCCGTGTCGATGATCATGCGGATGGGCTTCAGCGCCGTACCCGCCTGGCAGTTGATCGCTAGCATCGGGCTGCTGCTGCTGACATCGCTGCTTATGGCGTGGGCGTCGGCGCGCATTTTCCGCTGGGCGCTGCTGCTCTACGGCAAACGCCCCGGCGTGCGTGAATTGATCCGCGTCATTCGCCGTCCCGCCGGGATGGCGACCAGCGCGACAGGAGAACGAGCAGGATGAACGGTCACACGCTGCAAGTCTTTCTCTACGAGCTGCGCCGCAATCTGCGCCGCAAGGGCTATCTGGTCACGACGTTCGGCGTCCCGCTCATCGCTGCCGTCGTGCTGTTCGGCTATCAGATCATCACCAGCGCCAATGGCGGCGGCGAGGACAGCGCCCCGCAGGATTTGGCGCAGCAGTTCGACTTCCAGAACGTTCATCGCGCGGGCTACGTCGATCTTTCCGGGCTGTTCGGCGACCTCGGCGATCTTGCCGAGCTGCTCACGCTCTATCCCGACGAAGCATCGGCGCAGGCGGCGCTCGACAAAGGCGAGATTTCGATTTACTACGTCATCGCCGCCGACTACCTGCAAACCGGCGACGTGACGCTGGTGCAGCCCCGCCTCGATGTCAGCGAAATCCAGACCGCGCCTATCCACAGTCTCGTGCTGAATACGCTCTCCAAAGGCGTCGATCCGCAGATTGTCCAGCGCCTCATCGACCCGTCCAACATGCAGACGACCAATCTGTCACTGGTCGGCGCGGAAAACGGACCGCAGCGTGAGGATACGTCATTCATCGTCGTCTACGTGTTCGCGCTGGCGCTGATGATCAGCCTGTTCTGGACTAATGGCTACCTGATGCAGAGCGTGATCGAGGAGAAGGAAACCCGCCTGATCGAAATCCTGATTTCGACGGTGCGCCCGGCGCAGCTTCTGTCGGGCAAAATTCTCGCGCTGACGCTCATCGGTCTGCTGCAAATCGCCGTCTGGATCGGCAGCATTCTGCTGATCGTGCGGATCGCGGGCGGCGACACCTTCGGGCAGGCGGTCGGCGCGCTGGCGACGATTGCCAGCATCCAGATTCCGACCGCCATCTTCCCGGCGCTGCTTGTCTACTTCATTCTCGCCTACTTCCTGTTCGCCGGGCTGTACAGCATCGTCGGCGCGCTCGCCAACTCAATGCGTGAAGGTCAGCAATATCCTGTCCTATTTGTGCTACCGGCAGTGCTGCCGCTGTACTTCCTGTCGCTGTTCGCGTCGTCGCCGGATGGACCCATCCCGACGATCCTCAGCCTGATCCCGATCACCGCGCCGATTGCGATGGCGGAGCGTCTGGTGATCTCCAACGTGCCGCTGTGGCAGGTGCTGGTCAGCCTGGGGGTACTGGGGCTTTCGGCGCTCGGCGTGATGTGGGTCGCCGGGCGCATCTTCCGGGTGCAGGTGCTGCTGGCGGGGCAAATGCCCAAGCTCAAAGACCTGCCGCGACTGCTCCGCAGCTAAGTCGACATACCGAATGTCTTTTGCAGGGGCGTAACAGGTTACGCCCCTGCGTCGTCAGCACCAGCTCTATTTTCTCAGTCCTCGCCCCTCAGTTCTGTCTTTCACCCATCGCCCGGCACTTTTCCTGTCGTGACGTTTGTCCCGCGCCGCCGTGACCTCTCCAACTTCCGGCGCGGCGGTTGTGCTAATACAATTCGGCTAGCCGTTGATATCGGCAAGAGGAGGAGCAGCCATGAAGGTACTGGTCGCTGTTGCGAGCAAACACGGAAGCACCCGCGAAATCGCCGAAGCCGTCGCCGCCGGGCTTCGCGCAGCGGGATTAGAGGCTGATTTTCAGGACGCGGGCGATGTCCGCAGTATCGCCGGGTACGATGCGGTCGTCCTCGGCAGCGCGATCTACGCCGGAAACTGGCTGGCGGATGCCAAAGGCTTCGTGGAGTCGTACCGCGCGGAGCTGGCGAAGCTCCCGGTCTGGCTGTTCAGCAGCGGACCGCTCGGCGCGGAAAATCCGCAGCCGCAGGACGACCCGAACCGCCTCGTCGCCTCACTCGGCGAGATGTCTCCGCGCGAGCATCGCGTGTTCGTCGGCAAGCTCGACCCTGAAACGCTGGGGTTCGCCGAGCGTCTGATCGCCAAAGCTGTCCGCGCCCCGTCGGGAGATTTCCGCGACTGGGATGCTATCCGCGACTGGGCGCAGTCCATCGCCTCGGATCTGCGCGCCTGAAAGCTGCCAACATGAGCCGGAATCAGTAGGGGGTTTGGCATCGCCAAGCCCCCTACTCAGTCCTCAGTCCTGATCCCTCAGTCCTGTTCTTTCTATTTCTCCGCCCAGCGGATGATGCCGGGCACGAACGGCGTCGGCAGGCTCTTGTGATGCGGCAGCACGCGCACCGAAATGCCGCGCTCGCCGCTGGTGTCGTAGTTGATCTTCGCCTGGAATGTGTACTTGCCGTCGTCGCTGTCCTTGCCGTGAAGCTGCATGTTCACCGCCGAGCCGCCGTTGATCTCGCCGCGCGGCGTGAGCGGTCCGTAGTAAAGCTGCACCTGCACGTCATCCGGCGTAAGCTGTCCTAGGTGGATGGTCGCCTTCACGTCCAGGTTCGTGCCCACCTTGAGCGTATCCTGTGGGATGACGACCTTCTCAACGTATACGTTGCGCCAGACCTCGTTCAGCTTGCCGCGCCATGCCGCGTACTTCAGCCCGTTTTCGAGCGTCGGCGTCGTCAGCCCGGTCGTCAGGTCGAGGCAGGGGATATACGTCTGCGTCGTGTATTCCTGCACCATCCGGTCGGTGCTGAAGCGCGGCGCGAGCGCGCGGATCGAGTTCTTCATCCGGGCGACCCATTCGCGCGGCACGTTGTCGCGCCCGCGGTCGTAGAACAGCGGGATGATGTCGTTTTCGAGGATGTTGTACAGCGCCTCGCTTTCCACAAAGTCCTGATGATCCCACTCGTATTCGGGGTATTCCTCGCCGTTGCCAATCGCCCAGCCGACCGACGGCGAATAGCCTTCCGCCCACCAGCCGTCGAGGATGCTGAAGTTCAGCCCGCCGTTGTAGATCACCTTCATGCCGCTCGTGCCGCTGGCTTCCTTCGGGCGGCGCGGCGTGTTCATCCACACGTCCACGCCCTGCACCAGATAGCGGGCGATCTGCATGTCGTAGTCCTCAAGGAACACCATGCGATGGCGGAAGTCGTCCGTGCGCGCCAGGTTGAGAATCTGGCGGATCAGTTCCTTGCCGCCGGTATCGTGCGGGTGCGCTTTTCCGGCGAACACGATCTGCACCGGGCGCTCGGCATTGTTGAGGATTGCCTTCAGCCGCTCCACGTCGGTCATGATCAGGTTGGCACGCTTGTAGGTGGCGAACCGCCGCGCGAAGCCGATAGTCAGCGCGTCCGGGTCGAGCACCTCGTCCGCCCCTTCGATCTCGTGCTGCGGCGCGCCCCGCCGCTTAAGCTGCGTGCTCAGCCGGTGGCGCGTGAAGGCGATCAGGCGTTCGCGGCGGCGCTCGTGCGTGCGCCAAAGCTCGGTATCGGGGATGGTGTCCACGTCCTGCCAGACGGCTTCATCCCACTCCTCGTCGCGCCAGCGCGGGTTCAGGTAGCGGTCGAACAATTCGCCCATCTCGTTGCTGATCCACGTCTCGACGTGGATGCCGTTGGTGATCGAGAACACCGGGATTTCGTGTTCCGGCACGCCGGGGTACATCCACTGCCACAGCCTGCGCGAGACGACGCCGTGCAGTTCCGCGACGCCGTTGGCTTTGGCGGACATGTTCAGCGCCAGCACCGGCATCGAGAACAGCTCGTAATCGCCCATATGCTCGCGCCCCAGGTCGATAAACTGGTTGCGGTTCAAGCCAAGCTCGCGGTAGTAGTCGGTGAAATGCTCGTCGATCAGGTCGAAGCCGAAGCGCTCCAGCCCGGCAGGGACGGGCGTATGGGTCGTGAAGATGTTGCTTGACGCCGTGATCTCCTTCGCCTGCCAGAAGGTCACGTCGTTTTCGGACATGAACTGGCGGGCGCGCTCCAGCGCCAGAAACGCCGAGTGTCCTTCGTTCATGTGGCAGATTTTCGGGCGCAGGTCGAGCAGGTCGAGCGCGCGAATCCCGCCGATGCCCATCAGGATTTCCTGCCGGATGCGCGTGCGGCGGTCGCCGCCGTACAGCCGGTCAGTCAGGTTGCGGTCTTCTTCCAGCCGGTTCTCCGGGATGTTGGTGTCGAGCAGGAACAGCGGCACGCGCCCCACCTGCACCTTCCAGATCACGGCATTCAACTGGCGCCCCGGCATCGGCACACGGATCATCAGCGGCTCGCCGTCCTTGCCCACCTGAAGCGTCACCGGCAGGTTCGAATAGTCGTTGATCGGGTACGATTCCTGCTGGTAGCCGTCGGCGTTCAGGTACTGGCGGAAGTAGCCTTCCTGATACAGCAGCCCCACGCCCACCAGCGGCACGCCCAGGTCGCTGGCGCTCTTGAGATGATCGCCGCTGAGCACGCCCAGACCGCCCGAATAGTTTTGCAGACATTCCGTCAGCCCGAATTCCATCGAGAAATAGGCGACGAACGGCTTGTCCACGTTCCCGTGATGATGCGCGTACCAGGTATCGGTCGCGCCCATGTAGGCGTCGAAGTCGCGGCAGACGCGGTGGAACTGCGCCATGAACGCCGGATCATCGCACAACGCCTCCAGTCGGCTCTGGTCGATCAAGCCGAGCATCCATACCGGGTTGTGCCCGGTCGTCTCCCACAAATCACGGTCGAGCCGCCGAAACAGCCCAATCGTATCGTGATCCCACGACCAGCGCAGGTTGTACGCCAGCTCGCGGAGGCGCGCGAGCGGCTCTGGCAGGTTGGGAATGACATGCACTGTTGCAACAGGCTTAACCATCCAAGGGACTCCTAACTGTGCTCACCTGTTATTGCGTATTGTCCATATTGCCTATGGCAATAATTCGTAAGAATACCCTGTTTATGTTAACGTGTGTAGGTTAGCATGGTCAATTTAGTAATCTGCATGAATTTGCCGTAACGAATGTTGGGAGGATCGTCATTTTCCACCGAATATTTTGTGTTAGAATACATCGCTTAGTAGCAAGTTTCACAAGCCAAGGGGTCTGAAAACATGCTCAAGAAGCAGTTTCTGAAGACGAAAGAAGTCGTCAAAGTGACGTTTTCGTTGCCGGAAGCCGTGCAGGGCGAAACCGTGTTTCTTGTCGGGGATTTCAACAATTGGGATGAATCCGCTACTGCGATGAAGCGTCAGAAGAACGGCAGCTTCACCGTCACGCTTGATCTGGAAAAAGAGCGGGAGTACCAGTTCCGCTATCTGGTCAACGGCACGGAATGGCACAATGACTGGGAAGCCGACAAATACGTGCCGAACCCGTACAGTGGCGATAATTCGGTCGTCGTGACGTATCAGCCGTAATTTTCGTGAATCAAAACGACCTCCCAGTCGGGAGGTCGTTTTTTATTTCCCACGCACTCTAGCGCCGCTTCGATGTGTAGCCCAGCTTCGTCCCGCTGGGGACGATCTTGTCAGCGTACTGCTGGAAATCCTCCATCCGCAGGTCTGTGCCCAGCACGCTGCTGTGCCCCACCGTATATCCGGCGGGGATGTGCGCGTTCTTGCCGATGCAGGTGATCCCCAGCTCGCCCATCTGCGGGATCGAGCCGACGTGCGCGTTATGCCCGATTACCGCGATCTTGTCGATGATGCAGCGCTCGACCACCGCCCCCGCCTCGATGTAGGTGTCGGTCAGGATTACCGATTCGCGGACGACGGCGTTGGGTCCGACGAACACGCCCGGCGACAGCACCGACCGCTCGACACGCGCGCCGTCCGACACGACCGTGCCGTCGGTCAGCAGGCTGTCGTTGACGCTCGCGCCCTCGTGAATCATCACCGGCGGGCGCTCCTCGCTTTTCGTGTGGATGATCCACGTCCGGTCGTTCAGGTTGATCGACGGCGGCGACGCCAGCAAGTCCATGTGCGCTTCCCAGTAGGCTTCCACCGTCCCCACATCGATCCAGTAGCCGCCATACGGGTAGGCGTAAACGCCCATCCCTTCGGCGACCATGCGCGGCAGGATGTCCTTGCCGAAGTCATGGTTGGAGTTGGCGATCTCGTGGTCTTCCTTCAGCATCCGTTCCAGCATCGGGTAGCTGAACACGTACACGCCCATATTGGCGAGGTTGCCGGGCGGGTTGACGGGCTTCTCGATGAACGACCGCACGCTGTAGTCGTCGTTCACGTCGACGATCCCGTAGCGGCTGGCTTCGTCCAGCGGCACGGTGATCGTGCAGATGGTGGCGGCGGCGCGCTTCTCGCGGTGGTACTGGATCAGCACGTCGTAGTCCATCTCGTAGATGTGGTCGCCGGAGAGGATCAGCACGTAGTCCGGGCGACCGCGCCGCACGAAGTTCAGGTTCTGCGTCACCGCGTCCGCCGTGCCGGAATACCAGTCGGTATCGTAGCGCCCCTTGTAGGGCTGCAAAATCTGCACGCCGCCGGTGAACGAGCGGTCTAAGTCCCAGGGGCGACCGCGCTCGATGTGGTCGTTGAGGCTGTGCGGGCGGTACTGCGTCAGGATCAGCACGTCGAAGATGCCGGAATTGACGCAGTTGCTCAGCGTGAAGTCGATGATGCGATATTTGCCCGCGAACGGGACGGCGGGTTTCGCGCGCTTGGCGGTGAGCGTCGCCAGCCGCGTGCCTTCGCCGCCCGCCAGAATGACCGCTTTAACCTTCATGAAGTCGCCTCCTCAGGAAATCTCAAAGACAGATAATAGCGTATCCATTTTAAGAATTCTTTTCGCTTGCCGGACTACCAGACCCGCTGAGTCTGCACTTGCCTCAGCACTCAGCACTGCTTTACCTCATCGCTCAGCACTCCGCACCTGATGCCGTGCCACGCATTCCTCGTACAGCGTGATGTACTCGTGCGCGCTCTTGTCCCAGCTAAAATCGGTGCGCAGCGCCCGCTCCTGCATCCGCTGCCAGGCGGGTCTGCGTTCGTGATACGTTCGCAGCGCCCAGTGCATCGTGCCGAGTACCGCGTCGGGCGTCTCCCACTGGAAGCGGAAGCCCGTACCCCGGTCGCCGGGACCGTCGTCGTAATTCTCGACCGTATCCGCCAAGCCGCCCGTCTCGCGCACCAGCGGAAGCGAGCCGTAGCGCATCGCCAGCATCTGTCCGACGCCGCACGGCTCGTAATGGCTGGGCATCAGGAACAGGTCGCACCCGGCGTAGATGCGCTGGGCGACGGTCGCGTTGTAGCCCACGAATGCCCGCGCCCGCCAGTGGAAATCCTCGCCCAGCCGGAACAGTACGTCGTTGTACTGCGGCTCGCCCGACCCCAAGCCGACGAACTGCACGTCGGTATCCGCCAGCAGGCGGCGCAGCGCCGGGAATGCCAGATCGATGCCTTTCTGCTCGACCAGTCGGCTGACCATGCCGATCAGGAACACGTCGTCGCGCACGTCGAGATCAGAATCCTGCTGAAGCTGGCGCTTGTTGGGCGGGCGCATCTCGCGGAAGTTCTCGGCGTTGAAATGCGACGCGATCAGCCGATCCGTCTCCGGGTTCCACTGATCCATGTCGATGCCGTTGAGGATGCCGTACAGGTCGAGCAAGCGCGAGCGCAGCAGGCTCTGCAAGCCGTAGCTCTGGTACGGGAACTGGATTTCGACCGCGTAGCGTGGGCTGACGGTCGTGATGATGTCGCTGTAGGCGATTGCCATCGCCAGCATGTTGTCGCCCAGATCGTAGCGCTGAAGCTCCGGGTGATTGCGCCCCGGTATCCCCTCGATGAAGGTGAACCCGCCGACGTGGTCGCCCTGATACGCCATGTTGTGGATCGTCAGCATCGCGCCGACTTCGCGCCAGCGCTCGTCCTCGGCGCGGCGCAGGTCGATCAGGAACGGAACCATGCCCGTGTGCCAGTCGTTGACGTGCACCACGTCCGGGAACCAGCCCAGATGGTCGCGCAGCGCGTCGACCGTCTCTATCGCCGCCTGGCAGAAGAAGATGAAGCGCGGCACGTCGCCGTCCCAGTTGCTGTAGACCGTCCGCTCCTGCCCGAAGAACGGCAGCGAGCGCAGGAAATAGATCGGGACGGTGTTGTGCTCGGTGTAGTAGATTTCGACGTATTCCGTGCCCGTGCGCCGCTCGAACTGGAACGAGAACACGTGCCGGATGTTGTAGCGCGCCGGGTCGATGAAGGCGTAGTAGGGCATCAGCACCCGTGCGTCGACCCCGCGCTCGCGCAGCGCCTTCGGCAGCGACCCCACCACGTCGGCAAGCCCGCCGACTTTCGCAAATGGGTCGACTTCGGCGCTGACGAACAGGACATTCATACCGTATTGCTCCTGAATAACGATAGTGCTGAGTGCTGAGTGACGAGTGCTGAGTCAAAGATAATGCGTTCTACGAGAACGCCTCCTGAAAGAGTACGTTCTGACTCAGTCCTCAAACCTCAGTCCTTTCTTTCGCTGAACCACCGATAATCCACGTCCGCGAACACGTTGTCCGCCTGCGACCATGCCTGGGCTGCTTCAACATCCGGCTGCCCGGATTCCAGCGAATCGGCAAGCTGGGTGAAGCGCTCGGCGTGTTCGTTGAAGCGCCGGATGGCGACCGCACGTCCCTGATCAGTCGTGATCAGCGACTGCCAGTCCGAGCTTTGCAGCAGCAGCAGCTCGCGCGCCGCCTGCGCCAGCACGACCGCCTCGGCAGCACCGGGCGTGGCGAAATGCTCGGCGATCTGCTCCATGCGCGTCTCGGCGGAACGGATCGCCGCCCACATCCAGTGATTCTCGCGGTTGTCCCACACGAAATGCATCCCGCCGAAGCCCCACGAGCCTTCGCGCAGGTTGATCGATGCTTTGGGCGGATGCTCCTTCACGAACGCCGAGGGCGTCGTCACGTCGATTTCCGGGTTGCTCGACAGATGCCGCAGCACCTTGCCCAGCCATTGAATCCCCTCGAACCACCAGTGACCGAACTGGTTGGCGTTGAACGCCGCCGTCACCAGCCCGTACTGCCCGGTTGCCTGATTGTAGCTCCGCAGTTGATCGCCGACGAGGTGGGCGAAGTGCTCGGCGTGCTGCTCGATCTTGTACGCCGCCCAGTCGGGGTGATAGGTGTCCTTGTTGGCGGCGTCGACCTTCGCGCCGGTGACGCGCCAGTATGCCAGACCGCTCGTCCCGGCGCGGCGGCTGATCTCGCGGTAGTCGAAGTCCAGCGGGTAGCCGAGTTCGCTGCCCCACACCTGCTGCCCGACGCGCTCGCTCCGTGCCAGCGCCGCGACCGTCGTATCCGCCGACCGGTACGCCGCGAATGGGCTGGCGTCGCGCTTGCCCTCGACGAAATAATCCAGATTGGGCAGCACGTACCGCCGCTTGATGCCGCTGTACGTGCCCAGCACGTTGCCCGCGCCCGTGCCTGTCGGGTATGCGCCCGTCAGTGAGTGCGTGTCCACCAGCAATGTACTGATCCCGTTGGCAGCGAGGATTTCCTCGATCCCGGCGCGCGCCTGCCCGTTCTGTGTGACCCTTGCCGGGCGGTAGCCGTATTCCGGCAGCCAGAAAGTTGTCGGCGCTCTGCCGAACAGCCGCCTGTAGCTGGCGACGGCGGTCTTGACCTGAGCGTTCAGGCTGGCATCTGATCCCAGCAGCGGCAGATAGGCATGAGACGCGGCGGTCGTCAGGATTTCCAGAAAGCCCTCGTCCTGCAAGCGCCGCAGCGCGCCGATCAGATCGCGCCCGAAGCGCTCGTTGAAGGCGGTCTTGATGCGCTCGAAGCCGTCCCGATACCACTCCGCCAGAAAGCGCAGGTGATCGTTATACGCTTCCCGCTCGAAATAGAGCATGTCGTTCTGCGCGGCTTCGATGCGCTCGTCGAGGTAGCGCTCGAAGTGTTCCAGCACCAGCGGGTCGGCGAGTTGTTCGGCAAGCACGGGCGACACCCCCAGCGCGAACCGGAAATCGACACCTTCTTCGCTCAGGTCGTAGAGCGTCTCCAGCAGCGGGATGTACGTCTCGATGATGGCATCGTGTAGCCATTCTTCGGCGTGATGCCCCAGCGCCAGCCGTCCATCCTGACGCAGAAACGGCTGGTGACCGTGTAAGACGAATGTGAAAGCTCCCGGCGCGGACACGAGCGGCTCCCCCCTGTGCGGAACGTCCTTCGGATTGTAACGATTAGCGCCTCAAAAGGGCAAATTGGGTGTCTCTGGGCGCAGCTGTAGGGGCGCAGCAAGCTGCGCCCACAGGCATCAAGTTAAGAATCGTCACCCTGATCGCCAGACGCTCGAAGCGTCCGGCTAGCACCAAAAAGCCTGCTGAAGCAGGCTCAAGAGCCACCTTCAGGTGGCTTATTTTCCCATAGCCGGATGGCTTTCAGCCTCCGGCGGCGTCTTGGCGGTTAATCTCAGTTTTTACGCCAGTGGCAGCACCACCGTGAAGATGCTTCCCTGCCCGCGCGAGCTGCTGACCGTCACGTAGCCGTTGTGCGCGTCCAGCACGCGCCGGGCGATGTACAACCCCTGTCCCAGCCCACGCGGGTCGACCAGCTTGCCGTTGTCGGTGCGCGCCTCGCCCCGGTAGAAGCGTTCGAACACGTGGGGCAGGTCGCGGTCGGAGATGCCGACTCCCGTATCGACGAACTGGATCGACAGCCTGTTCCCGTCGCTTGGGGAGACGGTGATCAGGATGTGCCCGCCGGGCAGCGTGTAGTGGATCGCGTTCTGGAGCAGGTGCCCGAATGCCCAGCGCAGCCGCTGGTCGTCGCCGCGCACCACCAGAGTCGCCGCGCCGCGCACCAGCACCGACACGTCAAGCTGCGCCCGCTTGATCTCTGGCGTCTGCCCGTTGACCACGTTCCACAGCAGTTCTTCCAGGTTGATCAGCTCGTGGCGGATGCTGATGTTGTCGCCGCTCAGCTCGGCAACGTCCAGCAGCTCGACGATCATCCGGTCGAGGATGTCCACGTTCCGGCTGAGCGTCTCCAGCATCCGGCGGTTGGGCATCGCGTCCGAGTTGATGATGACCTCGCTCACGCCCTTGATCACCGCCATCGGCGTGCGCAGTTCGTGCGAAATCGCCGTGATGAAGTTGTCCTTCAGCCGGTCGGACAGGGTTTCGCGGGTCACATCGCGCAGCACGATGATCGTGCCCAGCCGGTTGCCCGCTTCGTCGGCGACGGCGGCAAGCTGCGCGCCCAGGATGCGGTTGTTGACCTGCACGCGCGTCGGCTCGCTCAGCGGCGAAAGCTCGGCATCGACGGCGGTCACGGTGCGGAAATTGTTGAACAGCGTGCCCAGCTCGCTCTGCCAGAACGCCTTGATGCTGCCCAGCAGCTTGCGCGCCGACTCGTTGACCAGCACCAGCCGACCCTCGTTGTCCTGCATGATCACGCCCTGATCGATGCTGGCGAGGATGCTGTTGAGCCGCTCGATTTCCAGGTTGCGCTGCCGCAGAGTCGTTTGTAGCTGGCGGTTCTGCTCGCGGATTTGCGTCGTCCCTGGGTCTTGCTGCCCCAGTCCTTTATAAATTCGGCTGAACACCCGCTCCGAAGCGGAGCCGAGGCGGTTTATTCGCTGGATCACACTGCTCAGTTCCTGTTCATTGGGTGGGTTGCTCATGCTTGATCTGCTTCTGCTGGATGATCTCATGAAGAATTATACGCAATTGATCGAAATCCGGCAGAGGCTTATTGAGTATTCGGTCGACGCCGTCCTTGCTGATCATGTCCTGCCGCTCCTGTTCGTTGAGCGAGTAGGCGGTCATCAGCACAATCGGCGTCTGCTGCAATTTCTCCAGCGTGCGCATACGGTTGGCGAGTTCGTTCCCTTTCTTGCCGGGCATCCGAATATCCATCAGGATTAGTTCCGGCAGGTCGGACTGCTCGCCTTTCTCAACGCCGTCGAGCCAGTCCCACACTTTTTGCCCGTTCTCATACGTCACCGGGGTATGCCCCCAGGCTTGGCACATGAGCGCAACCAGGTTGCGGATGTCGGCTTCATCTTCGGCGATCAACCAGGTCAATGCTGCGCCTCCAACTCATACGTCCGTTCTCGATAATTTTAAGTATACTCAACTACAACGCTATCAAAACGAAACGGTTTGCTTAAATGCGGTAAGAAACTTATTATAGAGTGGTGTCAAACGGGTCCAAGCGCGGGAGCAAAGACTGTTGTCTACCTGGATGGTGGTCGAAGACGAGCCGGACATTTATGAACTTCTGCTCGCCATGTTCGAGATTTGGGGTATCGAAGGTGTCGCCTTTGTCGATGGCGAAGAAGCTATCGCCTGGATTGATGAAACCGACAAGGGAACGCCCAGCGAAATCCCCGAACTGGCGGTGCTCGACATTCGGCTGCCCGGCAATGTCAGCGGTCCAATGGTCGGTCAGCGCATCCGCCAGAGTCCCGTCCTCAAAGGCATGGCAATCGTTCTGATCACCGCCTACAAGCTCACGGTAGACGAGGAAAAAGCGGTGCTGGAACAGGCGGGCGCGGATAAAATCCTCTATAAGCCGCTGCCCAAGTTCAACGAACTGAAGAAAATCCTGGAAACGGCGATCAGCGAGCGCAAGGCGAAGGCGGACAAGCCCGCCAAAGCCGAAACGCCGCTGCAGCAGGAAAAGCAAAAAGAAAACTAACGTATGCGCAATGTAGCTCCTTCGCGGTCGCTCGTGCGGCGGGCGAATCAGGTGAAAACGCTGGCGCTGCTCCTCGCGGCAGTCGGCGTATTTGTGCTCGCCGTCGGCATCTTTCTCGTCGCCATCCCACTGTATTACCCGACCTCGCCGTCCTACGGGCTGTACGTGTTTGTCCGCACGCTGGCGCTGGTTCTCGGCGCACTCCTGCTGATCGCGGCGCTCGCGCTGGCGATCCGCGCCTTCACCTGGAAAACCGATAACGATCTCGCCATGATCACCGGGCGCTTTCTGGCGAAGTATCTCGACGACCGCTTCGTGCTGATCCGCAACGTCAGCAAGCGCCAGATCGGTTACGTCGACGCCGTGCTGGTGGGACCGCCGGGGTCGCTGGTGTTCCGCATCCTCGACGACGATGGGTACTTCGTCAACGAGGGCGCGAACTGGCTGCGCATCAAGCCCGGCGGCGAAACTGTCCCCGCCGGCATCAACCCAACGCGCGAGGCGATAGCCGACATCCGTAAGGTGCGCGAATTCCTCGAAAAGCGCCACATCGTCAATACCCCGGTCTACGGCGTCGTCGTTTTCATCAAGGACGAGCCGCTCGTTCGCCTCACCGCCACCGAGCCGACCGTGCCGCCCACCCATCTGACTTCGCTCATCACCACGCTGCGCCCGAATTATCTGGCGAAGGATCGCCTCGATCCGACGACGGTCGACGAGATACGCCGTCTCCTGCTGGGCGAATGAGCGCCATGCGTCTGCTGCTGGCGCGGGTAGGTGCGGGCAAGACGACCGAAGCCCAGCACCGCCTGCTTGAGCTTAAGCGCGCCCAGCCGATGGCGAAAGCCTGGGTGCTGCTCTCGACCGACCGCCAGATTGTCGACTTCCGTCGCCGCTTCATGGCGAACGGGCGCGTCTTTTTCAACGTCGAATATTTCAACTTCTACAGTCTGTACCATCACCTGCTGGCGAACGCCGGTATCGCCCAGCGCAGCCTGGACGACACCGCCCGCTTCGGCTTGATCCGCGCGCTGCTCGCCGACCTGTACCCGCAGGGTGGGGGCATCTTCGGCGGCATCGCCCACACGCCCGGCTTCGTCAGGATCATCGCCAGCTTCATCTACGAGCTGAAGCAGAATCTGGTCGACCCCGACGATTTCAAAAAGGCGGCGCAGACCCCGAAAGAGGTCGAGCTTGCCGACATTTACGCCGAATATCAGCTTGCGCTCACCCGCCACAATCTGGTCGACCGCGAAGGCGAAGGTTGGCTGGCGCTTGACCAGCTGATCGATCATCCTGAGATCGCCCGCTCGGTCGACCTGCTCATCGTCGACGGCTACGATCAGTTCAACGCCCTGCAAGCCGCGCTCCTGACCGTCCTCGGCGCTGCCGTGCGCGACGCTATCGTCACCCTGACGACCGTGCCGGGGCGCGAAGCGACCATCGGCAGGCGCTTTCAGGACGCGCTCGAACGTTTGGAATATGCCCACCGGGCATTTGAGAAGCCGCTTGAGCTGATTACGCTCGATGCGCCGGGCGACGACGACCGCCACCCGGCGCTGCGCCATCTCTCCGGGCAGTTGCTCCGCCCGCGCCCGGAGCGCGTCCCGACAATGGGCGTCGTCCAGTGGATCGAAGCGCCTGACCCGGCGCGCGAGGTCGGCGCGGTGCTGCGCCGCGTCAAGCGCCTGCTGCTCGACGGCTGCGCCCCGACGACATCCTGATCGCCCTGCGCGACTGGACGCTGTACGGCGGGCAGATGGCGGCGCAGGGGCAGGGCTACGGTCTGCCGCTGGCGCTGCACCTGGGCGAGCCGCTGGCGCGCAATCCGGCGGTCGTCGCGCTGCTCGACCTGCTGCGCCTGCATCTGGGCGGTTTCCGCCGCCGCGACCTGCTCGACGCGCTCCGCTCGCCCTATTTCGCCGTGCCGGGGCTGGGCGCGGCGCAGGTCAGCCTGCTGGAGCGCATCAGCATCGAGATGCGCGTCAGCGGCGGGCGTCACGAGTGGCTGGACGCCGTCGCGCTGGCGGCGCGCCCGCCCGCAGCCGACGACGACGAAAGCAGCTTCACGCCCTTCCAGATCGCCCCCGAAACCGCCGCCGACCTCGCCCGCGCGCTGACGGTATTCTTCGACGCCGTCACCCCGCCGGAGCGCGGAACCGTCCGCGACTACGCCACCTGGCTGCAAGACCTGATCGGTCGCGACGTGCCCGACCCCGACGACCTGCCGGAGACCGTCCCGCTGTTCTACTCGCTGCACGTGCCCGCCCAGATTCGCGCCGACGCCGACGAATCGCTCGTCGCCCGCGATCTGGCGGCGATGCAGATGTTCCTGCGCGTGCTGGGCGGCTTGGTCTCGACGCAGGCGCTGGCGGGCGCGCTCGGCTACACCCGCGCCACCGACTGGAAAACCTTCTTCCGCGACCTGACCACCACCGTCGACGGCACGACCGTCGGGCGCGGCGCTGCCCGCGACGGGCGCGTGCTGGTGACCACCGTCGCCGACGCGCGCGGCTTGCCGCACCGTCACGTCTTTATCCTCGGCTTGTCCGAAGGGATTTTCCCGCAGCCCGCGCCCGAAGACCCGCTCCTGCTCGACAGCGAGCGCCGCCAGCTTCGCGCCGCCAACGTCAGCTTGCAGACGCAGGCGGAGCGCGCCGGGGATGACGGCTTGTTCTACAGCCTGATCGGGCAGGCGCACGACTCGCTCACGCTCTCGCGCCCGCATACCAAAAACGGCGAAGCCTGGGCTGCCAGTCACCTGTGGCGCGCGGCGCTGGCGGTGTTTACCGATCCCGCCGTCGAGCGCCTCAAGCTCGGCGATGTGCCTGCCGACCCTGCGACTCCCCACGAAGCCGCGCTCGCCGCCGCCGATGCCCTCGGCGCGGGCGCTGCCCCCGGCTGGGTCGATCCGGCGTACTGGGCGCGCATCAAATTCGCCCGCGCCGTCGAGATGCGCCGCCTCTCTCGCGCTCCCCACGACCACTACAGCGGTCGCCTGCGCGACCCGGCGCTGCTCGAATGGGTGGCTGCCGCGCTCAACGCCGACCGGGTGTGGAGCGCCTCGCAGGTCAACGACTACGGCATGTGCGGCTTCCGCTTCTTCGCCGGGCGGCTGCTCCGGCTGGAGCCGCTCGAAGAACCCGAAGACGGCATGGACAGCCTTCAGCTTGGCACGCTCTTTCACGAGATTCTGGAACGGACGTATCGGCAGCTTGGCGGCGCGATTACTCCGAATCGGCTGGACGAGGCGCTGGCGACGCTCGAACGGGTCGCCGACGAGCGCATGGCGACCGCCCCGGCGCGCCTGCGCTTCCGCGTCTCGCCGCAGTGGGCGCAGGAACAGCGTGTGCTGCGCCGCCGCCTCGAACGGCTCGTCCGCGCCGATTTCTCCGGCGCAAATCCGCTCGACAAGCAGTTCGGTGGCGGGCGCGCGATTTACATGCAGGAAGCCCGCTTCGACGATTTCCCGCTCGATCTGGGCGACGAAGCGCTGCGCGTGCGCGGCTCGATTGACCGCATCGACCAACAGGGCGACCGCGCTATCGTCGTCGACTACAAGACCGGTAGCGCGCCCATTCCCAAGAGCGAGACCGAGCGCGGGCGCAACTTCCAGATGATGATCTACCTGCTGGCGGCGCAGGCGCTGATCGACGCGGAAACGTCGCCTGACCACCCGCGCGAGGTGGCGGGCGGGATATTCTGGCGCATCGGCGGCGAATCGCTCGGCGATCTGGCGGGCGACGACGCCGACATCATCGCGGCGGGCAGGGATCATCTGCGCCGCTATCTGGCGCTGGCGCGCTCCGGCGATTTCGCCGCCCACGCCAACCGCCTCGACGCCGGGAAATGCGCCCGCTACTGCGACTTTCACCAGTTCTGCCGCATCGGCAGCACCCACCAGCGAAAGCCCTGATCGATGACTTTCATGCTGCCTCCCGAACTTATGAAAGTATCTTGCATTTTGCTTTTCCCCCCTCTCCCCGCCTGCGTGAAGGCAAACCGCAGGTTTGCACGAGGGGTCGGCAACCGCAGGTTGCACGGGGTGAGGGGATTAACATGCCCCTGACCCCCGACCAACACCGCGCCATCCACCACCACGCCGACAACCTGATCGTGGTCGCCGGGGCGGGCAGCGGCAAGACCTTCGTGCTGGTCGAGCGCTATCTGGCGCTGCTGGAGCGCAACCCTGGCTGGTCGCTCAACGCGCTGGTGGCGATCACCTTCACCCAGAAGGCGGCGCAGGAGATGCGCGACCGCGTGCGCCAGCATTTGCAGATGCGGGTGGACACGGCGGGGGAGGTCGACGCCGCGTTCTGGGCGAGCCGCCTCGCCGCGATGGACAGCGCTCGCATCGACACGATACACGGCTTGTGCGCTTCGATCCTGCGGGCGAACGCCGCCGAAGCGGGCGTCGACCCCGGCTTTGCGGTGCTTGACGAGGTCGAGGCAGGTGCGCTGCTGGACGAGGCGGTTGACGATGCCTTCCGCGCTCTCGGCGCATCCGACTCCGCGCTCGAATTGTTCGATGAGTATGGCGAGCGGGCGGTGCGCGCCGAAGTGAAGCGGCTGGTGTCGACCGAGTTCGAGCCGCCGCCGAATGATTTCTTCGCCGGGTGGCTCGCCCAGTGGACGGTCGACGCCCGCCATCAGGTCGATCTGTTCCACCGTCACGCCGCCGAAATCGAGCGCTTCGCCTCGGTCGGCGACGATGTTCTGTCGGAAGGCTGGCGCGTCTGCGGCGACGTGCTCGACTGGCTCGCGTCAAGCGAAGATCGCCGCCTGTACGACTCGCTCGACCGTATCGAGCGCATTTCTGAATTGCGGATGCCCGGCGTACCCTCGAAGCTGTGGGGCGAGGACGGCGCGGCGGCGAAAGCGGCGTTCCGCGCCATGCGCGACCTGGCGAACCAGATGGTCGACGCGATTGGCGCGCCGCCGAGCGAGCCGGATCGCCGCGCCGCGCGGCTGCTGCCGCTGTGGTTCAGCCTGATCGGTCGCGTGCGCGATGCTTACCGTGCCGCGAAGGACGACCGCGCCGCGCTCGACTTCGACGATCTCGAAATGCTCACCCGCGACCTGCTGGCGGATGACGGCGTGCGCGCCCGCTATCTCGGCGCGGAATTCCGCCACGTGCTGGTGGACGAGTTTCAGGATACCAACGCCGCGCAGTGGGCGATCATCAACCGCATCGCCGACCCCGCCGTGCCCGGCTGCCTGTTCGTCGTCGGCGACCCCAAGCAGAGCATCTACGGCTTTCGTGGTGCGGACGTGAGCGTGTTCAACCGCGTGCGCGACACCATCGCCGTCGCTGCCGCTCCGGTGGCGCTGGCGACCTCGTTTCGCACCCATCATCGGCTGGTCGAGTGCCTTAACGCCGTGTTCGCCCGCGTGCTGGTGCGCGATCCGCTCAGCCCGGTCGCCGACTACGAAGTCGAATGCGACAGGATGCAGGCGTTTCGCCACGAAGCCCCGTCCGACGCGCCCGTTCTGGAGCTGCTCCTGCTCGACAGGGAACGCCTGTCTGATTCGGACGAGGATCAGCGCACGCGCCGCTGGGAAGCCCGCTGCCTTGCTGGGCGCATCCGGTCGCTGATCGAGGACGAGCATCGGCTGATCTACGACAAGCGCCAGCAGATCACGCGCCCGGTCGAATATGGCGATGTGGCGCTGCTGTTTCAGGCGATGACCCACGTCACGCTCTACGAAGCGGCACTCAAAGCCGAGGGTATCCCCTACCTGACGACCGCCGGAAAAGGTTACTACGACCGGCAGGAAGTGTGGGACTTGCTCAACCTGCTGCGGGCGCTCTACAACCCCTCAGATAACCTGTCGCTGGCGGCGGCGCTGCGCTCGCCGCTGTTCAGCCTGAGCGACGACGCGCTGCTGGCGCTACGGATTCAGACTGGCTCACTGTGGGATGTGCTGGCGCATCCGGCGCATGTGCCCGCCGACGAAGCGGATCGGGTAGCCTTCGCCCGCGACGTGCTGCGCGATCTGCGCCGCCAAGCCGGGCGCGTCACGATTGCCGAATTGCTGGGCGATGCGCTTCACCAGACCGGCTATCTCGCCGTGCTGACCGGGCTGCCGGACGGCAAGCGGCGGCGCGGCAACGTCGAGAAGCTGCTCGAAAAAGCCGAGACCAGCGGCAGGATCACGCTCAGCGCGTTCACGCAGTACCTCACCGACATGAGCGAGAGCGAAGCTCGCGAAGGCGAAGCCATCCTCGAAAGCGAGGGCGCCGTCCAGTTGATGACCGTCCACAAGAGTAAGGGGCTGGAATTCCCGGTCGTGGTGCTGGTCGACGCCGCCTATCACCGGAACGCGGGCGCTGGCGATCTGGTCAGCGGGCAGGGCTGCAAGGTCTACGACGCCGCTCAGGATAAGCTCGTCTCGACTTTCGCCCACCGCCGCGCCGAGAACCTTGCCCGGCTGCGCGAAGAAGCCGAGCGGCGGCGGCTGTTCTACGTGGCGGCGACGCGCGCGCAGGATTACCTGATCGTCAGCGGGCAGGTGTCGTGCAAGGACGGCAAGCCTATCGCCGCCAAAGGCTGGCTCGGCTGGCTGCTCGATGCGCTCGATCTGCGTGATCTGGCTGCCGATTCGCAGATCGTCTCCCGTGAATGGGGCGAGATCGCCGTCGATTTCCCGCAGCCGTTGGGCGACGCCGACGCGCCCGATGCCGCCGTGCTCGACTGGGACGACGTTCCACTGTCCGCCGAACCGTTGCCGTTGCTCAGCCCCGTGCCGGGCGATGCCACCGCGCCCGCCCGCTCGCTCACGGCGACGCAGATCGCCGACCTCGGCAGCGCGTATGAGGCGAACCCGCGCGAGACCCGCCGCTTCTTCGCCGAGCGCTGGCGGCGCAGCATCTTCCACGATGCGCCCGCGCGCGTCGCGCCGTCGGGCGGGGCGTCCTGGCTGCAAATCGGCGAGATCGTGCATCAGGTGGTGCGCCGCGACCTTCCCAAAAGCGAGGACGAGCTGCGCGCCGTGCTGCGCCGCCTCGCCTGGGAAAGCGGGCTGATCGGCGAGACCGAGAACCGCAATGCCGTCGTCAACGCCTACGATCTGATCAGGAAAATCCGGCGCAGCGAGGTGTTCGAGGCGATTGCCAGAGCGCGCACCGTCTACCGCGAAGTGCCGTTCGTCTATCGGTCGGGCGCGCGCACCGTTCACGGCGTGATCGACCTGCTGCTCCAGAATCAATCCGGTCAGTGGATCGTGGTCGATTACAAGACAGCGTGGCTGGGCGAGTCGCCGTCCGACCCGGCGCTGGAAGAACACGCCCGCCGCTACCATTTGCAGATGGGAGTCTACGCGGCGGCGGTACGAGAATTGGTGGGAATTGCGCCAATCGTGTATATACATTATATTCGCTACGCACGAACCGTAATGATCGAAACCAAAGATTGGACGACCGCACTCGCTCGACTTGAGACGTATGTCGGAGACGTAATCGGCGATGGTTAGGGGCGTGGTTCGCCTGTTCATCGGTCAGCTTCCCGCCTGGGCGCGGCGCGATCATCCGGTGCTGCGCCACGAGCTGGGTGAAACGGCGCGTCTGCCCTGGCGAACGCGCTACGGGCGCGCGCTGGGGGTGATCGCCGGGCTGGGCGTGCTGCTGCTGTTCGGCGTGCTGGCTGCCACCAACGTCTTTCGCCGCCCGGCGGGGCAGACCACCGTCGAGACCATCAACGCCATCCTGTTCGCACCCCTGATCGTCCTCCAGTTGATCCTGAGCATCGCGGCGCTCACCACCACCTCGAATTTCGTCAGCGAAGAAATGCGCGACCAGCATTGGGATAACCTGCGCGCGACCGAGCACGGCGCGGAAATGTCGATGCGCGCCCGCTGGGTGGCGGTGTTCTACCGTCTGCGCGGCTTGCTGGGGCTGATCCTCATCGCGCGCGCCGTCCTGATCGGCTTGATGCTGTGGGATTTGACGGCGTTTCAGGGGCGCTACCTCGACCTGCTGATCAACGGCATCGTCCCCGAAGTGCCGCTGGTGGTGGCGGTGCTGCTGGTCTCGTTCACCATGACGGCGGCGCTGCTCCTGCCGCTGACGACGCTCGGCATGGACGCGGCGATGGGGCTGTTCGTCTCGGCGCTGGTGCAGCAGCGCACCTACAGCACGCTGCTTCAGGTCGTGCTGATCTTCCTGCGTATCGTCGTGACGGCGCTGCTGCTCGGCGGCGCGACTCTGTTCATGGACGGGCAGCTTTTCCAGACCTCAAACGTCGCCGCGTGGCTGTTGATGACAGGCTACAGCGCCGTCGGCGACTGGGGGCTGGCGCTGCTGCACCTGGGGCGCAACAGCGAAATCTGGGCGACCATCCCCTACGGAATCTTCATCGGGCTGGCGCTGCTGGCGTTCGCGCTGGTGCAGGCGGCGTTCGCCGACCGCCTGCTGCTGTTTGCCGTCCGTCAGGCACAGAAAAAGGGCTGATTCGCAAACCCCCACACGAAACGTAGGGGCGAGGCATCGCCTCGCCCTTTTTCTGATCCTTGGCGTCTTGGCGGTTCAAATCGCTTTTAGCTGAAAGCTGAACGCTATCCCCTACAACGCCTTCGTCGAAATAATGTAGCTTGCCGTCGCCGGATTGGTCGCCAGCGGCACGTTATGCACGTTGCAGATGCGCAGCAGCGTGTTGATGTCCGGGTCGTGCGGGTGCTTGCCCAGCGCGTCGATGAAGAAGAACACCGCCGCGATCTTGCCTTCCGCCACCTGCGCGGCGATCTGCGCGTCACCCCCGATGGGACCGGACAGCATCCGCTCGACGTTCAGCCCGACGCGCTCGTTCAGGAGCTTGCCGGTCGTCCCGGTGGCGATCAGCTTGTAGCGCTGAAGCACGTCCCGATGTTGCTCGGCGAAGGCGATCATGTCGTCTTTCATGTTGTCGTGCGCGATCAGCGCGACGGTCTTACGCTCCTCGCTCAATTCAGTCTCCTGATGGTGTTCTTCCAGTTCAGCAGCAAATTCCAGCGCGTGTCCTGCGGGAAGCGGTGATCAAGCCGCTCGTTCAGGCGCACCGCTTCATTATAGTAGCCTTCAAGCTGCCCCATCAGGGCTTCCCAGGGATGCTGCTCGGCGAAACGGCGGGCATTGGCGGACATCTGCCGCCGAAGCTGCGGGTTATCGCGCAGGGTGCGGGCGGCGTCGGCGAAGGCAGACGGATTTTCGGGGCATCGGAAGCCGTTGACTCCGTTTGTGACCTGATCGGTGATGCCGCCCTGATCGATGATGATCGCGGGCAGCCCGGACGCCATCGCTTCCTGAACGACCTGCCCGAAGGTCTCGTTCGCGCCGGTGAACATGAAAGCGTCGGCGGCGGCGTAAGCGTCGGCGAGGTCGTCGCCGTACAGGTAGCCGGTGAAGTGCGTCCCCGTCCCGGCGAACATCGTTTCCAGCTCGTCGCGCATCGCGCCGTCGCCGATGATCGTCAGGGCGATGCCCGGCGTGCGCGCCGCTTCCAGCAGCAGGTCGACGCGCTTCTCGATGGCGAGCCGCCCGACGTAGACGCACAGCAGCGAGTTCGGGTCGCGCCCGTTGAGCAGTCGTCTGCGCCACAGCGCCGAGCGGCGGTTCGGGTTGAAGCGCTCGCCGTTGACGCCGCGCCCCCACTTGCGCAGGCGGTGATAGCCCATCCGCCGCAGTTCTTTGAGCGTCCAGTTGGACGGGACGAGCGTCAGGTGGCAGCCGTTATGGACGTAGCGCAGCCAGTCGCGCACGACGCTGCTCAGAAACGGGATGCCGTAGTGTTGGGCGTAGCCGGGCAGGTCGGTCTGATAATTGGCGACCACCGGGACGTGATTCTGCCGTCCGACCAGCATCCCGCTCACCGACAGCAGCGCCGGGCTGAACATGTGGATCAGGTCGGGCTTGAAGTCGTTCAGGTAATTGGCGACGATGGGGTGCGGCAGCGCCAGCCGCGTTTCCGGCGCGGCGGGGATGCCGAGCGACGGCAGCGGGATCACCTGACTGCCGCCCACCGACGACGGCGCGATGTCCGGCGCGAACACCAGCACTTCGCGCCCGGACTGTTGCAGGTAGCGCAGGGTCAGATATGCTGTTTTGGAAACGCCGTCAACTTTGGGCAGGAACGCTTCGGCGAAGATCGCTACCCGCTTGACCGGCGCTAATACTGCGGCGGAGTCAGGGGGACGGAGTGCGGATTCGTCGCCAAAGACCCGTTCCGCCTCCTCTGGATTTCGATGGGTAAGAGCTTCAAATAGGTGGTGATTGGCCATGATTTCCCCTCGGCAGTGGTACAGCCAAGCGCCAACGAATCGCGCAGGTCAGACGCCGTCTTTCCGTTGAAACGGGTGACGCCGGAGGCGATGTTGTGGGGCATGTGTGCGTCACTGTTGCCGACGACCGGGAGACCCAGCTTGCCGAAGACTCGCTGTGCCAACCAGTTGTTCCCCGGCGTGATCGCCCCGGCGTTGAAGATTTCGACGGCATCTATTCCTGACTGTATTAACACCCGAGGGTGTGTTAAGTAGCGCTTGACCATGTGCGGGGCAATTGTCGGCTCCATCGGATGCGCGACAATGGCGACGCCCTGCTGCTCGTGAATGGCGGCGGCGGTCTCCGCCAGCGACATGCCTTTCGGGATCGGCTCGGTCACCCACAGCGCCAGCACGTGCCCCTCGGCGCTGGTGACTTCCACCCCCGGCACGATCTCGAACGGGTAGCGATCCTGATGATAGTATGCCCACAGGCTGGCGTCGAGTTGGTCGTGGTCGGTGATGGCGAGCACGTCCAGCTCGGTGTGCCGGGCGGCGTAGTCGAGCATCTCGTGAACGGTCGCCAATCCATCGCTGACGGTGGTGTGCATGTGCAAATCGGCGCGCCCCAGGATCATGCCTGTTCCTCCATCTCACGGCTGTGACATACAGCGTACTCATGGAGTGTGGCATAGTTTGATAAAGGTATTCGGCAAAGTTTGATAAAACCTGTTAACATCTTGGGCTGGCGTCGGGCACGCGGCGAAGAAACAAACGGGTATGGTGAATGAAGTTCGAGCTAGGTTCTTGAGTTGCACTTCACCTCACCTGCTGCGCGTAGCTCCCCTCTCCACAACGTGGAGAGGGGTGGGCAACCGCAGGTTGCACGGGGTGAGGTCGCTTCGTTCACATCAAGTCGACTGCGACTAACCACACCGCGTAGGAACATTTGCCTGTTGTCATCCGGGCGTTATGTTTGTATAATGTTTGGAATAGGTTAGAAGATTCTCGCCAGATTTCCCTGCGAGAATTCTGGATCAACGTCGCTTCTCCGGCGAAAACAGCGCGGAAAAGCAGCAGTTTAATCGAGCGGGACGCTTTCGCTTTAACGTCTTTCAGACCATAATAAAACAAATTTCGTTCGAGGAGTGCGATTGATGAGCAGCGCGAGTATCCCCCAACCACGATTTGTATCGCTGCGATGGCGGCTGATCATGCCGACGTTCGTCATCGTGCTCGTGCTGGCGATGGGTGCGGCTTATCTGGTCGCGCGCAGCCTGCCCAGCAATGCCGAGATGTCGCGTGTCAGCGTCCTGCAAAACGTCGGGCGCTCCGTGAATGAGCGGGCGAGCGCGCTCTACAACAGCCAGCAGGCGCTGGTGCGGCAGTTCGCGCAGATGCCCGAAGTCGCCTTCGCCCTGAACAGTCAGGATACGACCGCCCTCCACGACCTGCTCAGCAATTTCGCTCACCGCGCCGACCTCGACAGCCTGATCGTCACCGACAAGGATGGGCAGGACATCTACGGGATTCTGCGCGACGGCACGGGGGTCTACGTGCCCGCGACGCTGCAAAGCGTGTCGGGGCAGGTGCTGCTGGCTTCGACACCCGTCACCGTCGATGGGCAGGTGATCGGGCTGGCGCTGGCGGGCACGCGCCTGACGCGCTGGCTGGATGCGGCGCGCGCCGGGGCAGCCGCCGAAGTCGCGGTTTACGACACTTCCCGCCTGCTGGCGACGACCATCGGCTCGCTGCCGATGTCGCTCTCCGAGCAGGCGCTCAAGGCGACCGAAGGCGATGCGTTCCAGACGCTCGACCTCAACGGCTCGCCGTACCTCGGCAAATACTACCCGGTCGCCGGTTCGGGCGACGTGGTGGCGGTCTTTGTGCCGGATAACGCGCCATTCGCCGTCGAAGCCGGGCAGCAGTTGATCGCCCTGACGCTGGCGACGGTCGCGGCGGGCGTAGTGATCACCCTGTTCGTGATGACCAACGTGTTTCTGGAGCGGATCAACCGCGTGCGGCAGGTCGCCGAAGCGCTGGCGGACGGCGATTACAGCGTGCGCACCGGGATGCTGCCCACCGACGAGATCGGCGCGCTCGGTCGTGCGCTCGACATCTACACCGACCGCGTGCAGCAGCGCCACGACACGCTGCGCTCGTCGCTGCGGCGGCAGCGCCGCGAGATTGAGCATCTCAATGCCGTGCTCGAATCGCTGCCCGACGGCGTCATCATTCAGGATCTGGACGGCAACGTCACGTTCATCAACGAGCGCGCCAAGCGGCTGATCGGTGAAGGCTACAACTTCTTCAAGCGCGCCGAGCTGCGCGAGATCACCGCCGCCGTCACCGATACGCTTGGTCCCGCGTTCGCGCCGGGGCTGTATTCGCTCGGCTCGCCGCAGCGCATGGAGATCGACGGTCGGATGCTGCGCGTGCAGGCGTTCGCCGTCATGTCGCTGGCGGATCAGCGCGTTGGCACGGTGATGGTGCTGCGCGATGTCACCGTCGAATTCCAGCGCGAGCGGGCGCGCGCGGCGGTGCTGAAGGAGATCAATGAGCAGGTCGAGCAGCCGGTCGAAGTCGCGCTGTCCAACGAAATCAAGCGCAACGTCGGCTCGCTGCAAAAGCTGATCGTCGAGATGCGCGAGCTGCTCAGCAACACCGACGCCCAGCTTGTCCAGCAGACGACGCGACCGATCCCGCTGGAAACGCTGACGTGGGCGGTCGCCAACGAGTGGAAGCAGGTCGCGCAGGCGGCAAACCTGTCGCTGAATGTGAACGTCGAGCGGTCGGGGCTGTACATCCTCGGCGACGAGCGGCGGCTGCGCTGGGCGCTGGGCAACATCATCGACAACGCTATCAAGTACACGCCGCCGGGCGGGCGCGTCTCGCTGGAGATCAAGGATGAGGATAACGGCTTCGCGCGTCTGCGCATCCGTGACAACGGCGTGGGTATCGCTGCCGACGAGCTGCCGCACATCTTCACACGTTTCTTCCGAGGGTCGCCGATCAGCGTGACCGGGCGGGCACTGCGCGTGCCGGGCACGGGGCAGGGCTTGACCATCGCCCGCCAGATCATCGAGGCGCACGGCGGGCGGATTTACGTGCGCTCGTCGGTCGGCGTGGGCACGGCGGTCTACTTCACGCTGCCGCTGACCGCTTCGGTCAGCCTGGAACTGCCGACGCACGGCGAGAAGCCGGTCAAGGTGCGCCGCAGCGAGCAGGGCGCGTCAGCCAACTAATTCGCAGGAATAAACAAGAGGGCGGGTCATATTGACCCGCCCTTTTTGATTCACGGCACATTCGCTATATACGTGTAGGGGCTACGTGAATCCCATCTCGTGGCGAGCTAGTCGTGCAGCGTCATCAGGTAGGCGATCACGTCGTTCAGTTCCTGCGGCGTGAGCACCTGCTCCCAGTTCTGCGGCATCAGGTCGGGTGGGAAGGGCGGGTCGCCGGGCGCGATCACGGCGTTCGGGTCGACAATCGACTGGTGGATGTATGCGATAGCATCGGCTGGCGTAGTGGACATCTCCGCGTGTGACATGTCCTCTTCGGTCATACCCAGCGCGTGCATCGGTCCATGCACGCTGACGTTCCACAAGCCGGGTCCGACGACGCGCAGTTCGTTCGGAGTGACCGAGTGGCAGGTCGCGCACGCCCAGGGACCCTTGTCGGTATTGTGCTGCGTATTGAACACCACCTGACCGTTGGCGGGGTCGGCAGCTTCGACGGCGGCAACAAGGTCACCGGCAGCGCCGGACGAGGCTTCTTCAGTCGGCATGTCCATCGCCATCGTCGCCGTCGGCGGAACCGGCGTTTCGGTTGGCGGGATGGATGTCTCGGTGGGCGGCAGCGGTGTCGGCGTTGGCGGGACGGGCGTTTCGGTCGGCGGGATCGGCGTGGCGGTGGGCGCGATAGCCGTGAGATGCTGGCTGGTCGCCGCCTGTGCCGTCTGCGTCGCCAAAGCTTCCGCCGCCCACTCTGGTGTGGCGACCGTGCCGCAGGCGGCAGCGGTAATCCCGGCGATCAGCGCCAGGGCAAGCAGCAGCAAGCGGATGAATTTTCCTGGCATAATGCCCTCACTTCATTGTGACGTGGTGAACTATTGCCTTGAGTATAACTGCCAACCGCCCGGACGCCAAGACAAAAAGCTGTAGCGTTCAGGAGATATGGACGTGTAGGGGCACAGCGCCGCTGTGCCCCTATTTTCTCTGTCTCCTCTGCGGTCTTTGTGGTTCAGATAGTTGTGGCGAACGCGCGGATTTTGGCGGTGGCGTCCTGCGTGATCGGCTCGCCGTGCCCGAAGCAGACAATCTTGGCGTCGAGTTCCGCGATTTTCCTGACGGAGCGGATATTTTCCGCCATGTCCGGTGTGGAGACGGTGAAGGGCAGGCGCATTCCGCTCAAGCCGAAGGCGTTCATGATCACGTCGCCCACAAACAGGATTTTGCGCTCCGGCTGCCAGAAGCTCACGTGCCCCGGCGAATGACCCGGCGTGGCGATCACCTGCAAGCCGCCCAGCGCCTCGATCACATCGCCGTCGCTGACGGTGCGATCCACAGTGGGGAGCTTCTTCGGCATGGGGATGGTCGGCATTTGGCGCTCCCATGACGACAGCGATTCGAGATCGGGGCGGACGATTGGCAGCGTGCCATCGGCATACGGCTTCTCGATCTCGGACGTGATCACCTCTGCGCCGCTGCGTGCTTGAAGCTCCACCAGCGCGCCGACGTGATCCGGGTGGGCGTGCGTCAGCAGAATCCGCTTGATGTCGCTCAGCCGCCGCCCCGACCCGGTGATCTGCCGGATCAGGCGGTTGGCGGTCTGGGCGATGCCGCCGTCGATGATCGTCAAGCCGTCGGCGTCTTCGATCAGATAGACGCGCCCGACGAGCAGGTTTTCAAAGGTGTACAGGTTCGGCGCGATGTACTTCACGATGCCCGCTTCCTTGAACGATACCCATTTCTATTCAACCACAAAGACCGCAGAGAATTTCCCTCTGTGTCCTTTGTTCCCTCTGTGGTTGATGCCGTTTTTAAAACCCCGTCGTCTCCGGTCTTCGATAGTGGATCGCCCGCTGGAGTGCCTTCAGCTCATACGGGAAGTCGTAGAACTTGAGCTTGTAGCGCCAGCCGCTCAGCGCCTTGAGCGCGTGACGATAATTCCCATTCAGCCGCATGTCCGTCACCGTCGGGTAGTAGGCGTTGATCACCGACTCGAAGTTGCGCACGCGGCGGCGCACGTCGTCCTTGAACCAGGGCACGCCGGGGTCGCGCCGCATCGAGAACTTCGACCAGGCATCGCCCGCCCACTCGTCCAGCGTCTCCGGGAAGCGGAAGCCGAGCTTGGTCGCCTCGTCCAGCAAAATGCTGCCTTCCTGCGGCACGGGCGTATAAATGTACAGCACCAGCTCGGTCGCCGGGTTGATCTGCTTGATTTTGCGGATGAATCGGATCGTCGAGTCGATGTCGGCAGCCGGGTCGGGCGGGTTGCCCAGCACGAACGACAGTTCCGGCACAATGCCGTAGTGCTTCATGCGCTCGACCAGCGCCAGCGTCATCGCCGTCCCGGATTTGCCGCCCTTGTTCATGCGCTTGAGCGTCTCGTCGTCGCCGCTCTCCGCGCCCATGAAGATCATCTTCGCACCGCTGCGCTTCATCTTCTCCCACGTGGCATCGCTGTAGCTCATCAGCGTATCGACACGCCCCAAGCCCCACCACCGGATCGAATCGCCCGCGAACGAGCTTAACCGCTCGGCGAATTCGGCGGTGCGGCTCTCCTGCACGAAGAAATCCATGTCGTGAAATTCCAGCCCGTCGATCTGCCAGTTGTCGTGCATGTGCTTGACGATGCTGGCGACGCGCTCGGCGCTCTCCGGCAGCCAGCGCCGGTTCGCCAGTGCCACCACCGCGCAGAAGTTGCACGCGAACGGGCAGCCGAATGACGTGTTGTGGTTCAGCACCCGCGTCCCCAAGTAGCTGCGCCCGACATAGCGGCTCACGTCGATCTTGTCGTAGGGGAACCAGGGCAGCTTGTCCATGTGGACGTTCGGCGCGCGGTCGTTGACGCACACTTCGCCGTCTTTCGCATAGCCAAGCGACGGGATGTCGGTCAGCGAGCCGCCCGTGTGCAGCCGATCCACGAATGTGCGGAACGGCGCTTCACCCTGTCCCTGGATCACGTAATCGACCGAGCCGTCTTTAAGAATCACTTCGGCGTGCTGCGTCGGGAAATACCCGCCCCACAGGATCGTCAGGTTGGGCAGGGCGGCTTTGATTCGCTTGCACACTGGCACGGCTTGGCGAAGCTGCGGACCGGGCATCACTGTCACCGCCAGCAGCCTGGCTTTGGTCGCCTTCGCCCGCTCGATGATGTGCGTCGCCGGGTCAGCGATCAGATTGCCGTCGATGAACTCCACGTCGTAATCGGCAGCGATCACGGCGGCGACCGCCAGCAGCGACAGCGGCAGCCGCTGCTTGCCGGGCGATGTGCTGACCGGGTTGTAGAACAGTACTGTGTGCCGCATGTCGAACCTCTATTCCGGTAAACGGGTATCCATATCTGTATAACGTCGGCATCGGGGTTTCGGTTTTTGAGCCTGCCGATTATTGTCGCGTGTCCATCATCAAACCGCAACTCGTGTGGATGTGAACCATAATGACCCTTGATGAACCAATCATGATGGCGTAGGATAAAGCCGTCGAACGAAGGGTACGACATGTCGTGCCCGCAGTCGTCAACGGATAGTCGCTTATCGGAAAGGGGGAATTGATGATGAAGCTGGCAGAAGCATTGATCCTGCGCGCCGACGCGCAGACCCGCATCCAGCAGCTCCGCGAGCGCATGGCGCGCTCGGCGCGGGTGCAGGAAGGTGATACCGCGCCCGAAAACCCGGCGGAGCTGATCGAGGAGCTGACCCGCGTCGTCGCTGACCTGCGCACCCTCATGCAGCAGATCAACCGGACGAACGCGCGCACGCCGTTTGACGAGGCGCGCACGCTCACCGACGCGCTGGCGGAGCGGGACGCGCTCTCGATTGAACACAGTGTGCTGGCGGGGCTGCTCGCCGAAGCGACCGGCGGGAACCAGCGCTACGGCTACAACCCGTCCAACATCAAGTATTTCCGCGCTGTCGACGTAGTGTCGGTGCAGAAGCGCGCCGACGACCTTGCCGCCGCCCGCCGCGACCTCGACTCGCGTATTCAGGCGCTCAACTGGACGGTCGATCTGGCTGAATAAATAGTGCTGAGTACTGAGTGTCGAGTGCTGAGGTAAAAACCTTATAACACCGCTCAAGAGGAGGTGTTCTTACTCGGCACTCATCGCTCAGCACTTTATGTAAGTTGGTAGCCTATGCAGAGGCGAGCGCAAACCCGCCAACCGGGTTACAGTTGGACAGGCTACCCATAAAATGGTGCGCAGGTTCGAATCCTGCACCGCACAGTGCAATGGGTACCGGGTATGGCGCACACGCGCATCGAGCATTGTCATCACCATGTGCTGATCTGCAAACGGCGAGGGTGGGTTAGGGGAAAATGATCGGCAGAATGGCGCGGGAGACCGCGCCTTTTGTGCTATACTTCCCGGCATGGACGCTGGCTTGAACGGAACCATTTCACTCGATTCCCACTGGCGCTGTGCTTTCACCGAGCAGTTGCCCGAAGGCGGCATCGACGGCTTCGACGTGGAGTCGCTGGTCGGCTTCGATCCGCGCGCCATCGAAGGCAGGTTCGCCTGGCTTGAACGCGCCTTCGACCTGCCCATGCCCGACGAGTGCATCAACTACCGGCTGGAGATCGACTACGCGCCGCGCGACACGCACCTGTTCATCAACGGGCGCGCGCTGGGCGAGATCGCCACGCCGTTCCACTTCGACGTGACCGATTTCGTCGCGCTGGAGGACAACCGGATCGTGCTGCGCGTCGCCCACAACGCCTTTGGGGGCTTCGGTCCCATGTGGCTGGTGGCGATCCCGTGCGAATGATCGGGACAGAGATTTAGGCAACACGCCTCTCTTTGAAGATGTTGCATACCTCGCCCCGGCTAACCTGCGCTTAGCTTCCCCTCTCCACGACGTGGCTGAGGGGCTGACAAATGTTGCTTCTTCGGGGCGCTGCGGGGTGAGGTATGCCCCCGCATTGACGCACATCCCCGCTGCCATTAAAATACCCGTATCAAGCCGACTAGACTGATTGCAAGCCGATGCAGTACCACATCTGGACACTCGGATGTCAAATGAACTCCGCCGACTCCCAGCTTCTCGCTTCGGAGCTGGAGCGGATGGGATACACCGCCGCTGCCGACCCCGATCAGGCGGATATTTATGTCGTCAACACCTGCGTCGTCCGCCAGAGCGCCGAGGACAAAGCCTTCGGGCGGCTGGCGCTGCTCAACGAGATCAAGAAGGAGCAGCCCGACAAGGTGATCGGCGTGATGGGCTGTCTTGTCGGTGTGCGCGACTCGCTGGCGCTGCGCAAGCGCCTGCCGTATGTCGACGTGTTCATGCCGCCGTCCGAGCCGACGCCGATGGTCGACTTCCTGCGCAGCCGCATGGACGAGGCGGAAATCCTCGAACTGGATGCCCGCGAGCGCCAGCAGCGCGATCTGATTCAGGACGGCGACCTGATCCTGCCCGCTCACGAGCAGGGCAGCCTGATCAGCGCGCACGTCCCGGTCGTCTACGGCTGCTCGCACGCCTGCACCTTCTGCATTATCCCGTTCCGGCGCGGCGTCGAGCGCAGCCGCAGCGTCGGCGAGATCGTCGCCCACGTGCGCTCGCTGGCGCGGCAGGGTGTCAAGGAAGTCACGCTGCTCGGTCAGATTGTTGACCGCTACGGCAAGGACATCCCCGACGGTCCCGATCTGGCGGATCTGCTGCGCATCGTCCACCAGACCGCCGAGGAAACCGGCGTCGAGCGCATCCGCTTCCTGACCAGCCATCCCAACTGGATGAGCGACAGGCTGCTCGATACCGTCGCCGAGCTGCCGCGCGTGATGCCGCACATCGAAGTGCCGGTGCAGGCGGGCGATGACGAAGTCCTCGAAAACATGAAGCGCGGCTATACTGTCGAGCAGTACCGCCGCCTGATCGAGAAAGTCCGCGCGCGCATCCCCGGCGTCGCCATTCACACCGACATCATCGTCGGCTTCTGTGGCGAAACCGACGCGCAGTTCCAGCGCACCTATGATCTGTTGGCGGAACTCAAGCTCGACAAGGTGCATCTCGCCCGCTACAGCCCGCGCCCCAACACCGTCAGCGACCGCCGCATGGTCGACGACGTGCCGGAGGACGAGAAGAAGCGTCGCCTTGAGCTTCTGGACGAGCTTCAGGCGCGCGTCGTCGCCGAAATCAACAGCCGCTGGCTGGGGCAGACCATCCCGGTGCTGGTTGAGGACGAGCACAAGGGCAAGTGGCGCGGTCGCACGCCGCACGACAAGCTTGTGTTCTTCGAGGACACGGCGGACTGGCGCGGCAAAGTGGTCGATGTCGAGATCACCTGGACGGGTCCTTGGAGTATGCAGGGACGGCTGCCGGGGCGACAATCGCCCGCGCTGCCCGCCGACGAGCCGCTGGTGGTGTTCGCGGGGTAAGTACGGAACATCTGAATCGATAAAAATGCAGTAGGGGCGACCTGTCGGGTCGCCTCTACTGTATGATATTCAGGTACGCTCCGGGACTAAACACTTAAAGGTTAACTAAAATGCCAGGTAGACATATCTCAATTTGTGGCAATGTCGGCGTGGGAAAGAGTACTCTGGCTCGTTTGATAGCAGGACAAACAAAATGCCAATTATTTCTGGAAGAGCCGGAGTACTTTCCGTTTGTCGAAAATGCGCTTGCTCGTCCACGAGACTGGAGTTTCATAAATCAAGTCGACTTCTTGCTTCATAAATTCGCCCAGCAGGTGACTATCTACGGAACATCCTCTCCGTGTATTCAGGAACAGGATGCATATGTGAACTATCTCCTATGGAACCCTGTGCTATTCAACCTTGGTTACATCTCGCAGCAGGAGCACGACCTGGTGGATCAGATTTTCACCCTGTGCAATAAGCTGGTTGAATACTCGCGTCCGCAACTACACATTGTACTCACGGCGAAACCTGAGACCCTGCTTCGAAGAATTCATGGACGAGGACGAGAATATGAAACGAGCTCAAAAGAGCTTGAGAACTTAATATATCAATTGCATGAGCAGGTTAGCATCCTTATCTCGACAATCCAGATGCCTCACTTAATCGTTGATTGCGAAGATTTAGACCTAACTTATGCTTCCCAGGCACGCGACGAGCTTGTCAACAAAATTACGTCAGCGATGTCAGCGTAACAACTGATCTCGATATTGAAGTACATCTCACTCAGACATTCTGCTCCCACGTATTGAGTTTTGTCCTTTTCGCGCCCTTTCTGCCCGAATAAGCGCGTATTAACCGGTGTTGTCGTTGTTTCTCACGGGCAGCAGAAAAGTCTGATTTCACGGTCGAGGTCTTGGTCACTGGAATTTTGGGGGCTATCCCATCACGACAGGGATCACCGGAGGTTGCACATCGGGTAATTGCCAACAGGGGATGCCCCCGGATTTAATGTGAAAAAGGCGGCAATTCTTTTTGCGGCATTCTGCATATTTGACGTACACTTTGTTGAGCAAGAGCGAAAAGTCACCACAGGCAGCGTCCTGAGCGTGATAGCTTGGTTGATGCGCAACTGGAGGATCAGGCACAATGCCACCTGAGAAGAGCGGATATTACTATCCCAACAAGTTTGCCCGCCTGACCATGGATGCGATGGAAGACATTATGGGGCGGAATGGCTTGAACGCTATTCTGAACCTTGCCGGACTCCAGCAGTTTGTCGACAACATGCCCCCGGATAATCTGGAAAAGGCGATTGACTTCGCCGACTTCACCGCGCTCAACGTCGCTCTGGAAGATATGTACGGTCCGCGCGGCGGGCGGGCGCTGGCGCTGCGCGCCGGTCGCGCGATCTTTGCGGGTGGCTTGCGCTCGTTCGGCGCGCTGGCTGGCGTTGGCGATCTCGCGTTCAAGGTGCTGCCGCTCAACGCCAAGCTGAAAGTCGGCGTCCCGGCGATGGCGAACATCTTCTCGCAGTTCTCCGACCAGATTTCCAACGTCTACGAAGAAGGTGGCGACCACATGGTCTACACCATGGAGCGCTGCCCGCTGTGCTGGGGTCGCAAAACCGACCGCCCGGTATGCTTCATGGGGCAGGGCTTGTTGCAGGAAGGGCTGCGCTGGGTATCCGGCGGGCGCGAATTCAAGGTCGATATGACGACCTGCATCGCCAAGGGTGACGATATGAGCCGCTACGTCATCTACAAAGAACCGATTTCCTGAATTCCACAACTGAATCGACTTCTTCGTAACCGCCTCGGCTTCCGCTGCGTATTGCTTCCCTGTGAGCGCACGACAGCCGTCGGCGGTCGTTTGCGTTTCCGAATCATGCGCCTTCCGCGCAGACATGCTAGAATGAACCTGTTAATTTGCACATGAAGCGAAGGGGAACGGTATGCGCTACCGGATCGCGTTATTCACCCTCGTTGTCCTTCTGGCGCTCAGCGCCTGCAACCTGTCCAGTTCCGGCGTGCCCGCGTCCGCGCCGACGCCGACCGGTTCTTCCGGCGGTACGCCAGTCGTGACCATCCTTTCGCCGCAGAACGGCGCGGAAGTGCTGGTGAATCAGCAGATTCTGGTCAGCGCCAATGCCAACGATCCGGTCGGCATTACGCGCGTCCAGTTGTTCGCCAACGGGCAGATCGCCAAGACCGTCTCGTCGGAGACGCCTGGCGGCGACCCCAACCTGAACGTCCTGCTCGACTACACCCCGACGACCACCGGCTCGCTCACGCTTCAGGTGATCGCCTATCGCGGCGCGATTGCCAGCGACCCTGCCGAAATTACGCTGACGGTGCGCCAGAATCAGGCGCAGGTGACGGCGACTCAGGCTCCACCGCCGATCATCGTCCCGCCGATCAATCCGTATGACCCGACCTGCCGCGTGCTGGTCAACGCGCCGCTCAATTTCCGCACCGGTCCCGGCACGGTCTACGACCGCATCAGCCTGCTGGCGTCGGGTACTGTCGCGCCGATTACCGGGCGTACGGGCGACAACTCGTGGTATCAGATTCGCGTCGGCATCACCACCGGCTGGGTGAGCGGCGGCTTTGTCACGCTCTACGGCAACTGCCAGAACGTGGGCATCCCGCCGATCCCGCCGACGCCGACCCGGATTATCACGGCGACGTTCATGCCGACAAACACCCTGACGACGACCGCGCAGCCGCCGACCGCCACGCCGACCGCTGGTCTGCCCGATCTGGTCGTGACTAACCTGCGCCTCGTCGAGCCGTCGCTCCAGCTTGAGCCGGGCAACATGCCGACCAGCGGCACGTTCTCGGTGACCATCACCAACACCGGCTTGAGCGCGACCACCCAGTTCGATAACACGATCTCGGTCACCGCGCCGTCGACCACCACTACCGACACGTCGCTGGGCGTGGTCGCCAGCCTCGCGCCGGGTGAGAGCATCGTGCTCAACATTAGCCTGACGTTTACCGAGAGCGGCTCGCATACCATCGCGGTTCATGCCGACTCAGCCAGCCAGATCACCGAGACGAGCGAGGTCAACAACACGGCGATCACGACCGTCACGGTCGATCCGAATCCGTAGCCGCGCAGACGCGAGTTGCCAAAACGCGGCGGGTGTTTGAAAATCTAAACGAATCTTAAGGCGCTCGTGGGGGCATTGTAACCTGTGCCCCTGCTAGTTTTTCCCCTTGATTTTCGGACAGGCGGCGCAGAGCGCGACCGTCTTTCGCTGCGCCGGGGGCATGAGAAGCAAAATTGACCCTGTAACGGATGCGCTGTAGAATCGAAACATGACAACGCAGGTTCTGATCGTTCACGGACAGCTCCCCTTTGCCATCAAGCTCAAACAGACGCTGGAGCGCAGCGCCCCGTTTGAGGCGCATCCGTTTACGTCGGTCGAAGCGGCGGTCGAATACCTGACCGACCACGTGCAGGATGTCGCCGTCGTCGACTTCGCCATGACCGAGTACACCGGCGAGCAGATCATCCAGCAGCTACGCGGCGTCCAGCCGAATATTGCCGTGATCGCCGCGCCCAAGCAGGACGCCGCCAAGACCAGCGCGCTCGGCATCGCCGCGTCGCTGAATGCCGGGTTCAGCGCGCAGGATTTGGTCAGGACGATTAACGACTATTTCGCGCGCAACGAGCGCCCCAGCCTTGAATCGCCGGGGACGACCGCGCTCCTGTCGCGGCTGGGCAGGGGACAGCGCCCCATGCCCTCGCAGTCCGATCTCCTGCCGGAATACAGCAGCCTTGACGACGTGCTGTCACAGGCGGGAACCAACATTTTCGAGCAGCCAGCCGCCGAAGGCGACACGCCCGCCAACTTTCCCGAAGAACTGGATTGGATGGAGGAATCGTCGTCCAAGCGCGAGTCCTCGTTTGACGACGTGCTGAATTCCCTGCCGCCGGACGCGCCAAATCCGTCCGCGCCGAGCAGCCCGTTCAACGATCTGGTCAATTCGATGCGCACCGAAGAGGCGCATCGACCGCTGCCCTCGCGCCAGCAGCAGTTGGTCGAGTTCATCCTCAGCGGCGGCACGGATTCGCTGGACAACGAGCCGCCACCCGCGCAGCCGCAGACCGCTCCGCTCTCGCAGGAGGAGATCGAAGCGGCGATGCGGGCTTCGGAGCCGGTGCGGGAAGTTGAGCCGGAACCCGAGCCAGAGCCTCCGTCCGACGACTGGTTCCTGCCATCCGAACCCCCGCCGGAGCCGCCGAAAGCGCCTGAACCGCCTCGGTCGCCATTGTTGAGCGCCTTCGACCGTTTGTCGAAGGAAGAACCCGCCCCGCCGGAGTTTGAAGAAAGCGGTACGGTCAGCGACCTGGTCGGCGGCGTGCAGGATCGCAGCTTCCGCAACGTCCTGTCGATTCTAGGCGGCAGCGAAGGGGCGAAGCCCCGCGCAGGACGACATTGTTGCGCCCTGCCCGGCGATTTCGACGTAGGACCGCGCCGCGCGCCCGATCGCGCCGCGCTCAACCGACGATATTTTCAAGTTTGACGATGAAGAACCAACACCCGCCCGCATCATCCTTCAGCGCACGCTGGAAAAGACGATGTCCGGCGGCGCGTTCTCACTCGAAGAGCTGCTGTCGAACATCGACGCGCAGCTTCCGCTGCACCGTCCCCTTAGTCCAGCCGCTGCCCTCGTGGACGCGCAACCGCGACGAGTCGAAGCGACGACGCCTACCTCGTGCGCGAGCCGGAATTCCTGCCGGAAGAAATGCCGGACGAACCGACGCCGGTCGAGCCGTCGGCGGAACTGCTCGCCGACCAGACGACCATCGCGTCGCGCGCGCAGCAGATCGAGGAGCACCCCGAAATTCTGGAAACCGATTGGATCGAGCGCGAGCCAGCCGCCGCCGACGAGACCTATGCCTTCCCGGAATCGCTGCCGGAAGATTTCCCGGACGACGCGACCGTGCCGCATCAGGCGACCACGCCGCTCGACGCGACCATCGTCAATCAGCGGCTCGCCGCCGAAGAAGCGGCATCGTGGGATCAGGCGTTCATTGACGAAACGCCGTCCCCAGCGCGGAAGATTTGACCCCACTGCCCGGCGTGCCTGCCACCGATGACGCGGCGGCATGGGACGACGATTTCGTGCGCGCCATGTCGCCGGTGGACGCGGGCGCTGCTGACGAATCGCGCGAACTCTGGTTCGACCTGCCGGAGCAGGATTTCAACACCCAGTTCGAGATGATGGCGGCGTTCGAGGTACACGGCGAGACCGGCTTCGCGTCCGGCGCGCTCTATACCGAGACGTCTGCCGAAACGCCCGTCGCTGCCGCGCCGCCGGAGCCGACGCCGGAACCCGCTTCGGCGGAGGATGAATACGTCGCTCAACTGGCGCTGAGCTTGACCGCCGCCTCGCTGGAAATGACGGCTGAAGCGTCGCTGCTCGCCCGCGACAAGCAGATCGTCGCCTACAGCGGGCGGATGCCCGAAGAAGAAGTTGACGAGCTGCGCGACACCATCGCCGACGACTGGGATGCCGCGCCGGGCGAAGTCCGCATCCGCTTCATCACTGCGCCGGGGAGCGGCAAGGACTACATGCTCTACTCGCGCCGCACCGAAGCCGATTTCACCCTGTCGCTGATCTTCGCGGGCACGACCCCGCTGCGCGACATTCGCCGTCAGGGGAAGCGGCTGGTCGACGCGCTTCAGAGCGTGCCCGAAGCCCCGACTGCCGCGCCTGCGTCGCCACTGGTGGCAGCCGCCGAGCCGGACGACGCTGCCGTGCGCACGCCGTATGCCTGCGTGTGGCTGCTGCGCGACCCCGCCGCGCACCTCGATCCGGCGGCGGCGCACGCCGTCACTGCCGGGCTGAACGTGCAGATGCGCGAGCAGGGCTGGAAGATTCGCTCGCTTCAGGTGCACGAAGATTACGTCTACCTGCTCGCCGACGTGCCCGGCGAAGAACCCGCCTACAAGCTCGTGCGCGACCTGCAGCGCCGCTCGGCGTCGCTCGCCCACGCCCAGAACCCTGCCTACACCGATAACGGGCTTTGGGCGGACGGCTACCTCGTGGTCACGCCGGGGCGCGACCTCGATGTCGAGGAAATCCAGCAGTTCATCAACTTCGAGCGCATGGAATAAATTCAGCGCTGAGTGCCGGGTGCTGAGTTTGCTCAGTAAGCTCGGCATTTTGTGATCCTGTTGGATGCAAACTGGCTGCGCTCGTTTTTGACTCAGCACTCGGCAGTCAGTACTCAGCACCGGGTTCTTGTGGTACAATAATCCGCTCAGATGTTCGCCACTGACGGAGAGAACTCATGTCCCAGCGCCCCGTGTTCTACATCCTCGACGGTCACGGACTGGCGTATCGCCACTACTTCGCCACCATCAACCGACCGTTCATGACCAGCAGCGGCGAAATCACCAGCGCGGTGTTCGGCTTCACGCGCACGCTCATGGACATCCTCGAAAAAGACCGCCCGTACTATCTGGCGGTGGCGTTCGACGAGGGCTTGAGCGGGCGCGACGAGCTGTATGGCGAGTACAAGGGCACGCGCGAGAAGATGCCCGACGAGCTTTCGACCCAGATACCGCGCATCAAGCAGATGGTCGAGGCGTTCAATATCCCCATCCTGTCGCTGCCGGGCTACGAAGCCGACGATCTGATGGGGACGACGGCAGGGCAGGCGCAGGATCAGGGCGTCGACGTGCGCATCGTCACCGGCGACCGCGACCTGCTCCAACTGCTGACCGATCACACCACCGTCCGGCTGATCATTCCCAAGCAGGGTGCGCCGGACAAAATGTACGACGTGGCGCGCTTCCGCGAAGACTATGGGCTGGAGCCGCCGCAGTTAATCGACCTGAAGGCGCTCGAAGGCGATACATCCGACAACATCCCCGGCGTGCGTGGTATCGGCGAAAAGACGGCGACGGCGCTGCTGACGCAGTTCGGCACCGTCGAGGGCATCTACGAGCATCTCGACGAGATCAAGGGAGCGACCCAGAAGAAGCTGATCGATGGGCGCGAGTTGGCATTTTTGAGCAAGCGGCTGGCGACGATCCTGTGCGACCTGCCGTTCGAGGTCAGCCTGACACAGTGTATCGCCCACGACTTTGACAAGCATCAGGTTGAAGAGCTTTTCCGCGAGATGGAATTCAGCAGCCTGTTCAACCAACTCGCCCGCATCGCCGTGCGCGCCCCCAACGAGCAGATGGCGCTGTTCGATATGCCCGCGCCCGAACCGGCGGGCGAGCCGGGCGACGCGCTCGTCCCGACGACCAGTGTGCAGGACGAAGCCGCGCTCGCTGCGCTGACGCAAGCCCTCAGGAATGCGAAAGCGATTGCCTTCGACACCGAGACCACCAGCACCGACCAGATGACCGCCGACCTCGTCGGTATTTCGCTGGCGGTCGACGGCGACTCCGGCTATTACATTCCGGTCGGGCACAGGGAAGGCAAGCAGCTTCCGCTGGAGACGGTGATCACGGCGCTGCGCCCGCCGATGACCAACCCGGACATCCCCAAGTACGCCCACAACGCCAACTACGACCTGATCGTGATGCAGCGCTACGGTCTCGACGTATCGCCGATCACCTTCGACACCATGATCGCCGAATGGCTGCGCGACCCGATCAACGGCAATTTCGGACTCAAACGGCTGGCGCTGGTCGAGCTTCGGCGGCATATGACGCCGATTGACACGCTGATCGGCACGGGCAGAAACCAGTTGACAATGGATCTGGTCAAGATCGAGCACGCCGCGCCCTATGCCGCCGCCGATGCCGCCTGCACCTACGCGCTGGTCGAGCCGCTGCGTCCCAAGCTGGAGCGCGAAGCCGATGCCCCCGCCGTCGATCCGCTGTGGGGCACGCCTAACCCGCCCGCGCCGCTAGACGTGTTCGAGAAAATCGAGATTCCGCTGATCCCGGTGATCGCGTCGATGGAGCAGGCGGGTGTGCTGCTCGACACGCAGGCGCTCAAGCGCATGAGCCTTGAGCTGGGCGAGCTGCTGGCGCAGCTAGAGACCGAGATTTACGATCTCAGCGGCGGCTACGGCAAGTTCAACATCAACAGCCCCAAGCAGTTGAACGACGTGCTGTTCGGCAAGCTCGGCTTGAGCGCGGCGGGCGTGCGCAAGACCACGCACGGCGTTTCGACCGCTGCCGACGTGCTCGACAACATGCGCGGCGATCACCCCATCGTCGCCAAAATCCTCGACTACCGCGAGTTAAGCAAGCTCAAGGGCACGTATGTTGACGCGCTTCCGGCGCTCATCAACCCGCGCACCGGGCGCGTGCATACCGTCTATAATCAGGCGGGCGCGGCGACCGGGCGGCTGAGCAGCAGCAACCCGAACTTGCAGAACATTCCCATCCGCACCGAAACCGGGCGCGAAGTGCGGCGGGCGTTCATCGCGCCGCCGGGCATGTGCCTGCTGGCGGTCGATTACAGCCAGGTTGAGCTGCGCATCATGGCACACGTCAGCAAGGAGCCGACGCTGCTGGAAGCCTTCGAGCAGGGGCAGGACATCCACGCCGCCACCGCCGCCATTGTCAACAATATCCCGCTGGAAGCGGTGACCAAAGAGCAGCGTATCTTCGCCAAGCGCGTCAACTTCGGTTTGCTCTACGGCATGGGCGCGTTCCGGCTGGCGCGCGACAGCGACCTGACGCTGGCGCAGGCGCAGCACTTCATCGACGACTATTTCGCCCGGCTGCCGCGCGTCAAGCTGTATCTCGACCTCGCCAAGCAGCTTGCCTTCGACACCGGCTACCTGACGACGCTGTTCGGCAGGCGGCGCAGCTTCCCCGGCTTGCATCATGGCAACCGCAACGTTCAGCAGCAGGCGGAGCGCGAGGCGATCAATATGCCGATTCAGGGCACAGCGGCGGACATCATCAAGAAGGCGATGATTGAGCTTCAGCCCCGGCTGGCTTCCCTTCACGCCCGCATGATTTTGCAGGTGCACGATGAGCTGGTGCTGGAAGTGCCAGAAGATCGCGTGCGGGAAGTAGCGCGGCTGGTCGTCGACGTGATGGAGAACACCTGCCCGCTCGACGCGCCGCTGCGCGCCAACGCCGCCGCCGGGACCAACTGGCGCGACGTGGAGCCGGTGGCGATATAAGCCCGATACAAAGCTTCAAAGCTCGCGTGGTCGATGCGGATTTCCGCCGCAGGGGTGTTACATGCAACGCCCTTGTTCTCCCGCGGACGGTTGCCGAAGCACGGGAGCGATACAAAATCCTCGTCGTCGCCGGGGACGCTTCCCCGACGAGCCGTCGCTTGCCGACTCGCTGCGGATAGGCGAACCCCAATCTTTCATGGTATCTTAGTGCTGCATAACACGATCATTCCACGCATAGCCGGCTGGCACATCACGGGATAGCACATGAGTACAGTGTTTGGACTTCTGGCGGTTTTCGCCCTCGTCTTTATGAACGGCTTCTTCGTCGCCGCCGAGTTTTCGTTCGTCGGCGCGCGGCGGACGCGGCTGGTGCAGTTGGCGGAGGAGGGCAGCGGGGCGGCGCGCGCCGCGCAGAGCGCCATCGAAGGCATCTGGATCAGTGCATCGCCGCCACGCAGCTTGGGATCACGCTGGCGAGCCTCGGTCTGGGCTGGATTGGCGAACCGGCGGTGGCGCACCTGTTCGAGCCGCTGTTCGAGCGCTTTCTGCCGGAGGACGTGGCGATCACGGTCGGGCATACGGTCGCGGTCGTGATCGCGTTTTCGCTGGTGACGATGCTGCACATCGTCCTCGGCGAGCTGGCGCCTAAGTCGATTGCCTTGCAGCGCCCCGAAGACGTGGCGATGCTGGTCGCCCGCCCGACCGTCCTGTTCCACGACATTTTCAACCCCGTCATTCGCCTGATGAATGGCGTCGGCAACGGCGTCGTCCGGCTACTCGGCTTCGAGCCAGCCGGTGAGCATCAGTCGGTGCATTCGCCGGAAGAACTGGAAATGCTCGTCCATTCCAGCCGCGAGGCGGGCCTGCTGGAAGCCAGCGAGGAAGCGCTGCTGCGCCGCGTGTTCGACTTCGCCGACATTCCGGTCGTGGAGATCATGCAGCCGCGCGTCGAAGTCGACGCGATTGACATCGACATCCCGCTGCCCGAGCTGCTTCAGCGTGTCGCCGCGGATCATCATTCGCGTTATCCGGTCTACCGCGACCAGATCGACAATCTGATCGGCATCCTCAACGTCAAGGACGTGTTCGACCTGCTGGTCAGCCAGCCGTCGCTGCTCTCGGACGGCGGCGCTTCGTTCGAGATGACCCCGCTGCTGCGCGAGGCGCTCTACGTCCCCGAAACGATGGGCGTCGACCGGGTGCTGGAAGAGATGCGGCGCAAAAAGACCCAGCTTGCTATCGTCATCGACGAATACGGCGGCATGGCGGGGCTGGCGACGATGGAGGACATCATCGAGGAATTGGTCGGCGAAGTCGAGGACGAATTCGATGCCACGCAGACCGGCGAAGTCGAGTCAACTGACCCGAATGTGGTCGACGGTCTCACCAGCATGACCGACGTGATCGAGCGCTTCGGCGACCCCGGCGGCGAAACCGATTCGACTACCATCGGCGGCTACGTCGCCGAGCGGCTGGAGCGTATCCCGACCGAAGGCGACAGCCTGCCGTTCGGTGACTACCGGCTCGACGTTTTGGAGATGGACGGGATGCGCGTGGCGAAAGTCCGGTTCACCCGCTCGCAGGCGGGCGTGGGTGCGACGCCCGCAGCGCCGGATGCCTCGCCCGGAGTGTAGCCGCATCTACGGCGAACGGTCGGTCGAAAAGTTCAATGATCGCCGCATGTACGATAGTTAAGACCGTGCTATACTAAATGTTATGCACCGGACTTAACGCACCAGAAAATCTAACATGCGGCACTTTATCGACCTCGCGGACTGGTCAACCGACGACCTCCGACAACTTCTGGACTTGGCAGTAGAACTAAAGCAGGAATGGCGTGCAGGCGGCAACAAGCCGGTCTTACGGGGCAAGGCGCTCGCCATGGTTTTTCAGAAGCCGTCCTTACGGACACGAGTCTCGTTCGAAGTCGGGATGCAGCACCTCGGCGGCTCGGCGCTCATGATCGGTCCTCAGGAGATCGGGCTGGGCAAGCGCGAGAGCATCCCCGACGTTGCCCGCTCGCTGTCGTGCTTCGTGCAGGGCATCATGGCGCGCGTGTTCGACCACGCCCACGTGACCGAGCTGGCGGAATGGTCGCGCGTCCCCGTGATCAACGGCTTGAGCGACGCGCAGCATCCCTGCCAGGCGATGGCGGACTTGCTGACGATCTACGAGCATTTCGGGCGGCTGGACGGCTTGCGCGTGGTGTACGTCGGCGACGGCAACAACGTCGCCCGGTCGCTGGCACAGGCGGGCGCGAACTTCGGCGTGCATTTCGCTATTGCCGCGCCGCCCGGCTACCAGTTCTCGGAAGATGACATGACCGGGTTCGCCGAAGCTTCCGAGCGCTCCGGCGGCAGCCTCGAAGCCTACGAAGACCCATACTCGGCGGTGAAAAACGCCGACGTGGTCTATACCGACACCTGGGTGAGCATGGGGCAGGAAGCCGAGACCGACACCCGCGTTGCGGCGCTGCGCGCGTATCAGGTGAACGACGATCTGATGCGGGCGGCGGGCAAGCGGGCGATTGTCATGCACTGCCTCCCCGCGCATCGGGGACACGAAATCACCGACAGCGTGGCGGACGGCGACCAGTCGGTGATCTTCCAGCAGGCGGAAAACCGGCTGCACATTCAGAAAGCGATCCTCGTGACGTTGATGGGTTAGAGGCTGTGGGCGATGGCAGGTAATCGAGAAGCCTACGAGCAGGCGATGAACAACGGGCACAACGCCGCCTGGGATCAGGATTGGGGGATGGCGGTCTCGGCGTATGGGCGCGCCATTCAGGAGTACCCTGAAGACCCGGAAGCGCACATTCACCTGGGCTTGGGGCTGCTGGAAATGGGGCGTCTGGAAGATGCGCTCAAGGTATACACCCGCGCCCACCAGCTTGCGCCCGACGACCCGATCCCGCTGGAGAAAAGCGCCGACGTTCTGGAGCGCATGGGTCGCCTGCGCGAAGCGGCGCAGCAGTACGTCAACGTCTCGGAAGTGTATCTGGCGCAGCGCGACCTGAGCAAAGCCATCTACAACTGGGAGCAGGCGACGCGCCTGACGCCCGGCTTGGTTCCGGTTCACGCCAAGCTGGCGCAGGCTTACGAGCGCGTCGGCGATAAGAAAAAGGCGATCTACGAATACCTGACGCTGGCGTTCAACTTCCGCCGCATCAACGACGTGGATAAAGCGATTAAGGCGTCGCAGCGGGCGCTGCGGCTGGATCGCAACAACGCGCAGGTGCTCAACATCCTGCACGTCCTCGAATCGGGCGGCGAGATTTTGCCACCGACCGACGACGGCGCTTCCGCCGCGAACGCCCGGCGCGCGGTCGCCTTCGACCGTGAAGATTCGCGCCAGAACATCAGCGACGACGACCCGCTCGGTCCGCTCGGTGAATCGATGTCCTACGCGCTGGGGCTGCTGGCGGGGTACATCATGGAGGGCGGCGACGGCATCAAGATCGCCGGGGATGCCCTTCAGGCGATGGAAGCGCACCGGCAGGGCTTCAACGACGCCGCGATTGCCGCCTATCGTCAGGCGGACGCCAAGCTGCGCCACCCGGCGATCAAGATGAATCTGGGCGGGCTGCTGGTGCTGGGTGACCAGCCCGACGACGCCATCAAGCCGCTGATGGACGCGATTAATGCGCCGCAGATGGCGGGCGGCGCGTATCACGGGCTGGGGCTGGCGTACCAGAAGCTCGGTAAGGCGCGCCAGGCGGTGCGCTATCTGCTGCAGGCGCTCGAATACGTCGACAGCGATCAGGCGCTGCTGCCGGAAGAATCCGACGAATTGTCGTCGATTTACGAGCAGATCGGCAAGACGGTCGATACCGTCAACGACGAGAATATCGAGATCATCGCCAAGCGCTTCGTCGAGCTGCTCAAGGGCAAGGACTGGAAGCAGCGCATCGCCGATACGCGCCGCCAGCTTGAGGAAACCCTGCGCGAGCAGGGCGAGCGCGGCGTGATCGACATCCTGATCGCCGAAGAGAGCGACCGCCTCACCCGGTCGATCAGTATGATCGACCGCTACATGCGCCAGGGCTTCCTGATCCTGGCGATGGACGAGGCGCACCGTGCCGTCGAATTCTCGCCGAGCTATCTGCCCGTGCATGTGCGCATGGCGGAAATCATGATCCGCGAGGGACGCCTGCGCAATGCCGTCGCCAAGTACAACACCATCGCCCGCACGTACCTGTCGCGCGGGGAAAATGACCGCGCCCGGCAGATTCTGAGCAACGTTCTGGAAATGGCGCCGCTCGACGTAGCCGTCCGCGAAGGCTTGATCGAGCTGCTGGAGATGGAAGAAAAGTGGGACGAGGCGCTCGACCAGTACATTGACCTCGCCGACACCCACCATCAACTGGGCAACTTCGATAAATCGCGCGAGACCTACGTGCTGGCGGAACGCATCGCCCTGCGCGTCAACGCCTCGCCCGATAAGATCGTCCGCATCAAGCATCGCATCGCCGATATCGACCAGATGCGCCTCGATATCCGCAAGGCGCAGAAAACCTACGAGGAAATCATCCAGCTTGATCCTGAGGACGAGCGCGCCCACCGGATGCTGGTCGACATCAACTATCGCCAGGGCAATCAGGTCGAGGCGATTCGGCGGCTGGATAAGCTGCTCGGTCTCTACGCACGGAATAAGCAGGTGAATCGTATAACTCAACTGCTTGAAGAATTGGTCACACTCTATCAGAATGATACCGGACTGCGCTCGCGTCTGGCGGCGATCTACCGCCAGCTTGGGCGCAGGCAGGATGCGATTGTCCAGCTCGACGCGCTTGGCGAGCTTCAGCTTGAAGCGGGCTTGCACAAGGATGCCGCCAACACGATCCGCCAGATCATCGCGCTGAACCCGGAACACGTCGACGACTACCGCAAGCTGCTGGGGCAGTTGGGTGGCTAGGCTTTCCTCGCGCCCCAGCCTTGCTTGAAGCGGCGGGGTGACAACCCCATCACGGTGACGACGCCGGGCGAGCCGGGCAGCGGAGTCGCATCGATAGACGCGCGGGATGCTCATCCCCGTCTGAGTGAAAAGGTTATTTTGTCTTGTGGAACTCGTCTGGGCACTCAATAATCTGAACCTGAGCGCCATCATCGATATTCTGCTGGTGGCGCTGCTGTTTTTCGCCGGGACATTCTTCATCCGGGGCACGCATTCGGTCGCGCTGGTGCGTGGCATGGCGCTCGTCATCGGCGGGATGATCATCATCTCGAATGTGTTCAATCTGCTGGCGCTGCGCTGGCTGGTCAGCAACGCGCTGACGGTGCTGGCGGTCGCTATTCCGGTGATCTTCCAGCCGGAGCTTCGCCGCGTGTTCGAGCGGCTGGGGCGCGCCGGGTTTTTCGTCGGCAGGCAGCCCCACGAGACGCGCCGCGCCAAGATCATCGACGACATCTGTCAGGCGGCGGAGCGCCTGTCCGAACGGCGGCACGGCGCGCTGATCGTGCTGGAGCGCAACAGCAGTCTTGAGGAATACATCCGCACCGGCGTGCTCATGGACTGCGAAGTCAGCCCGCAGGTGCTCCTGACTGTGTTCTGGCCCAAGACCGAGCTGCACGACGGCGCGGCGATCATCGACGGTTCGGGGCGGATCGCGTCGGCGGCGTCGGTGCTGCCGCTGTCGTCGGCGCGCACCCTGGCGACCCCCAAGCTCGGTACGCGCCACCGCGCCGCGCTCGGCATGAGCGAAGTCAGCGACGCGATCTGCGTGGTCGTGTCCGAAGAAACCGGGCGCATCTCGATCACCAACGGCGGGCGGCTGATCCCGCGTCTCGATTCCAAGCGCCTGCGCACCATCCTCAACGCCTTCTACGGTCCCGAACGCCCGCAGGATCGTCCGTTATTGCAGCGGATGCGCGAGGAGGCGGTCGACCTCGCCCGGCGCGTCCGCGCGCGGCAAGAGTAGCACCCGATGCAGAACCAACCCACCTTACGGCGCATCATCATCACGAACCTGCTCTGGTTTCTCGGCTCGCTCGTGCTGGCGTTTGTCGTCTGGCTGTTTGCGACCGCCCAGTCCGACCCGTTCGTCCAGTGGCGGCTGGAGGAGCGCGTGCCGATCCACATCACACCCGATGCGGGCTTGATCATCACCAACCAGAACGAGTTCGTCAGCACGGCGCAGGCGCAGCTGCAGGCGCCGCGCTCGGTGCGCGAGGTGTTCGCCCCCGATGATCTGTACGTGTGGGTCGATCTGGCGGGCTTGGGTCCCGGCGAGCATACGCTCCCGCTGCAATACCAGCCCGCGCGGCAGGCGTCGGTGGTGACGATTTCGCCGCGCCAGATCACGGTCGAGCTTGAAGTCGAGGAATCGCAGTTCAAAGAGGTGCGGGTGGATGTCACTTCCCAGCCACCGCTGGTCTACAGCGCGGGCGACCCGGTGCTGGACACGCACCAGATCGAAGTGACGGGTCCCGCGAGCCGCGTGTCGCAGGTGACGGAGGTGCTGGCGCAGGTCTCGCTGGAAGGGCAGCGCACGACCTACGAGAATGACATTCGCGTGACTCCGGTCGATGCCGACGGGCGCGTCGTCAGCGGGGTGACGGTCGACCCGCAGACCGTTCATGTGCGCATCGACATCCAGACGCGCTCGGATGTACGCGAAGTGCGCGTGCAGCCGAATATCGTCGGCGAGCTTGCCGAAGGCTACGTGCTGACGGCGGCATTCGACTACAACCCCAAGACTGTCGTCGTCAGCGGTCCGGCGGCGGTGCTGGACAACCTGCCCGGTACATTCTTCACCGCGCCGATCAATCTCTCGGACAAGACCAGCAGCTTTGATGTCACCGTGCCGGTCGAATTGCCGGATTCGCGCCTGACGGTTGTGACCGGGCGCACCATCACCGTCAACGTCGGCATCGACACGCAGACCATCACCCGCCAGTTCGATCACATCGCTGTCGAGTTTGTGGGCGGCAAGACCGGGCTGACCTACCACACCGTAACCAACGAGGTCACGGTGCTGGTGACGGGTCCCCAGCCGCTGCTGAACCAGCTCAGCGAGAATGACCTGAGCGTGCTGGTCGACGTGAGCGGCTTGAACGTCGGCGACAGCGCCCAGCTTGCACCCCTCGCGTCGATCATGGACGGCAGCACGGTCGTGACCACTTCGGTGCTCCCGGCGCAGATCGATGTGGACGTGGCAGTCGAGGCGACCGCCGAGCCGACTGACGGTTGAATCTTCGCAGCGCCGGGGCGCTCTGCTACAATGAGGCGTCATGAAGTTCCTGAGGTTGTAATCACATGGCGCAAAAACCCCTGATCGCGCTCGTCGGCAGACCCAACGTCGGAAAAAGCACGCTGTTCAACCGGCTGGTGGGCGAGCGCATGGCGGTCACGGACGAAATCCCCGGCACGACCCGCGACCGGCTCGTCGCCGAATTTGACTGGCGCGGCAAGCTGTTTCAGGTCGTCGATACTGGCGGCATCGAGGTCTACCAGCCCAAAGGCGCGCGCGATGACTCCCCGCTCGCCGAAGGCAGCGCCGATTTTGTCCCGCAGATCAAGGCGCAGGCGTTGCTGGCGGTCCAGGATGCCGATCTGGTGATCATGCTGGTCGATTCCGACGCGGGCATCACCGCCGCCGACGAGGAAATCGCCGAGATTCTGCGCCGCACCGAAAAGCCGGTGCTGGTCGCCGCCAACAAAGCCGATCACGTCAAGCACACCGACAACGCCGTCGAGTTCTACGCGCTGGGGCTGGGCGAAGTCTACGCTGTCAGCGCGATTCACGGTCTCGGCGTCGGCGACCTGCTCGACGCGGTTTACGAGGCGCTGGAAGCCGATCAGATTCCCGAACAGGCAGAGGACGATCACCTGAAGATCGCCATTGTCGGTCGCCCGAACGTGGGCAAGAGCAGCCTGCTCAACCGGCTGCTGGGCGAGGAGCGCGTGATCGTCAGCCCGATTGCCGGGACGACCCGCGACGCGATTGACACCGACATCAGCTACTTCGGCGAGCGCGTGACGCTGATCGACACCGCTGGGATTCGCAAGCGCGGCAAGATCGAGCCGGGCGTCGAGAAATACAGCGTGGTGCGCGCCAACAAAGCGATGGAGCGCGCCGACGTGGTGCTGCTGGTGCTCGACGCGCAGGATGGCATCACCGAGCAGGATCAGCACATCGCTGGCTACGTGGTCGACGCTGGCAAGAGCATGGTGATCGTGGTTAACAAGTGGGACGCGGTCGAGAAAAGTACCCAGAGCCAGCACGAGTTCGAGAAGCAGATCACGTCGAAGTTCGACTTTCTGCCCGACCCGCCCATGATCTTCATCAGCGCCCTGACCGGGCAGCGGATTCATGAGGTGATGGAAGTGGCGAAGCGCGTCTACGAGGGGCGGCATTTCCGCATCCCAACCGGCGAACTCAACCGCCTGATGCGCGACGCCTACCACAAGCACACGCCGCCGGTTCGCGGGACGCGCCGCCTCAAGCTGCTGTACGCCTCGCAGGTGGCAGTCGCGCCGCCCATCATCCTGATCCACGTCAACGACCCCCGGCTGGTGCATTTCACCTACAAGCGCTTCCTCGAAAACCAGATTCGGGAAGCCTATCCCTTCGCCGGGACGCCGCTGCGCCTGAGCTTCCGCTCGCGGGATGGCGATCTCGACGAGTAGCCAGCCGCCTGTTGCGGTATCCCCAGCGCTCCGGCTATGATCGGCGCTATGTCCGGTCGTTCGCCCATGCCAGCATAAGCCAGGGTGCGCAGCTTGCCCGCCATTTCGGTACACATCGTAACCTTCAACAGCGCGGCGACCCTTCGAGCCTGCCTCGAAGGGCTGCGCGCTCAGGCGTTCGTCGATTACGAAGCCCACGTTTTTGACAATGCCTCGACCGACGACACCCGCCAGATCATCCGCGACGCCGGGATTCACCTGGTCGAGAGCAGCGACAACCTCGGCTATGCGCAGGCGCACAACCGCCTGATCGACCAGACCGAGTCGACTTACGTCCTCACGCTCAACCCGGACGTGTATCTGCTGCCGGAATTTCTCGGCGCGATGGCGCGCGCGCTGGACGCCAACCCCGCGCTTGGCGCGGCGGCGGGGCGCCTGCTGCGCGTCGACCAGCTTGGCGAGACGCCCGCCGTGATCGACAGTGCCGGGCTGGCGATGCGGCGCAGCCGCCGTCAGCGCTTGCTGGGCGAGAATACTCCCGTCGAGCCTTACCCGACTGAGCCGTGCCCGATCTTCGGACCGGACGGCGCGGCGGCGTTCTACCGCCGGGCAATGCTCGACGACGTGCGCGTGCTGGGCGAAGTCTTTGATTCCGACTTCTTCATGCACAAGGAAGACGTTGACCTGTGCTGGCGTGCGCGGCTGCGCGGCTGGGAGTCGGTCTGCGTCCCGGACGCGGTCGCCCATCACGTCCGCGCGTTTCGCCCCGGCAGGCGTGAGCGCGTCTCGCCATACATGCGCTTCCTCGGCGTGCGCAACCGCTATCTGCTGATGCTCAAGGACGAAATCCCGGCGTACGCCTGGCGCGATTTTCCCGCATTGTTGCTTACGATCTGGGGATTCCCGGCTACCTGCTGCTGCGCGAGCGCGAATCGCTCGCCGCGCTGCGTTCGGCGTGGGCGCTGCGCGAGCGCATGATGCAGAAGCGCCGGATCATTCAGGCGGGGCGGCGCGTCGGCTGGCGCGATATGGCGCGCTGGTTTCGCTCATGACCATCTACGCCGGATTGGTGACCTATAACAGCCGCGACGATTTGCCCGGCTGTCTTGCCGGGCTGCGCGCCCAGACCATGCTGGTGACGACTATCGCGCTCGACAACGCCTCGTCTGACGGCAGCGCCGGACTGGTTGCGCGCCAACGCCCCGAAGTTCGACTGATCGCTCGCGAAAATCTCGGCTACGGCAGAGGGCATAATGCCATCATCCGCAGCGCCGCCCCGGTGCTGGCGATTACTTCGCGCTCAACCCGGGACGCCGCGCTCGCGCCCGATTATGTCGCCCGGCTGGTCGAGACGCTCGCCGCGCCCCAACGTCGGATGGGCGACGGGCAAGCTGCTCATGGACGACCCGCCGCGATCACAGCGCCGGGCATGGCTGCTGCGCAGCGGCTTCGCCTTCAATATCGGCTACGGCTTGCCGGACGACGCGCGCTTTGCCGAATCGCGCGAGGTGTTCGCGCGCCTGGCGCAGCCGTCGTCTACAAAGCCGAACTGATCCGCGACCTGAGCGCTGACGGCGATTTTTTCGACCCGGCGATGTTCCTGTATGCCGAAGATAGCGATATTGACTGGCGCGCGCGGCGGCAGGGCTGGCGCTGCTGGTACGTCGCCGAGGCGGGTCGCCCACCATCGGGGCGGCGTGGCGAACAGCGAGATGCGGATCATGGCAGTCAGCAACCGCTGGTCTAAAGCGTCCTCAAAAACGCGACTACCTACGACCTGATCGCCTACAACGTCCCCTACATGATCGCCCATTGTGCCGTGCGTCTGCTGATCACGCCGCGCCTGGGCGTTCATCTGGCGGCGCACATCCTGCGGGGAGCGTCACCGTGTCGCGCCGTCGCCGTCCGGCGCGGATAGAAGCGGGCACACTGCACGAATGGTTCGCATGGTCGGCGCAGCAGCCGGTCCGGCAGCGCTCGCGGCTGATGGAGCGGCGCTAGCAGTTATCGCTATTTAGCTGCCTTGTGGTCTGGACGGACTTGCCGTCCGGATCGCGGTTTGCTAAAACGCCTGACTTGCGAATGCGATCCATGCGGGCATCGTGGGAAGTCTGACCGCCGCGAGCCGATGGATGGATTTACCACGAGGAGCACGATTGTGGCACACGGCGACATCACACTGAGCGAAATCAAGAGCCAGCCGGGGACGTGGGCAACCGCCCTGAGTGTTTTCGGGCGGCAGGTCGAGCAGGTGCGCGCGTTCTGGGCGGCGGGCAAATTCGATCAGGTCGTTTTCACGGGCTGCGGCTCGACCTATTACCTCGGCGTCATCGGCGCGACGCTGCTGCAAGCCGCGACCGGCGTACCGGCGCGGGCGTGTTCCGCCTCGGAGCTGCCCTGTTCCCGCAGGCGTATTTCAGCCCGGCGCGGACGACGCTGCTGGTCTGCGTTTCGCGCTCCGGCACGACCTGAGACGGTCGAATGGTGCGCCAGTTTCGGCAGCAACGGCGCGGGGCGGGTGCTGGTCGTCACCCGTTACGGCGACAGCCCGCTGGCGGCGAGCGCCGATCTCGTGCTGGCGGTCGATGCCGCGCGCGAGGACAGTTTGGCGTCCAGACCCGCTCGTTCAGCAGCATGACGGTGATCGTCACAGCGCTGGCGGCGGCGCGCGGCGGGCGGGACTGGCGCTCGCTGGAAGTGCTGCCCGGCGCTCTGGATCAACTGCTGGCGGCGTCCGAGCCGCTGATGCGCCAGTTGGGGGAAGACCTGCGCATCAACCAGTTCGTGTTTCTGGGGGCGGGCGCGCGCTACGGGCTGGCGTGCGAAGCCATGCTCAAGATGACCGAAATGTCGCGCGTATTCAGCGTCAGCTACCATATTCACGAATATCTGCACGGTCCGCGCTACGCCGCCGACGCCGGGACCCTGATCGTCGGGCTGGTCTCTGACGACGCCTACGACGAGGAATCGCGCTCGCTTCAGCCGCTCAAACAGCGCCGGTCGCGCGTGCTGGCGCTGGCGGAAGCGGATCGCGGCGGGCTGTCTGACCTCGATTACCGTCTGCTGCTGGCGTCCGGCGTGCCCGAATGGGGGCGGACGATCCTCTACCTGCCGCCGCTGCAACTGCTCGGCTTCTATCAGGCGATCAAGCGCGGCTTCGACCCCGACAATCTGCCCTTCGACCCGCGCGATCCGGTCACGACCTAGCGGGGAATCCGACCATGACCACGAATACGCCGCTCATCCTGGGTATCGACATCGGCGGCACGCACACCAAGCTTGGGCTGGTTCAGGCGGATGGTACGGTGCGCTCGCCCGGCAAAATTCCGACCAACGCGACCGGCTCCAGCCCCGACCCGTTCTTCGACCGCCTGTTTCCGGCGATTGATGAATTGGTCGCTGCCGCCGGGTCGGACTTGATCGGCATCGGCATCTCGGCGCACGGCGAAGTCGACCGCGAGCGCCGCCGCCCGATCATCGCCGGGAACACGCCTGCGCTGCGCAACGTCGACGTGCGCGGCGCGGTCGAGCGGCGCTATTCGCTCCCGGTCGTCATGAACAACGATCTCACCGCTCACGCCCTCGGCGAGTATTACTTCGGCTGCGGGCACGGCATCGAGCGCTTCATGTGCCTGGCGATTGGCACGGGGCTGGGCGCAGCCGTAATCGTGGCGGGCAAGCCGCTGATCATCGACGGGGGAAATTCGGGTAACACCGGGTTAATCATCATCGAGCCGAACGCCCCGCGCGACTCGAACGGCATACGCGGCTCGGCTGAGGGGCTGTGCGGCGTCCGGGGCATCGAGCGGCTGGCGCGCGAGCGCTACGGACGTGCCGTCAGCGCCCACGAGGTGATCGCGGCGGCGCGCGGCGGCGGCGATCCGGTCGCCACCGCGATCATGACCCAAGTCGGCATATGGCTGGGGCAGACGCTCGCCAGCCTGAGCGTGATCTTCTACCCGCACAGGATCGCGCTGACGGGGGGCACGGCGTCGGCGGGCGCGGTGCTGCTGGAAGCGTGCCGCAGCCAGTTCGACGATCTGGTCGGCGACTTCTTCCGCGACCTCGCCGCCAATACTGGCGGGCATTTCAGGGATGTCGAGATCGTGCTGGGCGAAGGCGGCGGCGAAACCGGCGTCGTCGGTGCGGCAGTCGAATTGTTCCAGCAGCGCGGGCTGCTCTAGTGCATTTTTACAGTTGATATTGGGACGAGGATTTGCTTTTGTAGGGGCGCAGCATGCTGCGCCCGAAATCACAACATCTCTTGTGATGGTGTACTGGTCAGGAATGGCAAAACGGGGCGCTCAACTGAACGCCCCGCCAAACATCAATTGACTGCTATGCGCCGGCGTTCCCCAGAATGACGCGCTCGGCGTTCTTGTGATAGACCTTTTCCAGCACGTCGTCGGGCAGATACAGACCGTATATCCGCCAGCGCCCCTGACGCGGCACGGCTTCGTTGCCGTAGCTGAAGTATTCGTCGTCGGTTTCCAGGAAGCGGTAATACACCGGGTAAATCTTCTCCTCGACCGGGCGATCCGTGCCGAACAGGATGCGGTCGGCGTAGCGCAGGAAGAAGCGGCGGGCGCTGTACGGCTGCCGCCCCAGTTCGGCGACTCGCTCGCTGATGTCCACGTAGAAATTGGGGCAGCGGTCGAGCAGTTGCCCGACCCATTCCAGATTTTCGGCGTAGCAGCCCACATGCGCCCCGACGAAGTTCGTCTGCGGGTGGCGGGCGACGACGTTGGCAAACGCATTCACGACGCTCAGGAAGGTCGGGAAGGGCGGGCTGGGGAACTGCCAGTCGGGGTTGGCGGCGAGTTCTTCCCAGCGCTCGTTGTGGTTGTCGAGTGGGTCGAAGAACGCCACCGGGTCGGCGATGTGAATCGTGACCGGCAGCTTGAGTTCGCCCGCCGTCGCCCACACCGGGTCGAGGCGCGGATCGTCGACCGTCACCAGCCTATCGTTCTGGTCGCGCACTGTCAGACCGAGCGGCTTCCAGATTTTCAAGCCCTGCGCGCCGCGTGCTGCCTGCTTGCGCAGCCGATCCGCCGCCCACTCGCCGAAGCGGTCGCCGTGTTCCGCCCATTTCGACCAGTCGACGCCGCCGTAGACCCGGAAGCGCTCCGGGGCTGCCGCCTTGAAGTGGTCGAGGTGCGTTTCGAGGATGTCCTCGCCCCATCCGCCGTCGAGGTCAACGTAGACGCGCACGTCCGCTGCATCGAGGATGTCGAGCAGTTGAGAAACCGGGCGCTTGTCCCAGCCGCCGAAGCCCTCAAGCCCCAGATGGTTGTGGGCGTCGATCACCGGGAAGCGGGGCTTGGTCACCGGCGTTTCGCGCGTCACCAGTCTGGGGACGGGCGCGAAATCGCTCAGAAGTAAACCGTGCGATTCATCTGATGCTGTCATCATTCACTTCCTGAAAGGATGCAAATTAAGCCGTTATAACTTGAACGCCGAGGTCGCGCAGCGCCGAGGTGAACTCGACCGGGGTTTCGGTGTCGGTGACGAAGGTGTGGACAACGTCCAGCGGCGCGAGGAACACGCTCGACGTGCGACCGCATTTGGTGTGATCTGCCACCAGGATCAGTTCGCGGCTGATGCCCAGAATTTTGCGGTCGGTCTGCGTTTCCGGCAGGTAATCGTTGGTGATCCCGGCGTCCAGATCGACGGCGCGAATGCCCATGATCACCTTCTGGACGCGCAGCTCGTTGAGCGTCAGCTCGGTCAGGTGACCGATCAGCGACTTCTCGGTCGGGCGCAGGATGCCGCCCAGCCCGACCAGTGTCACGCTCGGAACATCCGCCAGCATGTTCATGACCAGCAGTGAATTGGTCACGACCGTCAGGTCTTGATGCTGGCGCAGGTTGCGGGCGACTTCCAGCACGGTTGTGCCGCTGCCGAGCAGGATCGTCTCGCCGTCCTGAACGAGCGCGGCGGCAGCGCGACCGATGCGGCGCTTTTCCTCGGCTTGCGCGCCGGATCGCTCGACAAACGGCGGTTCGGGCGGGGCGCTCTTGATCGCCAGCGCGCCGCCGTGAAAGCGGCGCAGCTTGCCTTCCTGCTCCAGCGTCTCCAGATCGCGCCGCACCGTCGCCGGGCTGACCAGAAACTCGTCGCAAATCTCGGCAATAGTCGCGCGCTGGTGCGTTTCCACGAAGTGGAGCAGTTGTTCACGACGCTCAAGACCGGAGATTGTGATCGATGTTGTCATAAATAAGCCCGACCGTGTACCGAAAAATTACTCTGCATCGTTTCTAAGTGTGTAGCACAAGGCGTCAAAATTGTCAAACATAATCAAATTCAATCATATTCTGTGCGGGATTTAGCGGAGAATTTGAGCGCTTATGCATTTTTGCCGACCGATTTGATTGACAATGCTCGAAACTACATTATGATCTAGGGCAAAGCGAGATATACACTCACCACCAGCGACTCCGCCAGCGCTCGAATTCCTCAGGTGGCGAGACTTTTTTGACGAACACGAAAGGTCGATTTTGACTGAACAGCGTGGCGCTCACACTTATTCCGAAATCATGAGTCAGCCGGGGTTATGGGGAAAAGCCGTCGATGCTTTTCAACGCCAGTCCGGTGCTTTGAAAGCGCTCTGGGAGTCCGGCGGGTTCGACCGCGTTCTGTTCACCGGCTGCGGCTCCACCTACTACCTCGCTCTGACCGGTGCCGCCCTGTTTCAACAGCTCACGGGCGTCAACGCGCGGGCGTACCCGGCGTCCGAAATCGCGCTCCTTCCGGATTACGTGTTCCTTCACGATACCAAGCCACTGCTGATCGCCGTCTCGCGCTCCGGCGAAACGACCGAGACGGTCGAAGCGGTGCGCGTGTTCCGCGAGCGCACCGGCAGCCCGGTGATCGCCGTGACCTGCGCCAGCGGCAGTACGCTCTCGCTTCAGGCGGATCTCGCCATTTCCATTGACGAAGCGCAGGAGCAAAGCCTCGCACAGACTCGCTCGTTCGCCAGCATGTTGATCGTCGTCGAGGCGGCGGCAGCGACGCTCGCCGGGCGCGACGATCTGATGACGCTTGCCGGACTGATACCAGCGGTCACCCGTCTGATGGGCGACTATCACGATCTGGCGCGGCGGCTGGGCGAAGATCAGCAGATTGAGCGCTTCTTCTTCCTCGGCTCTGGCGCGCTGTACGGCATCGCCTGCGAGTGCATGTTGAAGATGAAGGAAATGTCGCTGTCGTACAGCGAAGCCTTCCACGTGCTGGAATTCCGGCACGGACCGATGTCGATGGTGGACGCGCACACGCTGGTCGTCGGCTTGATCTCCGGCGAAGCCCATCCACAGGAGATCGCCGTTTTGCGCCAGATGCGTGAGCGCGGCGCGCGGATCGTGGCGGTGGCGGAACAGGATTACGGCTTCGACCTGGCGGGCTGGACGCATTTCGTCCAGTTGGACTCGAACACGGCGAACTGGTCGCGCCCGGTGCTGTACCTACCGGTGCTTCAGTTGATGGCATACTACCGCGCCCTGTCGCGCGGGCAGAACCCGGATCATCCCGCAAACCTGGCGTTTGTGATCTCTCTGGATAAGTCGATGACCTAATCATCGCGCCGGTTCGTACAGGTTCGATCAAAGGAGGTGGGCGGCGGAATCTCTGGTTAGCGGCAAACATATTTCACAAGCTGTGAAACTTTATGAGGAGAATGACGCATGAAGAAGCCGGTTACACTCATTTTGGTGGCGAGCCTCGCGCTGCTGGTCGTCCTCAGTGTCGGCGCGGTCAGCGCGCAGGACCCCGTCAACCTTGTGTTCTGGTCGATGTGGAATGAGACCGAAGGTCAGGCGCTCGTCCTTCAGGACGCGATTGCCAAGTATCAGGCAGCGAATCCCAACGTCACGATCAGCGCAGTCTGGAACGGTCGTCAGAATCAGACACTGGTGCGCACGGCGCTGAGCGGCGGCACGACCATTGACATTGTCGACCAGGACGAAGACCAGATCGCCGGTGGGTTGATGCGCGAAGGCTTCGGTCTGGCGCTCAACGATTACGTGGCGCAGCCCGCGTTCGACCATGACGAAGCGTTTTCCGACGTCTTCCTGCCGGGCACGCTCGATATGTTCTCGCTGGACGGCAACATCTATTTGATCCCTTACATCTACAACACGGTGCAGTTCTGGTATGACAAGCGCGTGTTCGCTGAAGCGGGCGTCGACGTTCCGCAGACGTGGGACGATCTGCTTTCTGCGTGCACCAAGCTCCAAGACGCAGGGTACGCGCCGATTGCTGCCGAAGGCAACGAGCCGGGCTATACGGCATTCTATCTGACCGAGATACTGGCACGGACGAAGGGTCCGGGCTGGCTGCGTCAGGCTGCCGCCGATCCGACGGGTGAAATGTGGCACGACCCAGCCGTGCTCGCGGCGGCACAAATGACGCAACAATTGTGGGCTGATGGCTGCGTCCCGCCGGAAACGCTCGGCTACGTCTGGCCGCAGGGTCAGCAGACATTGGCGTTCGGTCAGGCGGGCATGGAGCTGGTCGGTTCCTGGCTGCCCGTTGAGCTGCAAAACCAGACCGACCCCGACTTCCAGTGGGGCGGCTTCAGCTTCCCGGCGATTGAAGGTGGCGTTGGCTCAACGACCGACGTTTATGCGCTGCTGCTCGCCTTCATGATCAACAAGGACACGGCGCACCCGGACGAGGCATTCGACTTCCTGCGCTTCGTCATGAGCGACGAAATCCAGCAGGAATTCACGGATCAGTCGCTGGTCGGTGTGACCAACAAGTACATCACCTGGAATGCGATCATCGCGGACGCGCAGGCAGCAGCATCCAACGCCACCACGACCTACGGTGACGTGGACAACGTTGCTTCGCTCTACAGCGAATACCTCAACACGATCCTGTATCCCAACTTCGTCGACGTATGGCAAGGCAAGGTTACGCCGGAGCAGTTCGCGGATACGATGGCAACTCAGACCAAAGATTACTGGGCGACGCACACGTAGTCGTAACCACCTGTAACAGAGCTGGCATGAGGGCGAGCGATTGCTCGTCCTCATCGCTACAATAGGGCTCCGGGGGAAGTTAAGATTCGCAAGGATTTTTTATGAGGATTTCGAACCGTTTCATCATCTTTTTCCTGCTTCCAGCGACCGGGCTTTACCTGTACTTCTTCCTGGTTCCAGCCGTGCAGGCGTTCATCTACAGCTTCTACGACTGGAGCGGCTTCGGCACCGATATGCGCTTTGTCGGACTTGCCAACTTTCAGGAATTGCTGAGCGACCGGCTGTTCTGGAAAAGCATGGGGAACACCGTCGGGATTCTCATCGTCGGCGGTATCGTCGTCTTTGGTCTCGCTTTCATAATGACGATGATGATCTCGTCCGGCATTCGCGGGAAGAAATTCTTTCGCGGGGTCATTTTCCTCCCCAACATCATCGCCGTGATCGCCCTCACGACGCTGTGGAACTATATGTACACCCCCAACAACGGGCTGCTGGCGTCGTTATTCAAGCTGATCGGTCTCGACGATCTGGCGAAATTCGCCTGGCTGGGACCGGACACGATCTTTATCTCGATGATGATCGCCATCATCTGGATCGAGGTCGGTTTCTATCTGGTGCTGCTGCTGGCGGGGGTCGATAAAATCCCGCCGGACTTCTTCGAATCGGCGAAGCTCGACGGCGCGAACCAGTTCCAGCAGTTCCGCCACATCACCGTCCCGCTGCTGTGGGACGTGATCACCATCGGCATGGTGCTGTGGAGCATCTACGCCGTCAAGATTTTCGAGTTCCCTTTTTCATTCACCGGGCTGGAGCCGAACCCGAACTCCTATACCGTCGCCGTCTACTCGTATATCCTCGGCTTTGGGCAGCGCCAGCCGATTTATCGTCTGGGCTATGCGACCGCCGTCGGCGTCATGCTGCTGCTGGTCGTCATCTTGATCGTGCTGGTTATTCGCTGGCTCACGCGCCGCGAAGTCGTTCAGTATTAGGGGGTAGAGACGATGTCGCAGCAATCCCTTCGGCTCGAACAGGCGGACGTTCACAGCGCGCAAAAGCGTGGGCGTTTCCACTGGCTTCGCGTCCTGCCCTCGTATGTGTTCCTCGGCGGGTGGTCGCTGTTCACGATTCTGTCGATCGCGTGGGTCGTCCTCGCGTCGCTCAAGACCAACCGCGATGTGTTCCGCAAGCCGTTTGACATCCCCCCAGACCCGCAGTTCGTCAATTATGAGCGTGTCTGGCTGAACTCGGACGTGGGGCAGGGCTTCCTCAACAGCCTGGTCATCGTCGGCATTTCGGTGATCCTCATCCTGCTGGTCTCGTCCCCGGCATCCTACGTGCTCAGCCGCGCCAAGTTTCGCGGTCGCGGCTTGCTGACGATGATTTACATCGCTGGCATCGGCGTCCCGTACCCGCTGCTGTTCATCCCGCTGTTCGCGCTGCTCGCCGGACTTAAGCTGATCAATAGCATACCGGGGCTGATACTGGTCTACGTCAGCCTGTCGATCCCGTTCACGGTGTACATCCTCACCGGATTCTTCAGCAGTCTGCCGCAGGAGCTTGAGGACGCGGCGGTGATCGACGGGTGTAATGATTTCGACGTGTTCCGCCGGGTGATGCTGCCGCTTGCCTCGCCCGGAATCATCACGGCGGCGATTTTCAACTTCATCGGGCTGTGGAACGAATTTCAGCTTGCGCTGATCTTCATTCAAGACCCGGATAAGCGCCCGCTCTCCCTGAGCCTGTATTCGCTCAAGAACGCCATGACCTATTCGGGCGACTGGGCGGGCTTGTTCGCTGGCGTGGTGATCGTCATCGTGCCGACCATCATCCTGTTCATCTGGCTTTCGGAGCGGATGATCTCCGGCATCACGCTCGGCTCGGTGAAATAGGCGGCTGCGCGGTCAGCGCCCCGGTATACCCAAAAAAAAAGGGCGCGCGAACAGGACAATATCATGAGCGAACTGCGCGTCGATTCGTGGCGGCTCCCCGCCGCCGAACTGGGACCGGAAAGCCCGCTGCCGCTTTTCGACAAGCCTCGTTATCAGCCGGTGCTTTCTGGCAAGCCAGAATCCGACCCTGACGCGGGCTACGTTGTCGACTACCTGCCGTACACGGTTCAGGACGGCTACACGCGCCAGCGCCAGATGACCGACCTGAAGGTCGCCGTGCTGGAAAACGACCTGCTGCGCGCGACCTTCCTGCTCGACTATGGCGGGCGTATGTGGTCGCTGCTGCACAAGCCGAGCGGTCGTGAGCTGCTGTACGTCAATCCGCGTCTTCAGCCCGCCAATTTAGCCATGCGCAACGCCTGGTTCAGCGGCGGTGTCGAATGGAACATGGGCGTGATCGCCCACACGCCGTTCACCTGCTCGCCATTGTTCGCGGCGCGGGTCGAAGCGCCCGACGGGACGCCCGTGCTGCGCCTGTACGAGTGGGAGCGGATTCGTCAGGCTGCCTATCAGATCGACGCCTACCTGCCGGACGGCTCGCCGGTTCTTTACGTCCGCGTTCGGCTGGTCAACCCGTTCGACCGTCCGCTGCCAATGTACTGGTGGTCGAATATCGCCGTCCCCGAACGGCAGGATGTCCGGGTGCTCGTACCCGCCGCCGAATCGTATCGCTATGCGCTGTCGGTCGAGGATTTGCAGACCGTGCCCGTGCCGGTCGTCGACGGGCGTGACGTGACCTACACGGTCACCGGGCGGCGCGCGGCGGATTACTTCTTCCTGATCCCGCCGGAACGCCGGGCGTGGATCAGCGCGCTCGACGGCGACGGCAAGGGGCTGGTTCAGGTCTCGACCGATCCGCTGCGCGGGCGCAAGCTGTTCCTGTGGGGCACAGGGTCGGGCGGCGCGCGCTGGCAGGAGTGGCTGGGCGGCGAAGGTCAGTCGTATCTGGAAATTCAGGCGGGACTTGCGCCGACGCAGCGAATGCGCCACGCTGCCGCCGCGCCGAAGTCTCGTGGCTGGAAGGCTACGGCTTGATGGAAGCCGACCCGCGCATTGTACACAGCTCGGACTGGAGCGCGGCGCAGGCGGCGGTCGAAGCGCGGTTGGAGCAAATCGCGCCGCGCGCCGCGTTTGAGGCGGAAAAAACGCGCGGCGAAGTCTGGAAAGACCAGCCGCCCGCCGAGGTGCTGCACACCGGATCGGGATGGGGCGCTTTGGAAGCGCTGCGCCGTCGGATGGCGGGCGAAGCGCTGTTCGCCGGAGCGGGGCTGGAATTTGGCGGCGCGCTCGGCTCGGCGCAGCAGCCCTGGGTCGAGCTTTTGCGGACGGCGAGCTACCCTGATACCGATGCTTCCGCGCCAGTTGGCGGGACTATGGTGCAAGCCGAATGGCATAAGCTGCTGGAAAGCGCCCTGCGCCGCCGCCCCGAATCCGGCTGGGAAGCGTGGCTGCATCTGGGCAACATGCGCCTGCATCGGGGCGCGGTCGACGGCGCGCGCGAGGCGTGGGAAACGTCGCTCGCCCGCAAGCGCTCGCCCTGGGCGCTGCGCAATCTGGCGGTGCTGGCGCGGCGCGAAGGGCAACTGGACGAAGCGGCGGCGCTATACCGTGAGGCGCAAAGCCTGCGCCCCGACCTGATCCCGCTGCTGGTCGAGACCGGGCGGACGCTGATCGACGCGGGCAGGGCTGCCGAGTTTCTGGCGCTGCTTTCGTCGCTGCCGGACGCGATCCGGGATCACGGGCGGGTGCATCTGCTCGAAGTCGAAGCCGGGCTGGCTGCGGGCGATCTGGAGCGCGTCGGGCGGCTGTTCACCGACGGCTTCGAGATCGTCGATTATCAGGAAGGCGATGAGATTCTGACCGACCTGTGGTTCCAGTATCACGCCCAACGCCTGAGCCGCGACGAATCGATCCCGCTTGACGACGCGCTGCTCGCTCGCGTCCAGCGCGACTACCCGCTGCCGAAGCAGTACGATTTCCGCATGACCGTCGAATGAGCAATATGTCTCGTGTGTGCCGCCGGATGGTCAAACCATCCGGCTATTGAACCCAAGCCACCTAAAGGTGGCTGGAATGTAGCCTGCTTCAGCAGGCTTGACTTTGCCTAGCCCGACGCTTCGAGCATTGGGCGGCACGGAGACAATCGTAATACCCCATGCTTCAAATGTTCTCTAAGCAATCTGGTGCGCTCAGCCCGGCTCGCCGAGATCGTTCGCGGGTTTGGTCGCCGGGCGCTCGTCGCCGTCGACCGCGACGTGATAATGCGGGACGGGGTGATCCTTGTCGTAGACGTAGCCGACGAAATAATTGCCACGCGCGTCAATCGCGTACAGCGTGATGCCGATGCTCTGGTCGCGGTGGTAGCGGATGTCGCTCAAGGCTTCCCGCACGGCTTCTTCCACCGTCCGCCCCATCTGCATGAAGGCGACTGTGACGCGGGCGAGTCCGCTGCGGATGGCGATCTCGCCTTTGCCAGTGCAGGCAGCCGCGCCGTAGCGGTTGTCGGCATAGAAGCCCGCGCCCGCAATCGGCGTGTCGCCCAGCCGCCCCGGATATTTCCACGCCCAGCCGCTGGTGCTGGTCGCGGCGGCGATATCGCCCGCCTGATCCTGCGCCAGATACACGGTCGTGCCGCCCGAACGCTGCGGGTCCTGCCCGTGAAAGACCGCGTTCATCAGGCTCTCGTCGTCGCTGAACTGGCTGCGCCACTCCGCCCACTTCTCGCGCATGGCGTCGGTCAGCAGCGCCCCGCGCTCGGCATCGATTTCGGCGGCGAAGCGGGCAGCGCCATCCCCGACCAGCAGCACGTGCGGCAGCCGATTCATCACCGCGTAAGCGATGCTGACCGGGTGCAGATAGCCTTTCAGCGCGCCGATTGCGCCGCTGGCGCGCGTGCGTCCGTCCATCACGCCCGCGTCAAGCTCGACTTCGCCCATCGCGTTGGGGTAGCCGCCCAGCCCGACCGAATCGTCGTCCACGTTGGTTTCGACGGCGCGGATTCCCGGTTCCAGCGCTTCCAGCGCCGGTCGCCCCGCGCGTAACAGATTCCAGGTAATTGCGGTTCCGCTGTTCTTCATATCTCCGGCAACAAGAATCATCATCGCTCCCTAAAGACTGCTGCTGGCATAATTTGGCGGGTGCGCGGCAGCACAAAGCCGACCACCGCGTTATCGCCGCGTAAGTATACATCTGATACCAGATAGGGAGATGACCAGTGCAGACCGCCCGGATTTGAGGCGATCTAGCTCTGGCTGCCCGCGACCGCTTCCGGCGCGTGGACGTAGTAGGCGTCGCCTGCGCATGAGCGGCAGTACGGCTGCCCATCGATCTCGATTTCGCGCTCGTTGAGGATTTCCTCGCCGCACGACGTGCAGTTCACGCGCAGTCCGTGACGGCTGATTAGTGCCTTGAGGTCGATGCGAAGCGACACTGACTGCCACTGGTACAGCAGATCAATCGGTAGCTGCTGGTAGGCTTCGAGCATCGCCTGCCAGCGGCTGGAAATGTCCGGCAGCAGGTTGGCGGCGGCTTCGCGCGACGAAAGATGTGGGAAAATTCGAATCGCTGCGGCGGTTTCGGAGTCGACGAAGGTCGCCGCGACCTTGCCGTAATCCATCAGGCGCATCGTGCGATGCCCCAGCGTGCAGCCGGTAGCGACGGCGACGCCGTCGGCGAAGCAGCCGTCGGTCTCCACGAACGTGAATAGCCGCTTGTCCGCCTGTGGCAGATCGAGGTGGAGCAGCTCGCCCGCCAGCATCCCCATGCGCACGCCGAGCACCTGCCGGGGGCACAGATGGTGATGCATCTCCGAGGTCTGTACCAGTAATTCCGCTAACTGAGCCATCGTCGCCTCACTTTGCTGGGTTGGAATAATCGTTGGGTATCGATTTGGGGAACGCGGGTGCTTTCCACTGGCTTCCAAACGGATTGTTGCGGCGGAAAGCGCAGACCGGGCACAAGCCGTCTTCCGATTCCCCGGCGAAAGGCGTGTTGCACTTGCGGCAGCGGGTGAGCGTCCCCTCGCGCAGTATCTCGGCATTTGGGCTGATGACCGCGCTGAGCGGTGGAGCGCCGGTTTTCTGAAGCGCGCCCGGCTCGCAGAACCGGGTACACAGCCCGCAGTTGACGCATTCAGCGGGCGAGAACGCCAGCACAAACTGATCGTCATCGCGGGCGAACGCCAGCGCGCCAGTTGGGCAGATGCGGGCACAGGTGGTGCAGGCGGTGCAGGCGTCGCTGACACTGAACGCCGCGAAATCGTCGCCGGGCATCGGCTGATCAGCGCCGTCGGGGGCAAGCTGGCGCAGCGCTTCGACCAGGCGGTGGCGCTCGCTGACGCCCTCAAGCTGCGGCAGCAGGTCGCGCCCGCGCTGGGACAGCGCCTGAAAGAAGCCGCGCCGCGACACCGGCGGATTCTTGATCGAATAGACCGGGCGGCGCTTTGGGCGAGCGACAGGCTCCGCGACCGCCGCCCTCTCGCTTCTGCCCAGTGTGGCGAGCAGATCGTTCGCCCGTTGGATCGTCGCCTCGATCTGCGGCTGCACCTGCGCCAGCGGACACCGGGCGCAGTCGTCGAGGCGCGCGCGCGCCCGCTTGACGCCCTGACCCGCGAGGCTCAGGTATGCCGACGCGCCCAGCGCCGCCAGGCATCCGGTCGTGGTGACGACCGCGTCGACTTTGGGATCGCCGGAAGCCGGATCGGGGTGCGGCGCACAGGCGATCTCGACGGTCTCGTGATCAACCAGTTGCGAGACGCAGTACAGCAGGCGGTGCAGGTCGTCCGTGCCGGAAAACACCCCGGTCGGGCAGGCGTGCAGGCACAGCCCGCAGCGGACGCAGGCTTCGGCGTCCAGTTGTACGCCGTCTTCGAGCCGGATCGCGTTCGCCGGGCACGCCTCGACGCAGCGGTCGCACACCGCCGATTTGTCGCGCGCGCGGACGCACTGCATCGCCTGAAGCTTGATCGGCGGCTGGGTCTGGGTGAAGCGTTCGGCGGCGAGGGCGAGCTTGACGAGGTTCATGTCATTTCACCGCGCCGCGCGTCAGGACTTGTGGGGTCTTGAGAAACGCAAAGTTACAGGGGTGATTCTTGTGGTGCATCGTGCCAGCCGTACTTGTGCAACCTAACAGTAAATTGCTATCGTGATCATCGGTCAGAGCGAGCGGCGCTGCCAGTTACATTTGTTACCTTTGGCGCGGGATAGATGCCTTATCCCGGCTCGCTCAGGGTCGCGCCGGGCTGCCGTCGGGCAGGCGCGTCTGCGTCCACTGAAGCACCTCGTCCTCGCACGGATATTTGGCGGCGAGCGCCTCGTCGATCTCGACGCCGAAGCCGGGGCGATCATTGGGATACATGTAGCCGTTGCGCACTTCCGGCGTGCCGGGGAACATTTCGTAGACCAGCTCCGGGAAGCGGCACCATTCCTGAATGCCGAAGTTGGGCGCCCACAGGTCGAGGTGCAGGTTGGCGGCGTGACCGATCGGCGACACGTCGCCGGGACCGTGCCAGGCGGTGCGGATGCCGTACAACTGCGCGTGGATCGCCGCGTTGCGCGCCGGGGTCAGCCCACCCATCTGGCTGATGTGCATCCGAATGAAGTCGATCAGCCGCCGCTCGATCAGCGAGCGCCATTCAGCGGGTTGTTGAATAGCTCGCCCATCGCCAGCGGGTCGCGCATTGGGCGCGAATCTGCGCGAACCAGTCGAGGTCTTCCGGCGCGAGCGCGTCCTCCAGAAAGAACAGGTTGAGCGGCTCGACGGCTTTGGCGAAATTCACGGCGTCAATCGGCGTCAGCCGCTCGTGGATGTCGTGCAGCAGCTCGATTTCGTCGCCGAGCGCCGCGCGTACTGTTTCGAGCATCTTCAGCATGTTGCGCATGTAGGCGCGCGGGTCGAAGTACGTGCCGTCGGGCGCGCCTTCCGGGCGGATGTCGCGGGCGTGCTTGCCGCCGTAGCCGCCCATCTGCACGCGGACGAAGCGATAGCCCTCGTCGACGAAGCGCTGCGCGTTGTCGACCACTTCCTGCGGGCTGCTGCCGTCGGCGTGGGTGTAGACGGCGGCGGCTTCGCGGCATTTGCCGCCGAGCAGTTGGTAAACCGGCATGTTCGCCAGCTTGCCCTTGATGTCCCACAGGGCGATGTCGACGCCGGAGATGGCGTTGTTCAGCACTGGACCGTTGCGCCAGTAGCCGTTGACCATCGACATCTGCCAGATGTCCTCGATGCGCTGGACATCCCGCCCGATCAGCAGCGGCTTGATGTGATGCTCAGCGCCGCCTGCACAGCGTGAAAGCGCTGCGTGAAGGTCGCGCAGCCCAAGCCGTACAGCCCCGGCTCGGAGGTGACCACCTTGACCACCGCCATGCGCTGAGTCAGCGGTTGGGTCATGATGATCTGAATATCCTGAATCGTGATTGCCGCCATGATCGCTTTCCTTGATGACGCGCCGAGTCCGCCGGGTACTATACCGCAACCGGACAGCGGCTCAAAAGTGGATCGATCAGTCCGCGTCAGCCGTCGAGCGCCTGCGCCAGATCGTCGATCAGGTCGTCGGCATGTTCCAGCCCAATCGACAGACGCAGAAGGTTGACCGGGGTAGGGCTGTCCGCGCCCTCGACCGACGCCCGGTGCTCGATCAGGCTCTCGACGCCGCCCAGACTGGTCGCGCGGATGAACAGCTTCACCCGCGCCGCCACCGCCATCGCTTCGTCGGCTCCGCCCCTGATCTGCGCCGACAGCATCGCCCCGAAACCGCTCATCTGGCGGGCGGCGATGTCGTGTCCGGCGTGACCGGGTAAGCCGGGGTAATGCACTGCTTCGACACGCGAGTGCTGGCTGAGAAACTCGGCGATCTTCCCGGCGCTGGCGGTCTGCGCACGGACGCGGAGCGGCAGCGTAGGCAGGCTGCGCATCAGCAGCCAGCAGTCGAACGGCGAGGGCACGCCGCCGCCGAGCGACTGGATCGTGCGAAGCTGCGTTTCCAGCAGCGTTGCGCCGTCGCGCAGGATCAGCGCCCCGCCGAGCACGTCGCTGTGCCCGCCGAAATACTTGGTGGTCGAATGCAGCACGACATCCGCGCCCAGCGCCAGCGGTCGCTGCCAGACCGGGGTCGCCCAGGTGTTGTCGACCGCGCACCATGCCCCGGCTTGGTGCGCCAGCTCGGAAACGGCGGCGATGTCCACGATCTTCAACTGCGGGTTGGACGGCGTCTCGATCCAGAGCAGCCGGGTTTCAGGGCGCAGGCTGTTCTGGATGTTCGCCACGTCGCGCATGTCGACAAAATCCGCGCGCAGTCCCCAGCGCGCCAGCACCTCTTTGACCAGGTGGCGCATCCCGTGATACAGGTCGTCCGGCAGGATGACGTGATCGCCGACCGACAGCGTCTGGAGCATGGCGGACGCCGCTGCCTGACCGGAGGCGAACGCCAGCGCCGCCGCGCCGCCTTCCAGCACGGCGAGCGCGCTTTCGAGCGCCTGCCGGTTGGGGTTGCTGGTGCGGGTGTAGACGTGTTGGTTGAGATAGCTGCCATCGTCGGCGCGCTCGAACGTGGTGGAGAGCGTGATCGCGGGCGTCACCGCGCTGGAGCCGGGTTCGACCGCGCGCCCGGCGTGGACAGCTAGGGTTTCGAGTCGCATGGGCAAAGAACCGCCTTTCGGGCGTGCCTGAAACACGCCTCGCCGAACCCGGCTGCGCGCCGGATTTTGACGAGGCGTATAGTTTAGCCAAATGTGGAGATCAGTAAAACTTGATGACGATGTCGCCGATGATATTGGCGGCTTGTTCGGCGCTGCCGACGGCGTGGAACATGTGGCGGTAAATCTCGCGCAGCTTGAGCATGTTCACGACTTCCTTGAGGTTGTCCGGCTCGTTGAACAGGCTGGCGAGGGCTTCGGCGTAGAGCGTGTCCATGCGGTTTTCAATCGCCTTGATGCGCATGGCATGGTCTCCGGCGACGCTGGGGTGCTGCTCCAGCCGCTCCATCGCGTGGCGGATTTCTTCGGCGCTGTCGCACAGCAGGCGTGCCATCGCGCAGAGCTGCGGTGTCGGCGCGACGTTGAGGATGTCCATCTCGCTGGTGGTGGAGTAGGCGTAATCGAGCACGTCGTCAATCGCCCGCGAGAGCGCGAACAAATCCTCGCGGTCAATCGGCGTGACGAAGCTGCGGTTGAGTTCGTCGATCAACATGCGGCGTTCCTCATCCGCCTGTTTTTCCAGCTCGCGCACGCGATCGCATTCTTCTTGTTGGGGTGTTCCATGTAGTCGACCAGCGCTTCCGTGCCGAGCGCGACGATGTACGCCTGCTCGCGCATCCGCTCGATGAACTGATTCGGTCGGTGCTGAAACCAGTTTCGCAGCCCGCCGCGCACAGTCGCTACCACGTTCATATGTCGCTCCTCGAATAATCGTATAGCTGAGCGCGCTGACCAGCCCCGAAAGCGGGATCGTCAGCAGCCATGCGGTCAGGATGTCTTTCAGCACGCCCCAGCGGACTTTCTGAATCCGATCCGCGCTGCCCGCGCCGACAATCGCGGTCGTGACGATCTGCGAGCCGCTCACCGGACCGCCGAGCACCGCCGCCCCGAACAGCACCATATCCGACGCCAGATCAGCGCCGAAGCCGTGAATCGGGCGGATTTTGTAGAACCTGCCGCCCATCGTGTGGATCAGCCGCCAACTGCCGACCAGTGTCCCCAGACCAATCGACGCCGCCGCGAAGGCGACGATCCACGTCGGCACGGCGAAGGTCTGCATCGAGCCGGACGCGATCAGGGCGAGCACCAGCACGCCCATGCTTTTCTGGCTGTCGTTGGCGCTGAAGCTGATCGCCTTCAGGATCGTCAGCAGCACCTGCGTGCGCTTCAGCCAGACGTTCAGGCGCGGTGTGGCGCTGCCGGACAAACGGTACGCCAGCTTGACGACCACGTAACCCACCAGCAAGCCCAGCACTGGCGACAGAAACAGCGCCGCCAGCGTTTTCGTCAAGCCCTGCGGCATGATGGCGTTGTGCCCGAAGCCCGCCCACGCCGCGCCGATCAGCCCGCCGATCAGCGCCTGCGAGATGCTCACCGGGAACTTGAGCCACAGCGCGAATGCGCTCCACAGGATCGCGCCAGTCAACCCGGCTCCGATCACGGGCAGGGTGGTCGCTTCCGGCGTGATCAACTGCGCGCCAATCGTGTTGGCGACCGCCGTCCCCAGCAGGAACGGACCCACGAACATGCTGACCGCCGCCAGCCAGAAGGCTTTCTGGCTGTTCAGCGCGCGCGTCGAAATCGTGGTCGAGACGATGCTGGCGGAGACCAGCACGCCGTCCAGATACCCGTACCCGAAAATAAGCAGCAAAACGACGATCAGCAAAATCGCAACCCAGTCCGGTCGAATTTTTAAGAATACTTTAAGAATACGTTAAATTCCTTAAAATAGCAACGATCCTGACGCTTAATTTTCGATGAGAGCAGCGTGTCTGGATCGGTGATTTCGGGCTGCACGGAAAAGAAAATGAGCCTCAGCGAGAGAGGCTCATTTTATGAAGGGACATACTTGATTGACGGCTTCGCTTATTTGTCGTGCGTGAGCGCGAACCCGCGCAGGAAGCTCTCCTGAAGCACCAGAAACACGACCAGCGGCGGGATCGAGGCGATCACAGCAGCCGCCAGCGCTACGCCCCAGTTGCCCTGGTCGAGCGCGTTGACGGTGATGCCCTTGAGCGCCACCTGTACCAACTGGCGCTGGTTATCGTTGATGATCAGCAGGGGCCACAGGTATTGATTCCACACGCCGATAAACTGGATCATGCCCAGCGCGCCGATCACGTTCCACGACAGGGGGATCAGGATGCTCCACAGGTAGCGCACCGGACCCGCGCCGTCGATCTGAGCGGCGTCGGCAAGCTCGCCGGGGATATTCGAAAAGTGCTGGCGGAACAGCAGCGTGCCGGTTGCGCTGGCGAGGAATGGGGCGACCAGCGCCTGAAACTGGTTCGTCCACTTCAGGTCACCCATCAGCCGGTAGAGCGCGACGATCAGGATGTCAGTCGGCATCATCAGCGTCAGCACGACGAAGATGAACAGGAAGCCGCGCAGCGGGAAGCGGAAGTAAACGAATGCCGTCCCTGCCAGCAGCGACGTGATCGTCTTGCCGACCGTGACGCAGATCGCCACCAGAATCGTGTTGCCCATCAGCCGGACGAGGTTGCCGGTCGTCCATGCGGTCGTGAAATTCTCGAACAGCTTGTCGCCGATCATCAGGTTCGGTGGGTATGCCATGATCTGACCGAGATTCTGCGTCGACTTGATGATCGAGAAGATCATCGGGAAGCCGATGATGAAGCACAGCACCGTCAGCGTCAGGTGGACGAGAATCCTCGGTCGGCGGCGGGGCGAAGTCCTGGTGACGGTCGTGGCTCTGGAGGCTGTCAGGCTACGCATTGTACGTCACCCTCCGTTCTGTCGTGCGGAACTGCAGTACTGTCAGCCCGGCGACCAGCACGAACAGCATGACCGACTGTGTGGCTGCCATACCGGTGCTGTGGTTGATCTGCAAGTCGCGGTACAGATTGTAGATCAGCACCGTCGTTGAATTGGCGGGACCAGGACCGGCGAGGATGTCAATCGTGCCGAACAGATCGAAGAACGAGTAGGTCAGATTGGTGATCAGCAGGAAGAAGGTGAATGGCGACAGCAGCGGGAATATGATCTGCCGGAAGCGCACCCAGGCGTTCGCGCCGTCGATGGACGCCGCTTCGAGCAGCTCGGTGTTGATGTTTTGCAGCCCGGCAAGGTAGAAGATGACGTTGTAGCCAAGATTTTTCCAGATCGACGCGATGACGATCAGCATGGGCGTCAGGATCGGGTCGCCCAGCCACAGCGGGCGGGTGTGGAAAACGGCGTTCCAGGCGTAGTTGATGACGCCGACCACCGGGTTGAACATGAACAGGAAGATCACGCCGATGATGGCGGGCGAGATCGCGTAGGGCCAGATGAGCAGCGTGCGGTAAATGCGAATCCCGCGTATTTTCTGGTTCGCCAGCATGGCGACGCCCATGGATGCCGCCAGCCCGCCGAATACAATCGCGCCGGAGAACAGCACCGAGCGCCCCAGCACCAGAAAGTACGAATTCTTCACGACCAGCGTGCCGTTCTCGGTTTGCTGAAGCTGCGGGTCGAGAATGCGCTGGTAATTGTCCAGCCCGACGTAGGTCAGGTCAATGCCGTTGGGCGCGGCTTTGAAGAAGCTGAGCTGGAAGGTGCTGATGATCGGGTAGTACAGAAAAATCACCAGAATGATCAGGGTTGGCAGCAGGAGCAGGAAGGGCAACCAACGATTTCGAAAGACCGCCTGCATTGTGTGCTTTCCTCGTGTGCGGCTGCATCGCAGCGCGCTAGTCTCGTGGACGGGCGAACAGCCTGGGGTGGGATGCAGCGACTGTCAATACAGTGATACAAAACGGGCGGGACTCATCGACCCGCCCTCATTGTATTTACGAATGCTTTTGACCGCCAGAACAGCAGCGTTGTTGCGGTTTACGACGACAGACGTCCGTTGTAATCCGCGATTGCCGCATCCGCTTGCGCCTTCAGATCGGTCAGCACTTCGTCGATGTCGCCACCGCTGACAACGCTCTGGATCGCCTGCTCGGTCAAGGTGCGAATTTGCGGGAAGGGACCCGTGATCGCGCCAGCCGTCGCCGAGGTGACGTTCACCGCCGCCAACTGGTCGATTGCCGTGTGGGCGTTCGGGTTCTGCTCGTAGTAACCCTGGTCGGTCAGAAGCTGCTGGGAACTCAGCGTGATCGGCATGTAGCCGGTGCGCTGGTGCCACATCGCCATCTGCTCCGGCTCATGCAGCCAGGTCAGGAACGTGGCGACAGCCGCATTTTCTTCCGCGCTGTTATTCGAACTCACCCACAGGCTTGCGCCGCCGATGATGACGCCCTGGCGCTCGACTTCACCGTTGGTGGGGAAGAAGCCGGTTCCAAGCTGGAAGCCGGTTGTCTCCGCGCCCGTGGTGAACGTACCGAGCGCGCCGGTGCTCTCCAGGTGAATTGCGGACTGCCCGGCGATGAAAATCTGGTTCGCGCCCTGGGTGTCGTTGGTCTTGCCGGTGTAAACCCAGTAGCCCTTGTCGTTCACGTCCTTCCAGAACTGCATGATGGCGTGAGCGGCGTCGCTGGTCAGGTTGGTTTCGGTGGCGCGGTCGTCACGACCGTTGCCGTTGTTGACCAGTTCCTGACCCTGAAGCGCCATCCACTGCTCGAAGAACCAGCCGTAAATCTTGGGGCTGAAGCAGTATGGGGCAGCGCTCGCCGCCACGATTGCCGCGCAATCCTCTTCCAGTTCCTGCCAGGTAGCGGGCGGCTTCTCAGGATCGAGACCGGCTGCCGTGAACATATCCTTGTTGTAGTACAGCAGCGGGGTCGAGTTGTTCCAGGGCAGCGACCACAGTTGACCGCCAACCGTGAAGTAGGTGATCAGCGGCGGGAGCACATCGTCCTTGACGTGCTGCAGTTGTTCCGCCGAGAAGATCGTTTCGACTGGCACAAAGAACCCGGAGTCAATCGCCAGCGGAGTTCCGAGGTCGAAAATCTGCGCAAGGTTTGGACCTTCGCCCTGCCCGGACGCCTGAATCACGGCATTGAGCGTTTCGTCATAGTTGCCTTTGGCTTGCTCGGTGACGTGAACGTCGGAGTGCGATTCGTTGAAGGCAGCCACAAGTTCGGTGACGACCGTGCCATTGTTGCCGGTCATCGCGTGCCAGAAGTCGACTTCGACGGGGCTTTGGGCGGCGGCATAGTTGACTATGCCCAGGAGCGTAATCGCTATCACGCTCAGCAAAGTGACCAATAAACGATTCCTGCTCATCTGTTTATCCTTTTGTACACGGGGGCGTTTGCCCTAAACCAACCAATAATTTTAGTGATGCCAGATTAGTGCAGTTGGGTAGTTATTTTAAGAGCCGTTTATGAGATACATCTCCTCCGTAAATACTACCTTCGATCCCGATTGCCCAGGACGGAACGGAAGGGCGGTATCACGCATGACGGGCAGACTGGTCGTGGATATGGCTCAACGTCACTTAAACGACTCGCGCGCCAACTGGACTACTCTGCGAGTGGAAATGTACCGCAGCTTGCGGGGTCATGCAACAGACGATTGGTCTTAGGCGGTGAAATACAAAAGGGCGCAGGTCATTCCCGCGCCCTCTCGTTTTCACCGGAAGCGCTGTGGTCGCAAGCAGACTAGGCGAGCGTGATGTCCTCGCACAGGTACACGTCCTGAATGGCATTCAGCAGGGCGACGCCTTCTTCCATCGGGCGCTGGAACGCCTTGCGCCCGCTGATCAAGCCCATGCCGCCCGCGCGCTTGTTGATCACGGCGGTCTTGACGGCGTCGGCAAGGTCATTCTTGCCGCTCGCGCCGCCGGAGTTGATCAATCCGGCGCGTCCCATGTAGCCGTTCGCCACCTGATAGCGAGTCAGGTCAATCGGGTGGTCGCTGGAAAGCTGCGTGTACATGCGCTCGTCCAGCTTGCCGTAGGACGATGTCCCGGTGTTGAGCGCCTTGAAGCCGCCGTTGGATTCGGGCAGCTTTTGCTTCAGGATGTCCGCCTGAATCGTCGCGCCGAGGTGGTTCGCCTGCCCGGTCAGGTCGGCGGCGGTCTCGTAGTTGACCCCATTGACCTTGAAGCCGTTGTTGCGCGTGTAGCACCACAGCACCGTCGCCATGCCTAGCTCGTGGGCGCGGTAGAAGGCTTCCGCCACCTCGATCAACTGGCGCGTGCTTTCGTCCGAGCCGAAGTAGACCGTCGCGCCAACGGCGACCGCGCCCATATCCCACGCCTGATCGACCTGCCCGAACATCACCTGGTCGAACTTGTTGGGATAGGTCAGCAGCTCGTTGTGGTTGATCTTGACCATCATCGGGATTTTGTGGGCGTACTTGCGCGCCACCGAGCCGAGCACGCCAAAGGTCGAGGCGACGGCGTTGCAGCCGCCCGCAATCGCCAGCTTGACGATATTTTCCGGGTCGAAATACGCCGGATTCTTGGCGAACGACGCCCCCGCCGAGTGTTCGATGCCCTGATCGACCGGCAGGATCGACAGGTAGCCCGTCCCGGCGAGCCGCCCGTGCTCGAACATGGCTCCCAGGCTGCGCAGCACCTGCGGCGTGCGATCCGAATTGATCCACACCCGGTCGATAAAGTCGGGACCCGGCAGATGCAGCGCATCCCGGCTGATCGTCTGGCTGGTGTGATTAAGCAGATCGTCTGCCTCGTTGCCCAGCAAATCGGCAATCTTGCCGATGTCGTAAGTCGTTTCTGGAACTGCGACAACCATTGGATTTCTCCCTGAATAACGCCTGTAATGTGATTATAGCACGCACCGTGCCAGTCCACAGATTTTACTCTTTTTGTACGAACATCCCCGAAACTGATGGAAAAATCATGTCGATGTGCGCTTATACTCATGACATAACGTTGATGTTGAGGGGTTGGCGTGCCTGCTGTGCGCAATTGGTTGAAGGGCTTCGTCCGCTGGGTCGATCCGCTGCGACACAGGGTTATCGACCCGCTGGATACGGTGCTCGATCCGGCACAGCGGCGGCAGGCGCGGCTGCTGAATTATCTCCTGATCCCGGTGTTCGCGTCGCTGGCGTTCCTGATGCTGTGGGACGGGCGCGGCAACGGCACGCTGTTCGTCGCCGTCGATTTCCTCGTGCTGGTGATCATTTACCTGCTCAACCGAATCGGCTTCTACGGCACGGCGGCGCTGGCGCTTTCGCTGCTGATTTCGGCGGCGGCGTTCACCAACGCGCTGGTACGGACGCAACTGGGCGTCACCAGCGTGCCGGAAGAGACCCTGATGTGGGTGACGCCAGCCATCGTAATCGCCTACCTGCTGCTGCCGCTGCGCGGGACGATGCTGCTGATCATCGCCAATCTGATCGGTATCCTGCTGGTTCCGCTGGTGGTTGACGTCTCGTATTTCGACGCGACGCCCGCGTTCTACTTCACGGTGGTGATCTCGCTGCTGATCCTGATCGCGGCGGTGTGGCGCAGCCGCTACCTCGCCCTGCTCGACCAGCAGTCGCACGCCCTGAGCGAAAGTGAAACCCGCTACCGCAGCCTGTTGGAAGCCTCGTCCGAGACGATTGTCGTCCACAAGGACGGCGTCATCCTCGACGTGAACCCCGCCATCGAGAAGCTGCTCGGCTACAAGCCGGAGGAGGTCATCGGGCTGATGACCATCGACTTCGTGGAGCCGATCTCGCAGCCGACCGTGCGCGAAATCGCCGCGACCGATTCGGAAGAACCCTACGAGCTGCTGCTGCGTCACAAGAACGGGTCGGCGGTTCACGCCGAGCTGCGCGGCAAGTCGCAGTGGTATCGCGGCGACATGGTGCGAGTGATCGCCGTGCGCGACATCACCGACGAGAAGAACGAAGAAGAGTTGGTCATCGAGCGCGAGAAGGTGCGCGCGCTGCAAAAATTCATCGGCGACCTGTCGCACGACCTGCGCACGCCGCTTTCGGTGATCAACACCAGCATCTACCTGATCGAGCGGCTGGCGAAAGAGCCGAAGCGCCAGCAGCATCATATCGACGTGCTGCAGTCCGAGGCGATCCACATGCAGCGGATGCTCGAAGACCTGATCAGCATGGCGCGGCTCGACAAAGCCGATACCGGCGACTTCAAGTTCCAGTGGGGCAATGTCAACGACATCGTCCAGCAGGTCGTGCGCGACCACCAGAATCTGGCGCTGCGCAAGAAGCAGTCGCTCGCCTGTCGGACTGCCAGCGACATCCCGGAAGTGCTGCTCGACAGCGAGCAGTTCAAGCTGGCGCTCAAGCACCTGATCCTGAACGGCTTGAGCTACACGAGCGAGAATGGCACGGTGATGGTCGAGACCAGCGCGACCCCTCGGCACGTGATCGTGCAGGTGCGCGACACCGGTGTCGGCATCCAGCCAGCCGATATGCCCCACATCTTCGACCAGTTTTACCGCGCTGACCCGGCACGCGGGGCGGAAGGCGGCACGGGCGTGGGCTTGAGCATCGCCAAGAAGATCGTCGAGGCGCATCACGGCAGGATCGAAGCCGAAAGCGAACCCGGTCACGGCAGCGTATTCCGCATTTTCCTGCCGCGCCCGTCAGACGCGACAGCCTAAACAGGCGAAATTTCAGCCAAGCATTTTGATCTGCGGCGCGCGTGTGGTTCAATAGGGCTTTCGCCGTCCGAGGAGCGCCCGTATCTTGACGCAATCTGAGACGCCGCGCGTGTCGTATGTCGAGCTGGCGCGCCTGTTCATCCGCCTGAGCCTGGTCGCCTTCGGCGGTCCGGTGGCGCACGTGGCAATGGCGGAGGACGAGCTGGTCGCGCGCCGAAAATGGCTGACGCGCGAGCATTACCTCGACCTGATCGCCGCCACCAACCTGATCCCCGGACCCAACTCGACCGAGGTGATGATCCACGTCGGCTACACGCTGCGCGGCATCCCCGGCGCGATCCTGACCGGATCGTGCTTCATCCTGCCGACCTTCTTCCTGACGCTGGCGCTGGCGGTGCTGTACGTCCAGACCGGCGCGATCCCGGCGGTCGAGGCGCTGCTGTGGGGCATCAAGCCGGTGATCGTCGCCATCATCGCCAACGCGGGCTACCGCCTCGTGCCGACGGCGCTCAGGTCGCGGCTGCTGTGGCTAACCTGCGCGGCGACGGCGGGCGCGATTCTGCTGCTGCACGTACCTGAAGTCGTCGCCATCATCGGCGCGGGGGTGATCTACGCGGTCATCGAGACGCGCGTGAGCGCCCGCTGCTCATGGCGCTGGTGGCGTCGCCGTCCGGGCTGCTCCAGCAGGGCATCGACTTCGGGATGCGCGCCGGGGTGAGCGACGTGTTTTTCTATTTCCTGAAGATCGGCTCGGTGCTGTTCGGCACGGGCTACGTGCTGATCGTCTACATCCAGCAGGATTTGGTCAACACCTTCGGCTGGCTGAGCGGGCGCGAGCTGCTCGACGCCATCGCCATCGGGCAGATCACGCCCGGTCCGGTCTCGACGACCGCGACGGTGGTCGGCTACATCGTCGCCGGGCTGCCGGGGGCGTTCGCGGCGACGCTCGGCATCTTCCTGCCGTGCTTCGTGCTGGTGATCCTGACCGCGCCGCTGATCCCGAAGATGCGCCGCAGCCGCTTCATGAGCGCCTTCCTGAACGGCGTCAACGCCGGGGTGATCGCCGCGATTCTGATCACGGTGGTCGGGCTGGCGGGCGAAGCGCTCCAGCCGCTTGACGGCGCGGTTGTGACAAGTTATGTCGCAATCGGGCTGGCGATTACGGCGCTGGTCGCGCTGATCCGCTTCCGAATCAACGCGACCTGGCTGATTATGATCAGCGCGCTGGTCGGGCTGGCGATGCCGATACTAGCTTTTAGCCATTAGCGATTAGCAGTCGGCGCAAGAGGGCGCAAAACCCCCTTGAAAATAGCTATCTGTATTTTGGCTAACAGCGAATTGCTAACAGCTAATCGCTTAAGCGAGCGCCACGACCTCGATTTCGACTTGCGCGCCGAGCGGCAGCGCCGCCACCTGTACCGTGCTGCGCGCGGGGGGTTTGTCGCCGAAATAGGTCGCGTAGACTTCGTTCATCGCCGCGAACTCGGACAGATCGACCATAAACACGGTCGTCTTGACGACTTTATCCATGCTCGTCCCGGCGGCTTCGAGGATCGCCTTGAGGTTGTCGAGCGTCTGCCGGGTCTGCTCGCGGATTCCGCCCTCGCGCAGCGACTTGGTTCCGGGGATGAGCGCGGCTTGCCCGGCGGTGTAAACAAAACCGTTGGCGATGATCGCCTGCGAGTAGGGACCGACCGCGCCGGGCGCGTGGTTGGTATGGACGGCTTCGCGGCTCATGGTTCAGCTCCTGTAGGCTGTGCAAAGCGCTAATTATGGCGTCGGCGCGGCGTGGTCGCAATGTGGTATGACATCGTAGCGTTGCCGAGGCGATTCGCGCTAAGATGGTGAGGCGATTCGTCAAACAGCGAATAACACGGAATAGACCATGCCAACCATCAACCTGATCACCGAAGTGCCGGGACCCAAGAGCCGCGCCATCGCTGCCCGGCGCGAAGCCGCGACCCCGCGCGGCGCGTCGAAAGCCTCGTCCATCGTCATCACCGAAGCGAAGGGCGCTGCCGTCACTGACGCCGACGGTAATACCCTGCTCGATCTCGCCGGGGGCATCGGCGTGCTGGCGGTCGGACACTGCCCGCCGAACGTCGTCAACGCCATCAAGGATCAGGCGGAAAAGCTGATCCACTTCTGCGCCATCGTCGGCACGTATGAGCCCTACGTCGAAGTCGCCGAATTGATGAACGAGGTGACACCGGGGGATTTCGCCAAAAAGACGATCCTGCTCAACAGCGGCGCGGAAGCGGTCGAGACGGCGGTCAAGATCGCGCGCAGCTACACGGGTCGCCCGGCGGTGATCGTGTTCGAGGGCGCGTATCACGGGCGGACGAACCTGACGCTCTCGATGACCAGCAAATACGGCTTGTTCAAGAAGGGCTTCGGACCGTTCGCGCCCGAAATCTACCGCCTGCCGTTCCCCAACCTGTACCGCCGCCCCGCCGGAATGACCGAAGAACGGTATCTGGATGACTGCATCGCCCGGCTTGACAACGCCATGATCGCCCAGGTCGATCCGAGCGCCGTCGCCGCCATCGTGATCGAGACGGTGCAGGGCGAAGGCGGCTTCCTGCCCGTGCCGCCGCGCTTTTTGCAGCGAATCCGCGAGCTTTGCACCCAGCACGGCATCGTCATGGTCAGCGACGAAGTGCAGTGCGGCTTCGGGCGCACGGGCAAGCTGTTCGCCGTCGAGCATTACGGCATCACCCCCGACCTGATCGTGACGGCGAAGTCGATTGCGGCGGGGATGCCGCTTTCGGCGGTGACCGGGCGCGCCGAGATGATGGACGCGCCGCATCCGGGCGGGCTGGGCGGGACTTACAGCGGCAACCCGATTGCCTGCGCAGCGGCGATTGAGACGATCAGGATGATCCGCCAGCCGGAATTTCTGGCGCGCGCCGAAGCGGTCGGCAGCCGGTTACGCCAGCACCTCGTCAGGCTCGACCGCGAGTCGACGCTGGTGGACGACGTGCGCGGGCTGGGTCCGATGCTGCTGGTCGAGTTGGTGACCAACCCGCTGAGCAAGAATCCCGCGCCGCAGCAGACGCTCGACACCATCAACGAAGCGCTCCGCCGGGGCGTGGTGGCGATGCGCGCTGGGCTGTACAGCAACTGCATCCGCTTCCTGCCGCCGCTGAACATCACCGACGAGCAGATCGACGAAGGCTTGGCGGTGATCGCCGACGCGGTGCGGGCGGTCGAGGACAAAATCCCCGTCGCCTAGAGCGGGACGCGGCGATCAGCTTTGTGAAGGAGTGGGGATGCCGGATATTCATCTGTCTGTCGACATTGAGCGACCACCCGAAGCGGTATTCGAGCTGCTCGCGGACATCGCCCATTATCACCGCTGGCTGCCGCCGTCCAAAACCTATTCGGAAACGGTGGAAATTTCGGATTCGCCCATCAAGCAGGGGACGACCTACGTCGACCGGAATTCGACGAACGTGCTCTACGGCGAAGTCATCGAGTACCAGCCGCCGACGCGCATCGTATTCCATCAGGCGTCCGAGAAGCCCGGTCTCGACGTGACCATTCGTTACGTCCTGACGCCGACGGCGAGCGGGACGCATCTGGAGCGCACGACGACCATCCGAACGGCGAGGCTGCTCCGGCTGCTGCAGCGGCTGGTCGTGCAGCGCATTCGGGAAGAAAACGGGCGCACGCTCGCGGCGCTCAAGGCGCATCTTGAGGCGCAGGCTCCCTGAGAGAAACCGCGAACAGCAGGCGAAATTCAGCATAAGCCACCCCGGAAACGGCGCGCTGCCGCGTTTCGGACGACAACCGGAGAACTACGCACGTGATGAGACCGACCGGAATGCGCGCGTTCCTGATCGTCTGGGCGGGGCAGCTTGTTTCGCTGCTCGGCACGGCGATGACGCAGTTCGCGCTGACCATCTGGGCATACCAACTGACGCAGTCGGCGACGGCGCTGGCGCTGGTCGCGTTTTCGGGTTCGCGCCGGGCATCATCTTCAGCCCGGTTGCCGGGGCGCTGGTCGACCGCTGGAATCGCAAGCTGGTGATGATGCTCAGCGACCTGGGCGCGGGCGCGACCACCATCGTCGTCCTGCTGCTGTACGTCACCGGAAACCTGCAAATCTGGCATCTGTACATCGCCGGGGCGATTTCGGGCTTGTTCAACACCTTTCAGTGGCCCGCCTACTCCGCCGCCATCAGCCTGATGCTGCCGAAGGAGCAGTACGCCCGCGCCAACGGGCTGCTTGGGCTAGCCGAGTCGGTATCGGGCGTGTTCGCGCCGGTATTCGCCACCGCGCTGCTGGCGATCATCGGCATCACCGGGGTGATGCTGATCGACATCGCCACGTTCGTGTTCGCCGTCGGCGCGCTGCTTGTGATCGCCGTGCCCCAGCCGAAAGCGAGCGCGTCCGGCGCCGAAAGCCGGGGCAGTCTGTGGCAGGAAAGCATGTACGGCTTCCGCTACATCCTGCGGCGTCCGAGCCTGCTCGGTTTGCAGTTGACCTTCTTCTCCATCAACCTGACCAGCACCTTCGCCCTTACGCTGGTCGCGCCGATGCTGCTGGCGCGCACCGGCAGCGATCAGGCGGCGCTGGCGACGGTCCAATCGGTCGGAGCAATCGGCGGCGTGATCGGCGGGCTGCTGCTCAGCACGTGGGGCGGTCCTCGGCGAAAGGTGCACGGCGTCCTGCTGGGGATGATCGGCATCAGCCTGTTCGGTCAGGTCGTGCTGGGCGTGGGGCAGTCGCTCGTCATCTGGGCGGCTGGCATGTTCCTCGGATCGGCGCTCCTCCCGATCCTCAACGGCTCAAATCAGGCGATCTGGCAGGCGAAGGTCGCGCCGGACGTGCAGGGGCGAGTGTTCGCGGCGCGGCGCATGATCGCCCAGATCACTGCCCCGGTCGCCATGCTGCTGACGGGTCCGCTCGCCGACCGCGTGTTTGAACCCGCCATGATGCCCGGTGGCGCGCTCGCGCCGATCTTCGGCGAGCTGGTCGGCGTCGGGGCGGGCGCGGGCATGGGGTTGATGTTCGTAATCTTCGGCATCCTCGGCGTGCTGGTCGGGGTGTGCGGCTACTTCGTTCCGGCGATTCGCCGCGCGGAGGACTTACTGCCGGATCACGACGCCCCCGCCACACCGACCACCCCGTGAGGGAGCGCGCGAGGCTGTATAGGTGGTTGCCGCGAGAAAATAAACGGGTGTAGACTGAGGCATGGTCTGAGCGGGCAGAGGTTCCTGTGGGCGACCGGGTTCTGTTGAGCGCAAGTCCGAGCAACGTCGACGACTGCATTCGACTCGCCGTGCAGCATGGGCTGGGCATCGAACTGATGGCGTTCGCTTACCCCGACGTGCTCGACGGCGACTGGCGCTCAGTGGTGGAGCGCTACAAAACGCTGCTCGAGCCCGTGCCGGGGATGCTGACCATGCACGGTCCCTTCATGGACATGGCTCCCGGCAGCCCCGACCAGCAGATCAACGAGGTGTGCAGCGGGCGCTTTCGCCACGCGCTGCGCATCGCCCACGACCTCGGCGTGCAAATCGTCATCCTCCATGCCAACTTCATCGCCGCGATCCACACCGAAGCCTACCGCCTCGGCTGGCAGCAGCGCAACGTGATCTTCTGGAGCGACATCGCCGAGTATGCGCAGCAGTTGGGCGTGACCGTCGCCGTCGAGAACATGTGGGAATTCGACCCCGACATCATCGGCGACGTGCTCAAGCAGATCGACCACCCTAACCTGCGCGCCTGTCTGGACATCGGGCACGCGCACCTGTACTCCACCGTGCCGTTCACCCAGTGGCTGGAGACGCTCAAGCCGTATCTGGTTCACCTGCACGTCAACAACAACGACGGCAAGATGGACATTCACGGCGGGCTGCCCGGCGGCTTCCTCGACTACCCGCGCCTGCTCGATCTGGTTCGCGGGCTGCCGAGCCAGCCGTCGATCACGATGGAGATGGATCACGTCACCGACATGGAAGCCAGCCTCGCCTACTTCCACCTGACGCCGGGAGCGCCAGCCGCCAGCACCTAACCCCTCAGCGAATGGAGCCGCGCCATGCGACGCACGACAATTATCCTCACCCTGCCAGTCCTGCTGATGTCGGTCTTATTGGCGCTGGGGCAAGCGAACACTTCGACAGATGCCGCGCCGCCGCTGTGGATCTCGGTCGGGGGACAATCCTGTCAGCTGTCGCTGGCGGAGGGCGACGCCACGCCGGAAGCAACCGCCGAAGCGGAAGCGACGCCGGAGGCGACATCGGAAGTGGGAAGCGAAGTGACGGACGCCGTCGAATACCCGGTGCTGACGCTGGGAGCCAACTGCACCAACGTGATCCCGCTGCTGCACGTGCCGTCCAACGATACGCTGTGGCTGGCGCTGTGGATGCCCAACGAATTCCCCTGGCAGCACTTCAGGTCGGTCGAGGGCGACCAACACCCGCCCAAGATCGATACACGCGGGCGCTTCCTCGGCTGCTCCAACCCGGAAAGAGGCGAGCAAAGCTGTCAGGTGCTGTGGCGTCACGAGGGCGCGACCTACCGGGTTGTCCTGCCGCTGCACGTCGGCAACGCCTACACCGCATCCACGACGACCGAGGCGACCGCGACGCCGGAAACCGCCAGCAGCGGCGTATGGGGCAACTGTGGTAGCTGCACCACCTGCGGCGGTCCGGTAGAACACTGCGTGCTGTCACCGGACAATCAATGCCTGTGGGATGCTTACCGCTGCGAGCGACCGAACCCGCCGACATCCGTGCCGCCGACGTGATGCCTGGATAGCCCTAATCGTTATATCCAGACCCGTAATAGAAATAGCGCGCGTCGTATTCCGGCAGCGAGTCGCGGATGCCGTCGAGCGCCGCCCACGCCGAATCGCGCGACAGATTGGCGGAGAAGATAGTCGAGCCGGTCGTGCCGCGCATCGTATCCAGACGGCTCAACTGGCGGGCGAGCCACTGCCCGGCGTAGGCTTGCAGTTCGGGGCGCGTCTCCGCCGACTGATAGGCGCGCAGCATGACCGGCAGCGCGTCGACCGAGAAGCCCGACAGATACCAGTAGTCGAGTTCGTAGCCTTGGGCGCTGCGGGCGATATTGCGCTCGGCGATGTACCCTTCGACATTCATCAGGTTGAGCGTGCCCAGATAGCCGATCATGACCAGCAGCACGCCGAGCGAGAAAATCCGCTCGCGCACGCGGAACAGCGCCAGCAGGAAGAAGCCGAACAGCGCTGCCAGCCAGTACATGAACACGTGCGTCTGGACGCGCAGCATGGTGAAGTCGAACTGCTCCTCGTAGAGCAACATTCGCTGGGACGCCGAGACGAGGATCACGCCGGTCAGCCCGACGAGCAGCATCGCTAGCACTCGAAACAGCGTCGTGTGACGATCCAGACGGCGCACGGTCGTGTTGTCGAGCGCCAGCACCAAGCCGAGCGTCAGCACCGAGACCGCCACCAGTTCGAAGAAGCCGCGCCGGGCGTATTCGGCATAGCTCAGGCTGGCGACCTGGAGCGTCGCGCGACCGCCGAAGAAGTAGGCGAACTGGATGATCACGAACAGCGCGAACAGCAGGTCGACGCTGCCCAGCACCATGCAGCCTTCGATCATGCCGAGCGCCGGGAGCTTGCGCTTGGGGCGTTCCGCGCGGTCGGCGTGCTGAAGGCGCGCACGCCGGGCGACGCCGTAAGCG
>JAXLWE010000109.1:0-2505 GCA_046328655.1 Anaerolineae bacterium | reverse complement strand
GGTCGACTCGAACACCATCGAGTTCCGCCCGACCGTGCCCGCTCATGACGGCGAAGTCGTGATTACCTACACCGTGCGCTATACCTGGCCCCGGTAGGCACGTCAGAATAGGCGTAGATCGTAGGGGCACGACATGTCGTGCCCTTTTTGTTGTCTGGGTGAGGGGTCTCTACTTCAGCCGCTTGTCGTAGCTGGCGGGGACGTTGAGCGTCTGCGCGATCATCAGCCCGGCGGATTGCAGGCGCGTGCGGGCGTTGTACACCGTCAGCGGCGTGACCGCTTCCTCGTTCAGCGGGTCGTCGGTGACCGGGATCGTCTCCTCGATGCGATGCTGCTCCAGCACCAACTGGAACGAGCCGTCTTTCAGCAGCAGGTTGATCTCGCCGTAGTGGACGGCGCGTTCCTGGCTGGCTTTGCCGCGCCTGCCCACCTTGTTGATGAGGTGGCTGACGTAGACTTCCTGAATCTGGTCGATGGGGACGACGCGGCGCGCGCGCTTGCCGCGCAGCCAGCGCACCCCGCCCGGCTCGAAGGCGATGCGCTTGACGTGTGTGAGCGTCTGGTACAGCCCGGAGATGATCAGCAGGAACAGCACGATGCTCGACGCGATGCCGAGATAGATCAGCATCATCGGCGGGATCGGGATCGTGAAGGTGTTGCCGCCGATGGTCAGCTCAAAGTTCGAGGTGAGCGGCAGAGCGATGCCACTGGTCAGGCTCTTGACCGTCAGGACGACGAACGCGCCCAGCCAGAGGATGTTCCACGCCACGCGGATCAGCTTGCTGCGCCCCCACGACGGCGAGAGCGCCAGTTCCAGCCGCTCCCAGTCGGTGCGCTTGAGCGTCCACAGGTCGAGCTTGATCGGCAGCTCCGGCTGCGGGATCGCCTCGGCGACCGGCTCCAGCGTGGTCGGCTCAACCCGCGCCGATGCGTCGATTTCGGGTCGTGGGCGCGGCGCGACCGAGATCGGACCGCCTTCGCTCTTGCGGGGTGGGACGAACGTAAACGGGCAGTGGATTTGCTCCGCCAGCGCCTGCCCCGCCATGATCGCCGTCTTTTGATGCTGGGTGGCGAGGGGATCGTACCAGAATGCCAGCCCGCACCAGCGGCTGCCGCGCGTGGCGACCAGCTCACCGCGCAAGACCAGCCCCAGATGCCAGGCGGTATCTTCTTCTGACCAGCCGAGCACGACGCGCTGCACCGAATCCGGCGGGAGCAGTCCTTCCTCCGGGAGCCTGCGGCGGCTGCCGAAGGTCGCGCCGTAGCGCACCGGCTCGCCGGGCACGGCTTCGACCAGGACTCGCTCGGTCCCGGTGGTGGTGCCGTTGGACAGCAAGCGCCAGCTCTCCGGCTGGACTTCGATGATCAGGTTGCTCCCGGCGGGTATTCGTTCCATGATGTAATCGTATCACCCAATGACGAAATCGACTCAGTAGTCTACCGCGCTGACGGACGCGAGTCGATATGCAACTTGCGCCGCATTACGGGATGGTAATTTAGGAGATGATGAGCGATTAGCAGCATGTTTTTGCTGAAAAGCTGACGGCTGATGGCTAATCGCTTACTTCAGATACTCCCGAAACCAGCGCAGCGTCTCGTCCCAGGCGGCTTCGGCGGGTTCGCGCTGGTAGATGTGCGGGCGGGTGTCGTTGAAGAAGGCGTGCGGCGCGCCCCTGTAAACCGTGACGCGGTAGGTCTTGCCCGCCGCCTTCAGCCTGCGGTCGTTGGCGGCGATCAGGTCGGGCGGGAAACCCTGGTCGGTCTCGCCGTAGATCGCCAGCAGCGGCGCGGAGACTTTCGCGGCGTCCTCGTCGGACAGTACGGGCACGCCATAGAAGGCGACCAGCGCGCCGATTCGCTGCCCGTGCAGCGCCATCTGCCCGGTGAGCCTGCCGCCCATGCAGAAACCGACCACGCCGACCTTTTTCGGCTGGACGGACGGCTGCGCCAGCAGGAAATCCGCCGCGCCCTGAATGTCTTTGATCGCCTGCGGGAACTGAAGCTCCATCGCCAGCTTGCGCGCTTCGTCCGGCTCGGTAGCGACCTGCCCGCGATACAGGTCGGGCGCGAGCGCGGCGAACCCGGCTGCGGCGAAGCGCTCGGCGATGTCCTTGATGTGGTCGTTCAGTCCCCACCACTCCTGAATCACGACGACGCCGGGCGCGTCACCGTCCGGGCGCGCCAGATACCCCGGCGCTGTGCCGCCGTTGGCGGCGAATTCGACCATCTCCGTGTGCATGGCTCAGCCTTTTCTCGAAATCTGTCTATTTGAAGATGTGGGTAGGGGCGTTCAATTGAACGCCCCTACAGCGTATCGTTGAGTTTTGCGTCTGCCGCCTTGAGGAAATCGCCGACGACGCGCCGGAATCCGTCCCAGTCCTCCTCGTGGACGGCGTGCGCGGTCTTGAACATCACCAGCCGCGCGTTCCGCGCCCGATCTACCCATGTCTGCCCGTAGGCTTCTGGGTTGAGGCGGTCGCGGTCGCCGAGCATCAGCAGCACCGG
>JAXLWE010000108.1:0-2507 GCA_046328655.1 Anaerolineae bacterium | reverse complement strand
GAGAAGCTGATCAACGACAAGACCAAAGCCATCTATCTGGAAACCATCGGCAACCCCAAGCTGGAAATCCCGGATTTCGAAGGTATCTCCGCCGTCGCGCACAGGCATGGACTCCCGGTGATCGTCGACAACACCTTCGGCACGCCGTATCTGGTTCGCCCGTTTGAATGGGGCGTCGACATCGTCGTCCATTCCACCACCAAGTGGATTGGCGGGCACGGCTTGAGCATCGGCGGCGTGATCGTCGACAGCGGCAAGTTCGACTGGAAAGCCAGCGGGCGCTTCCCCGGCATCACCGAGCCGGAACCGGCGTATCACGGCGTCGTGTTCGCCGACGCCGTCGGTCCGCTCGCTTTTATCATCCGCGCGCGCGTCATCGGGCTGCGCGATCTGGGCGGCGCGCAGGCTCCGTTCAACAGCTTCCTGAACATCGTCGGGCTGGAGACGCTGGCGCTGCGCGTGCAGCGGCACGTGGACAACGCGCTGGCGGTGGCGCAGTATCTGGAACAGCACCCGGCGGTCGCATGGGTGAACTACCCCGGCTTGCCCAGCCACCCCAGCTTCGAGCGCGCGCAGAAATATCTGCCAAAGGGCGCGGGCGCGGTGCTTGGCTTCGGCATCAAGGGCGGGCGGGAAGCCGGGCGCGCCTTCATCGAAGGCTTGAAGATTTTCTCGCACCTCGCTAACGTGGGCGACGCCCGCTCGCTGGCGATTCACCCGGCAAGCACGACCCATTCGCAGCTCAGCCCGGAAGAACAGGTCTCGACCGGCGTCACCGACGATTACATCCGGCTGGCGATTGGCATCGAGGACATCAGCGACATCCTCTGGGATCTGGATCAGGCGCTGAAGGTGTCGCAGAACGTGACGCCCGAACCGGTGATCTAGTCCATTTGGCGAGGCGATGACGGCTTCAGGGCGGCTCCGGTGAGCCGTCCCGAAGCTGCGAGCAAGGAGGAACTCCCGTATGGTGGCGCTTCCGGGTGATCTGCCGGAATCCAACCCGACGGTTCGCTTTCAGCGCGAAAACTCGGTGGGCATCGTGCAGAAGCAGTATGCCCACTTCGATATTCCGCTTCACCTGCGCAGCGGCGCGACGCTGGCGCCATTTACGCTTGCCTACGAAACATATGGCAGGCTCAACGCCGATCATTCCAACGCCATCCTGATCTGTCACGCGCTGTCCGGCGATTCGCACGTCGCGGGATACTACACTGACGACGCGGACGAGCAGCCGGGGTGGTGGGACGACGCCGTAGGACCCGGCAAGATGTTCGACACCGAGCGCTTCTTCGTGATCTGCTCGAACGTGATCGGCGGCTGTCAGGGCAGCACGGGGCCGGCGTCGCTGGCAGCGGATGGCAAGCCTTACGCGCTGCGCTTCCCGGTAGTCACAGTCGCGGACATGGTGCAGGCGCAGCGCCATCTGATCGACCTGCTGGGGATCGAGCGGCTGTTCGCGGTGGCGGGCGGCAGCATGGGCGGGATGCAGGCGCTTCAGTGGGCGGTGGATACCCCGGAGCGGGTGGATTCGGTGCTGTTTCTGGCGGCGACGCCGCGCTCGTCGGCGCAGAACATCGCCTTCAACGAAATCGGCAGGCAGGCGATCTACGCCGACCCCAACTGGCGCGGCGGGAATTACTACGGGCACACGCCGCCCGAAGGCGGACTCGCCGTCGCGCGGATGGTCGGGCACATCACCTACATGAGCGAATATTCGCTCGAAACCAAGTTCAGCCGCCGCCTGCAATCGCGCGAGCAGATTGGCTACAGCTTCGACACCGAGTTCGCGGTCGAGAGCTACCTGAAGCATCAGGGCGAGAAGTTCGTCCAGCGCTTCGACGCCAACAGCTATCTGTACATCACCAAAGCGCTCGACTATTTCGACATCGGCGAGGGCTATGCGTCGATGGCGGATGCGCTGAAGGGCGTGACGGCGAAATTTCTGGTGATCAGCTTTTCAAGCGACTGGCTGTATACGGCGGCGCAGGCGAAGGAGCTGGTCGACGCGCTGCCGGGGCGCGAGATCGAGTATCATCACATCGACGCCTTTTTCGGTCACGACTCATTTCTGGTCGAGGTCGAAACCATGACGCGGCTGGTTGGCGGCTATCTGGAGCGTCACGCGCGTTAGGGTGGCGCGATTTCCGCATCCCTTCCACCAGTGATCTCGACTGGCTTATCTGACCAAAGCGCTTCTGGGCATCCAGAGGCGCTTTTTTATTGCCCCGCACGCCCGCGCGGCAGAGTGTAGGGAAATTTCGGACAGCATCAGTCTCGCTTTGCCCGACAGACACCGACAAGGCAATTCCCATAATGAATAGCTAGGACGATCAGCGCCACGAGACCGGGCGCGAAACGAGGTATGCGGTTTATGTCCAAACGGCAACGGATAGCGCGAGGTTTTGGGCGCACCGTCAAACGGCTTGCGAAAGGCGTCGCGCGACTGCTCGTGCTCGCCATTTTGCTGGCTGTAGTGGGAACGGCGGCTGTGTGGAGTCATTTCT
>JAXLWE010000107.1:0-2538 GCA_046328655.1 Anaerolineae bacterium | reverse complement strand
ATCGACGGCGTGCTGACCCGCGTGCCCGGCGCGCAGTTGACCGGGCATCCCGAACAGCGGCTGCCATCGCACGCCAGCTTCGTGATCGACGGCATCGACGGCAACACGCTGGTGATGCACCTCGACCTGAAGGGGATCGCGGCGAGCAGCGCGTCGGCGTGCAAGACCGGCAACCCGGAGCCGTCGGACGTGCTGCTGGCGATGGGTTACCCGCGCGATCTGGCGCTGAGCAGCCTGCGCCTGACGGTCGGGATGCAGACGAGCGAAGCCGACATCGACTACACCGTCGAGACGCTGGCGCAGACGGTCGAGAGGCTGCACCGGCTGACGAATATGCAGAACGTGTAGGGGCACGACATGTCGGGCCCCTACTTTTTTGTACGCGGGCGGCATTCCGTGATTACGAAACCGTAATCAGCGTGCAACCCCGCCGAAACCTGCAAATGCGACCCTCATCAGGAGAACATCGGGAGGAGATTTTATGCTGCACAGAAAATGGTTCTTGCTTGCCACAATGCTGCTGCTAATCGCGCCGTTCGCGTCGCTTTCGGCGCAGAGCCAGCCGACGATCTCGATTGCGCTGCCGGAGATCATGCGCAACTTCATCGACGATACCACGTTTGACGATTTTGAAAGCGCGAACGGCGTGTCGGTTTACGTCAACTACGTCGACGCCGCCGTCCCGCCGCTGTCAGCCGGAGTCGATACCTACCTCGACGGGCTGGCGGATTACGCTTCCGCCGCCGACGTGCTGTACGTCAGCCAGAGCGAGCTGACGCAGGACGCGACCGACGCCGGGTATCTGCTCGACCTCAGCCCGCTGACCAGCGCGGACTCGTCGCTGTACCCGGACGACTTCGTAGCGGCGGCGTGGAACTCCGTCCAGTGGAATAACGGGGTGTGGGCGCTGCCGCTCTCGGTGGACGCGACTATGATGATCTACGACCCCGCCACCTTCGATCAGGCGGGACTCGCCTACCCCAACGAGCGCTGGACGATGGACGACCTCGCCAACGCCGCCCGCACCCTGACGCAGTACGACGCCAACGGCAACGTCTCGATACCGGGGCTGTCCACTTTCGGCAGCACCGACGCGCTGTTCCGCAGCCTGTACGGGCAGAACTTCTACGACGACAGCGGCAACCCGCGCTTCACCGACCCGGCGCTCGAAGACCTGCTCACCCAGTGGCAGGATTTGGTGGACGAAGGCGTCGTCGGCTCGACGTTCACGGGCGGCGGCAGCGATCAGGTTCCGATGCGCATGATGGGCAGCTTCGGCTTACAGGTCGGTCGCGCGTTCAACGGTGGCAGCGGGAACAGCGGAGACACGTCAGCGGCGGTCGCGCTGCCGGGCGGCAGCGTCGGTATGACCATGAACGCGCTCGCCATCAGCAGCGGCACGCAGCAGCCAGAGCTGGCATACGCGCTGGCGAAGTGGCTGACCAATAACGTTTCCATCGCATCCGGGCTATTCGGCGGCATTCCCGCCCGCCAGAGCCTCGCCGGGGTTGAAGCAACCCAGCAAGGCGGCGGCAACGGCGGTCCCGGTGGCGGCGGACCGGGTGGTGGTGGCGGGGGCTTCGCTTTTGCGGGCGGCGGCGCGTCGCAGGAAGTCCGTGACACGCTGAATACTCTCCTGCCGAGCGCGCTCAGCCTGAGCGAGCAGCGCTACTCGGACTACGTCAACAGCGCGCTCAACGCCATGTCGGGCGGCAGCGACGCTCACACCGCCCTCCAGCAAGCCGAGGCGCAGGCGCTGACCGACCAGCAGACGGCAGCCGACCGACGCTCGTCGGTGAGCGTGGTCGTCGCCACGCCGCCGCCGCCCGTCGTATTGCAGGCGGGCGAAATCGCGCTCAATTTCGGGATTCAGTCGTTCGTCCAGCCGATGCCCAATCAGGACGAATGGGAGCAGCTCGCCAGCGATTTCTCGGCGAACGACCCCGACGTGGGCGAAGTCAAGTTCGATACCGAGTTCGGCAACGCCAGCGCCCTCGCCGAGCGCGATGACTGCTTCTACCTGAGTTCCAACGCCGTGCCGAGCCTCGACGAAAGCACGATCATCAACCTCGACCCATACCTCGACACCGACCCGAACTTCGATCCGAACGACGTGGTCGGCGGCTTGATGATCCAGCTTCAGAAGGATAACCGCACCTGGGCATACCCGATGACGATCCAGGCGCAGACGCTCAGCTACAACGCGACGATCTTCGAGCAGGCGGGCGTGCCCGCGCCGACCAACGGCTGGACGCTCGACCAGTTCCTCGACGCGCTGCGCACGCTCAAGGATTACCTGAACAAAGCGCCATTCGTCGCGCGCGACCTGAACGGCGAATCGCTGATGATGCTGGTCGCGGCTTACGGCGGCTTGCCGGTCGACTACCGCACCACGCCGCCGACCCTCAACTACACCGACCCGGCGACTGTCGACGCCATCCAGCAGGTGCTCGACCTCGCCAAGAACGGCTACATCGACTACCAGCCGCTCGTGACCGGAACAGGCGGCTTCCGCATCGTCGCCATCGGCGCGAATGA
>JAXLWE010000106.1:0-2570 GCA_046328655.1 Anaerolineae bacterium | reverse complement strand
GACGAGGCGGTTGCCGTAGCACGCCTGATTGCGACCGATGCCGTCGCAGACCAGCCCGACGGTAGTCTCGGCGAGCGTGACCAGTTCATCACAGGTGATGCCCTCTGCGGGCGTTGAAATCTGATCGACGGGCTGGGCAGCCGTGCTCTGCGCCGCCATATTGCAGCTTCCGGCAAGCACCGCCGCCGTAATGAGCATCATGATCAAGAATATGCGCGACATGATCGATTTATTCCTTTCGCAAAGCCCGGCATTAAGACTATAAAACAGACTGACGAAAGGAGCAATCAACGATCCGCCTACGAGTCGGGATTGAGGACGTAGTACGAGCCGCGCTTTTCGCCCAGCTTGCGTAAAATGTCCTTGGCGACGAGGTCAGCGAGGTCGCGGCGGATCGTCTCCGGGTGAACGTCCGGGCAGAGGGCTTGCAGGTCGCTGTTGGTGATGCGGGTGTTGCCGTCGCGCAGGACGAACAGCATGGCGATCTCCTGGCGGGTATTCAGCGGCTTGCCCTTGTACTGCCCGTCCAGCCTGAACGGGTCGGGGGCGGCAGGCTCGACCGGCTTTTCCTCGACCGGGTCGTTATACAGCGAAACGCGGAAGCCGCCCGCCGTCTCCTCGAACTCCGGCGCGCGCAGCTTCTTCTCGATCATCAGGTCGATGACGCGGTCGACGCCGTAGCCGAGGCGCTCGATAAACCCCATGTCCGACAGCACCTGCACGATCACCGGGTTGCGCGAAAAGCGCTCATCCTTGATGTTGTCAATCGTGACCGGACCGGGCAGCCCGCCGGGGCTGGTGACTTCCATGCGGCTGCGGAAGATGAACAGGCGGATACCATCCCCGGCGATACTGTAATCGCGGTGGGCAGCGGCGTTGACGACCAGCTCGCGGGCGGCTTCGAGCGGGTACTCGAACGACTCGTCGCGCGCCATCGTGCGACCGATGCTCACGTCCTTGCGCAGATGGTCGCGCAGGAAGGCTTCGGCGCGGCGAATCTGGTCGGGGATCGTGCCGCCGATGTCCTCGCGCTTGAACGAGTCGCCCATCGTGTCGCCGGGGAAGCGTGCGGCGGTGATCTCGGCGCCGCGAATGTGGCGCTGCGGGTCTTTGCCGAACAGCAGGATTCCGGCGTTGGTCGGGCGCAGTCGCCCATCCTGATGCGTCAGGCAGCCGCGCCGGAACAGCGCCGTCTCGACCTCGGCTTCGTTGATACCGCCGAGGGTGGTGATGTAGGCTTTCGCCTTGTCCCAGTCGATGTCGTCCAGGCTCGCGCCGTGCGCGATGTCGGTCTCGAAGCTGACTTCGCCGCGCTCGATGATCAGGCGGCGCAGCTCGCGCGGCTTGAGCGCGGTGTTGTCGATGCCCTGACGGATGAGGTAGCGCCCGTCGAGCGCGTAGACGTGGGGCATCCCTGGCGGGATGTGGACGACGACGACCTGCTTCTCCTTCAGCGAAGCCGGACGCGGCATCGGGATGATCAGCGCGGGTTCAATCGAAAGCGCCGCCTGTATCACGCGGTCGATGGCGGAGTTGGGGTCGCGCACGCCAAGCAGCGTCCCGGTCGGTCCGATCAGACCGAGCACGAGCGTGCCGCCGCGACTGTTCGCCATCGCGGTGAGGATCGCCGCAATCGTGTCGAGCGGAGCGTTCTCGCTCAGCCAGTCGAGCCGCTCCGAGCGCCCATTCTTGATCAACTGCCACAGATCGTCCGAAGCCATCGAAGTCGTCCGTCATGCTCGGTAGGGGCGCGCCCTACGCTGTCCGTTCAATCGTCGTCCTGCGAATCCTTCTCGCGCTCGCGCCGGATGCGGTCGAGTTTGTGCTCGCCGAGTTCGGCGGGCAGCAGCACCAGATCGAGCACCTGCTGCATATTCTCGACAAAATGGATGTCCAATTCCTGCCGCGCGTCCTTCGGCACGTCGACCAGATCGCGCTCGTTGATCTTGGGCAGGATGATGTGCCGGATGCGCGCGCGGTGCGCCGCCAGCACCTTCTCCTTGACGCCGCCGATGGGCAGCACCTTGCCGCGCAGCGTGATCTCGCCGGTCATGGCGAAATCGCTGCGGACTTTACGCTCGGTGAACGCCGAGATGATCGAAGTCGCCAGCGTGATCCCGGCGGACGGTCCATCCTTCGGGACAGCGCCTTCCGGGACGTGGACGTGCACGTCCAGATTCTCGAAGTCGTCGAACGGGACGCCGAGGTCTTCAGCGCGCGAGCGCATGTAGCTGAGCGCCGCCTGCGCCGATTCCTGCATCACGTCGCCGAGCGAGCCGGTCAGCAGCAGGCTGCCCTTGCCCGCCAGCACCTGCACTTCGATGGTGAGGATGTCGCCGCCGAAGGGAGTCCACGCCATGCCGGTCGTCACGCCGACTTCGTCCTTGTCGTTGGCGCGCAGATCGTCAAAGGGCGCGGGACCGAGCAGCTTGCTCAGGTGCTTGACTTCGATGCGGGCGGGATGGCGCTTGCCTTCGGCGACCTGCCGCGCGATCTTGCGGCAGACGTTGGCGATCTCGCGGTTGAGATTACGCACGCCCGCTTCGTAGGTGTATTCGCGGATCAGCGAG
>JAXLWE010000105.1:0-2662 GCA_046328655.1 Anaerolineae bacterium | reverse complement strand
GATGGTGATCGCGGTGCGCGTGCCCTGATCGGTCTGCGGCGCGGCGGCGGTGACGATTAGCGGCGCGGCGAGCAGCGAAACCAGATTGACGACCTTGATCATCGGGTTGAGCGCGGGACCCGCCGTATCCTTGAAGGGATCGCCGACGGTGTCGCCCACGACCGACGCCTTGTGCGGCTCGGAGCGCTTGCCGCCGTAGTGCCCGTCCTCGATGTATTTCTTGGCGTTATCCCACGCGCCACCGGCGTTCGCCATAAAGACTGCCATCAACTGCCCGGCGAGGATGATGCCCGCCAGGAAGCCGCCCAGCGCCGGAGCGCCGAGCAGGAAGCCGACGACAATCGGGGTGAGGACGGCGATGATGCCGATGGGCAGCAGCTCGCGCTGCGCCGCCTGCGTCGAGACGCTGACGCACTCGGCGTAGTCGGGCGTGACCGTGCCTTCCATGATGCCGGGGATGCGGAACTGACGGCGCACGACGGCGATCATCTTGAAGGCGGCGCGGTTGACCGAGCGGATTAGCAGGCTGCTGAACAGGAAGATCAGCGCGCCACCGATCAACATGCCGATGAACACAATCGGCTGCGAGATATTGATGCCGGTGCCGAACAATGTGTCCTGCAGCGGCACGCCGAGACCAAGCTGGACGACGCGGGTATCGGTGAGGAACGAGCCGAAGAGCGCGACCGCCGCGATCACCGCCGAGCCGATAGCGATACCTTTGGTGATGGCTTTGGTGGTGTTGCCGACCGCGTCAAGCTGGTTGAGCGTATCCGCGCCGAAGCCTTCGCTTTCGCCCGCCAGCTCCGCCACGCCCTGAGCGTTGTCGGAGATCGGTCCGAAGGCGTCCATCGAGACGTTGTTGCCGGTCAGGGTCAACATGCCGATACCGGTCATCGCCACGCCGTAGAGCACCGCAGTAAAGCTGTCCACGATCTGCACGCCGTTGGCGTCGGTGATGGGGAACAGGGTGAAGATGATGACGCTGGCGAGGATGCTGCCAGCGATGACGATGATCGCCCAGACCGAGCTTTCCATACCATTCGAGAGACCGCTCAGGATGGTTGTGGCGGGACCTGTCTGGGTGTTGCGGGCGATCTCCTGAACCGGGGAGTGTTCCACGTCCGTGAAGTAAGCGGTTACGCGGTCGATGACGATGGCGAGGACAATCCCGGCGACGACGGCTGCGAACGGCTGCCAGATAATGCCGCCCTGGTTGATGTTTTCGTCGTGCATGTAGACGAGGGTCATCAGACCGAACAGCACGATGCTGATCGCTGCGGCGCTGTAGAAGCCGCGCGTGATGGCGTGGAGCGCATCCCTGCCGGAAGTCGACTTGACCAGGTAGGTGCTGATGATCGAGCTAAGCACGCCAATGCCGCGCACGACCAGCGGGAACACGATCCAGACCGGGCTGCGGGTGACGGTCGCCAGCGCGAGACCGAGGATCAAGCCGGAGACGATGGTGACTTCGTAGCTTTCGAAAATGTCCGCCGCCATACCAGCGCAGTCGCCGACGTTGTCACCGACGAGGTCGGCGATCACGGCTGCGTTGCGCGGGTCGTCCTCAGGCAGACCGGCTTCGACCTTACCGACCAGGTCAGCGCCCACGTCGGCAGCTTTGGTGAAGATGCCGCCGCCGACGCGCATGAACAGCGCCAGCAGCGTGCCGCCAAAGCCGAAGCCCAGCAGCGCGTCAGGGGAGGCGATGCCGAAGATGATGAAGATCGCCGTGCCGCCGAGCAAGCCCAAGCCGTCGGTCAACATGCCGGTGATCGTACCGGAACGATAGGCGATACGAAGGGCGTCAGCGTAGCCGCGTTTCTCGTCGACTGCCGCCGCCGCGACGCGGACGTTGCCCTGCACCGCCATGTTCATGCCGACGAAGCCGACCAGCGCCGAGAAGACTGCACCGAGCAGGAACGCTCCGGCGCGACCGAGGGCGATATTGGTGCGGGCGCTTTCACACTGGGGGACACCCTGCGTAACAATGGCGGCTTCTTCCGCGTAGACGACCGCGTTTTCCTGCTGTAGCGTCAATTCGTCGGCGGTCAGGTCGGGGTTGCGCGAAGCGACATCGGCGCGGATGGCGTCGGCGTTAATGGTCGAGCGTGCCGCAGCCGCGACTTCCGGGCAGAAGTGCTCAATCGCATACGGCGTCGGGTTGACGACGTAGACGCTGAAGAACAGCACCACGACCAGCACGATGATCAGAACGGCGATGATACGGAACTGCGAACTGAGGTAGGCGTTCGCGCCTGTGCGGATAAAGCCCCACACCTGCTGCATCTTCGCAGAGCCTTTGCTCTCGCTCAGAATTTGCCGCACGAGGAAGCCAGCGTAGAGAATACCCGCGATGGCTATCCCCAGCACGAGATAGATGAGTGTGTTTTCCAGCGAACTAAGTGGACGCATTAACTTGTATCCTTTGGAGATATGAAAGGACTGAAATCACAACGATGGCGATTATACCGTCTCCTGCGATTCGGGGCACAGTCCGTAATAGAAGTTGGACGATTGTCTGCGAAACTCAGGTCAAAGCGCGCCAGGAACGCTGCCGCTGCCGAAGCCGCGCGATCTGGCTGATACCCGCGCGCAATCTGTCCACGTCCCTTAAAGATAATTTATGCGGGAGTTTAAGTACGCCCGCTACAGTCACCTA
>JAXLWE010000104.1:0-2688 GCA_046328655.1 Anaerolineae bacterium | reverse complement strand
TCCGGGCGGTTTCCTCTGAGAGCGTCGGACGCCGGTACATGCACATCATCTACAACGGCTGGTTCTGGGATCAACCGAATACGGGAACTGGGCAGTACCTTCGGCATCTGCTGGCGGCGCTGCGCCGCGCCGCGCCGGACGTGCAGTTGACGCTGGTGCTGCCGCCGGACGTGAGCGAAGTGGACGCCCTGCCGGATATGGTCAACGTCGTGCCGACCAGTGGGTCGCGCTCGAACCTGGGCAAAGTATGGTTCGAGCAGCGCACGTTTCCGCAGATCGCCGGGAAGGTGGGCGCGGACATCGCGCACGTGCCGTACTGGGGATCGCCGCTAACATCGCCGATCCCGCTGGTGACGAGCGTGCTGGACGTGATCCCGCTGGCGCTGCCCGAATACAGCCCCGGCGCGCGCGGTCGGCTGTACACGTCGCTGGTGAGCGCCTCGGCACGCGGCTCGACGCACGTCATCACGATCAGCGACGCCGCCAAAGCCGACATCGTGCAGTACCTGGGTATCCCCGCGGCGCAGATCACGACGACGCACCTCGCCGCCGACGATGCCTATCACCCGCGCATGGGGTCGGAGCGCGACGCGGCGGTGCGCGAGAAATATCACCTGCCGGATAACTTCGTGCTGTACCTGGGCGGCTTCGACGCGCGCAAGCAGGTCAACGACGCGCTGCTGGCGTACACCTACTGCGGTCCGGCGCACGGCGAGGAATATCCGCTGGTGATCGGCGGGCGCGAACCCGCATGGGGCACACCGATGTTCCCCAACCTGCGCGAGTACGCCGACCAACTGGCGGTCACGGATTATGTGCGCTGGATCGGCTACGTGGACGAGGCGGATAAGCCGTCGCTGTACCGGCTGGCGGACGTGTTCGTGTATCCGAGCGCCTATGAGGGCTTCGGCTTGCCGGTGCTGGAAGCGATGGCGAGCGGGACGCCGGTCGTGGCGCGCGACATCCCGGTCATGCAGGAGATCACGGGCGACGCGGCGTATCTCGTGAGCGACGCCCGGACGATGGCGGGGGCGATCATCGCGCTGATCCTGCAAGCGCCGCTGCGCGAGTCGCAGATTGCGCGCGGGCTGGCGCGGGCGACGCAGTTCCGCTGGCTTAAGACGGCGCGCGAGACGGTCGAGGTGTACGAAAAAGTAATGCGTGCTGAGCGATGAGTGCTGAGTAAAAGCAGGACTGAGGAATCAGGACTGAGGACTGAGAGGGGGCAGTGTTTGCGAATCCGACCTCACCCCCTGCCCCTCTCCACAACGTGGAGAGGGGAGTCGAGCGCAGCGAGCCGGGGTGAGGTCAAGCCCTGCTAGTGTTCATGCCTTCCCGCGTACAGTATAATGCGTGCGTCGGAGCCAACCACGAGAAGATCGCTTATGTGTAGTGGCATCGCTTTCATCATCGGGCTGTTCCTGCTGTTCAAGGGGCAGGTTCGCGTCGCTAACCGCACCATCCCGGCGCAGCAGAGCCGGATCATCGCCCTGATCCTCATGGCTCCGCCGGTGATCGCCTTCTGCGCGGCGGGCATCATCCTCGCGCCCGGCGGCGACATCACCTACGACCAGTTCCTCCAGGTGGGCTTTGTCGAGATCGGCGCGCTGGTGATCGCCGTCGGACTGGTGATCTACAACATCCTGTCGATCCCGCAGACGCCCGATAACACCATCCGTCAGCCCATGCCGGTCATGCGCCCGGTAGAGCCGCCGAGCGTGATGACGGTGGCGGAAGCCGCTACCTACCTGCGCGTGACCGAAGCCGAAGTCATGAATCTGATCAATCAGGGCAAGCTCGCCGCCGCGCGCATCGGCGATTCGTACCGGATCGCCCGGATTGCCATCGACGATTACATCGCGCAGCGGTGAAAGCTTTACCTCACCCCCTGCCCCTCTCCACGTCGTGGAGAGGGGAGTCAAACCGCAGATTCGGCGGGGTGATACAGGATAATTCTCCGCATTTTTCGGCAGAAACCGACTCGGCAGAAAAGCAAACTTAGTTCTCTTGCTCCTCCGCCGTTTTGCCGATCCAGCCGGGCGGGTCGCTGGCGGGGAACGATTCCTCCGATGCCTCCTGAACGACGCTGCGCGCCCGCGTTTCGTCCAGCAGCCTGAAGTAGGCTTCGTCGGATTTCGCCGCCATGATGAAATCGTTGCGGTGCAGCCCGTTGATGGCGTGGGTGTACCACTCCAGCGTCACCGCTTTGTAACGGATGGTGATGACCGGGTGGTGATCCTGCTCCTGAGCAAGCTGCCCGACCCGTATGGCAAAGGCGAGTCCGTCGGGGTAGCTGTCGAAAGCGAAGGTGCGGTGAAGCTGGGGGACGCCGCCGACATCGACCACATCCCACATGGGCGTATTCACGCGCAGCCTGTCGATCTCGGCGTCGGTTAAGCGGGGCATATCGCCCCGGCAGGGGACACACTGTTCCTGAGCGATGGTCTCCACAGTTTCCTCCATTCATTACAATTGAAATGTCTTTTGATAGTTTACTGCATTTGTGGTATTTTTCCATGTCTCAAATTTGAACACAGGAGCGCCCGGACATGGCGGCTATCGGGTTGATGCTGGAAGGGCAGATGGGCTTGACGTGGGAGCGATGGCGGCGAATCCTGAATGCCGCCGAAGACCTCGATTACCAGTGTGTGTTTCGCTCGGATCATTTCACCAACTCAGCGCCGCCGG
>JAXLWE010000103.1:0-2731 GCA_046328655.1 Anaerolineae bacterium | reverse complement strand
GAGTACAAGCTGCTCGACAGCGGCTACGCCTACGTCCAGATTCTCACGTTCAGCGACAACGACCGCCTGACGGTCGAACTGTGGGAACGGCTGATGAAAACGCTCAACGATCAGGGCGTGCCGGGCTTGATCGTGGACATGCGCTCGAACCTGGGCGGCAACGGCTTCCTCGCCGACCAACTGGCGGCGTACTTCTTCGACGATTCGCTGGAACTGTACAACAGCGAGTCCTACGACCGCAGCAAGGGCGAGTTCTATCTCGATCCGACCGCCGTTAGCGTGTTTTATCCGCCCGATCAAAGCCTGCGCTATCACGGCAACATCGCCGTGCTGACCGGACCGTCGTGCGCCAGCGCCTGCGAATTGTTCGTCTACGACATGACGCAGCAGAACCGCGCGACCACCATCGGGCAGTACCCGACTTCGGGCACCGAAGGCAGCATCAACGCGGTGCTGCTGCCGGAGAACGTCTATTACCAGTTCCCGATTGGTCGGATTGTCGACACTGACGGCAACATCATCATCGAGGGCGAAGGAGTCGCGCCGACGGTGAAAGTGCCGGTGGACGAAAACACCGTGCTGAGCGACGGCGATCCGGTGCTGGACGCGGCGGTGAACTGGCTGGACAGCCAGTAACAGCCGCCCAAACGACAGCGCGCGAAGAACAGTTTGCGAGGGAGCGCGTGGGGCGCTCCCTCGCTTGCCCGCCGGGTTCATGCCCCGCTCGCACCATTGCCCCACTTTTGAAAATCCTGTACCATCACGCCACATTGTGTTCCGACACGGAGGAAAACCTGCAAATGAAAGCCGTCATCCTAGCCGCTGGTCAGGGCACCCGTCTGCGTCCGGTCACGCTCACCATGCCGAAGCCGCTCGTGCCTGTCGCCAACCAACCCCTGATCGCCTACGCCATCCACGTGCTGAAAAACGCCGGACTCACTCAGATCGGGATCGTGGTCAACGACCTGGACTCCCCCATTCGGACACAGCTCAGCAACGGCGCGAGCCTGGGAGTCGAGCTGGATTACATCGTGCAGAAGGAGCAGCTTGGTCTGGCGCACGCCGTCAGCCTGTGCCGCGACTTCGTGGGCGACGAGCCGTTCTGCCTGCTGCTGGGCGACAATATCTTCCAGGACAAGATGGAGGATTTGATCCGCAGCTTCCCGGAATCGTCCGCCGAAGCCGCCATCGCCCTGATCGAAGTGTCCGACCCGACGCGCTTCGGCATCGCCGAGATCGTCGACGGCAAAATCCTGCGGGTGATCGAAAAACCCAGGAATCCGCCGTCGAACCTCGCCATCTCCGGCGCGTATCTGTTCAAGTCGTCGATCTTCAACGCCATCGCCCGGATCAAACCGTCGTGGCGCAACGAGCTGGAGATCACCGACGCCATCCAGCAGGTGATCGAGAGCGGCGGCGAAGTCCACCCGTACACGCTCAACGGCTGGTGGATCGACGCGGGGAAACCGGATTCAATCATCCAAGCAAATCAACTGGTGCTGGGCGAGCTGCCCTACTCCGCGCCGCCGGAGGACAAGGGGCGGATCATCGGCTCGTGCGACATTTCATCGCGCGTGATCCTGGGCGACGGCAGCCAGATCATCGACAGCGTGGTGCGCGGTCCGGTCATCATCGGCAATCACGTCACGGTGCGCAACAGCTACATCGGACCGTACACGTCGCTGGGCGACAACGTGCTGGTCGAGAACAGCGAAGTCGAAGCCAGCATCGTGATGAAGGACTGCTCGATCCGTAACATCCCCGGACGAATCGACTCCAGCCTGCTGGCGGATAACTCGCAGCTTCTGTCGGCGAATCACGTACCGGACGCGCACAAGTTCATCCTGGCGGAAAACAGCTACGTCCAGCTTTAGGGCGTATAGCGAGTCTTGCGCCATCGAGTCAGAGAAAGCAATTAGAGGTTAGCTCCTGGTTTTTAGCCAAATGCTAACCGCTAACGGCTAAATCGCTGCCTTCTCTCTGTGATCTTTGCGCTCTCTGTGGTTGAATTACGGCTATGACTCGACGCATCCTGATCGTCCAGCTTGCCGATATTGGCGACCTGATCCTCTCCACGCCCGCGCTGGCGGCGCTGCGCGAGGCAGACCCCGACGCGCACATCGCGCTGCTGACGACCGCCCACGCCGCGCCCATCCTGCCCGACAGGCTCGTGGACGACGTCATCGTCTTTGACAAGCACACCTTCGACCATCCGAAGGCACTGCTCAAGCCGGGCAATCTGCGCCGGGCGCTGGCGCTGGCGGCGCAGCTGCGGCGCGGTCGCTATGAGACGACGATCTTCTTCCACCACTTCTCGACGCGCTTCGGCGCGCTCAAGTTCGCGGCGCTGGCATGGAGCGCGCGCAGCCTCAATCGCATCGGGCTGGACAACGGCAAGGGCACATTCCTGACCGACCGCCTGCCCGATCCGGGCTTTGGAGCAAAGCATCAGGCGCAGTACTGGCTCGATCTGGTCGGCGTGGCAGGCGCGGACAGCACGCCGCGCCGGGCAGGTGTCAAAACAGACACCTCACCCCTCAATCCCCTCTCCACAACGTGGAGAGGGGAAGTTGGGCACAGCTCACCACAGGCGAGCGGCGAAACAGGGGTGAGGTCAGACACAAATGCGCCCCGTATCGCCATCCACGCGGGCAGCGGCGGCTATTCGCGGGCGCGGCGCTGGGACGCGGGCGCGTTCGCCGCCGTCGCTGATCGGCTGGCGGCGGAACTC
>JAXLWE010000102.1:0-2846 GCA_046328655.1 Anaerolineae bacterium | reverse complement strand
GGGCTGATCGGTCCGAATGGCGCGGGCAAGACCACGCTGATCAACTGCATCAGCGGGCTGGATCACCCGACCGGCGGGCGCATCGTCTTTGACGGGCACGACATCACGCGTCGCCTGCCCCACATGGTCACGCGGCTGGGCATCGCCCGCACCTACCAGAATATCCGGCTGTTCGGGGAGATGACGGCGCTGGAAAACCTGCTGGTCAGCCAGCACGCGCTGGGCAAGGCGACGGTCGTCGGGGCGCTGGCGTTCACGCCCGGCTACCGCCGCGAGGAACGTTTTTTGCGCGACAACGCGATGCTGCTGCTCGACCGCTTCGGGCTGGCGCCGGTCGCTGACGTGCAGGCGCGCACCCTGCCTTACGGCGATCAGCGGCGGCTGGAGCTGGCGCGCGCGCTGGCGACCAAGCCCAAGCTGCTGCTGCTCGACGAGCCGACGGCGGGCATGAACCCGGTCGAGACCCACGACCTCGGCGCGCAGATCATCCGGCTGCGCGAGGAAGGCTTGACCGTGCTGGTGATCGAGCACGATATGTCGCTGATCCAGCAGGTGTGCGACGAGATCGACGTGCTCAACTTCGGGCAGATCATCGCGCACGGCACGCACGACGAAATCCGGCAGAATCGCCAGGTGATCGAGGCGTATCTGGGCGAGGACGAGGGCGAAACGCATGGCACAGGCGCAGCGTAATCCGCTGCTGGAAGTCCACGATCTGCACGCGGGCTACGGCGCGATCCGGGCGCTGCGCGGGCTGTCGTTCGCGGTCGAGCAGGGGCAAGTCGTCAGTTTGATCGGGGCGAACGGCGCGGGCAAGTCGACCACGCTCAACACCATCAGCGGCTTGATCAAGCCGACACAGGGGCGCGTGATCTTCGACGGGCGCGACATCACCGGCTGGCGCGCCGACCGGGTGACGGCGCTCGGCTTGATTCAGGTTCCCGAAGGGCGGCAGGTGATCGCGCCGATGACGGTCTACGAGAACCTGATCATCGGCGCGCGCGGCGAAACGCTGCAAGCCGACCTGGACGACATTTACGCCCGCTTCCCGCGCCTGTACGAGCGCCGCGACCAGCGCGCCGGGCTGCTGAGCGGCGGCGAGCAGCAGATGCTGGCGGTCGGGCGCGCGCTGATGATGCGCCCGCGCCTGCTGATGCTCGACGAGCCGAGCATGGGACTCGCCCCGCTGATGGTCAACGAGGTGTTCCGCATCATCGGCGACATCAAAAATCAGGGGATTCCGATCCTGCTGGTGGAGCAGAACGCGCGCAAGGCGCTGCAAATCGCCGACACCGCTTACGTGCTGGAGCGCGGGCGGATCGCGCATCAGGGCGACGCGGCGAAGCTGCGCGAAGATACGTCGGTGATCGCGGCGTATCTGGGATAAAACCGCCTAAGCGCCCGGCAGCCTCAACTTCGTACCTCCATCTGGACAATCTGCACAAAAGAATAGGCGTGCTTCGGTTATTGAAATGTAACTTAACCGCGCGCCCTCCGCGTACAATCGCCCGCGTCTTGTCACATTCTGACAAGTGAATGGGTGAATCTTCATCCCATCTTGATGTCAACAGTCGCCATACAGCCACAGTACAGTATGCAACATTCCCCATACCCATGTCTGGGAAAAATTTCATCCGCGACTCGTGATACCGTGAGGGGGTACCATATGACTGTATTGCTCCGCAAGTTTCTCTACCGTCTGGTCGCCGGGGGGTGCGGCATTCTGCTGATCTTCGCGCTGTCGATGTCGTCGGCAGCCGCGCAGGATACCGCTGGCGACGCGCCGCCCGCCGACGATGCCGTTGCCGAAGTGGTCGTCGAGGAAATCGACCCGGCAGCTACACCGGCGATGCTCTCGGACGTAGAGACCGTCCAGTACAACCTTGATCAGACCTGGGTGCTGCTGGCGGGCTTCCTGGTGTTCTTCATGCAGGCGGGCTTCGCTTTCCTGGAAGCGGGCATGATCCGTCAGGGCGGGGCATTGAACTCGATGGCGGAGAACTTCTTCGACGCCCTGCTGACCGGCATTTTCTTCTGGGCAATCGGCTTCGGGATCGCCTATGGCAAGTCCAACGGCATCTTCGGCACCGACACATTCTTCATTGCCGGCATGAACCCGGACGGCTCCGGGCTGAATGGGTCGCTCTATGTGAGCTACTTCTACCAGTTCGCGTTCGCGGCGGCGGCAGGCACAATTGTCACCGGAGCGACCGCCGAGCGCATGAATTTCTGGGGCAAGATTCTCTACACCATCATCATCGCCGCCGTCATCTACCCGGTGATCGTCCACTGGGTGTGGAGCGGCAGCGAAGGCGCGTTCCTGTACAACAACGGTTACCGTGACTTCGCCGGAAGTTCGGTCGTGCACATGGTCGGCGGTATTCTGGCGCTGCTGGGCGCGATATTCATCGGACCACGACGGGGGCGCATCTGGGGCGATCCGCCGCAGGGTCACAACATGATCAGCGCCACGCTGGGCACGTTCATCCTGTGGTTCGGCTGGTATGGCTTCAACGTCGGCTCGACGCTCAGCGCGAGTGATCCGGGGCTGATGGGGCTGGTCGCGCTCAACACGACGATTGCGGCGGCGGCGGGATCAGCGGCGGCGATGTTCTTCGCCTACTTCCGCAGCGGCAAGTGGAACGTGCCAGCCATCCTGAATGGCTGCCTCGCCGGGCTGGTCGGCATCACGGCGGGCTGCGCCTACGTTTCACCCAGCAGCGCGCTGATCATCGGCGTTCTGGCGGGCATTGTGGTGCTGCTGGTGATTGACCTGATCGAAGCCCTCAAGATTGACGATGCGGTTGGCGCGTTCGCGGTGCACGGCGCGTGCGGGGCGCTGGGCT
>JAXLWE010000101.1:0-3140 GCA_046328655.1 Anaerolineae bacterium | reverse complement strand
CAGGAACACCGGCGTGCCGCCCAGCGAGCCAGGATAATCGCGCGGTGTGCCGTCCGCGCCGATCAGCCCGCCGCTCAGCCCGACCACACCGCCGTAGCGTTTGGCGTTGCGAGCGGCGAATTCGAGCGCCAGGCACGCCCCCTGCGAAAAGCCGAGCAGCACGATCCGCTCGGTCGGTACGGCGGCGGCGTTGGCACGCCCGATCAACTGCTTGACGACGCCCAGCGCCGACGACAGATACGGCTCGTTGCGTTCCAGCGGCTCCAGAAAGCTGAAGGGATACCAGGTGTAGCCCGCCGCCTGCGGAGCCAGAAACGCGACCTGCGGGTGATCGATCTCCGTTACCAGCGACAGGATGCTCTCGGCGGTCGAGCCGCGCCCGTGCAGCATGATCACGACCGCGCGCGCCTCGGTCAGCCGTCTGCCGCGCGTGTGGACAGCTTGTCCTTCATGCCGGTTCACGCGCCGCTCCCTTCCGCCATCCCTTGATGCGACAGATCGATTTGACTGGCGAGTACGGTTTGTTCTCGCATGAAGTGGTATCCCCGGATTTTCGGCAGGTGAATATCCAAAAAGATCGCGCTTTTGTCGCGCGGTGTCAATCACCAACTTCTAACGGCGCCCACGCATTTATGCTATCCTTCGTGCCATGCTGAACGAAACAGGGTGAGATGACATGAAGAAGGCGGCGCTGTTCTGCGTGCTGATCGCGTTCCAACTGCTGGCGCTCGCGCCTTCGGCGGCGCAGGCGAACGTTCCCTGGTGGAACGACCGCGTCTTTTATGAGATTTTCGTGCGCAGCTTCTACGACAGCGACGGCGACGGCATCGGCGACCTGCAGGGCATCATCCAGAAGCTCGATTATCTGAACGACGGCGACCCGACCACCACGACCGACCTTGGCGTCACCGGGCTGTGGCTGATGCCGGTCGCCGAATCGCCCAGCTATCACGGCTATGACGTGACCGATTACCTGATGGTCGACCCGGATTACGGCACGGACGACGACTTCAAGGCGCTGATCGCGGCGGCGCACCAGCGCGGCATCGCCGTGATCGTCGATCTGGTCGTCAACCACACGTCGCGCGAGCATCCCTGGTTTCAGGCGTCGGCGGCGGGCAATCCCCATTACGCCGACTGGTACGTCTGGGACGATTCGTGCCCGACCTATCGCGGTCCCTGGGGCGAGCAGGTCTGGATTCCGCTGGATGACCGCTGCTATTACGCCATCTTCTGGGAGGGGATGCCCGACCTGAACTACACCAATCCCGCCGTCACCAGCGCGATGGACAACGTCGCCCGCTACTGGCTGGAAGATATGGGCGTGGACGGCTTCCGCATCGACGCGCTCCAGCACATCATCGAGGACGGGCAGAATCAGGCGAACACCGACGCCACCCACGAATGGGCGAACGCCTTCCACCAGTACATCGATCTGGTCAACCCCGACGCGCTGAGCGTTGGCGAAATCGACGCGACCAGCTATCTGGCTGCGCCCTACGTCCCCGACGGAGCTGACCTCGTTTTCGCCTTTGACCTCGCCGACGCCATGCTCCAGAGCGCGAATCAGGGCAACAACTCCGCCGTGCTGTCGCTGCAAAAGCGCGCCGTCGAGCTGTACCCGCCCAACCAGTACGCTGCCTTCCTCGCCAACCACGACGACAACCGCGTCATGAACACGCTGCGCGGCACCATCGACAAGGCGAAGGTGGCGGCGGCGATGCTGCTCACCCAGCCCGGCGTACCGTTCATCTACTACGGCGAGGAGATCGGCATGAGCGGCATCAAGCCGGACGAGCGAATCCGCACGCCGATGCAGTGGGACGCGACCGAGCGCACCGCCGGGTTCACGTCCGGCACACCCTGGGAGCCGCTTCAGAACGACATCGAGAGCGTCAACGTCGCCGCCCAGTTCACCGACCCCGTTTCGCTGCTCAGCTTCTACCGCGACCTGATCCATCTGCGGCAGGCGCACCCGGCGCTGCTGCACGGCGATTTCATCCCGGTCGACTCGACCAACGACGACGTTTACGCCTTCCTGCGTCGCAGCGACGACGAAACCCTGCTGGTGCTGATCAACCTCAAGGGCGACCCGCTCACCGACTACTCGCTCAGCCTCGACGCGGGCTTGCCCGGCGCGGCGGCAGAATCGGTTTTCGGAGCGGCAGACGCGGCGCAGCCCGACTTGAACGCCGACGGCGGCTTTGCCGACTACGTGCCTGTGCCGGAACTCGCGCCGTACAGTCTGACGGTGATCGCGTTTGCGTCGTAAGGAGTACAATAGGGCGCTTGCCCATCCATAGGAGTACAAAATGAGGAAACTTCTGCTGTCCTGCCTGACGCTCCTGCTCGCGCTCGCACTCGTCGGCGCGCCGGTGGCTTCTGCGCAGGACGCCCGGACGCCCGCCGACATCTGCGCGAGCGCCGTTCCCGCGCCGGAACCGGCGACCCGCGAATACGCGCAGCAGGAACAGGTCTTGCAGCCGGGCGTCGATTACAGCGCCATCTTTTGCACTGATGTCGGCGCGATTTACGTCGATCTGTTTGAGAATTACACCCCGATCACGGTGAACAGCTTCGTGTTTCTCGCCGAGAACGGCTACTACAACAACACGACCTTCCACCGCGTCATACAGGATTTCATGGCACAGGGCGGCGACCCCACCGGGACGGGGCGCGGCGGTCCCGGCTACAGCTTCGTCGACGAGCCGGTCGGCTTCCTGAATTTCGACCAGCCCGGCTGGCTGGCGATGGCGAATTCCGGTCCCGATACCAACGGCAGCCAGTTCTTCATCACGACCGTGCCCTACCCCAGCCTGAATTACAACTACACCATCTTCGGCGAAGTGCTCGACGGTCAGGAAAATGTCAACGCCATTCGCCTGCGCGACCCGGACGCCGCCACCGAACCCGGCACGGCGCTGAACACGGTCGTCATCATCACCGATCCGGCGTCGGTCGTCTCCAGCTACGAAGCGCCAGCCCCGGCGACCCGCGATGACGTGCAGGCGGTGCTGGACGCGCTCACCGCCGGGCTGCCCGCGTCTCTGGTGCTCGACACCGAGTTTTCGGGGATTTTCGATACCGCGCAGGTCGCTCAGTTCGCGCCCGCCGACCTCAGCAGCGACTTCGCCGCGTAT
>JAXLWE010000100.1:0-3856 GCA_046328655.1 Anaerolineae bacterium | reverse complement strand
GATGCCATCGCCTACAACCTGTCGGAAAGCTCGGTCACCGACGTGCGGCTGGGCGATCTCGGTCTGAATCTGGACGATCTGGTGCTGGCGTACACCGATCATCTGGGCAAGCCGGAGCTGCGCGCTCTGCTGACGGCGGACGCCCCGCCCTTGCAGCCCGACGACGTACTGCTGACGGTCGGCGCGGCGGCGGCGCTGTTCATCGTCGCCACCTCGCTGCTGCAAGCGGGCGATCACATGCTGGTCGTCTATCCCAACTACGCCACCAATATCGAGACGCCGCGCCAGATCGGGGCGGACGATGAATTCTTCAGGCTGGATTTCGAGAACGGCTTCCAGTTGGATGTGGACGCGCTGGCGGCGCGCATCCGCCCGAACACGCGCTACGTCAGCATCACCGTGCCGCACAACCCGACCGGCGCGATGCTCGACGAGCCGCAGCTTCGGCGGCTGATCGCGGCGGTCGAGTCGCGCGGCTGCCTGCTGCTGGTGGACGAAACCTACCGCGAGATGGGCTACGACTACGTGCTGCCGCCCGCCGCCTCGCTCTCGCCCAGCGTGATCAGCGTGTCGTCGCTGTCGAAAACCTACGGGCTGCCGGGCATCCGCCTCGGCTGGCTGATGACTCAGAACCGCGACCTGATGCAGACGTTTCTGGCGGCGAAGGAGCAGATTTTCATCAGCGGGTCGGTACTGGACGAAGCGGTCGCCTATCACTTCCTGCTCAAGCGCGGCGTGCATCTCGCCCGCGTCCGCGCCGAAATCGCCCGCAGGCTGGCGATCATGCAGGAGTGGATCGCCGAGGAGCCGCTGATGGAGTGGGTCGAGCCGAAAGGTGGCGTGGTCAGCTTCCCGCGCATCAAGCCGGGCGCGCCGATTGACGTGGATCGCTTCTATCAAACGCTCAACGGCAAATATAAGACGCTGGTCGGTCCCGGTCACTGGTTCGAGTTCGACCGCCGCCACATGCGCATCGGCTTCGGCTGGACGGACGAAGCCACGCTGCGCGGCGGGCTGGAAAACATCTCGCGCGCCCTGCGCGACAGCCTGACCGAGTAAGCGCGAACGTTTCCCCCTCCCGGCAGCTATATAGAGTGTGAGTACTCACGTGTCGGGAGGGCATCGCAGCCGGATATGAACGATCTGCAAGCGATCATTCGCCTCAAATGGGGCGACATCCGCGCATTGGACGCCCTCGTCGAACGCTATCAGGTGCGCGCGACCCGTACCGCCTATCTCGTCACGCAGGACGCTGCGCTGGCGAGTGACGTGGTGCAGGACGCCTTCCTCAGCGCCTACCGCGCCATTGGCGGCTTTGACCTGCGCCGACCGTTCGCGCCCTGGTTCATGCGCACGGTCGTCAACGGGGCGATCAAAGCATCCCGGCGCGATCAGTCGCACTATTCGCTGGACGATTTCACGGACGACGCAGCCGTCCCTGAGCCGCTGATCGACGCGGCGCTGGACGAGGTGATCGCGGCGGCGCAGACCGAGCAAGCCATCTGGGAGGCGCTGGCGCAGCTTTCGCCGGAGCGCCGGGCGGTGATCGTCCTCCGCTTCTACCTTGATCTGAGCGAAATCGACATGGCGCATCAGCTTGACATCCCGGTGGGCACGGTCAAATCGCGGCTGCACGCCGCCAAGCGACAGCTCCGCGACCTGCTCTACGCCGGGCTGCGGGAGGAATGACGATGGATGACCAGCGCCTGAAGCAGATTCTCATCCAACGAGCCGAACAGGGGATTCCAGACACGATGGATTTGCGAGATCGTATTCACCAACAGATTCAGACGGGCGACAGCGCCCGCTCCGGGCTGCGGCTGCGCCGCGCCCTGCTGATCGCCGTGCTGCTGCTGATGACGGCGACGGCGGCGTATGCCCTCTACCAGACCGTCATCCAACCCGATCCGGGCATTGAGGCGGTGCAGAACCAGAACCTCGTCGTGCAGCTTGACGAAACGCAGACGGTCGAGCCGATCAGCAACTATCCGCCAGAGATCAGCGGGGTCAGCGTCACGCTCGATTACGCCTACGCCGACGCCAACCGCATCACGGTCGCCTACAGTGTCGCCGCCGACGCCGCCGAGGGTGCGGAAATCGACCTGTACGCCAACCCGACGCTGACCGACAGCGCCGGAAACCAGTATCTGTGGCTGGTCAGCAGCGGTCAGCACGTGCTCGACAGCGCCCATTCGAGCGCCAGCGGCACGATGAGCTTCGACGCCTCGTCGATTACCGACGCGCCGGAGACGCTCGACCTGAATTTGCAGATCAGGAAGTCGCCTACACGACCGCCGACACGCGCGCCGAGAATCCGTACATGATGGCGATGGCGGGCAAGACGACATTCAGCTTCAGCCTGCCGTTCAATCCGGGGCAGACGGTCGCGGTCGACCAGTCGGTCACGGCATCTGATCTGGCGGTCGAGGTCAGGCAGGTGGTGATCGCGCCGTCGCTGACGCGGGTGGACGTGTGCTACGACCCGACCAATCTTTCTGGCGATGCCTGGCTGAGCTGGGAAGCGGTGGTGACGCTGGCGATTGACGGCGAAACGCTCATCGACCGGCAGCCCGTCGGCATCGACGGCTTCAGGTCGCCGGACGCGCCGTGCCGCGCGCTGAGCATTCCCGCGTCGCTGGTCGGTCACGCGGGTTCGTGGGCGCTCACAATCCACGAGTTCCACAACAAGGATACCGACGAGTCGCTCGCGGGCGATTGGGCGTACACGTTCGTAGTTGAATAAGACGGGAACTGTTCTTGATGATGGGGCGCAGCGTGCTGCGCCCCATTTGATTCTAGTCGTAAGCAGCGGTGATCACGGCGTCGACGGTGGCGTAGTCGAGCATCCGTGAAACCGAAATCCGGTGGTGACCGTCCACGACGAAGTAGATGCTCCCCACGCGAATCAGGTCGACGGGCGGGAGCGCGGTGTTCTGAAGCGTCATCGAGGCGATGCGCACCCAGCGATCCTGCACCCGGTCGGTGACCGGATAGAAGCGCGAGTCGAATTCCTCGCAGCGGTTGATGCTGCCGCGAATGGCATCCAGCTCGACGATCTGGGGGGTGGTGGGCGGAGCGCTGCTGATCCTGTCGGGCGAGACGGCGTCGCCGAAATGCAGCAGACGCCACGAGCGGCGCAGCAGCTTCGCCATCTGACGGCGCAGCCGCCCCCGCCAGAGCGCGCGCTCGAACAGCGGTCCCGCGTGTGGATTGAACCAGGTGATCCCCGACCGGAGGCGGTCGGCGTCAAGGCTTTCCAGCGGCATCATGGGCGCATCCTCCCACCTGTAAAACAACCTTCCCTCACGGAGATATACGCGCCGCGCGCCCGCCGGTTACGAAGCGCGAATCAAAAAGCCCCGACAAAAGGGCGCGGTTCTCGCCGCCTGATTTTGTCGGGGCTTGTTCGCTGTATACCCGGTATTTTACTCGGTACTCAGCACTCGTGACTCAGCGCTTGTTTCAGGGCATGAGCGGCAGCGCGGGCGAATAGTCGATCTCGTCAAGCGTCTCGACAATCGCTTCCCACGTCATCGGCGCTTCCCAGTCGACGCTGACGCGCTTGGTCTGCACGTCGCCCTCGACCTTGCGGATGCCCTGCTTCTGGCTCAGTTCGGTGACAATCGTTTTAACGCAGTTATCGCAACCGATGTTCGGGACGGTAAAGCTTTTGTGTTCCATGAGACAATCCTCGCTCTCCAATATGACCCATTGTATGCCGAAAGCGCCGCCTGAAAAGCAAAAAGTGACACTGCTCACGACTATTGTGGGCGATAATCCTACCAGTATCAGACGCGGCGACTCCGCCATTTCTTCATTATGCACATTGTACCTGAGTACAATGTCAAGCCCTAGC
>JAXLWE010000010.1:0-117896 GCA_046328655.1 Anaerolineae bacterium | reverse complement strand
CCGCTACGGACTCTGGCAGCCCTGATCGTATGCAGCCGGACAGGGTCGGGCGGGAATATTCCGCCCGACCCTTCCGTCGATTGGGGATGGGGGCGGACGTGACGAACGCAACAAACCTGCACAACAGACCGGGAACAGACTCCCGAAACGGCTACGCCACCTACCAGACGCGGTGGACGGAACGACTATGGCGGCGGACGCGCGTCTACCTGCTGCTGGCTCCGGCAATGGGCATTCTGCTGACGCTCGTCATCTACCCACTGTTCTTCTCGCTGAGCAAGAGCTTTTCCAGCTTCAATCTGGTCATGCCGACCGAGGAATTCGTCGGTTTCAAGAACTACGCGCGGGCGCTGAGCGACCCGAACTTCCGCGCCAGCCTGATGTTCACCATCCTGTTCGCGGTCGTTGCGACCGGCTTCGAACTCATCCTGGGGTTCACGGCGGCGCTGCTGCTGCGGCGAAATTTCATTGGAAAACGACTGGTCAGCATCATCCTGATCATGCCGATGATGATCACGCCGGTGGTCGTCGGCATCATCTGGCTGCTGATGTTTCAGCCCGGCTTCAGCGTCATCAACGGCTTGCTCGCGCAGATCGGCATCGACGGTCCCATCTGGCTGCAAAACCCCTGGACAGCGCGCATCGCCGTCATCGTCGCCGACATCTGGCAGTGGACGCCGTTCTTCATCCTCATCCTGCTATCGGGGCTGCTGAACCTGCCCGTCGAAGTGCTGGAAGCAGCCGAGGTCGACGGCGCGTCGGCGCGCCAGAAGCTGTACTACATCACGCTGCCCATGATGCGTCCCTTCATTATGGTCGCGCTGCTCATCCGGCTGATCGACAGCTTCAAGATGTTCGACGTGGCGTTCATCATGACCAACGGCGGTCCCGTGAGCGCGACCGAAACCCTGAGCCTGTACATCTACCGCACGGGCATCCCGTTCCTGGACATGGGCTATGCCAGCGCCATGAGCTACCTGTTCCTGATTCTTCTGTCGATTGCGTCAACAATCCTGATCAGGCAGCTTCGCAAGACGAATATAACTACCTGATGGATGCGGAGATAGTCGATGCGCAGCGAGCGCTTCTTTCAAAAACTGTTTGACGAATCGATTTATGTGGTCGTCCTCGGCGTGCTGGTGGTGTTCGCGGCATTTCCGCTGCTGTGGATTTTGATGACGAGCTTCAAGCCGAACAGCGCCATCATCAGCGAGACGCCGATTTTCGTATTCCAGCCCACGCTCGAACACTGGGAGCGCGTGCTGGTGCAGACGAATTTCCTCGTCTTTTACCGCAACAGCCTGATCATCGCCTTCGGCACGGTGATTGTGAACGCGACGGCGGGGACGATGGCAGCCTACGCCCTGGCACGCGGCGGGCTGCGCTATCAGGAGAATATCGCCTACTTCATCCTCTCCCAGCGGATGCTGCCCGCCGTCGCCGTCGTGCTGCCGATATTCATCCTCGCATCCGGCATACGCGCGCTGGATCACTACGAAACCCTGATCTTCATCAACGTCGCCTTCAATCTGCCGCTGTCAATCTGGCTGATACGCAGCTTCGTCGAAGGGCTTCCGGTGGAAATCGAGGAGGCGGCGGTTGTCGACGGCGCCTCGTGGCTGGGCGCGCTGGTGCGCGTCACGCTGCCGCAGATGCGCCCGGCGATCTTCAGCTCCATGCTGCTGACCTACATCTACACCGTGAACGAGTTCCTTTTCGCGCTGATCCTCTCCGGCTCCGGCACGCGCCCGGTTTCGGTCGCCGTCCAGCAGTTCCTGCCGACCGGGGTGCGCGGGACGCTGTTCGGGGAAGCGGCAGCCGCGTCGATCCTGATCATGCTGCCCGGACTCATTCTGGCGGTTATCCTGCAGCGCTACCTTGTCGCCGGTATCTCGTTAGGGGCGGTCAAGGGGTAATCGCGCACACCTGTCTAAAACTGACTTTTGCCGTATGGAGTCTGCATCATGAGCAAGCAGAATTATGAGCTGAAAAACGACAAAATCCGCGCCGATTTCGCCTCGCTGAAGCAGGCGCACCCGGAGCGCTTCGAGCGTCGCCTGAATCTCTCGTGGAGCAACTGGGGCTTCGGTCTGGAGACGCTGGCAGAATCGGCGGCGCGGCTGGAGCGCAACGGCGTCCGCTACATCGAGCTGCACGGCAATCACTACGGGGCTGACCTGGGCTATAAGGTGGACGAGACCCTGCGCGTCCTGTCCGATCACGGCATCGAGGTCGGCGGGATCTGCGGCATGTTCTCGGCGGATAACGACCTTTCGAGCAACCGGGCTGTCCACCGTCAGGCGGCGATTGACTATCTCAAGCGCGAGCTGGAATTCGCGGGCGCCGTCGGCGCGCATTACATTCTGGTCGTGCCCGGCGCGGTCGGGCGTCCCGCCGCCTACGACAGCTCGGAATTCGAGCGCAGCGTTGCGACATTACAGCTCGCCGCCGACCTGTTCACGCGCTACAACGTTCCCGCCGCGATTGAGCCAATCCGCAGCGCCGAGGTGTCGTTCTGCCATACCGTCGCCGACGCCAAGCAGTACATCGCCGCCGTCGGGCATCCGGGTGTCAGCGGCATCAACGCCGACGTGTATCACATGCAGGCAGAAGAAACGCACATCGGCGCAGCGCTGGTCGACGCGGGCGCTCAGTTGGCGAATCTCCACATGGCAGACAGCCAGCGCGGTGCGCTCGGCACAGGCGCGATGGACTTGGACACGATCATCCGTGCGCTGTACCTGATCGGGTTCAACACCGAAGGCAAATTCGTGACACCGGAGCCGCTCGGACCGGGCGGCGACCCATACCCGGCGATGCACGGCAAGCCGGACAAAGCGTCGCTCGACCGGCTGGTCGAGCAGTCCACCCGTTACTTCAGGGAGCGGGAGGCGGCTGTACTGGCGGAAAACAGCGCATAGACGACAATAATCGCTTTCAGGAACGCGCCGACATTCTACGACAATTGGGAAAGATGAGAAACCTTCACATGCACGCGAATGTTACGCTCAAGGAATCGCTTCGCCTCGCGGGGAACAATCTCCTCAATATCCTCAACCCGGAGGATAACTACCTGCCGTACTGGCAGTTGACGGTCAGGGAGAACTACGACGCCGCGTTCCTGCGCTGGTGGCCCGCGCACAACATCGGGCGCTGGCTGGACGCGATGCTGCGGCTGGAAGCCGCTATCGGCTTCCAAATCCCCCCGGAGATTGATGCGGCGATGCAGGAGAATGCCCGACGCTTCTTCGAAAACCCGGATCACATCAGCCTGAACCCGATCTTCACCGTCTCGCCGCCCGACGCAGTCAACAAAGACCCGCAGTGGGACTTACACTCGCTGCGCGAGGGGATGCTGGCGCTCAACGCGCTGGTGCGCTGGCGCGGGAGCGAGTGGGCGGCGCAGATGGGGCGGAAAATGGTGCAGAGCCTGGACGCCAAGCTGCGCGACGACGGCACATGGGATCTGGACAAATTCGCCGCCTACCACCAGCGCGGCGGCGAGGTCATCCATAACCTGAACCCCAGCGACACGCACGGGCGGATGCTCGAAGCGCTGGTCTGGTTTTACGAGGCGACTGGCGATGCCGAAATACTGCGCTTTGCCGACCGCCTCGCCCGCTGGCATTTCGCCAACACCACCCAGCCGGATGGCGCAATCCCCGCCACCGCCAAAGCCGATCACACCCATTCCTATTTCGGGACGCTGCGCGGGCTGCTGCTCTACGGGCGGCTGACGCGCCAGCACGAGTACGTCGAGCGCGTCGCCGCCGCGTATCAGGTCAACGTCCCGCGCGTCGTGTACGAATCCGGCTACACCAGCCACAACATGGTCGAGGAGAGCTTTGGCGAGACGACTTCGCCCGGCGACGCGGCGCAGCTGGCGCTGTGGCTGGCGCAGGCGGGCTACGGCGATTATCTGGACGACGCCGACCGGCTGGTGCGCTCGCGCATTCTGCCGTCGCAAATCCTCGACACCCCGCGCCTCAACCCGGTATCCGATTCCGGCGGCGACGTTGTGAAAAACCTTGAGCAGCGCATCGTCGGCGGATACGGCGGCTGCCATCATCACCCGCACGGCGGGAAGCGCGCCGTTACCGACGTGACCGCCGCCGATGTCCACACCCTGATCGACATTTACCAGCACGTGGCGGTATCCGACGGCGACCTGCTCGAAATCTTCTTCCACATGGACTACGAGGATTCCAGAGTCCGGGTCGCGGCGGAGCGCGACACCAGCGGCAGGCTGATCGTGACGCCACAGCAGGACACCGTGCTGGCAGTGCGCGTGCCCCACTGGACGCCGCGCGACTCCATCCACTTTCGCGCGGGCGATGAGCAGCTTCAGCCGATGCACGCCGGGCATTTCGCCCACGTCGGGCGCGTCGCCGCCGGGACAACGGTCGTCATGGACTACGCTTTGCCCATTCGCAAAGCCACCGAGACCGGACTCGGCGTCGAGACCGAAATCCTGTGGAAAGGCGACGACATCGTCGGCATCGCGCCCAACACCGCGTTCTACCCGTTCTATCCAGACGTACCAGCGAACTGAAGCGGTTTCGGCGGTCAGATTTTTCCGATTGGCAATAAGTCGAAACAATTAGCGCTCGATTCCTTCGATTTCGAAAGCAAATTGTTGACGATTTCATAAGTAGATCGTAGACTTTAGGCAGTCGGGAAGTCTTTTAGCGCAATATGGTCTCGGCTTTGCTCAGGTTTCAGCTAGGCGAAACGGCGAAACCGAACGCGCCCGCCATCCGTTTCAGCAAGCACGCAGCAGAAGCCGGAGCTGAAAATATCCAGCTTTAGGTCGGACACACTTAGCCCATACAGGAGAGGACACTATGAAAAAAAGCAATCTTAGTCGGCGCGAGTTCTTGAAGGTATCGGGGACTGCGAGCGCGGCGGCGCTGGTCGCCGCGCAGAGTCTCGCGGGGCTTGTGCCTGCTCACGCGGCTGCGTCCGAAAGCGCTGCCGCTCGCCAGGCTCCGACGAAGCTCAGCGTCAACGCCTTTGTTCCAACGGAGTGGACAGAAAGATCCGCAGAACACCCAACTGTCTCCAATGCACCGCGCATCCTGGCTGATCAATTCTCACAAGAGAACAATGTCGAGATCGAATGGGTGCGCTATGTCTCCCAGGGCGGCAGTGGCGATGCCGATTGGATGACGTGGCTGACTGCCCTCGCCGCCAGCGGCGACGTGCCGGATGTTCTCAGCTCGCTGCACTTTGCCCCAATTCAGGAAGGTTATGCGCTCCCGCTTGACGACTATTTCAACCAGCCCAGCCCCTACGTGCCGGATGTCGAGAAGTGGTACGATACCTTCTATCCGAAAGTCATGGCGTCACTACTGTGGGCGGACGGACACTCCTACTGCCCGCAGATGACGGTTCCTTATCCGGGAGTAGAAGTCGGACTCGCCTACAACAAAGAGTGGTTTGATCGGCTGGGGCTGAAGCCACCCACGACCTGGTCGGAGCAGTTGGAAGTGGCGCGGGCGCTAAAAGAAGGTGGGAGCGGGTCGATCCCGTGGCCTGCCGAAGCGCGCGAAGGCAACATCTGGCCCGTCGCGCTCCAGCTTTTGGTGTCGATGCTGCAAGCCGACTGCCCGCAGATGGATCTCGACAGCAACGACTTCGTCGGCGTGGAAGAAGCCCTCCCGGCTTACCGGGCAGGAATCATCGGACCGATGACGGCGAAGTTCCAGACCGCATGGCAGGAAATGAAGAAACTGTCGCAGTACTGGATCGACAGTTGGGTAAGTGCCGACGTGGATGCTCTGTGGCGCAACGGCGAAATCGGCATAAGGACGACGGGCGCCTGGGAATTCTCGGCGCAGAAGAACGATCCACAAATGACATTTGAACGCGGCTTCCTGCCACCGCCGTATGTCACCAGCGCCGATGTCGCGGGCGGCGGCGATCCGCCAGCCTTCACGGCGGGTGACGGCAAAGTCCCGGCGGACGCCCTCGCGGCGGTCGGCGGCGCGAACTGGGTCGTCTCAAAAGAGACGACTGGACGCGGTACGACGGATATGGCGGTCAAGTACATGCAGTGGTTCACCGAGCCGGAAAACTGCGCCTTTGTCGCTAATGAAAACGAAGAGCAGGTTCCGGCGGTCATCGGCGCGCCGCTCGGTCCGCTGTACACCGAAATCGCCAGCATCAAGATTCCGCAGCTCACCTACTCGATTGCCTGGTACGGCGAGGGGCTGTACTTCGATACGACGCACTTCAACAATATCCGCAGCATCTTCGTCGCCTGGGCAACGGGGCAGATCGACGACGCGACCTTCTTCCAGCGGCAGGAGGAAGAAACCGCCGCCGGAGCGGATCGCTACGCCGCTTCCGTGGGTCAGTAAGCTCAATAGATGCATCAATGCCTGCGGGAGTGTTCCGATACACTCCCGCAGGCACACACTTAGGAGTGATTTGTGACTCGTATTCGGCTTAAGTCCGGCAGATTTATCTGGATTCTGGGAATAGTCGCGGTTTTCGTGCTGGTCTTCGGCGTCGACTGGCTGATCGCCCAGAGCCGACTCGGCGGCATCGCCATCGACATCGTGGCTGACCCGACCGAAGTGGTCGCCAACGGCAGAGACAGAAGCACCGTGACGATCCGCATCACCGAGAACGGACAGCCGCGCGCCGACGACCTCGTCCAGCTCTGGCTGGGCAAGGGCGGCGGTCTGCTCACCCCGAACTGGGTCTATACCGACGAAAACGGGGTTATCACCGTGACCTACACGCCAAATCCATACAGCCGTTACGATCCGCAGGACGGCGCGCAGATCGTCGTGCTGGATACCAGCATCGGGCGGCTGATTGAAGTGGGCAAGCAGAGCGCAGTGACCATCGGACTCGTGAAGCCGGAGGAATAGCGCGCCGCTCGAACGCGCGGGCTGGATTCGGCTCTGGCGACTTGTGAATACTTTTTGCACGGCTTATCAGACATAGAAAGAATTGCCTGAATGCTTCGACAACCCCTTGCAGGCAGGGCAGACGACACCTTCGCGGCGGGCGACGATCACAAGCCGCCGCGCGCCCGGCAGCCTCTGCGCCAGCTTTTGGCAGCGATGCGCCGGTCGTGGCAAGCCTACGCCCTGCTCTCGCCGATTTTCGTGCTGCTGATCGTGTTCGTGTACTACCCGCCGGTGCTCGGTCTCTATCGGTCGTTCTTCGACTGGCGGCTCGGTCAGGAGCCGGTATTCGTCGGGCTGCAAAACTTCCAGACTTACGCGTCGCTTCCCGAAAGCGGACGCGAAATCAAAAATGTGGGCATCCTGCTCCTGTTCAGCCTGCTCACCCAGGTGTTGATGCCGTTCGTGATGGCGGAGCTGATCTTCGCCGTCCGTTCAAAGAGCCTGAAGGAGCTTTACCGTTTCATCGTGGTCATTCCCACGCTCGTGCCGGGCGTGATCTACGTCCTGCTGTGGCGGCACATCTACGACCCGAACCTGGGACCGCTGAACGCCCTGCTCGACGCGCTGGGCTTACATTCCTTTAGCCGCAACTGGCTCGGCGACGCCGATACGGCGCTGCTGGCGATCATCGGCGTCGGCTTTCCCTGGGTCGCTGGCGTGGGGACGCTGATCTTTCTGGGCGGGCTGGCGAACATCTCCGATTCCGTGCTCGATGCCTGCCTGCTCGACGGCTGTCAGGGACTCAAGCGCCTGCGGCTCATCGACGTGCCGCTCGTCCTGCCGCAGATTCGGCTGCTCACCGTGCTGGCATCGATTGCCGCGCTCACGACCTTCGAGGGCGTGCTGGTCATGACCAAAGGCGGTCCCGGCTACGCCACCAGCGTGCCCGGTCTGCGCATGTTCGAGCGCGCCTTCACCACCGGGCAGTTCGGGCTGGCGTCGTCGATTGGCTTGATCCTGTTCGTTTTCGCGTTGATCCTCACGTTCGTCGTCAATCGACTGACACGTTCGAAAGTATAGGGCTGGGAGTTCAGGACTGTGACAGGCTTAACCAAGACATCCGACGGCGCGCGCGTATCCCTGCTGGGCACGGCGCGCGCGGCGACGTGGCGACGACCGCAAATCTTCCTGCACGTTTCGATCATCACGCTGCTGGTCATCTCGCTGATCCCGGTCTACCTGATGATTTCGATCTCGTTCAAGAACCCGATCCAGTATCAGCACGAGCGCTGGATCGTCAGCTTCCCGCTCCGGCTGGGGAATTACGCCGCCGCCTGGGAGATCGTTTCGCCGTATCTGGTCAACACGATCTTCGTGGCGGTCGTCGGCTTCGTCGGCGTCGCCGTGCTGTCAACCATCGGCGCTTACGTGTTCGCCCAGATGGAATTTCCGTTCAGGGAATTCCTGTACTACGCCATCATCATGCTGCTGATGGTTCCCTGGGTCATCTCGTTCATCCCGGCGTACATGCTCTACGCCCAGTTCAGGCTGTTCGACACGCCGGTGAAGCTGCTGAACACGTTCTGGGTACTCATCATACCCAATATCGCGGCAGGTCCCGTTTTCGGGATTTTCCTGCTGCGGGCGTTCTTCTCCGGCATCTCGAAGGAAATCTACGAGGCGGCGCGTGTGGACGGCGCGGGACACTGGATTCTGATCACGCGGATCACGGTTCCGCTGTCGCTGCCGGTTATCGCCACGCTCACGGTCATCAACTTCATCGGCACGTGGAATTCGTTCCTGTGGCCCTCGTGACCATCAGCGACCAAAGCAAGCAGGTGATCTCAGTCGGACTATTCCAGCTCTCCAACGCCTATGCCAAGTCGGGGGACAGCTCGGTCTGGGGACCGCTGTTCGCGGGTTACGTGATCGCCTCGATCCCGCTCGCCCTCCTGTTTCTCGCCCTGGGCAAATTCTACGTCGAAGGGCTGGTCGAGTCGGGTCTCAAGGTCTAGCGGATGCAGCGGCGTGGAAAGCGAACTATGGCAACGATTGGCGTCTTAAAAAGCCCCAGCCTGCACAGGCATCTGAAAGACGGCTTCAACGCGCTGGGCGACATTCTGGCGGTGACGCTGGGACCGACCGGGCGGCACGTCCTCATCGAAAATTCGGCGACCGGCAAGCCGGAAATGTTCAGCGACGGCGCGACGATTGCCCGCCGCATCATCGAAGTGCCGGGGCGCGCCCAGAACGTCGGGCTGATGATGATGCGCAACCTGATCTGGGAGACGCACCTGCAAGCCGGAGATGGAACCGCCATCGCCGCCGTGCTGGCGCAAGCCATCTACAACGAGGCGTACAAGCTGCGCGCCGCCGGAGCGAACGTCATGGATTTGCGCCAGGGCGTCGACCGGGCGACCGATACGGTCATCGCCGCGCTGCAGGAGATGGCTCGCCCGGTCTGCGGCGAAGACGATCTGGCGCGGCTCGCGCTGACGATCACCGGGGAACCCAAGCTGAGCCGCATCCTGGGCGAGATGTTCGACATCCTCGGCGAAAACGCGCACATCAGCATCGAGAGCTATCTCACGGCGACCACCGACCGGGACTATCATCAGGGGGACACTGGCAGGGGCGGCTGGCGTCGCCGCATTTCATCAGCGAGAGCGGAACAGAAGCGAGCCGTGCTTGCCGACTGCCCGGTCGTCCTGTTCGACGGCGTCGTCTCCGAGGTGGAGGACGTTCGCGCGATCCTCGAAAGCGTCAGGCAGGCGAAGCCGATGCGCGCGGCGATCATCGCGCGCGGTATCCGGGGCGCGGCGCTCAATGCGCTGATCATCGCGCACCAGAGCCGGAAGATTGAGCTGATCGCCGCCGAGCTTCAGGAAGTCGGGCAGACCGGGACGGACGACCTTGAGGATTTGGCGGCGCTGACCGGGGCGAAGCTGTTCTCGCGCGAAGCCGGGCATCCGCTGACTTCGATCCGCCCCAGCGACCTCGGCAGGGCGCTGCGCGTCGAAGCCGACCAGAAATCGCTGGTGTTCGTCGGGCGCTTCGACTACGCACCCGCCGTGCAGGAACGGATCACCTCGCTGCAAGCCCGGCGCGACCGGCTCGCCGACAAGCCCGCCGTGCCCGCGCCCGACTCGCTCGGACAGCGGATCGCGCGGCTTTCGGCTGCGCGGGGACGCTCAGGATCGGCGCGATTGCCGAGCAGGAGCGCGACCTTCTGCGCAGGAAAGCCGAGACCTGCATTCGGGTGCTGCCGTCCGCCATACGGCACGGCATCCTGCCGGGCGGCGGCGTCGCCTACCTGAACTGCGCCGCTCGCCTGAACGCTCTGGCGGCGGAACAGGAGGAAGCGTGGGGCATCTCGATCATCGCCTGCGCGCTGGAAGCCCCTTCAAGCGCATCGTCCGCAATGCGGGCAGCGACACGCCCGCCGCCGTGCTGCGCAGCGCGCGGCTGCACGGGGAAACCTTCGGCTTCGACGCGGCAGCCGAAAAAGTCGTCGACATGACCGAAGCGGGCATCTGGGATACCGCCGACGTTCTGATCACGGCGTTCCGCACCGCTGCCAGCGGCGCGATGATGGCATTGACGATTGATTCGGTCGTGCTTGGTCGCAACCCGCAGACCAGCCGCCGACCCTAAGGCTTGCGCGATGACGAATGAACGCTGGACGAAACACGGTGCTGTCGCGGCAGGTGGGACGGTCTTTGCTGGCGCGTCCGATCAGGACGGTCGCCTGCTGATCGCCGCCTCCGCCGGGATTTTCGCCGGGATGGTGACTCATGGTCGCCGCTGCCCGACCAGCCTGCCGTCCCGTTCCTGCAGGCGTTCGCCTATTCCGGTGGGTTCATCTGTCTGGGCGGCGCGAGCCTGATCGGCCTTTCGGCGGACGACGGCAGAACGTGGAATCGCGGGCAGGCGGCGGCGCTCGAAAAGCCGGTCACCTGTCTCGCCGTATCGCCGGGCTTTTCGCAGGATCGGGTTGCGCTGGCGGGCACGGACGGCGCGGGCATCCTGCGCTCGACCGACGGCGGCAGGCACTGGCAGTACGCCAGCTTTGGGCTTCAGGATTTTTCGATCACCGCTCTGGCGGCGGTCGCCGACTGGACGGATCGGAAGTCGCTTTCGCGACGACCCCACCGGACTCTATCGGTCGCCCAACGGCGGGCGCGCCTGGAAAGCTGCCAATCGCGGGCTGGAAGGCTGCATCGTGCTGTCGATTGCGCCCAGCCCGAATTTCGCCAGCGACGGCGTCGTATTCGCCGGTACGGTGTCCGACGGCATTTTCCGCTCGTGCGACGGCGGCATCACCTGGCAGCCGTGTCTCGTGATGCCGAATCCGAACGACCAGATCGCCGCCGTCAACGCCTTCTGGCTGCGCCCAGCCGACAATGCGTATCTGGCGGGGCTGGACGACGGGCAGTTCCTCCGCTCGACCGACCGGGGCGCAACCTGGGCGCCGGCGGCAGATGAGCCTGCCGCTGTCCTCTGCTTCTTCGGTCAGGAGGATCGCCTCTACGCCGGGACAGCGGACGCGGGGCTGCTGGCGTCGGACGACAGCGGGCGAGCGTGGTCAGCCGACGCGACACTGGCAGCGCGCCAGTTTACCAGTCTGTTCCGCTCGGAGGGCGGCGGCTTGTTCGCCGCCGGAGCCGACGAGGGCGTCTGGTATTCCGGCGACGGCGGGCGATGCTGGGCGAACGCGGGCGACTTCGACTCGATCCTGCTGACGGCTGCCGTCGCCGACGACGACTGTCACACGCGGCTGGCGGGCACGGCGAGCGGTCTTTTCCGCGCCGATGACGCCAGCCCCGACTGGGAGCTGGTCGCGCCGCCGCCGGATGTCACGGCGCTGCGCTTCTCGCGGGCATTTGTCGAGGATCGCCGCGTCTGGGCGGGCACGTGGAGCGGGGATATTTTCGCATCCGGGGATGGCGGGCAACGTGGCAGCCGCTACAGCCGCCGCAGGTCGCGCCCCCATCGTGGCGCTGGGCGTTTTTCACGACAGCCCGGCGTCTGAACCGCTCGTCGCGGTCACGTTCAGCCCGCGCGCCGAAATCCTCACGGTGTGGCGGCGGAGCGGCGGAAAATGGCAAATCTGGCTGGAATCGCCATCCAGCGCGCCTGTCGGTCACGTCGTCGACCTGCCCGCCGATTCGGGCGAGCTGATCGTGTGCCTGGGCGATCACGGCTGGCATTGGAAATCAGGGCTGTGGCGCTGCATCCTGAAAACCGACAAGCCGATCCTCCGCCTGCTGCGGCTTCCTTCGGGCGGACTCGTCGCGCTGACGGCGGACAGCGTTCTGTATTCGAGCGACTTCGCCGATTGGACGACCGTACACCAGTCGCCCGACGGATCGTTCTGCGATCTGGCGCTGCTGCCGGGCGACGCGGCGCGCGCCGAAGCCTGCGTGCTGACGAGGGGCGGCGGGCTGGTCGCGGGGACAATCCCGGAGTAAGCGCGACGACGACGCATAGAAATGGACTATCTGAAGGACTACCACCACATCCGGGGTTTCAACTACACCCCCAGCAGCGCCTTCAACGACGTTGGCTTCTGGCGCGACTACGACAGCACACTGGTCGAGCGCGAGCTGACCTACGCTGAGCGGCTCGGCTTGAACAGCCGCATTTTCCTCTCCTACGTCGTTTACGAACGCGACCCGCAGCGCTTCCTCGAACGGGTGCGACATTTCTGCGGGCGGCGCAGGCGCGGCATATCGACGATGGTCGTCGTCTGGGATTCGTGCTTTGACGAGACGATCCGGCTTACGAGACGCAAATGAACGGCTGGTTCCCAATCCCGGCGTCGCTCGGCTGGGCACGGATTTCTGGGCGGACGGCGAGCGCTACTGCGCCGATCTGGTCGAGGCGCTCAGGGATGAGCCGGGACTCCTGATGTGGGATGTCATGAACGAGCCGCGCATGACGAGCTGGCTGAGCGGCTCGGAAGCCGAGGCGCGCACGCAGGTGATCTGGGCGTTCGTGCGGCATTTGCGCGGTCATCAAGCGGCTCGACCCGCAGCACCCGATCACGGTCGGCGTCCATGTCGCCGACGACATCGCCCAGGTGGGACAGCACGTCGACGTGATCACGTGTCACGATTACCTTCCGACGCGCTGCCATCCGGGCGCATATCCGCAGATTCTCGACTTCTGCGAGGCATATCGCAAGCCCGCCCTGCTGTCCGAGATCGGCTGTCCGGCGCGCAACCCCTACGATGTCACGCTCGAAATCTGCCAGGAGATGGGATCAGCTGGTATCTGTGGGAGCTGATGATCGGCGCGAGCATGGCGCGACATTCACGGCGTGGTGTATCCCGACGGAACGGTGCGCGACCCAGTATCGCCGCCGCCATTCGGGGCTTCTTCCGCAGGCGCGGGGCGACATCGTCCCGCCGAACGTGGATAAGGAAGGCGAAGCGACGCGGACGCTGCGGCTCGCCAGCGAATGGCTGACAAGCGACGCGCCCGCATACGCCGCAGGACTCCAGATTCTGGAGCGGCTGGCAATCTGCTGGAAGCGGGCGAACTCGTCCCCATGCGCGACCCGCCAAGCGTCAAAGCGCTGGCGCTCGCCGACAAACCGATGCGCACCGAGCTGAACTGCGACAGCTTATCGCCCAGTGGAGCGATACGCTGCGAACCACCCTTTGACTGAGCCGAAGCAGCGCTGCCCGTTGGTACAGCGCTCGAAAATACAGAAATTTGAGGGAATAACATGAACCACAACGTCAGATATGAACTGCTGGTCGAGGAGCTTTCAGGACGCGGCGTCAGCGTCGATGCGGTCAAGGCGAAGCTGAAGCGTCAGGCGATTGAAACGCCGTCGTGGGGATACGGCAACGGCGGCACGCGCTTCAAGGTCTTTCCCTGGCGCGGGGCAGCCCGCAACATCTACGAAAAGGTCGACGACGCCGCCTATATTCACCGCCTCACCGGGATCGCGCCCTCGGTCGCCATCCACATCCCCTGGGACAAAGTGGACGACTACGCCGCGCTCCGCGATTATGCCGAGGCGCACGGCGTGAAGATCGGTGCGGTCAACCCGAACGTTTTTCAGGAGGATCAGTACCGGCTGGGCAGCATCACCAACCCGTCGGCGACCGTCCGCGAAGAAGCCATCGCGCACCTGGTCGAATGCTGCGCCATCATGGAAAAAGTGGGCAGCCGCAACCTGAGTCTGTGGTTTGCCGACGGGACCAACTACGCCGGGCAGGATAACATCGGGCTGCGCAAGCAGCGTATGGATGCCGCGCTCGCCGAGGTCTACCAGGAGCTGCCAGCGGGCGGGCGAATGCTGATCGAGTACAAGTTCTTCGAGCCTGCCTTCTACCACACCGACCTTGCCGACTGGGGCATGGCGTTCGCCACCGCGCTCCGTCTGGGCGAGCAGGCGCAGGTGCTGGTCGACACCGGGCACCATGCGCAGGGCACGAACATCGCCCACATCGTCGCTTTCCTGCTGGAAGAAGGGCGGCTCGGCGGCTTCCACTTCAACGCCCGCAAGTACGCCGACGACGATCTGATCGTCGGCTCGGTCAACCCGCAGGAATTGTTCGAGATTTACGTCGAGCTGGTGCAGGCGGGCGACAAAGCCGCCGAAGTCGCCTACATGATCGACCAGAGCCACAACATCGAGCCGAAGCTGGAAGCCATGCTGGTGAGCGTCCTCAACTGCCAGACCGCCTACGCCAAAGCGTTGATCGTCGATTATGCCGGGCTGCACCGGCAGCAGCTTGACGGAGACGTGCTCGGCGCGCACCGCACGCTGATGACGGCGTTCGAGATGGACGTGCGCCCGCTGCTCGCGCAGGTGCGCACCGAAATGGGGTTGGCGCCCGACCCGTTCGCCGCGTACCGCGCCGACAGCTACGCGCAGAAGGTCGCCGACGAGCGGGGCATGGCAGCGATGAGCGGCAGCGCCTTCCAGTAGCCGTCAAGGACAGCGGATCGACAGCGCCGCGCGACGTGCTTCACGGCGCTGTCAGTCGACGCCTTCGCTCTCGGTCGCTTCCGCTTCAACCGGCTGAAGGTCGGTTTCCAGATACGGATACTCGATCCGGTACTGTCCCGCCCCCAGCGTCAGTTCGACGCTGCCGCCGACCTGCTCGCCGCCGCGCAGCGGGCGACCATTGAGCGCGATTTCGCCGAGGCGCGCGTCGGGCAGCACGACCGTCGCCGAGGCGTTGAACGGCACGCTGATTTCGACCGTCAGGCTGCCCGCCTCGTCGATGCGCCAGCCGCTTTCGAAAACGCCCGCCGCCGAACGGTAGCGCGCCTTCGCCCATTGCAGCGACTTATCCGGCTTGGGCGCGATGCGGGCGTGGCGGAAGCCCGCGACTCCGTCGTCGCCCGCGCTGGGGTTCAGCCCGCACATGTCGCGGTACATCCATTCGACGATGGAGCCGTAGGCGTAGTGGTTGAGCGAGTTCATGCCCGTCGAGCTGATCGAGCCGTCCGGGTTGAGCGAGTTCCAGCGCTCCCAGATGGTCGTCGCGCCCAGGTTGACGGCGTACAGCCACGACGGGTAATCCTCGTTGAGCAGCAGGGTGTAGGCGAGGTCGTTCGCGCCGATATTCGACAGCACCCGGCACAGGTAGGGCGTGCCGACGAACCCCGTGCGCAGATGCTGTCTGTCCTTGTTGAGCCGCTCGATCAGGTCGTTCTGCACCCGCTGGCGGTGGGCTTCCGGCGCTAAATCCATGAACAGCGCCAGCACGTAGCCGGTCTGGGTCGGGACTGCCAGCCGCCCGGTCGCCGTGAAATACTCGTTCTGGATCGCCGCCCTGACTTCGGCGGACAGGCGCTCATAGGCGTCCGCCTGCTCGTGGTTGCCGAGCACGGCGGCGGCGCGCGCCACCAGCCGCGCCGAATAGCAGTAGAACGCCGACGCGATGAAATCTTCGGGCGTGCCGCCCTTGCGCGAGACCGGATCGCTGGCATCCAGCGACAGCCAGTCGCCAAAATGCTCGCCCACCGTCCACAGCCGCCTGCCGCCGGAAGCGTCGTCGATGCGCCGGATGTAATCCACCCAGGCGCGCATACTCTCGAACTGCTGCTCCAGAATGCTGCTGTCGCCGTAGAACTCGTAGACGTTCCAGGGCAGGATGGTCGCCACGTCGCCCCAGGCGGTCGAGCCGCCGCGCGGCAGATTCGCCATCGGCACGATGTGCGGAACCATGCCGCCAGTTTTGGACTGCTCTTTCGCCAGGTCGTAGCCGTATTTGGCGAAGAACGCGCCCGTGTCCATGTTGAAGCAGGCTGTCCCGGAGAAAATCTGCGCGTCGCCCGTCCAGCCGAGCCGCTCGTCACGCTGCGGGCAGTCGGTCGGGATGTCGAGGAAATTGCCCTTCTGCCCCCACAGCGCATTCCTGAATAGCTGGTTGACCTTCTCGTTCGAGGTCTCGATCTCGCCGATGGTGTCCATGCGCGAATAGACCACGCATCCCGTGAAGTCGTCGAGGTCGATCTCACCCGCCCAGCCAGAGATTTTGACGTACTGGAAGCCATAGAACGTGAAATACGGCTCGACCACCGCGTCCGTGCCGTCGGCGATGTAGGTGTACTCCGCCTTCGCCGTGCGCAGGTTGTCGCGGAAGAAATTGCCGCCTTGCAGCACCTCGCCAAACTGAAGGTGGATGCGCGTTCCCGCCGGGGCGCTCGTCCTGAAGCGCAGCCAGCCGGTCATGTTCTGCCCCATGTCCAGCACCGTCTCGCCCGCCGGGGTGTGGATCAGCGCCACTGGCTTAATCGTCTCGATGATGCCCACCGGCAGCGATCTCCGCGCTTCCAGCCGCGCCATGTCGATCTGAATCGGCTTCACGGCGAAGGAATCCCCTGACGGCACAGTCTTTGGGATGCGCGCGTCGCAGGTTTCGCCGTCGAAGATGCTGCTCTCGACCACCGGGGATGGCTGCGCCTGCCACGACGGATCGGTGACGACTGTGATCTCACTCCCATCTTCCAGCGTGATGCGCAGCTCGCAGATCAGCGCGAACCGATCTCCGTAGAAATCGACGCTGCCGCCGTTCGCGCCGTAGCGCCCCTTGTACCAGCCGCTGCCGAGCATGACCGCGATCAGGTTCGCGCCTGGCGCGAGCTGGTCGGTGATGTCGAACGTCTGATACTGAATCCACTGGTCGTAGGCGTTGCAGTAGGGCGTCAGGTATTCATCCCCGACTTTCTGCCCGTTCAGCTCAAGCTGGTACAGCCCCAGCCCGCAGATGTACGCCCGCGCCGCCGTCACCCGCGCCGGAAGGTCGAAGCGCCGGTACAGGATCGGGTGTCGCTGGTTATCCTCCCAATCCGGGGTGATCCATTGCGCCTGCCACGCCTCGTCCCGCTTCGCCGTCTCAAACCAGGCGGCGTCGCTCTCGGCGCTTTCGCTTTCGCCCCACACCCGGACTTTCCAGAAATAGCGGGCGCGCGGCTGGAGCGAGATCGGCGGGCGGTAGGCGAGGCTGTCGATGCCGGAGCCTGCCACTTTGCCGCTGTCGAAGATGATTCGCGCGAAGTCGGCATCCCGGCTGACGATGACCTGAGCGGCGGTCTGCACCGTGTCGGGTGTATCGTCGACCATCCACGAGAAGATCGGCGTTTCGATGGCGAAGCCCAGTGGGTTGACGATGTGGTTGGTCTTAAGATGCGTAATTTTCACGATTTACCTCACGGATACCGCGTCATCATGGCTTCATTCCGCTGGCATCCGCATCCTTCGCCCAGGCGAGCGTTCGCGTACATGCGTCCCTGCCGTCGCAGAAGGTTATTTAAGCACAGCGTCCAGAAAAGGGATAGTCCGGCAAAGGCGGACATTTCGACCAGATTGAGTATACTGTCCATCGCATCACATCTCATCAATCCACGTATTGCGTGGTCGTGCCGGAGTAAGCCATGCCCCACAACGCCGACATCAACATCCGTGATCCGTTCGTCCTGCCGATGCCCGCCGAGCAGCGCTATTACCTGTACGGAACCACCGGCTCGGAGACGTGGACGAACGCGGCGACCGGCTTCGACTATTACACCGGCTCCGACCTGCTCCACTGGGAGGGTCCCTTCCCGGCATTCAGACCCCCGGAGGGCTTCTGGTCGGATCGCAATTTCTGGGCGCCCGAAGCGCACGTCTATCGCGGGCGCTGCTACCTGTTCGCCAGCTTCAAAGCCGAAGGCGTCCGCCGGGGCACGCAGATTCTGGCTGCCGACAGCCCGCGCGGTCCCTTCCTGCCGATCAGCGACGCGCCCGTGACCCCGCGCGACTGGGAATGTCTGGATGGCACGCTGTTCGTCGACGCCGACGACCACCCCTGGATCGTGTTCTGCCATGAGTGGGTGCAGGTGGGCGACGGCGAAATCTGCGCGCTGCGCCTGAGCGACGACCTCACTTCGGCGGTGGGGGAGCCGCGCCTGCTGTTCCGGGCGTCCGAAGCGCCCTGGGCGCAGGAGATCAACTCCAAAAACCGCCGAGGCTACGTGACCGACGGTCCCTCGCTGCACCGCCTGGCGAGCGGCGTCCTGATCATGCTGTGGTCGAGCTTCAGCGCGGGCGGCTACACCATCGGCATGGCGAGATCGACCTCGGGCGACATCCTCGGATCGTGGCAGCAGATTGCCGAGCCGCTGTACGCCGGGGATGGCGGTCACTGCATGGTGTTCCGCGCCTTCGACGGTCAGCTTCGGCTGGCGCTGCATCGCCCCAACCAGACCCCGGACGAGCGCCCGCTGTTCGTCCCGCTGCGCGAGACCGACTCGTCGCTGGAAATCATCTCGCAGCCCTAGCCGCGCCGCTCAGGAACGTCACCTCCATTCGTCATCATCTCGCGCCTCTTGACGGACTTGTAAACAGGTTTTATATTGGATTTTACACGTGTCAATTGACACGCGAAAATGAATTATACAAAGACTCTTCATGAAAAGCCCAACTCCAACCGCCTGACATCTCCAAAGGAAACCCTGACTTGAGCGGCTATCCCAAACGCTACGCCATCGTCGGAACCGGGTCGCGCGCCGAGATGTACGTGACGGCGATCACCGACACGTTCGCCGAATACGCCCAACTCGTCGCCCTGTGCGACGTGAGCCAGACGCGCATGGACTGGTACAACGCCCAGCTTCAGAAAGCCGGGCTGCCCCCGCGCCCAACCTACCTCGCCGCCGACTACGACCGGATGATCGCCGAGACGCAGCCGGACGTGGTGATCGTCGCCACCATCGACCGCACCCATCACGAGTACATCATCCGGGCGATGGAACTGGGCTGCGACGTGATCACCGAGAAGCCGATGACTACCACCGTCGACAGCCTGCGCGCGATCTACGACGCCATCGCCCGCACGGGTAAGTCGCTGCGCGTCACCTTCAATTACCGCTACGCGCCCGCCTACACCCAACTGCGCGACCTGATCATGCGAGGCGTGGTCGGGCGTCCGCTCGCCGTCGATTTCTCGTGGCTGCTGGATACCAGTCACGGCGCGGACTACTTCCGCCGCTGGCACCGGGAAAAGCAGAACACGGGCGGGCTGCTCGTCCACAAAGCCACCCACCATTTCGATCTGGTCAACTGGTGGATCGATTCTTATCCGCAGCAGGTATTCGCGCTTGGCGACCTGCTGTTCTACGGCAAGGCGAACGCCGAAGCGCGCGGCGAGCATTACGCCTACCAGCGCTACACCGGCGAGCCGGAAGCGCAGGGCGACCCGTTCGCGCTGTTTCTGGACGAGAAGGAAGTGTTTCGCGGGCTGTACATGGCGGCGGAAGCCGAGACCGGCTACCTGCGCGACCGCAACGTCTTTGGCGAGCCGATCACCATCGAGGACACGATGACGGTCACGGCGCGCTACCGTAACGGCGCGCTGCTCTCCTACTGCCTGATCGCCTACTCGCCCTGGGAGGGGCTGCGCGTCGCCATCACCGGGACGAAGGGGCGCGTCGAGCTGGACGTGATCGAGAACGTCAACCACCTGCTGGGCGACAGCGAAGCCGCCGCCAGCACGACGGCGTTCAAGTCGAGTACCTTGCGCGTGTTCCCGATGTTCGGGCAGCCGTATGACGTGGACATCCCGCCCGCCGAAGGCGGTCACGGCGGCGCCGACCCGGTGATGCTGGAGCAGGTGTTTTCGCCCAACCCGCCGCCCGACCCGTACCGGCGCGCAGCCTCGCACATCGACGGTGCAGCGTCGATTCTGGTCGGGATTTCCGCCAACGAAGCCATGCGAACCGGGCGGCTGGTCAACGTCGACGACCTGTTCAGGCTGCCGGAGAAAAAAGCCGCCACATCCTGAACGCGGCGGCTTCACTCAAAACCTCGTCGTAAGATAAATTCGGCTGGATCAGGCAGTCCCGCGCCGGATCAGTTCGACCGGCAGGGTGATGGTTTCGGCGGGCTTGTCCTCATGTTCCGCCGCCTCGCGCAGCACCAGATCGACCACCTGATGCCCGATCTCGACCAGCGGTATCCGCACCGACGTGAGCTGGGGCGTCATATCCTGCGCCATGAAAATGTCGTCGAAGCCGATCACCGCTACGTCGTCGGGAATCCGAAGCCCGCGCTGGTGCAGCACGCCGATGGCGGCGAAGGCGAAGTCGTCGTTGGCGGCGAAGATCGCCGTCGGCGGGTCGGGCAGCGCCAGAAAGCGTTCCACCCCCTCGACCGCTTCTTTCGGCTGCCACGAGTTGCCGAAGATAAGCTGCTCGTCCACCTCAAAATTCGCGTCCGCGAGCGCCCGCCGGTAGCCTTCGGCGCGAAGCTGCGCGCTCGGATAATGCAGGTCGCCGCGCAGATGCGCGATGCGCCGATGCCCCTGATCGATCAGGTAGCGGGTCGCCTTGTATCCGCCGCCCACGTCGTCGTACAGCACCGACGGAAATCCGAATTTCGGGTCGCAGGCGCGCTCGATGCACACGCAGGGAAGCCCCGCCTCGGCGATGATCGACAGGAGTTCATCGCTGTCCGGCGGGTCCTGGACGAGACGAACGACCACGCCGTCCAGCCGCCCGCTGGTCACGAGCTGTTCAAGCTGCGTCAGGTCCTGACCGACGCCAATGGGGTAGACCAGCAGATAGTATTCCCGCGCCGTCACTTCCTCGACCACGCCCGTCAGGATCGTCGCGCTGTACGAGGACATAAAGACTTTGCGCGGGCTGTAGTCGCTGAAGATGAAGCCGATGGTGTTGGTTCGCTGATAGCGCAGGTTACGCCCCAGCACGTTCGGGCGATAGCCCAGCTCGTCGATGGCGTGCAGCACGCGCTCACGCACCTCCGGCGAGGTGGGTCGGGGTCCATTGTTGATGACATACGAGACGACACCGGGAGAGACACCCGCAAGCCGAGCGACATCCCGATGCGTAGGGCGCTTCCTCTGTGGCATACAATTCCTTCACTCAGGTTCATCAGGAGTGAGTTAAGTGTAGCACGTCTGTGATGCGAATGCGCACCGGTTCCGTGTCCGGGCAATGACTATTCTAGGCGTCGCGCATCCGAACTCGGATTGCCAACACGGACGCCTGCGAACAGAGCCTGACGCACCGCTTATTGTCGCGCCGAAGTATCGCCCCTGAGCTACCCTTTCAACCCCGTCATGACGATGCCCCGGATGAAATAGCGCTGGGCGAAGAAGAACAGCACGACCACCGGCAAAATCATCACGGTCGCCGCTGCCATCTGCAAATCCCAGCGGGTCGTCATCGCACCGCGAAACTGCGCCAGCCCGATGGCGACCGTAAAGGTGTCAGGCGACCGCAGATAGACGAGCGGTCCGATGAGGTCGTTCCACGACGCGAGGAACGTGAAAATCCCAACCGTGATCAGAGCCGGGCGGGAAAGCGGCAGCATGATGCGCCAGTAAATGCCGAATTCGCTGCACCCGTCGATGCGCGCCGCGTCCGCCAGCTCCTCCGGAATCGTGCGGAAGAACTGCCGGAGCAGGAAGATATTGAACGCGCCACCGCCAAAAAACAGCGGAACCGTCAGCGGCAGGATCGTGTTGATCCAGCCCAGGCGGGTGAAGATGATGAACTGCGGTACCAGCGTGACAATGTTGGGCAGCAGCAGGGTGGCAATGACGATTGAGAACCATAGGTCGCGCCCCTTGAACCGAATTCGCGCGAACCCATAGGCGCAGAATGAGGACGTGAGCACGACGGCGATCACGTTCAGGGTGGCGATAGCCAGGCTGTTGCGCAGATAAATGCCGAAGGGGCGAAACGTCAGGGCGTCCACGTAATTCTGCCAGACGATGGGATTTGGAATCCATTCCGGCGGGTAGTTAAAAATATCGAGCTGCGATTTCAGCGAGCTGCTGACCAGCCAGAGAAACGGGAAAAGCATCAGGATTGACACAAAGACGAGCAGCCCATACAGAAGCCACCGCGCGCCACGACTGCGGCGTCCCATACCGCGCTCGTAGAGTACGGGTCCCTGTGCTTCAGATCGAGACAGGTCGAGTGTACTCATCGTATCGCCTCGCTATTCGCCCGGATTTTCGTAGTAGACGCGCTTGCCCATGTAGCGGAAGACCACGAACGACAGCCCCATGAGGATAAAGAACAGCAGCCACGACAGCGCCGCCGCGTAGCCCATGTTCAGGCTGCGGAACGCCGACCGGTAGATATACAGCACCAGGAACAGCGTCGAGTTCACCGGTCCGCCCTCGGTGATCAGATACCCTACGACGAAAACCTGGAACGAGTTGATGAAACCGATGACGAGGTTAAAGAAGATGATGGGCGACATCAGGGGCAGCGTAATCCGCCGGAGCTTTTGCCACGATCCCGCGCCGTCGATATCGGCTGCTTCGTAGTAGATGTCGGGAATCCCTTGCAGCCCCGCCAGAAAAATGATCATCGAGCCGCCCACACCCCACAGGCTCATCAGGATCAGCGCGGGCATCGCCCATGCGGGGTCTTGCAGCCAGTGAATCTTGGGACCTCCAAACGTTCGGATGATGACATTCATCAAGCCAAAGTCGGTGTTGAAGATCCACGCCCACATCGCAGCGCTGGCGACACTGGGGATGATGCTGGGAAGGTAATAGATCGTTCGGAAAATGCCGATGCCCCGAAACTGATTGTTCAGCAGCATCGCCAGCCCAAAACTGATCACCAGCCCCAGCGGCACGGAAATGATCGTGTAGACAAACGTCGCCTTCAAAGACTGCGGCAGCAGGGGATCGCTCAGCATGTGCTCGAAGTTGCCGAGACCGACGAATTCGGGCGCGCTGATCATGTTCCACTGGTGTACGGACAGATACAGAGCGATCAGTGCCGGGATCAAAAACCAGATGAGGAAGCCGAGGATAAAGGGGGAAATAAAGATATAGCCCGTGAGATTACGCCGCTGCGATGGTGAAAGCTGACCCCATCGCAATCCTCTTAACCCACCTGTCGTAGCTGTAAGTTTCGTTTGGGTTGTCATAAATTTTTGCTCGTCTTGCTGCCACGAAAGTTGGAGCGGGTGGTCATTTCACTCCATTCTATTCGACACGTGGACGGCGTACAGACATTCCGGTCACCCGCGTGCGCAGGGGACGACCGGTGGGTCGCCCCTGCGCCTGGAATTCTTCAGATCAGCCGCCGCCGAATTTACGCCTTGGCAGCAGCGATGATCTCGTTTGCCTGACGAATGGCTTCGGGCATCACATCAGCGGCAGGCGTGCCATCGGCGACAGCCTGCACTGCCGGGGTAATGAAGTCACTGCCCGCCTGCGTGTATCCGGCAGGAACGCGGCAGGTGACTCCGTACTTGGGAAGGTACTCAGAGACGAATTCGACGTAATTCGCCGGATGAATACCTTCGGTGAACCAAGCCGCAATACCCTCTGGCGTGGTCTGCGCCGTCTGGCTGGGCAGCCACAGCCCGATCTTGATGAACTGCTCGGTATAGAACGGCGTCGCCAGGAAGCGAACCCACTGCCACGCTTCGTTCGGATGCGGCGTGGAAGCCAGCGCAACATGGAAATGCGCCTGCAGGTAGGAGGCGGTCGTCGCCATCTTGGGCAGCGCGCCAACACCCATCGGCACGGTCATGGTGGTGGGGTTGATCCACGACAGCGCCCACGAGCCGTCCACCGCCAGCGCCAGACGGTTGGTGTTCAGCATCGCCGTATTATCCATGCCCAGGCTCGCCATCGCGCTGCTGCTGGGGGCGACATGGTGGACATAGATCAGATCGGCGAGGTTTTGCAGCGCCTGTATCGCCTCCGGGCTGTCCAGCCCGCTCAGCCCGTCGTCGGTGACGAACTTGGCGCCGTTGGAATAGACCGCCGCCGTGTAGAAGGTCGGGTTCGGGACGAGCGGATAGCTCGCGCCGTACTGGACGATGTTGTCCGGGTCGAATCCGTCATCATCCGGGTGCTTGCCATTGGCATCGAGCGTCAGCAGCTTGGCGTTGGCGACAAATTCGTCCCAGCTCCAGATTTCGTCGTCCTTGAAACCGGGCGGCGTGATGCCGGCGGCTGCAAGCAGGTCGGCGTTGTAGTAGAGATGCGGCGCGACCCAGGTTGAACCGATGCCGTGCCAGCGTCCGTTGGAGTCGGCGCAGCGCTGGGCTTCCTGCGGCAGGAAATAGTCCGGCTGACCGAGCAGCGGATCGCTCATGAGCTGGTCGGTGATGTCCAACAACAGTCCCTGCGACCGATACGTCTCGTAATCGCCCGACCCGCAGAAGGCGGTATCCGGCGGCGTTCCGGCGGCGACATTCGACAGAAAGACCTGCTGGAAATTGGTATCCGGCGTTTGCTGGAAGACGACCGAAATGCCGGGGTTCTCCTGCTCAAAGACCTGAATCGCCGCATTGACACCGTTTTCTTCAGCGACCTGCCCCCAACCGGCGAAAGTGATATTGACGACATCCTGCCTCAGCGCGGCTGCGTGCAGCACGTGTGGCAACTGCGCCCCGGCGAGCATCGCCGCCGAAGCACCCGACATGCGTAGAAAGTCACGACGTGAAAGTCTCTTGCCAATCATCATGAACGCTCCTGAATAACTCGGTCTAAATTTATTCCACGCACAAGCTGTTTATCCGTTTCGGTGATGCGCTCGCTCGCCTCCTTTCGGCATCAGAGCCTAAGTTTCCCGTATCCAGACGCGCATTTCGCCCGGTGACCGGTTCGCCCAGAAGCAGTACGGAATCGCCGTGAGCGTGACGCTCGTCTGCGAAATCTGCACATCCCCGTGCGGCTGGTACAGTGCGCCCTGCCACTCCTGCGGCTCAATCCGCTGCGCCGCTCCCGTGATGACGCTCACCCCGCCAAACAGATCGGGGTCGAAATGCGCCGAGAGCGCGGCATCGGCTGGCACGACGACGTTCGCCAGGCGCGCACCGTTATCGACTTCCTCAAGGCAGTAGACGACCGGACCGCGCTGGAGAGCGACCTGTCCGGCGTCCTGACGGATGTGCGGGTGCGGAACCATACGCTCGACCGGCATCGCCAGCGTGAGCGTGACCCGATCCCCGTTCTCCCACGTCCGGTGCAGCCGGGCGTAGCCGCCGACGACTTCGGCGCTCACGGGCGAGTCGTTCAGCTCCAGATGGAATTCGTGACACCAGCCGGGGATGCGCAGCGCCAGCTCGAACGATGTTGGCTGGGCGACGCCGAGGCTGAAGGCAATCGTGCCGTCCCAGGGATAGTTGGTCTCCTGCGCGATTTCAACGACGCCCGCCCCCAGTTGGACGCTGGAGCGGTTCTGGCTGTACAGATGCACGAACAGCGTGTCGTCGGTCGTTGAATAGAAATACTCGCCGATATTCGCCACCAGTCGCGCCAGATTGGGCGGGCAGCACGGGCAGCCGAACCACTCCGAGCGGCGGTAAAAACGGTCGGTCGTGATGCCGCTCCAGCGTTCAAACGGGCTGACTTTGGGAAACGACGCCAGCGGGTTGGCATAGAAGAAGGTATCGCCTTCCAGCGAGACGCCGCTCAGCACGCCGTTGTACAGCGCGCGCTCCATCACGTCGATGTAGCGGCTGTCCGGGTCGAGGTGGAACATGCGGTGCGCCCAGAACACCAGCGCGATAGACGCGCAGGTTTCGGCGTAGGCGGTTTCGTTGGGCAGGTCGTAGGCGAAGGTGAAGCCTTCGTTGGCGTGCGCCGGACCGAGACCGCCGGTGATGTACATCGAGTGGTGAACCAGATCCTCCCAGATGGAGCGCAGGGCATTCAGCAGGGCGGTGTCGCCGGTTTCCGCGACGATGTCGGCTGCGCCGCTGTACAGGTAGCCCGCGCGCACCGAATGTCCGGTCGCCTCGGTCTGCTCGCGCAGCGGGGCGTGCGCCTGGCAGTAGTGATACGTCTTTGCCCAGAACTCGCGCGGGTCTTCGCCGCGCTCGCGCGCCTCGATGTCGAAATAATGCGGAAGCTGCCCGCGCTCGTCGACGAAATACTTGGCGAGCTTCAGGTAGCGCTGCTCGCCGGTCGCGTGGTACAGCTTGATCAGCGCCAGTTCGAGTTCCGGGTGTCCCGGATAGCCGCGCTTCTTGCCCTCGTCAGGTCCGAATTTTGAGTCGATCAGGTTGGCGTAGCGGCTGAGCACGTCCAGCAGCTTGCGTTTCCCGGTCGCCTGGTAGTAGGCGACCGCAGCCTCGATCAAGTGCCCGGCGTTGTACATCTCGTGCCAGTCGCGCAGGTTGCGCCACTGGTTGTGCGGCTCGATGCCGGTGAAGTAGATGTTGAGATAGCCGTCGGGCTGCTGCGCCTGCTCGATCAGGTCGGCGACTTCATCGACTTCCTGCTCAAATTCGGGGTTTGGATAGTTTACGAGGCTGTAGCTGACCGCCTCGATCCATTTCCCCACGTCGGAATCCCAGAAACGGTCGGGGATCGCCTTCGTGCTCGGCTTTTTGGGGTCGCCGTCTTCCCACTGGAGACGCCACGCATCCAGCCGCCCGGAGAGCTTCAGTTGATGATGAATCGCGGGGAGTGTTCGAGCACGATTGAGCGCCTGTCGGTCAGCCCAGAAGCCCGATTTCAGCTCGACATCGCGCGCGGGTACAGCTTTCTGTCGTTGCGTATTGGTAAGCAAAAGACCAACCTCCAATAGTTTCAGATAAGCAGCATTGAGTGACAGATCGCGGGAAGAAAAAAGAGAGTCGAGCAGGCAATTTTGAGTAGTCCCCGCAATCAAACCGATTTGCGCAAACCGATTTGATTATATGATCTGCTGTAAGGGTTGTCAATAAATTCGCAGATCGGGCAACTCAAGCGCCGCCGGGGTCGGCGGCACTGGACGTTGTGTTCGCAGGACGGGAACGCGACTCGTTAGCGGAGGAATTCGTCGCGGATCGGCGTGAAGGTGTCGACCAGCCGAACCTTCGGAGTGAGCGGCTGAATCGAGTGCGGCAGGTTGGGCGGCACGGCGATCATATCGCCCGCGCTCAGGCGGTGGGGCGTGCCCTCGATGAAAAAGATCACCTCGCCCTCGGCGATGTAGGTGACCTGCTCGTGCGGGTGATGGTGCGGTGGGTCGGGCTGCTCTTTGGGACCATCGGTGCAGTCGATCACGACCATCATCAGGTGGTCGGTGTGGGTGAGATAGCGCGTGCGTCCCGCACCGATGGCTTCGGGTGTGATCTCGCGCTGGTAGGTCGCGGCAGACATGGGATTCTCCTGTTTGGTAGGGGCACGAAATGTCGTGCCCCTACGACAATAATTCGGGATGCGAACGATGCTACCGCGCCAGCCAGCCGCCGTCGACCGGGATGATCGCGCCATTCAGATAATTCGACGCTGGCGAGGCGAGGAACACCGCGATGCCTTTCAGATCGTCGGCGTCGCCCCAGCGCCCGGCGGGGATGCGCGCCAGAATCGACTGGCTGCGGGCGGGGTCGGCGCGCAGCGGCGCGGTGTTGTCGGTCGCCATGTAGCCGGGCGCAATCGCGTTGACGTTGATGCCCAGCGACGCCCACTCGTTCGCCAGCGCCCGCGTCACACCCATCACCCCGCTCTTGGAGGCGGTGTACGACGGAACCAGAATCCCGCCCTGATACGACAGCATCGAGGCGATGTTGATGATCTTGCCGCCGCCCTGCTGCGCCATCACCCGCCCCGCCGCCTGCGACAGAAAGAACAGCGCCTTCAGGTTGATCTTCAGCACGCTGTCCCAGTCCTCCTCGCTGAATTCCAGCGCGGGCGTGCGCCGGATGATCCCGGCGTTGTTGACGAGGATGTCCAGCCGCCCCAACTCCTGCACCACCCCGGCGACGGTCGCGCCCAGATCGTCAACCGACGCGGCGTTGAGGTCGAGGCTGATGTTCAGGAAGCGCCGACCGAGCGCGCTGACCTGATCGCAGGTGTCGGCGCAGTCGGGCGTGCGATCCAGCCCGGCGATGTCCGCGCCCGCCTCCGCCAGACCGAGCGCCATCGCCTGCCCCAAGCCCCGGCTCGCGCCGGTCACCAGCGCGACTTTGCCGTCCAGCCGAAAATTGTCGAGGATCGTCATGGCGTCCCCTTCAGCGCAGCGCGCGCATCGGCACGGCGTCCATGTCGCTGAAGGTCTGGTTTTCGCCCGCCATTGCCCAGATGAAAGCGTAATTGCCCGTGCCCATCCCGGCATGGATCGACCAGCTTGGCGAGATCACCGCCTGCTCGTTGCGGATCACCAGATGCCGCGTCTCGTCCGGCTCGCCCATCAGGTGGAAAACGACGTTGTCGCCCTGCACGTCGAAGTAGAAATAGACTTCCATGCGCCGGGCGTGGGTGTGGGCGGGCATCGTGTTCCACATGTTGTTCGGCTCCAGCAGGGTGACGCCCAGCACCAACTGGCAGCTTTTCACACCGTCCGGGTGGATGTACTTGTAGATCGTGCGCTCGTTCGAATTGGCGATGCTGCCGAGGTGGTTCGGCTCGGCGCGGCTGATCGGAATGTGGGTCGTCGGGTAGGTGGCGTGGGCGGGCGTGCTGGTGAAGTAGAAATGCGCCGGGGCGCTGGCGTCGGCGCTGGCGAAGCGCACCGACTGCGCGCCCTTGCCGACGTACAGCCCGTCGAGCTTGGACATGGCGTAATCCACGCCGTCGACCGTCACCGTGCCCGCGCCGCCGACGTTGACGATGCCGACTTCGCGCCGTTCGAGAAACGTATCCGTGCCGAGGTCTTTCTTGCTGGCGGTCAGTTCGAGCGCGGTGGTCACGGGGCACGCCCCGCCGACGATGATGCGGTCGATGTGGCTGTACACCAGCGTGATCGCGTCGTCGCTGAACAGCTTATCGATCAGGAATTCGTCGCGGAGCTGTTCGGTCGTGAACGTCCTGACCTTCTCCGGGTTCGAGGGATAACGCATTTGCATAGGTGTGTTCCTTCCACGTCTAGCGATTTCTAGGTAGGGGCATGACACGACATGTCGTGCCCCTACACAAACAAGGTCATAGTTCCAGCAAGTATAACTGCACCTTCCCGCCGTAGTCCGACGCATACAGAATCCGGCTGCCGTCCCAATCCCAGGTCGGGTGACAGTGGCTACTCTGAGTGTGCCACGAGGTCTTGTGCGTGGCGAGCACCTGCTGCGTCGCCTGCCCGCCGGAGATATCGATCAGCACCAGATCGTCGAGGTCGTCGCCGACCAGCACCGTGTTATCCGGGTTGGCGTGGTAGTGGTTGCAGTAGTACGGCAGGTCGATCTTGCGCACCAGCTTGCCGTCCCGATCCATTAGCCCGACGAACGGGATCATCGTGTTCTGGTTGACCTGCACCTCTTTAACGACCGCCTGCGTCCGATCCGACGTGATCGTGCCGTCGTGACCGGGACCGCGATTGTCGAAGAAGACGTAGCCGTCCTGCGTCCAGAACTCGTGCCCGATGGAATCCTGCTCCTCCTGCCGGAAGCACGGGCGCGCCTCGTGCGAGATGAAATCCAGAAACCAGATGCGCTGCGTCACCAGATTCCAGGGTCCCTCGTGGCAGAACGTCCCCAGCGTCGAATCGACCGGCGAGAACTGGAAATGCCCGACCTGATGGGTATCCTTGAACACGTCGAACGACCCCGACCCGTCCAGATAGGCGAGCGTGATCCGCCCGTCCTTGATGGCGTAGAAACGCTCCTTGAAGCCACCGTAGTTCGCGCCGTGATAGTGAATCGGCGCTTCGCTGACCTCGTTGCGGCAGAAGGCGACGTAGCGGCGGTTGGGCGCAATCGATGGCACGCTCGCCATCTGGTACGCGCCGCGCTCGGTGTACAGCACAGTCGTCGCGCCGCTGGTCGTGTTCAGCGCCTTCACGTCGCAGTCGGTCGTGTAGGCGACCAGATCGCCTTCCGGCGTCTTGGTGACCGAGTGAGCGGCGCGCATCACGTCGTCGCTGATCTGCTCGATCTCGCCGCTGTCGAGGTTCATGCGGAAGATGCTGTACTTCGGGTCTTCGTGCGGCGCTTTGTCCTCGCCCGACGCGCGATCCGACTGGAAGATGATCTCGTTCTTCCCGCGCACGAACGAGTTTTCGGTGAAGTACATGTGCACGTTGTTGCCGGTGCTGGTCAGCTTCCTGATTTTGCGCCCGGTTTTCTCGTCGGCGAAGGTGGTGATCTCCGACGCCCATTTTTGACCGATCATGTTCGCATCCTTGAAAGTCCGTAACAGAGATAAGTTTTGTATTCCTGCTTACCTCACCCCCAGCCCCTCTCCACGACGTGGAGAGGGGAGCTAAGCGAAGGCGAACTTGTTCGCCCGCGCAGCGGGGTGAGGTCTTATATCGGCGTCACCCGCAGCGTGAATTCCGTGCCGGTCACCGACGTCGTGATGCGCTTGAGCACGCCGGAGCGCTCGTTTTCGCGGGTCTCCCGCTCCAGATACGCGACCGTGAACGCCGCGCCGTCCGCTGTCACGCGAATCGCGTTATGCTGCCCGCGAATGATCACCGTATCGCCATTTGCGTCGACATCGCCCCACGTGACGAACGCTTCTTCGATGGGCAGCGGATCGCCCGTGAAGGCGAAGATGTCGCTGATGATCGCCACGCCGGTGTGCGGGTTGAGCGTCAATATGCGGCGGGCGAGAGTCAATTCCGGCAGTTCGTAGGCGGTGTGGAAGTCTACGACGGCGAATTTCGCGCCGCCGTCGCGCTCGCCCCGCTCGGCGATCTCGCCGTGATACTGCTTGCGCCCGCCGAATTCGGGACCCGGCTGCTCCGTGTGCCCGCCGATGACCGGGATATTGTGCCCGTAGGCGTTGTTGAAGATGTTGGCGTAGCGCCCCTGCCGGAAATAGTCTTTCGCGTACTTGCCGCGCCCGGCGTCCGGGATCAGGCTTTCGCCGCCGATGTGGTAGACGAAGCTGCCCACGTCGACGTGGCTGTGATGCCTGTCAGTGTGCCCGGCGGTGACCGCCAGCGCGACCGGCTTGTCGCCCGCCGCGCCGACCAGCTTGACCACGCCGACTTCTGGCAGAAAGTAGTCGCGCAGCGGCGGCACGGCGCAGTCCAGCCCGTCCCACCACACGATCTGGCGCAGCAGGATCGCCAGCTTAGCGACCGAGTAAGCTTGCTCGTCTGGCTGGGTGTTGCTGCCGACCAGCGCCCGCAGTTCCGGCGTATTCGTGCGCTCCGCCAGCTTCTGGGCGATCCCGGCGGACAGGTAAACCGTATCCGGCGCGTCGCCGAAGTTGAGGTACATCGCGCGGCCAGCGCCATGCCGACCGGATAATAGGCGATGTCCTTCAGGCGCGGCGTCGCCAGCAGGTCGAGCGCGCCGCCCGTGATCTCGCGCAGCAGCTCTGCCACCGTGACGTAGTACATCAAGCCGTAATTCCAGTAGCCGACGCCCTCGATGCTGCCGCCGTCCGCCTCGAAGCCGGTGGCGATGTAGGCTTCGAAGCCTTCCAGCACCATCGCCAGCGCTTCGGCTTTGGTCTGCACGTCGTTTTCCAGCCGCAGGAACGCCAGCCCGACGCTGCCGTTGACGACGCCGTTCCAGTTGAGCGCCCCTTGAACCACCAGTGTTCGCGCCCGTGCAGCCGGTACGGCTTGAAGATGTGCCGCTCGACTTCCTGCCGCACGCGCTGGCGCACTTCCGGCGCGAGGTCGTCGCCGATCAGGTGGACGGCTTCCGCCAGCGACGCGCCCGTCTCGGCGGCGAACAGGTCGATGCTGTCCGGCTCGCGGGTCACGCCGTGGCGTGCGCCGAATGGCTGTCGCGCATCACGGTCGGGTCGATGCGCCAGTAATCGGGTCCCTGTTCCTCGTGGGCGGGCAGCACCCACGACGTTTCCTCGCAGATCGCCCACAGCAGGTCGTGAATTCGTGGCGAGCATCGACGCGTCGCCCATGACGTATTCGACCACTGTCCGCGCCAGCATCGCCCGCCGCTGAAAGTACGGGTTCTGGTAGCCGGGGCGCTCGCCGTTGCGCTCGAACTCGCGGTAGAGCGTGTAGGTCAGCATCGGGATTGGCTGCACATCGGGCACGACCGAGCGAATCGCGTCGATCATGCGCGGCGTGATGGCGGCGGCGCGAACCTGCGCGCGCAGGTCGGCGGTCGGCGCGGGTGAGGCAAACCAGCGTTTAAGCTGGTCAATTGACGGCGACATGTTGATCGGCTCCAGCCAGAGACAGTTGATCGGCGAAATGGCAGGCGACCCCGTGCCCGTTTTTGTCCTGACGCCATTCGGGCATCTGGTGCTTGCAGATGTCCTGAGCATAGGCGCAGCGGGTGTGAAATGCACAGCCGGACGGCGGGTTCGCCGGATTAGGAACGTCACCTTTCAGCACGATCCGCTCGCGCTTCAGGTCGGGGTCGGTCGACGGCACAGCCGAGAGCAGCGCTTCAGTGTAGGGGTGCAGCGGGCGGCGGTAGAGTTCCTTCGCCTCGGCGATCTCGACGATCTTGCCGAGGTACATGACCGCGACCCGGTTGCTGATATGCTCGACCACCGACAAATCGTGGGCGATGAACAGGTAGGTCAAGCCCAGTTCATTCTGCAAATCCTGCAGCAGATTGACGACCTGCGCCTGCACCGACACGTCCAGCGCCGACACCGGCTCGTCGCACACGATCAGGCTGGGGCGCAGCGCCAGCGCCCGCGCGATGCCGATGCGCTGCCGCTGCCCGCCGCTGAAAGCGTTGGGGTAGCGGTTCATGTGCTCCGGGCGCAAGCCGACCTTGCGCAGCAAGTCCGCAACTTCGTCCTTGAGCTGCTTCGCCGGTCTGCGCGAGTGGATCACCAGCGGCTCGCTGACGATGTCCAGCACCGTCATGCGCGGGTTCAGCGACGAGAACGGGTCCTGAAAGATCATCTGGATTTCGCGGCGGTACGCCTTCAGCGCCTTGGGACTCAGTTGGGCAAAATCGATCACCCGGTCGGGCAACGCTCCGTTGTTCTGTAGGGGCGCACGGCTGTGCGCCCCTACATCTCCAACCGATTCCGATGCCGCCTCGTGATACAAAATCTCGCCGCTGGTCGGCTCGTAGGCGCGCACCACGCAGCGCCCGGTGGTCGTCTTGCCGCAGCCGCTCTCGCCCACCAGACCCAGCGTCTCGCCCCGGTTGATCGTGAAGCTCACGCCGTCGACGGCGCGCACCTGCCCGACGACGCGCTTGAGCAGCCCGCGCCGGATGGGAAAGTGCATTTTGAGGTCTTTGACTTCGAGTAAGGTAGTTTGCATGGGGCTATGCCGTTTCCGTATACAGCGTGCAGCGCACCCAGTGATCCGGCTCGACTTCCACCAGCGGCACGCTGCTGTTGCAGGCGGCTTTCTTCAGCTTCACCGGGCAGCGGTCGATGAAGGCGCAGCCTTTGGGAGCGTTGAACGGGTCGGGGATGATGCCCGGAACCGGGTGCAGCCGTGAGCGCGTCGTGTCGCCCATCGACGGGACGGATTGCAGCAGCCCGATGGTGTAGGGGTGCGCCGGGCGCTTGAGCAGCGTCCGCCGCTCCGCCACCTCGACGATTTTGCCGAGGTACATCACGGCGATCCGGTCGGCGGTCTCGTTGATCACGCCCAGGTTGTGCGTGATCATCATGATCGCGGACGAGAAATCCTGCTGGAGCTTGCGCATCAGGTCGAGAATCTGCGCCTGAATGGTCACGTCGAGCGCGGTCGTCGGCTCGTCGGCGATCAGCAGCGACGGGTTGCACGAGAGCGCCATCGCAATCATGGCGCGCTGGCGCATCCCGCCCGAATACTGGTGCGGGTAGGAGTGGATGAACTCGCGCGCGTTGCCGATGCGCACGGCTTCCAGCATGGCGACCGCCCGATCCTCCGCCTCGACCTTGTCGACCTGCTGGTGCAGGATGATCGCCTCAGTGATCTGGTCGCCGATGGTGTGCATCGGCGACAGCGAAGTCATCGGCTCCTGAAAGATCATGGCGATCTCGTTGCCGCGTATGTCGCGCATCATGTCGCCGGTCGGGTCGACTTTCGTCAGGTCGATCTCCTCGCCGCCGCGCCGCCGGAACCAGATCGCGCCGCGCGGGATCGAGGCGACGCGCTTGGGCAGCAGCCGCAGGATGCTGTGCGCCGTGACGCTCTTGCCGCAGCCGCTCTCGCCCACCACGCCCAGCGTCTCGCCCCGGCGAATGTTGAGCGACACGCCGTTGACGCCGCGCACGATCCCGTCGAGCGTGCGGAAGTCCACTTCCAGGTCGTCGATCTCAAGGATATTTTCGGGGTTCATGCGCTGTCCTCAGATCGTGTACGGGTCGGATGCGTCGCGCAGACCATCGCCCAGGAAGCTGAACGCCAGAATCACGATGACGATCACGACGGCGGGCGAGAGCACCCAGGGATAGAGCGCCAGCGATTGCAGGTTCTGGACTTCCTGAAGCAGCACGCCCCAACTGGTCGTCGGCGGGCGCAAGCCCAAGCCGAGGAAGCTCAGCGCCGTCTCCGCCAGGATCATCGCCGGGAGCGACAGCGTCGCCACCACGATGATCTGCCCGATGGTCGCCGGGATCAGGTGCTTGAAGATGATGCGCCAGTCGCTCGCCCCGGCGAGCTTCGCCGCCATGACGTAATCGCTCTGGCGCAGCGACAGCACCAAGCCGCGAAGCTGGCGCGCCAGCCACGTCCAGCCGATCAGCGACAGGATCAGCGTGATGGCGAAGTAGGTGTGTATCTGCGACCACGACGACGGCACGGCGGCGGACAGCGCCATCCACAGCGGGATCGACGGGAAGGCGCGCACGATCTCGATCAGGCGCTGGATGCCTTCATCCGCCAGTCCGCCGAAGTAGCCGGAACTGATCCCCAGAACCGTGCCGAGGATCAGGCTCAGAATCACGCCGATCAAGCCAATCGTCAGGGAAATCTGGCTGCCTAGCACGATGCGCGAGAACATGTCGCGCCCCTGCCGGTCGGTCCCCAGCAGGCTGACCACGCCGCCCGGTGCTTGAAACAGATGTATGTCGGTGTCGATCAAGCCGAGCAGTTTGTAAGACTCGCCGTGCGCAAAGAATTCTAAGTAGATTTTTTCGTCGGACGGCACGTAAACCCGCTGGAGGTTCTGGTCAAATTCGGTGTTGACCTTGTACACGAACGGGCGAAGCTGCCCCTCGTCGAACAGGTGGATCGGCTGCGGCGGCAGGTAAATCTGCTGGGCGAAGCGCGTCGTCAGCCCGTAGGGAGCGACGAAATTGCCGAACACCGCCACCAGATAGTAGAACACCACGATCATCCCGCCGATCATCGCGGCTTTATTGCGCCGGAAGCGCCGCCAGATCATCGTCCACTGCGAGGCGGCGAAGCGGGCTTCGTCCTCGGTCAGCCCCTGAACGTCGTTGCCGATGGCGCGCGCGTCGGCGCGTTCCGCCAGCTCGCGGTACAGGTCGCGCAGCTCGTCGGATTGTTCTTCGAGCGTATTGGGATTCTTGATCATGAGTAGACGATCCTCGGGTCAAGCCACGCCAGCACGAGATCGGCGATCAGGTTGGCGATCAGCAGCATCAGCGACATGAGCAGCAGGAACGTCCCCGCGACGAACATGTCCTGGCTTTGCAGCGCCCGCAGAAACATCGGACCCGTCGTCGGCACGGACAGCACCACGCCGATCAGGATCGACGACGAGATGATCTTCGGGATTTCCAGCGCCACTACGCTGACCACCGGGTTGAGCGCCGCCCGCACCACGTAGCGGTTGATCACCACGCGCTCTTTCAAGCCTTTGGCGCGCGCCGTCGTCACGTACTGCTGGTTGAGCACGTCGAGCATCCCGTTGCGCATGATGCGCATCAACTGTGCCGTGCTCGCCAGCCCCAGAATGATCGCGGCGGGCCACAGGTGCAGGAAGAAATCCCACGCCATCGCAAAGCTCATCGGCTGGTTGGCGAACTGCGGCGACTGGCTGCCGATGACGTTCCAGCCCAGCAGAATGCCGCCGATGTATATCCAGATCAGCGCCAGCAGAAAGCCGGGCACGGACAGCCCCAGAAAAGCGATGGCGGACAGCAGCGCGTCGCCAATCGAATACTGATGAGTCGCCGAATAGATGCCGATGGGTATCGCCAGCACCACCATGATGACAATCGACGCCGCCCCCAGCAGGATCGTGTACCAGATACGATCTTTGATCAGCGACCACACGTCGGTCGACCATTCGAACGACCAGCCGAAGTCGCCCTTCGGGAAGCCGGAAATCCACTTGACGTACTGCGTCATGAACGGCTCGTCCAGCCCGTAGCGCTCGCGCAGAAGCTGGGCGGTCTCGTCGGACATGCCGCCGCCGCTCGTCCCCTGTGCCGCTTGCAGCGTGTTCAGAAAATCGCCGGGCGGTAGCTGGATGATCGTGAACGAGATGAACGAGATGATGAACAGCATCGGGATCATTGCCAGGACGCGCCTGACAACGTAGGTAAGCATCGCAACCTCCTGAAGAAACCGCGCTCATCCGACCGCATCGGGGGCAGGTAGCTGCCCCCGATACGATTTCTTCAGTTACTGGTTGGCTGCGCCATCCGTGAAGTAGAACTGAGCCGGATCCATCGTGCCCGGCGTGAAGATGATCCAGTCCGCCGTGTGGTTGGTCATCACGTTCATGAAATTGTTCTTGACCACCACCGGGTTCGGCACGCCGCCGACCGTCCCGATTGTCCACAGGTTGACGGTGGACATCCGCACGATCTCCTTGCCGATTTCGAGCTGGCGCGCGGGGTCGGTCGTGACCTTGTACTCGTCGTACAAGTCCATCACCGCCTTGAATTCGTCGGTCGGCGCGATGCCTTCCGTGCCGCCGCTCTTGTACCAGATGCCGAACGCCGGAGCCATCCACGAGCGCTCGTCAAACGGGAACTGGTAGATCGGGTCGACCATCGGAACCAGCCCGCGATCCGTCGTCCACGTCGCCACCATCACTTCGTTGGCGGTCGCGCGGGGCCAGTAAGCGTCGCGCGTCTCGACCTGCACTTCGTTCTTGATGCCGACATCGTTCCACGCCTGCGAGATCAGCTCCAGCGAGTCGGCTGATCCGGTCGCCGTCAGCGAGGTTTCGATTTCCAGCACAATCGGCGTGCCATCGGCGAAGGTGTAGTAGCCGTCGGAACCCTTCGGCAGCCCAATTTCGTCCAGCAGGGCGACCGCCTGCTCCGGGTTGTAGTCGCCGTCGACATTGGCGATTTCGGGGTCATAGTACGGCGAATCCGGCACGACGGTGATCGTCTGCGCGAAGCCTTGCCCCAGGAACGCCACCTGATTGATCTGCTCGCGGTCAATGGCGACCGACATCGCGCGGCGGAAGCGAATATCCTGGAACAGATTGCGGTAGTTGTCGTCCGCGAAGCTCTGGTTGAACCACAGGCTCATAGCGGAAGCCTGCGCCTGGGGCCACAGCAGCATGTGATAGTTCCCGGCTTCGGCGTTGTCCTGATACACCGGGTACTGCGCCAGGTCAATCGCGCGCGCCTGCATACTCAGGTCACCGGCGACGCCCATCGCGTTCACGCCGTTCACGTCCTCAACAAAGTGGAAGTAAATCTTGTCGATGTACGGAAGCTGGTTGCCGTCAGGGTCGACCGCCCAGTAGTACGGGTTGCGCTCGGCGACCATCAGCGTGGTGCCGGGTTCGTACTGCGTGATCTTCCACGCGGTCATCATCGGCTTGTCGACGTTGTAGTCCGAAGCTTTTTCCTCGAACAGCTCGTAGCTGCCGGTTTCGCTGTAGGCGGGATGGAACTGCTCCAGATAGTGCTTGGGCGAGTAGAAGCCGAAGCGCTCGAAGCCCAGGGGCCAGTTATTGCCGTGAAATGCCAAGCCGACCGTTTCCGCCAAGCCGTTCGGGGCGGCGAAATGCAGCGTGATGGTGTTGTCGTCGACCTTTTCGAGCGTCATCGGCTCGCCGCCGACCATCCACTCGCCGTGAACCGCTGCGGTGACGTTCGGGTCGGTCTCGATGGCTTCCCACCAGAAGATCACGTCGTCGACGGTGAAGGGCACGCCGTCCGACCACTTCAGTCCTTCGCGGAAATGCAGGGTCAGGGCTTTGCCGTCGTCGCTGAACGTCCAGGTATCCGCCAGACCGGGCTGCACCGGGTCAGCAGGGTCGCGGGGCCAGCGCAGAACCGGGTCGTAAATGATGCGCCCGAAGGCGTGGAAGTCGTTGATGCCGCGCCAGGCACGATGCCAGACGCCGCCATAAACGCCGATGCTGTCCACCGGCTCGACCACGCGCGGGTTCGCCGGGAGGCGATCCGCCAGCGGCGGCAGCGTACCCGCCGAAACCTGCTCCGCCAGAATCGGGGCTTCGTGGTATTCCATGTCCTGCGCGGCGACGACGACGCCCGACAGCAGAAAGACGGTGCAGAGTGCGGCGAGAATCAAAACTAAGCGTTTATTAGACATTCTGATCTCTCCAAACATATACGAGCCAAATCTTTCGATAGGTTTAGTGCTGCGTTATTCGCTAGGCTACCCGTCTCCTTCCCTAAAGATCGGCGAATAGGTTAGCGCTAACTCATAGGCTCATCAATGCGAGGCGCTGGTAACAGTGACCCCCGATTGACTCTGATAAACTGGCTAATTTTGTGCGGGTTCCCGAAAAAGCCGCCTATTGTCGGTCTAAGTTAGCGCTAACTCATTTATGCGAAGAAAAAACGTCTCACACTGTTATTATCTTAGAATTATCCCCTCATTCTGTCAATGACTCTGGCGGAATTCGGTCTCGAAATTCGGATAAATTGGACAAATTACTATGCCCGACGCTTGCGCGCGCCCCTTTATTGCGTTAGCGTTAACCTCAGTTGCGGTTAATGAAGCGGGGCTTCCCCGGCGCGTCGAACCCATCATGCCAAAACGACACCAGCGGATCACAATTGAGGATGTTGCGCGCGAAGCGGGCGTCTCGATGATGACCGTCTCCCGCGTGATCAACGACACGGGGCGCATCAGCGACGAGACGCGCGAATACGTGCGCGAGGTCGCCACGCGGCTGGGTTACCGACCCAACCGCGCCGCCCGCACGCTGGCGACCAACCGCACCATGCTGGTCGGCTGCGTCGTGCCGGACATCACCAACCCCTATTTCTCCGAAATCTTTCAGGGCGCGGAGGAAGTCTTCTGGCAGGAAGGCTACAACGTGCTGGTGGCGAACACCAACGAAACCCCCGCCCGCGAGCGAGCCGTCCTGTCGCAGTTGGACGAGACCACGATTGACGGTCTGATCATTTGCAGCTCGCGCCTGCCCGACAAAGTCCTGTTCCCGCTGCTGAAGCGCCACCCGGTCGTCGTGACCATCAACCGCCGCCCGCCCCAGCCGCTCGCCAGCGTGGTCGCCGCGCGCTACCGTCAGGGCGCGGTTCCGCTGATGGCGGCGCATTATCTCTACGAGACCGGACGCCGCCGGATCGGGTTCTTCAGCCTCAAGCACAGCTCGCAGTATTTATCGATCCGCGATTTCGTGCGCGAACTCACCGCCGAAGGCATCGAAGTCAGGCGGGAATGGTGCGTCTCCGGTCACCCCACCTGGGAAAGCGGCTACGAGCTGGGGCTTCAGCTTCTGCACGCGCACCCGGAGCTGGACGCGGTTATCGGCGGCAACGACCTGGTCGCGCTCGGCATCATGCAGGCGGCTAAGGAACTGGGGCGCGTCATCCCCGACGACCTGGCGATCACCGGCGTGGACGACATCCTGCTGGTGTCGCAGGTGACGCCGCCGCTGACGACCTTCCGCGTCCCCAAGCGCGAGATGGGCGCGCAGGCGGCGCGTCTGCTGCTGCTGCGGATGCAGGGCGACACCACCTACCGCGAATTCACCTACGACGCGGAATTGGTGGTTCGCGGCAGCGCTTAGCCTAAACTGGCTTCCACAATCGTCGACGGTGTTTGTAGGGGCGAGGCAAGCTTCGACCAACTTCTCTACGCAATCGCCGTCAGCCCTTTTCGACAAAAAAGGAGCGGGTCTGCTAGACCCGCTCCGTGAAATGTTGCCTGGCTTACTGCGCGACGGTGATCAGTCGTGGGCAGCCGGGAGGTCGCCGCTCGGCGCAGCCGGAGCATCGACGACGCGGGTGGGCAGCGGTGCGCCATTCTGCGGCGCTTCGTAGCTCGGCTGGAAGTCCGACTTGAGCACCCACACGTACTGGCAGGCGAGGACGATCTTGTAGTAGGTCTCGGTGGCATCCTGACCGATGACGATGTAGTTGCCGGGGTTCAGGAAGACGCCGGGCGAGACGTTGCCGGGTTCATAGTACACCTGAGCGCTGTAGGGCGTGTTGCCGACGACGCTGCCGTCTGGGATCGCCAACTGGCAGGCAGGACCGGTGGATGCTGCGCCAATGTCGGCGGAGAACGAGTAATGATAGCTGCAGCTTGGCGCAGAGCCGCCGTTGCTTAAGATGATGAGCACGAAAGAGTCACCGGCGGAAACCGGGAAGCTGAACGAGGTGGCAATCGATGAACCCGGATCGCCCAGATAATTCGCAGCGTTGTCGGGTCCCCAGGTCGGGTCGAAGTGATCCTTGAAGACCACCGGATGCACGGCGGTGTCGCAGGTCATCGGATCCCAGACGACGGTGACGCAGCCACTGCTGCCGACAGGACCGAACGGTCCTTCTTCACTGTACGCGAAACTGCCGCTGCTGAACGGACCGGGATACGTCTTGGTGCCGATGCAATCCGACGGGGGATTCCCGTCCCGGAAAAGGCGCGCCGTTGCAGTTCCGGAGGCTGTAAACGGTTCGGTAACGTCGACGGTGGTCATCTCTGCCAGCACGAACGTGGCGGTGACCAGGACACCAACCAGTGTTAGGACGATAGGGAGAAGATATTTCAGTCTCAAGATGCGGCTTCCCTTGCTCGTTTTCAGGATTCATATGGCGATACAGTAATCGTATGGCAACAATTCCGGCTCAAATCGTGGACGGATTCCGAAATTCATGTGAATTTCGTTGAGATTGCGAGGTCGCCCTGGTGATGTCTCAATGCACCCTCGTGGATGCGGGCGTTATCTGGCGAGCCGAGCGCCATAGCTCGACCACCCACAGGATCAGCACGTACAGCGGCAGCAGCAGCGCCTCCAGCGAGGGATTTGGCAGCGCCCGCATCAGCCAGGGGCTGGCTATCGCCGCAGCGACCGCCAGCCGGAGCAGCCAGCCGCCGCGCCGGAACAGCACGAGCAGCGGCGGGATCAGCAGGACGAGGTAGTAATTCCCGGTCTGCGGGATCAGCAGCAGGCAGGCGAGGATCGTGCTGACGACGAAGACTTCGCTCGCGTGCGTCCGTCGGAAGCGCGCCAGACTGTAGACCAGCACCAGCGCCACGCCAACGATCAGCGCAGCGCGCAGCACGGGTGACTCGACCAAGCCCGGCGCCCAGATCGGCAGCGCATACGTCCCGTACACGCTCACTTGCGCCAAGAAATCGGGAATCCACCAGCCGATCTGCACCAGCGTAATCCCGGTCAGGACGATCAGCGTCACGAGGAAGGCGACCAGCGCGCGCGGGCGACCGATCAGCGCATAGCCGCCCAGCAGCAGCAGCGCCAGCGGGACGGCAATCGTCGGCGGCATCGCCGTCAGCGCCAGCGTGACCCCGGCGGCGCTGTCGTTACCGCGCCCCCACAGCCAGATCGCCAGCGAAATGCCGAGCAGGATCGTGCCCGTGAACTGCCCGACGATGTACAGATTGATCGGATAGCGGAACACCAGCAGCAGCCCGACGATCAGCACGCCGAGCAACCAGGGCGGCGGCTTCCAGTCGAGGATTTGCAGCCACAGCAGCGGCGTCGCCAGCACCGCCACCAGTTGGATCGTCAGCCAGATGGCGATAGCCGTCGGCGACGGCAGCGCCACCAGCGGCGCGAGGATCAGCCCGACGTAAGCCGGATAGACCATGCGCTGCTGGTCGGCGTCCGGCGGCAGTATCCCGCCGAACATCCCCTGCTGGATCGCCTCGGTCACGGCGGGCGAATACGGAGACTGCCCGCTCCACAGCGCCTGACCACCGCGCCAGCGCGGGTAGAAATCGAAGCGGTTGCCGCGCGGCGGCACGATGTACAGGCTGTTGAACAGAGTGATGACCAGCATGAGGACTGCCACGAGCGGCAGCAGCTTGAGGACGCCGGGGATGGGGGTTCTTGCTGGGGTCATGGAAAGGGACGCGGCAAGTTGTCTACGCCATCGCCACGTTGAGGATCGTTTGCAGCAGGACGTTCGCGCCGTTGACGACATCCGACCATTCGGTGAACTCGTCCGGGCGGTGACCGATGCCGTCGACCGACGGGATGAAGATCATCCCGCTTGGCATCAGCTTGCTCAATATCTGCGCCGAATGCCCGCTGTAGCTGACCAGCCGGGTGTGGCTCAGGCTCAGCGCCTCGGCGGAATGTTCTATCGCCTGAATCATACCAGCCGCCATAGTGGCGGCTGGTACGTGGACAATGTGCTGTGATTCCATTTCGAGACCGTTGGAAGCGGCGCACTCGCGGGCAATACCCAGGAGAGTGGTCTCCATCTCGCTGAGGTGCTTCTCGCTGACGTGACGGCACTCCATCAGCAGGCGGGCGCGGCTGGGAATGACGTTGAACGCGCCTGGCTCGACCTCAATATCCCCGACGTTGAAAATCCCGTCGCCGTAGCGCTCGCGTACCGTGTCGTGCCCGCGCACGACGAACAGCGCCGCCCCGCGCAGGGCATCGCGCCGCTTGTACATGTCGGTCGTGCCGGAATGCCCCGCCTGCCCGGTGAACGTGAGCATGTAGGTCGTGCGCCCGACGATCCCGCTGACCACGCCGATGTTGATCCCGGCGCGGTGCAGGCGCGCGCTCTGCTCGATGTGCAGCTCCAAATAGCCCGCCAGCTTGGTCGACGCGCGCCGGGCGCGGTAGATCGCGCGCGGATCGATCCCCGCCCGCGACATCGCCGCCCGGAACGGCGCGTTATCGACGCGCTGGTCGGTCAGGTCGTCCGCGGTGAGCGCGCCCGCGAAGGCGCGACAGCCGAACATCGAGCGCCAGTTGCCCTCGTCGTCGGTGAAGTTGATCACTTCCAGATGCACCGGCAGTTCGATCCCGGCTTCGCGCAGCGTGCGCAGGCATTCCAGCCCCGCCAGAATGCCAATCGAGCCGTCGTAGCGCCCGCCGTTGGGCACGCTGTCGAGATGCGAGCCGACCAGCAGCGTTTTGGCATGGACATTGGCGCTGTTCAACACGCCGCTGAGATTCCCGGCGTCGTCGTCCCGCACCGTGAGTCCCGCCTCGTCGATGCGGTCGGCGAACCAGGCGCGCGCCTTCAAATCCTGAGGCGAAAGCGCTACCCGGTTGACGCCGCCGTCTGGAGTCGCCCCGATTTCGCTCAATTGAAGAAAGTCGGCGTACATTCTGTCGCCGTTGACACGCAAGCTAGTGGCAGCTACTTGTGAGGTCTGCAAACCTTACCGTCCCGAAACCGTCCTGTGGGTTTGCGCACCCATTATAATCCATAAACCCGGCTTTGTGCCCCACGACAATTCGCCGCTTTTCCCTGGCGCGTCAGTTCTGCGCCATGACGTTCATCCCGACTTTCGTCCGGCGCATAACCTTCCCCATGTGCCTGCGTAGAATCGCTGTAGCTGTATCCTCGCGCACATCACAGGAGGTCACCCGTGATACCTGTGCCCATCCCCGCTTCGCACCGCGACCTGCTCGGCGCGCCCTACTGCCCGGTGCTGGCGACCGTCATGCCCGACGGCAGCCCGCAGACCACGCCCGTCTGGTGCGTCCTCGACGGCGACTGCATCCAGATCAACACCATGCGCGGCTTCCGCAAAGAGAAAAACATGCGGGCGAATCCGCGCGTCACCCTGCTGGCGTATGACCCGCAAAACCCGCTGCGCCATGTCGAAGTGCGCGGGGTCGTCGTCGAGATGTGCGAAGACGGCGCGCTCGACCACCTCGACGCGCTCACGCAGGCGTACATGCGCCAGCCCGACGCCAAATTCTTCGGCGACAGCGTCCCGGCGGCGCTGCAAGCCCGCTACACGCCCGTCAGGATCACGATCCTGCCGACCCGCGTCCGCGTGGAAGGATGAGCCTCATGCTGCCGATTCCCCCAACCCACTGCGATCTCCTGACCGAGCCGATCCACGCCGTGCTGACGACCCTCATGCCCGACGGACAGCCGCAGTCCAGCGTCGTCTGGCTCGATTACGACGGCGCGTATCTGCTGCTGAACACCACACTGGAGCGCCGGAAATCGCGCAATATGCGCGCCAACCCCGCCGTCGCCGTGCTGGTGATCGACCCGGCGAACGGCAGCCGCTGGATCGAGGTGCGCGGCAGGGTGGTCGAGATCACGCCCGAAGGAGCGGAGGCGCACGCCGACCGCCTGACCCGCATGTACACCGGCAAAGCCCATTTCTACGGCGACATTTACCCGGTCGAGCGGCGGCTGTCCGAGACCCGCGTCATCGTCAAGATCGAGCCGCTCAAGATCGCCACCGACGCCATTTTCAAGTAGCGTCTTTGACGTTTGTTGTCTCCCCTCGCTGCCAGGGGATGTGGTTGTAGGGGCGCACGGCGGTGCGCCCTCGCATCTTCGTTCACGCGCCCCCGACCCCCTAAGATCGAGGGGCTAAGCGAGGGGGATTCCGACATATAATTGATATATGTGGTTATGGTGTCTCCGGGGTGAATATGCCACTGGATCCCAATCTCGTTTATCTGATTTTGATCGCCGGGCTGTGGCTGAGCGTAACCGCCGCCTACCTGCCCGGCACAGGCGTGGTCGAAGCGCTGGCGCTGGTGGGCGTGGTCGCTTCACTGGTCGCGCTGGCGGCGATGCCGACCAACTGGTGGGCGGTGATCCTGATCGTCGCGGGCGTGCTCGGCTTCCTGATCATGCCGTTCATCGACCGCCGTTTCGCGCTGCTGGCGGTGGGCGGGCTGGCGCTGCAAGCCATCGGCAGCCTGACGCTGTTCGACGGCACGTTCGTGGCGCTGCCGGTGGTGTTCGTGACGATTGCGGCGGCGCTGCTGTATCACCGCTTCGCCCTGCTGCCCACGCTGGAGCATCATCGTGGCAGCCCGGCGATGCTCGAAGACCAGCCGCTCACCGGCTTGACCGGCTACGTCCAGAGCACGCTCGACCCGGTCGGCACGGTCTACGTGCGCGGCGAAGCGTGGTCGGCGCGCAGCGATCACAAGCTCGATGCCGGAACGGAAGTCGCCGTCGTCGATCAGGAGGGTCTGACCCTTTACGTGGAAGCCGTGAAACAGAAGCGGCATCAAGAGGAGGCGCAAAGCAATGGGAACTGAAGTCGTCCTGGTAGCATTCCTGATCCTGTTCCTGTTTTATCTGGTCTTCAGTGCGGTACGTGTCGTGCCCGAATACGAGCGGCTGGTCGTGCTGGCGCTCGGCAGGTACTCCGGCACGCGCGGTCCCGGCATTACGCTGATCATCCCGTTTCTGGAGACCGCCCGCAAGGTCGACCTGCGCGAGCGCTTCCTCGAAATCCCGCGCCAGACGGCGATCTCGAAAGACAACACCTCGATTGACATCGACTTTCTGGTGTACTACCGCATCGTCAACCCGAAGCTGTCGATTCTGGAAGTCGAGAATGTGGTGGCGGCGGCGCTGAATATCGCCGCGACCACCCTGCGCGCCGTCATCGGCGACATCGAGCTGGACGACGTGCTGGCGAAGCGCGAGGGCATCAACGACGTGCTGCGCGTCAAGCTGGACGAAGTGACCGAGCGCTGGGGCTTGAAAGTGACCCGCGTCGAAATCCGCGAGGTCGAGCCGCCCGCCGCCATCCGTGACGCCATGAACCGCCAGATGAGCGCCGAGCGCGAGCGTCGCGCGACCGTCACGCGGGCGGAAGGCGAGCGCTCGGCGGCGATCATGGTCGCCGAAGGCGAGAAACAGTCGGCTATTCTCCGCTCGGAAGGCGAAAAGCAGTCGCTGGTTCTGCGCGCCGAAGGCGAGCGGGACGCTCAGCTTCTGCTGGCGCAGGGTCGTGCATCGGCGCTGCACGCGCTCTACGGCGAGGCGAAGGAGATCGACGAAAAGACGATGATGCTCCAGTACCTCGACACACTCCGCTCGGTCGGTGCGAGTCCGGCGACCAAGTTCGTGCTGCCGATGGAGCTGACCAGCATGATGACCCGCTTCATGAGCACGATGCAGTCGGCGGGCGGCGGCAGCGAGAACGGCACGTCGAGCAGCAACGGGCAGGCGCCAAAAGCGTAACCGCGCCCGACAACCTAAAATTCACACCGTAGGGGCGTAGCGTGCTACGCCCCTACACATATCATCCCCCAGAGGTATGCCCATGCCCGACTTCATCCCCGGTCTGGAACTCTCGCGCCTGTTTTACGTCGAGGCGGTCAAGCCCGTGCTCGACGCCGAATTTCCCGATCTGCGCTACGACGCCGCGCTCGTCGGCTACGGCTCGGAAGTGTTGGGCTTCGACACCGAGATGTCCCGCGATCATAGCTGGGGACCGCGCCTGCGCCTGTTCCTTTCGGCGGAAGATATGCCGCGCTGCGCCGAGGCGGTCGACCAGGCGCTGCGGCGCGGGCTGCCCCACCGCTTTCGCGGCTACCCGACCAGCTTCGTCGGCATCCCCGGCGAGACCAGCCGCCGCCTTGATCCGCGCGAGAGCGGTGCAGTCGATCACTTCGTCTGGATTGCCACAACTGCCGATCTGCTGCGCTCCGAATTCGCCTACGAATGGGGTGGCGGTGAAATCGCGCCCGCCGACTGGCTGACCTTCCCGCAGCACAAACTGCGCACGCTCACGGGCGGCGCAGTCTATCACAGCGGCTTGGGTGAGCTGGACGCCCTGCGCGAGCGCCTGCGCTACTACCCGCGCGACGTGTGGCTCTACCTGCTGGCGGCAGGCTGGATGCGGATTTCGCAGGAGGAGCCGTTCGTCGGGCGCACAGGCGACGTGGGCGACGAACTCGGCTCGCGTGTGATCGCCGCCCGACTGATCCGCGACGTGATGATGCTCTGCTTCCTCATGGAGCGAGTCTATGCGCCGTACCCGAAGTGGTTCGGTACAGGATTTTCGAAGCTGGCGTGCGCGCCCGCGCTCACCCCATTATTCCAGCGGGCGCTCTCGGCGGAAACGTGGCGCGAGCGCGAGGTAGCGTTCGGTGAAACTTACAGCTTCATCGCCGGGATGCACAACGCGCTTGGCATCACTGATCCGCTGCCGACCGAAGTATCCCCGTTCCACGACCGCCCGTATCAGGTGATTCACGGCGAACGGTTCAGCGAAGCGCTCCGCGAGCGGATCGAGGACGCAGAAATCCGGCGGATCGCCAACAGGACGTGGATCGGCTCGATTGACCAGTTCAGCGACAGCACCGACCTGCGGGAGAACACGAGTCTGCGCGATGGTCTGCGGGCGTTATACGAGTGATCCTCCGCGCGGAGCCGAGACCTGATCTGAAACCTTTGCGCCTTTGTTTTTCTCTGGCGACTTTGCGTTGAATCCTTAGGCTTGCTGGGCGAATCTGGCGACTTTTCGGCGCAAATGTGCTATAATAATCTGTACCCCATTGTGCGTGCGGAAGCGGAGATTTGCGGTCATGAACTTCTCAAACAATTCCGTCGACTTAGAACAAATGTTCCCAAGAGGCATGAATTCCTACCTCGCGGGGCGTGACGACATGCGCCTCGGCGTGGTGGTCGGCGGGTCGCTCAGCAAGGGGCTGGTCATCAAGCTGGATGCGGGCGTGCGTATCGAAGACCTTGCCGTCGGGCGCTACATCGTCGTGCATGGCGAACGCAAGCGCTTCTTCTGCATGATCACCGACATCGTCCTCGACAACACCAACCCGGACATCCAGAGCGCGCCGCCCGACATCTCCGATCCGTTTCTGGCGGCGGTTTACACTGGCACGGCAGCCTACGGCAAGATCAACGCCCAGCCGATGCTCTCGATTGACGACAGCGAAGCGAACCCGACGCCCAAGCCGGTCAAGACGATCCCCGGTCACTTCATGTCGGTCATGAACGCCACCGTCGCCGACGTGAACGCCGTTTTCGGCACCGAGGACGAGACGCACTTCAACGTCGGCGCGCCGCTGGAGCTGGAGACCACCCAGATCAACCTGAACCTCAAGCGGCTGGTCGAGCGCTCGGTCGGCGTGTTCGGCAAGAGCGGCACGGGCAAGAGCTTCCTCACCCGGCTAATTCTGGCGGGGATCATCGCGCGCAAGCAGGCGGTCAGCCTGATCTTCGACATGCATAACGACTACGGCTGGGCGGTGCAGGACGAGCGCGGCGCGCAGGCGAAGGGACTCAAGCAGTTGTTCAACGACGCCGTCAGCATCTGCACGCTCGACGCCGAATCGTCGCGGCGGCGCGGGGCGAAATTCGACTTCGAGGTCAAGATTGGCTACGACGAGATCGAGCCGGAGGACATCGACATGCTGCGGGCGACGATGAACCTGTCCGACGCCATGATCGACGCCGCCTACACGCTCAGCAAGAAATGGGGCGAGCGCTGGATCGAGCGGCTGCTCAAGTTCGACGCCGACGACATTCAGGAGATCGAGGAAAATACGCCCACCCGCGCCGGGACGCTGGCGGCGCTTCAGCGGCGTATGCAGCGCTTCGAGCGCTGGGATTTTCTCGTCAGCACCTCGACCGGCGAGAGCGTCCAGCAGATCGTCCACCTGCTCGAAAACCAGCGCAGCGTCGTGCTGGAGTTCGGGCGCTACGGCAACTCGCTCGAAGCCTACATGCTGGTCGCCAACTACCTGACGCGCCGCATCCACGAGATGTACGTGGATCGTGTCGAGCGGGCGCTCGGCGATTCGGCGATGGAGCCGCCGCAGTTGCTGATCACCATCGAGGAGGCGCACAAATTCCTCGACCCGAAAGTCGCCAGCCAGACGACCTTCGGCGTGATCGCCCGCGAGCTGCGCAAGTACAACGTGACGCTGCTGGTGGTCGACCAGCGACCGAGCGGTATCGACGAGGAAGTCATGAGTCAGATCGGCACGCGGGTGACGGCGCTGCTGGACAACGAGCGCGACATCGCGGCGGTGCTGACCGGGATCAGCGGGGCGGCGGGCTTGCGCGAGGTGCTGTCGCGGCTCGACACCAAGCAGCAGGCGATCATCATGGGGCACGCCGTGCCGATGCCGGTAGTGGTGCGCACCCGCAACTATGACGAGGAATTCTACGCGGCGATTCAGGGGGAGATCAGCGGGTCGCCCGTGTCGCGGCTGCGCGGCAACGGCAGCGAGGGCGAGAAACGAGAGCGAAGGTTACGGTAATCGAGTTGACTCAAATCACTCTTTTTCCGGCATAATGAAGCCGTGAGGTGAGAGGATTTCACGATGTCCGTGCAGGAGCGCGTCGGGATGCCGATGAACGAGTTCATCCGGCAGTTTGACGAAGCGCCGTTCGAGCTGATCGACGGCGAAAGGATTGTCATTGTGCCAACCGTCCTTAAACATGGGCTTGTGCTGAAGCTGATCTATTCCTTGCTGCTCGGCTACGAACAGGCGCATCCCGATGTAGCCGAAGTGTTTTCGGAACTGCCTTTTGTACTCACTTATACTTCGGACTGGGTATCCGGCTCACGCATACCCGACATCATGGCATTCAATGCTGAGCGTCTGGCAGCTTATCGCGCGCAAACGCCCGATTTTGAGGACAAGCCTTTCGTCCTCGTCGCGGATTTGTGCGTCGAGATCATCTCTGCCAACGACAACTATGCCGATGTCGAAGCGAAGGTGGATCGCTATCTGTCGGACGGCGTCAGGCTGGTGTGGGTGGTCGATCCGTATAACCGGACGGTCGCCGTTTACGCGCCCGGCAGCGACCAGATCACACGGCTGAGCGGCGACGCCACCCTCAGCGGCGGCGATCTGCTCCCCGGTTTCGCCCTGCCGCTCAAAGACATCTTCCCTGGCTAGCTCACTCGTCCAGAATCTCCCGCACCAGCGCCGCGATCTGCTCGTGCGCCTCAATGGGGTAGGCATAGCCCAGCCGAGCGGCGGTTTCCTCACCCAGCACCCGGAACAGGTCGAGCATCGCCCACAGCGCCCGTTGCAGGCTGTCGCGCTCGTACAGGGCAAAGCTCTGCGGCAGCGCCGCCACTGCGCGCGGGTCTGCCCACTGCTCGATGAATCGCCCGGCGTACCACGTGTCGCGCTCCGCATCGCTCGCGCGGGCGTGCCATTCGATCAGCGCGAGCAGATGCACGTGGAGGTCGTTGGCGAACCAGCGCTGCGCCCGCCAGTAATCGCCGCGCGCGATGAATTTGGCGGTCGTCGCCGCCGCCATCAGGAAGCCGCTGACGCGGTTGGCGAACTCGGCAGCGGTCGGTGACGCGGGCGGCGGGACGGGCTTCGGAGCGATCACGCGCGGCGTGCCCAGGCGGTCGAACAACACCCTGATCCCGCGCGCGAACACGCCCTGATACGGGTAGAGCGGCAGCAGCGCATCCAGATCGGGCGAAGCATCCTCGACGCGCAGCATCACCACATCCAGCTTCACGCCGCCCGCGTACACCACATACCATTCGGGGTCGCCGCCGTCGGTATCTTCCAGATAGGTGACCAGCGGCGCGCCGAGCGCGCTCAGCCAGCCCGGATCAGCCACGTAGCGCTCGCGCTCGGTCGTGAACAGGATCGCGTCGAGATCCGACCAGCGGTCGGCGTCGCCGCGCGCCCGCGACCCGCAGATGATCACCGCGCGCACGGCGGGCTGCGTCCGCGCCCACATGCCGATTCGGGCTTCGAGTTGTTCGTAATTCATGTCGATCCGCCTCTCACGTATTCTTCTATTCTACGGCTCTGAACGGCTCGCACAAGGTCGGTACGGATTCTGTCTGTATCCGGCGCGGCGATGTTTGATCTGTCTCAGAATCCGCTCACCCCCGTTGACTTTTCCCGTGAGTTCGGCTATCCTGTTTTGAGCAGACGCGAAAATACTTTCGCATACGCAGGTGTTTTATGACAACCCCCATCGCTTTCCTCTTGCTTGACTCGCCGGGCACGGAGTCCGTTTACGGAGCCGACGCTCCGACCTGACTGAGCACGCTACAACTCAGGCGCTATATCGTCAGTGATCGACAACTGAAGCTGCGCTCGCTCACCCCATCCGCCAGATCGCGCGGTCGGGGCGCTGTCGTCGTGCTACCGCCGAAAGCTCACTTTTCGTTGGATAGATAGGAGTACCAAATCGTGATCGCGTACAAGTACGAGTATAAAGATAGACAGATGCCGGGGACGATCTCCGTCCACCCGGCGAAAGCGCATCATACCGAAGCCATTCAGGCGTTGGCGGGGCAAGCCTACGGCGTCACCCCGGAAGTTGCGGCAGACTGGTTTGCCGCCGAGCAGTATCGCAGCCGCATCGAGCATTTCCCCGCAGGACAGTTCATCGCTCTGGAGGATGCCACCGGCAGGGTCGTCGGCATGACCTCCAGTATGCGCTTCAACTACAACCCGGAGTCGACGTTCGTCGAGGACTGGGATCGCACCACCGGTTATGGCTGACTGACCACGCACAACCCTGACGGCGAGTGGATGTACGGCGTCGAGACGTTTGTGCATCCCGACTTCCAGGGTTCCGGCGTGGGCAGCCTGTTGATGAACGCGCGCTTTGATCTGCTGCGCAGCCTGAATCTGCGCGGCATTGTCGCTGGCAGCCTGTTCGTGGACTATCACTTCGTCGCCGAACAGATGTCGCCGGAGCAGTACGTTCAGGAGGTGGTCGAAGGCAAGCGCTTCGACTCCAACCTGAGCAAGCAGCTTCGCAAGGGCTTCAAGGTGCGCAACCTGATCCCGAACTATACCGATGAGCCGCGCACGCGCGATTACGCGGCGGCGATTGTCTGGGTTAACCCGGACTACCGCTCCAAGATCATCCCCTTTACCCCATTGACGGTGGAGACGGAGATCATCGAAGCGACCGGCACGGGATCGTAACGTCGAGAATCATCAGGGGATAATTCCCCCTGTTAGGAAATAAAACCTCACCCCTCTGCCCAGCGAACCTGCGGTTCGCTCCGCTTAGCTTCGCCTCTCCACGACGTGGAGAGGGGAATGAGGGGTGAGGTCAATGTTGATGCACTTGCTGAGAAGATCACAATGCCCGCGCCAGAATCTGACCGACGCCCGATCACCATCGTCCCGACGCTGCCGGAATACGCCGAGCAGATGGAGGACCTGTCGCACGTCGTATACCGCAGCTCGCGCGCCCACCCCGACGGCACGCTGACCGCGCCGCATTTCCGCCGCCACGTCGAGCTGTTCCCGCAGGGGCAGTTCGTCGCGTTGGATGGCGACCGCGTCGTCGGCTTGACCGCCAGTATGCGCATCCCGTTTGACCCGGCGCGCCCGTTCATCGAATCGTGGCACACCACCATCAGCGACGGCTGGCTGACGCGCCACGACCCCGCCGCCGACTGGATGTACGGCGTCGAAACCTGCGTCCATCCCGATTACCGCAGTCAGGGTGTCGGCGGCAGGCTGATGGAAGCCCGCTTCGCGCTGGCGAAGGCGCTCAACCTGCGCGGCATGGTCGCGGGCAGCGCCGTCATCTCCTACGCTGAAGCGCCCGACCACATCTCGCCAGAGGAATACCTGCAGGGCGTGGTCGACGGCACGTATTTCGACACGAACCTGAGCAAGCAGTTGCGCAAGGGCTTCCGGGCGGTCGCGCTCATCCCCAACTACCTGCCCGACCCGGAGACGCGCGGCTGGGGTGTGGTCATCGTCTGGGACAACCCGGATTACGACCCTGCGCGCCCGGTCGTCGTCACGCCGATCCCGCCGCGCGCCTAGCGCTCACGGCTTCGTCCACACCAGCGAATAGCGCCAGAAGAAATGCCGTCGCACCCGCGCGCCCGGCAGCAGCCCGGCGCAGGCGCGCCGCACCTCGCCCAGCGACGGATACACCTCGTCGCGCCCGTGCGCGTCCCACGCCGCGCGCGATTCGGGCGTGCCGCGCCGCCCGCCGTTCCTCGCCACGTTGACCGCCATATTCACCGGGACTGCGGCGGCGCTCATCAGCAGATCGCTTACGCCGTCGTCCCGGCACAGGTCGAGCACAAGCAGCACGCCGCCCGGCTTGAGCGCCGCTTTCAGCGTCGGCAGCACGTCATCGAGCAACAGGTGATGCAGCGTGGCAATCGACGCGATGCAGTCGAAGCGCTCGGCGGGCAGGGGATACGTCATCACGTCCGCCTGCACATAGTCGATCTGCGAGTACGCGGCGGAGCGCTCGCGCGCCAGTTGCAGCATCACCGGCGACAGGTCGAGCGCCAGCACGCGATCCGCGCGCGCCGCCAGCAGCCGCGCGAATTCGCCGCTCCCACAGCCGACTTCCAGCGCGTCGCCGCAGTGTGCCGGGGCGTGCCGCAGCAGCCAGCCGTGATAGTGGTTGTTGTGGTTCCACGCTTCGGGGGCTTCCAGCCGCGCGATCCGGTCGAAATCCTGCTGAATTTCGCAGACTGTTTTCAAGGAGACGCCACCAAAGTTTTTGCCCTCCAGACTCAAAGAGATTACAATCTGCTATCGAATACGGCAATGTAGTGAAATTGAACCAACTTCACGAGCAGTGGCTATTTCATAACACTCATTGGCTTCACCACGATCTAGCAACGGATTTTCTATTGTGTGTTCGGGACCAACAAGAGGAGTGTCTTTTATGAATACGAAGTTGCGTGTGTTACCGCTCGCGCTGCTGCTGCTCTTAGCGCTGAGCCTCCCTGCGCTGGCGCAGGACATGCCAGCCAACGAGACCATGTCCGCCGACGGCTGGATCACCTATGCGGCTGATAGCTGCGACTACGGTGGGGAAGTCCAGTCGATCACTGCTGTGGACGCCACTACCGTGACGTTCCAACTGTGCTACCCCGACCCGGCGCTGCCGTCCAAGGTCGCATTCTCGGCATTTGCCATTCACTCGTCCGACCAGCTTCAGGCAACCGGCGGCGGCGGCGACATCCTGCAAGCCGCCATTGGCACCGGTCCTTACAAGCTGGATCACTGGGATTTGGGCAACGAGATCGTCTTCACCCGCAACGACAGCTACTGGGGCGACCCGGCGAAGGAACCGACGCTGGTCTTCCGCTGGAACTCGGAAGCGGCTGCCCGTCTGGTCGAGCTTCAGGCTGGCAACGTCGATGGCATCGACAACCCGGCGGCGCTCGATTTCCCGATCATCGAGAACGACCCCAATCTCAGCCTGCTCCCGCGTGAAGGCACCAACGTTTTCTACCTGGGCATGAATAACACGATCCCGCCGTTCGATAACGTCAAGGTGCGTCAGGCAGTCTCCTACGCTATCGACAAGCAGCGCATCGTCGATAACTTCTACCCGCCCGGCTCGTCGGTCGCTGACCAGTTCATGCCGACCTCGATCTTCGGCTATACCTCGGAAGTTACGCCTTTCCCGTATGATCCTGAGATGGCGAAGCAGCTTCTTGCGGAAAGCGGCGTACCGCTGCCCATCGAGGTCAAGCTCAGCTACCGTGACGTGGTGCGCGGCTACCTGCCGCAGCCCGGCGTCGTCGCTGCCGACCTTCAGCAGCAGCTCGGCGAAGTTGGCATCAACGTGACCATCGACGTGCAGGAGTCCGGCACGTTCCTGGACAACGCCTCCGCTGGCGTGCTGCCGCTGTTCATGCTTGGCTGGGGCGCGGACTATCCTGACGCCACCAACTTCCTCGACTACCACTTCGGCACCGGCGCGAATGACTCGTTCGGCGCGAAGTTCCCGGAAATCACTGGTCCGCTGCAGCAGGGCGCTCAGCTTGCCGACCCGGCAGCCCGCTATCCGTTCTACGTCGAAGCCAACACTGCCATCCGTGACCTCGTGCCGATGGTTCCGATTGCGCACGGCGGTTCAGGCGTCGCCTACAAAGCCTCCATCATCGGCGCGCACAGCAGCCCGCTGGGCAACGAGAACTTCGCCGTCATGGAAGACCCGGATGACGATAACTTCGTCTGGATGCAGAATGCCGAGCCGATCAGCCTGTACTGCGCTGACGAAACCGACGGCGAATCGCTGCGCGCCTGCGAGCAGATCAGCGAATCGCTGCTGGCTTACGAAGTCGGTGGCACGGCGGTCGTCCCCAGTCTCGCCGCAAGCTATGAGGCAAGTGAAGACCTGAAGACCTGGACGTTCCACCTGCGCGAAGGCGTCACCTTCCATGACGGCTCGGCGCTGGATGCGAATGACGTGGTCATGACCTACGCCGTCCAGTGGGACGCCGCGAACCCGCTGCACGTTGGGCGTTCTGGCGCGTTCGACTACTACTCGGCGCTGTTCGGTGGCTTCCTGAACCCACCGGCGTAAGCAGCGGTTTTGCAGCGCACACTCGGCTGCTCTTGATTACACAGGGGCATGGCGACGACGCCATGCCCCTATCGTTAGAACTGTACCGACAGCGAAAAGTATTCCGCCATGCTCCCTTTTATCACGCGCCGCCTGATCGTCTCCATCCCGGTGTTGATCGGTATCCTGGCAGTCACCTTCCTGCTTGGACGGATGATCCCCGGCGACCCCTGTCGCGCTATGCTCGGCGAGCGCGCCACCGACGAAGTATGCGACGCCTACGTGAAGCGCATGGGGCTGGATCAGCCGATAGCGACACAGCTCGTCCTCTACATCGGCAACGTCCTGCGTGGTGATTTCGGCACGTCGCTGCGGTATTCGCGCACCATCCCCGACCTGCTCGCTGAGCGGCTGCCCGTGACCCTCGAACTCGGCGCTTCGGCGATGCTCTTCGCTGTCGTCGTCGGCGTGCCATTAGGGATCATCTCGGCGTACCGTCACAACACGCCCGTAGACGTGGGCACGATGATCGGAGCGAATATCGGCGTGTCGATGCCGGTATTCTGGCTGGGCTTGATGCTGGCGTACATCTTCGCCGTGACGTTAAAGGACACGCCGTTCGCGCTGCCCCCGTCCGGGCGTCTCCCGGCGGGCTACGCCGTGACCCCGTTCTATGTCGCCTGGGGGCTGGCGGAAAGCCAGCAGACCGCGAGCGGACTGATGGTTTTCCTTTCGCGCCTGAACATCTTCAACGCCATTCTGACGCTCAACGGCGACCTGTTCGTCACCGCTCTGCGCTACATGATCCTCCCGGCGGTCGCCGTCGGCACGATCCCCATGTCGATCATCGCCCGCATGACGCGCTCCAGCGTGCTGGAGACGCTCGGACAGGATTACGTGCGCACCGCCCGCGCCAAAGGGCTGCGTGAGCTGGTCGTGGTCATCCGTCACGCCGTCCGCAACGCCCTGCTGCCGGTCGTCACCGTCATCGGCTTGAACTTCGGCGGGCTGGTCAGCGGCGCGGTGCTGACCGAGACCATCTTCGGCTTGACCGGCGTCGGGCGCACGCTGGTAGACGGCATCACCGCCCGCGATTACACGCTCGTGCAGGGCTTCACCATCGTGATCGCGGTTTCTTTCGTGCTGATCAATCTGGTGGTCGACCTGATCTACGGCTACCTTGATCCGCGTATCCGCATCAACTAAGCGAAACATTATGGCGACCACAGCAGGCGAAACCCACAAATCTGTCAAGCTCGAAACCGGCTTTCGGGAAGAACGCAAATCTACCAGCCTGTGGCGCGAGACGCTCAAAAATATTCTGCGTAACCGCAGCGCCGTGTTCGGCTTGACGCTGATCGGCGCGCTGGTTTTGATCGCCCTGCTCGCCTCCGTAATCGCCAACTACGACCCACTCCTGCCCATGATTGGGCAGCCGGGGCACAGCGGACGCCTGCCCGCGCAGCCGCCGTGCATCCACCTGCTGGGCTGCCCCGCCGAACAGCCGCAGCATTTCATGGGGCTTGACCTCAACGCCCGCGACATCTTCAGCCGCATCGTCTACGGCTCGCGCGAATCGCTCAAGGTCGGCTTCCTCGCCGTCCTGTTCTCCATCGTCGTCGGCACGACTCTGGGGTTGATCTCCGGCTATGCCGGTAGCTGGATCGACAACATCATCATGCGCGTCATGGACGTGCTGCTGGCGTTCCCGTCGCTGCTGCTGGCGATTGCCATCGTCACGGTGCTCGGTCCCGGCTTGCAGAACGCGCTGCTGGCGATTGCCATCGTCTCGATCCCGGCGTATGCCCGCCTCGCCCGCGCGAGCGTGTTGTCGGTCAAGGAAAATGAGTACGTCACCGCCACCCGCGCGCTCGGCGCGACGCCGAAGCGGATTCTGTTCGTCCACATCTTCCCCAACTCGCTCACCCCGCTGATCGTGCAGGGCACGCTCGGCATCGGCACCGCCGTGCTGGACGCCGCCGCGCTCTCGTTCATCGGCTTGGGCGCGCAGCCGCCAACGCCGGAATGGGGTGCGATGCTGAGCGAAGCGCGCAACTACGTCTTTACCGCGCCGCACATGGTTTTCTTCCCCGGCTTCGCCATCATGCTGACGGTGCTGGGCTTCAACCTGCTCGGCGACGGGCTGCGCGACGCCCTCGACCCGCGCCTCAACCGCAGCTAAGCGTAATAGAGCCACGTGGTAAAATTGAAGATGTAAGGTATTCGCCGCTTGCGAAGAAGGAGCGTATCATGCGTGACTTCAAGATCGAAATCGACGGCTGCGATGACCTCAACGATCTCCGCGACCTGCTCGCCCAGCTCTCAGCCGAAATTCAGCGACTCGAAGCCATCCCTTACGAGGATGGCGCGCACGAACAGCGCCTCCACGACCTGGAGTTGCTGCTGCGCTACGGCGAGCATCGCCTCGACCGGATGCTCGCGTAGCGATTCGGTTGTCTGTGCCTGCTGATCTTCACGCCAGCGTATAGGAATTGCCCGGATCGAGCACAATCGGCTGTGCGTCGGTCTCGCTGCTGACGCGGTTCGCCCACGCCCCCGCTTCCTGCATGATCGGCGGGACGGTATTGTAGTGCATCGGAACGACCACCTTCGGGCGCACGTAGCGGATCGTCTTGAGCGAGTCGTCGGGACCCATCGTGAAGTAGTCGCCAATCGGCAGGAAGGCGAGGTCGATGCCCATGTCGCCGATCAATTCCATATCCGAGAACAGCGCCGTATCCCCGGCGAAGTACAGTCGCAGTCCGCTGCGGGTCGTCAGGACGTAGCCGCACGACAGCCCGCCGTAAGTGCCGTCCGGCAGCGACGAGCTGTGGATCGCCGGGGTCGACCGGATAAACATGAAGCCGCAGTCGTAGCCGCCGCCCACATTCAGCCCGATGGTTTTATCGACGCCCTTCGACTGAAGCCAGTTGCCGATCTCGAAGTTGGTAATGACGCTCGCCCCGGTGCGCCTGGCAATCGCCACCGTGTCGCCCAGGTGATCGCCATGCCCGTGCGAGATCAGAATATACTCTGCCGCGAGGCTGTCCGGGGAGGCTGCCGCCAGCGGGTTGCCGGTGAGAAACGGGTCAATCACGACTGGATGCCCATCCACGTCGAGCGCGAAAGCAGAATGCCCCAGCCATGTCAGTTTTACGCTCATAATCGCCCTCCGAAATTACGCCGCTCCCATGTACGTGAGTATAACTTATTCTGAGCCTTCATTTGATTGACAAGTTCGGGACAGCCTACCCCGCCAGCGGCATCGTGATCGTGAACGTCGCTCCCTGATTCAAGCCGCTGCTGGTCGCCCAGATGCGCCCGCCGTGCGCCTCGACCATCGCCCGCGCGATGCTCAAGCCGATCCCCATCCCGCCCTGATGGCGGGTCATGTGGTCTTCCACCTGATAAAAGCGCTCGAAAATCCGCTCCGCCTGCTCGCGCGCCAGCCCGATGCCGGTGTCGGTCACCGTCACCCAGACCTCGTTGTCGCCGTGCTCCGCCGTCTGGACGATGATCCGCCCGTTTTCCGGCGTGAAGCGCAGCGCGTTGTTGAGCACGTTGGTCAGCGCCATGCCCATGCGCACGCGGTCGATCATCACCCGCATCTCGGCGGGCGGCGGCGCGTATTGGAGGCGGTGTCGCCGCGCTTCGACCAGCGGCAGCATGTCGTGGACGATCTCGTTCAGGAACTCGCCCAGCGCAACCGGCTCACGGTCTAGCTCACCCTCTTTCTGCTCCATGAAGCGCAGGTTGGTCAAATCCTCGATGATGCCGCGCAGTTGCAGCGCGCTGGTGACCACCTTCGCCGCTGTCGCCCGTACTTCCTCGTCCTGCGTCTCCTGCAGGAAGCTGGAATAGCCCAGAATTACACCGAGCGGCGTGCGCAGCTCGTGCGAGGCGATGGCGATGAAATCGCTCTTGAGCCTGTCGAGCTGGTTCAGCTCGTCGTTGGCTTTTTGCAGCGCCGCGACCAACTGCGCGCCCTCGATGGCGACCGCCGCCTGCGCCGCCACAATCGACAGGTGGTTGATGTCATCCTGATTCCAGGGCGGGTGGCGCTTGTTGACCGCTTCCAGCACGCCGATCATCCGGTCGCGCGAGCGCATTGGCACGCCCAGCAGCGAGCGCGTCTTGACCTCCGCCGACGAGTCGATGCCAGGGAAATGCCGCTTGTCATGGGGGATATCCTCGACCGCCACCGCCCGATTTTCGTGCAGCACCACCCCGGCGATGCTGCCTTCGAGCGGCACGGGCTTGCCGGTGAAGGCTTGTCCGGCGGGGTCGGTCGTCGCGGCGAAGCGCAGGTCGTTGGTTTTGAGGTCGAGCAGCAGCACCGATGCCGCTTCCGCATCGACGATTTCGACCGCCGCTTCCATGATCTGGTTGAGCAACGTTTTGATGTTCAGCGTCGAATTCAGCGCGACGCTGATTTCCGAAAGCCGCGACAGAATGGCAACTTTTCGCTTTAAATCATAATGCGGCTGGTCAGCGACCATATTGGCAGTCCTGAAGTGTCATTTCCCAGATAGCTTACTCGCTGTGCCCGTGTTTTGCATTTTCAAAGAATGTAGTTGGGTTGTTCCAGTTTCTTTTTCTTAGTCGTAGAAGTAGGGCTGTTGAAAGTGTTCATAACCCGCTGGCTCGAAAATCCCTGAATCAAGCATATCGCAGAATAAATCCCATTTATCAACGAAAGTTTTCGCCATTTGGGTAATCTTTGGGTTATGCCGAACACCCGTTCGATCAGTTATGAACAGCCGTCTGTCGATAACTTGACCGGGTTGTCGACAGTTTCGACAGCCAGCCATCCGGTTGACTCGTTCGGCGCTCGGAAGCCCGCCACTTGTGAACAGACGCCGACCGAATTATCGACAGCCCCGATCAGTTGTGAACAGACTTATGAACAGCTTTTGAACACTTGAATGCGCCCCTTAATATTCAAAAGCCCCATATTTGGGTAATGTTGGGTTATACAGGCGAAACGGGTTGGGATATCGGCTTCACGCCGATGTACATGCCGCGCCCGTCCAGCCCTTCGGCGTCGAAGTACACCTCCAGCGCGGCGGCGGCGAACGCCGCGCGATACTGAGCGTCGTCAAATAACCCCAGCTCGTGATGCTCCGTGAACGACTCGACGCCGTCGGGCGTGCCCACCAGATAATGGAAATCGAGGATCGAAACGCCGTCTTCCTCCTTGCTGGTGTTGATCCGCGCGATTTTCAGGTCGGGCAGGTCGACGAAGCGCGCGTGCACGTTGCGGGGGATGTACTGCCCCGGCATCAGCCAGGGTTCGACGATAGCCACGCCGCCCGGCAGCAGGTGGCGGGCGATGGTCTGCATCGTCTGGTTAAGCCGCTCGACCGTTTTCGCGTAGCCGATGGCGCTGAACAGGCAGGTCACGGCGTCGAACTGCCTGTTCAGGTCGAAATCGACCATATCGGCTTGGTGAAACGTCACGCCGGGGCAGCGCCCGCGCGCCACCCTGAGCAGTTCGGCGTCGAGGTCCAGCCCCTCCACCTGATAGAATTCCAGCAGATACTGGGCGTGATGCCCCGTGCCGCAGGCGACATCCAGCAGCGTCGTGCCGGGCGTCCGCTTGTTGGCGTCGATGTAGCGGCGCACCAGTTCCGCCTCGGTCGCGTAATCCTTCCAGCTATAGATCACATCATAAAATTCAGCCGATTGGGTGAACATTGTCTCGCCTCGAAGCGTTGCCGCGATCCGGGTCTCTAGGGTACAGTTAGGCAGCCCGGTTCATTCGCCAGGAGTATACCGTTTTGATCGATTTGAAGCCGATCTTCGCGGCGGTGCGGCAGGCGGCTGACCTGACCCGCCGCGTCCAGCAGAGTCATCTCGCCCACAGCCAGAAACCAAGCGGCGAGGGCAGCGAGCCGGTCACGATTGCCGACTATGGCTCTCAGGCGATCCTGTGCCGGGCGATCAGCCGCGCCTTCCCCGATGACGCGGTGCTGGCGGAGGAGCATGGCAGCCAGTTCGCCGAGCTTCTTCCCGCCGACCAGCGCGCCGGGATCGTCCGACTCGTCTCCGACGTGCTGGGCGAGACGCTCAGCGAGGATCAGGTGCAGGCGTGGCTTGACTACGGACGCGACCGCGACGCCGAGCGCACCTGGGTGATCGACCCGATTGACGGCACCAAAGGCTTCATCGCCATGCGCCGCTACTCGATAGCCGTCGGATTACTGGAAGGCGGGCTGCCGGTGGCGGGCGTGCTCGGCTCGCCCGGCTACCCGACGCCCGACGGCAAAGGCTTGCTGTTCTACGCCCAGCGCGGCGCGGCTTACGTCGAGTGGATGTCCGGCGGCAAGCCCAACCGTATCGCCGTCTCGACCCGCACCAAGCCGCGCGAGCTGCGCGCCGTCGAAAGCGTCGAGCGCGATCATTCGCATCTGGAACTGATCGCCAGCATCTATGCCGAGCTGGGCATCGACAAGGCGAAGCAGGTCGAGGCGCTCGACAGCCAGGACAAATACGCCATGATCGCCTGCGGTGACGCCGATCTGTACATGCGGCTGCCGCGCGAAGCCCATCCGCAGCACAAGGCGTGGGATCACGCGGCGGGGACGGCGCTGGTGCAGGCGGCGGGCGGCGTCGCCACCGACCTCGACGGCTCGCCGCTCGACTTTTCGACCGGCGCGATCATGTCGAACAACCTGGGGATGGTAATCACCAACGGGCAGATTCACGACCGCGTGCTGGAAGTTGTGCTGGCGGTCATGCCGAAAGCGTGATGGGATTCGTGTGTAGGGGCACGACATGTCGTGCCCTGCGGTCGAGGATAACCTCCCATTATTCCAGCAGCTTGTAGAAAAGACTGAATCGATGTAGTGGCTGCCGGTGCTGTCGAGCGCGAACTGGGGGATGACCCCCACCCGCGTATAGCCGACCCGCTCGTACAGCTTCTCGCCCGCGCTACCGCGCTCCGTGTCTAGCACTAGCGTTGTTCGCCCGATTGCCCGCGCCTCGTCCTCGACTGCCGCCATCAGCCGCGTGGCGATCCCCTGCCGCCGGGCGCTGCTCAGCACCAGCACTTTCTGCACTTCGGCGCGGTGCAAGCCGTTCGGCTGCATCGCCAGCACCAGATGCACGCAGCCGAGGATTTGCTCGCCGTCAAACGCCGCCAGCACAATCCGCTGGCTTGCGCCGACCTCCCCGGCGACTCGCTCCCAGAACGCCGCCGCGACGCCCGTGTCCAGCGGCGCGATGAAATTGACCGACGAGCCGTGGTCGACCACGTCGCGCAGCAGCTCAATCAAGGCGGATTGATGGGGATGAACGTCTGGCGCGCTCAGGCGCTGGATGGCAATCGTCATGGTGATCCGCTCTCCCGAAAGTATCCGATCAACATGCCCGATTTCGTCGGAAAATGCAACCCGCTGCGGCTCTCCCCCCCATCAGGGAGTATCCAGGATCGTGAGTCCCATTGTAGGGGCGCAGCACGCTGCGCCCAATCGAAACACAACGGTCTATGCACTTCCTCAACGATTGCAGCCGAATGAAGGCTTGACAAAAACTGAAGATGCGCGCATTATGTCTGTAACGGATATATCTGTTGCCGATATAAAGAAGCGGAGTCATGACCAAAATCGCACTTTCGCCGGAAGGCATGTTGCCTCTCACCCCCGCCGTTTTTCACATCCTGCTGGCGCTGGCAGATGGCGAAAAACACGGGTACGCCATCATGCAGGAGGTGGCGGCGATCACCAACGGGGCGATGAAAATGGGACCCGGCACCCTCTACGGGTCGATCAAACGGATGTTGGAGACGGGGTTGATCGGCGAAAGCGACGAACGCCCCGACCCGGCGCTGGACGATGAACGCCGCCGATATTACCGGCTCACGCCATTTGGCGAGCAGGTCGCCAGGGCGGAAAGCCAGCGGCTCGCGGCGCTGCTCCACACCGCGACCATGAAGCGGCTGATCGGCAGCGAGGGAACATGAATCCTCGTCCATCTGAGCGCCATCTGCTTGATGTGTCCGAAAGCGCATACAGCATCCTGCTGGCATTGTATCCGTCGGACTTCCGCCGCGACTTTGGGCAGCACATGGTGCAGGTGTTCCGCGACGTGTGCCGTGACGCTTACCGTCAGAGCGGTGCGCCGGGACTGATGATGTGGTGGCTGACTACCCTGTTCGACCTTTTGAAAACCGTCATCTCAGAACGCAGAAAGGCAGGCATCACGATGTCACAAGCCAGGTTTATCCAGTGGAGCGGGTGGTTTTGTCTCCTGGGGGGTGTCTTCTTCGCCGCCAGCAGCATCAGCCAGCTTCAGCCGGGTTCACAAACGTACCAACTGTCGATTGCCGCGCTCATACCCGGCATGGTGTTGATCACGCTGGGGCTGCTGGGCATGTTTCTGCGCTACAACGCGCACATCAACCTGTTCGGGAGACTGGCGCTGCTGGCTGCGCTTGGCGGCGCTGCTATCGCGTCGATTGGCTGGCTGCTCCTGCTCGCAGGCGGCGACAGCTTCTGGAACGTGTTCATCTTAGGGTGGCTTCTCTATCTGGCGGGGCACTCGGTCTTTGGTGGCTTCGCGGCGACAACCCACCTGCTGCCGAAGTGGAATTTTGCCCTTCTGATTGGGAGCGCGATGCCGCTCACCATCGCGGTGCTTGGGCTTTCCAGACAGGATGCGTTAACGGGCGTCAGTTGGGGCGCTTTTGTCATGCTGCTGCTGATCGGCGTCGGCTGGATTCTGACGGGCTGGGCGCTCAACAGCAAGCCCGACGCGCTGGTTCAGCCGGTCGCCAGCGCCTGACCTGCCGGGCGCGGGTCGCCGCTCAGTTGGTCGCGTGGGTGCTGCCGCCGTCGATACGGATGTTGGCGGCGTTGATGTAGCCCGCCAGCGGGCTGGCGAGGAACGCGATCAGGTCGGCGACCTGCTGCACCGTCCCCAGCTTTCCCGTCGGGTTGGGCAGCACGTCGGTCAGGATGTGATGCTCAATCGACCCCCAGTCGCTGCCCCAGCCGAAGCGCGCCGCCATGCCCGCGTAAAATTGCTTGACGCCTTCGGTGGCGATGATGCCCGGACTGACCGTATTGACCGTGATGCCGGTGTTCGCCAGCGATTTCGACAGCCCGACGGTCAGGTTGACCAGCGCGGCTTTGGTCGCCGCGTATGCCGACATGAACGGCAGCGGCTCGCTGGCGTCGCCGCTGGCGATCTGGATGATGCGCCCCCAGTAGCGCTCGCGCATCTGCGGCACGAGATACTGGATCAGCCGCGCCGCGCCGACCACGTTCACGTCGTACAGCTTGAGCATGTCGGCGGGCTTGTCGTCCAGCCAGCTCCCGTGCGTGTAAATTGCCGCGTTGTTGACCAGGATTTCCACGCGCCCGACGCAGTCGACGGCTTCGTCGGCGATCCGGCGCGCGCTTTCGTCCGACGCGAGATCGCCCGCGACGGTGTAAACCTCGCCCCCCGCAGCCCGCAGGTCTCCGGCGAGCGGCTCGACCTGAGACTTGTCCAGTCCATGCAGGATGACGGTCGCGCCCTCGCGGACGAACGTCCGCGCAATGCCTTGGCCGATGTCTCCCGCAGCGCCCGTGATCAACACGGATCGACCATGCAGCAGCAAGTCCATCGTTGCTCTCCTTGACACTATGAGGCTGGGCTTTGTGAGGGGGTCTGTGTACCGATGCGAACTATCCGGCGATATTTACATGCTAATCCTGATAACGGGCTTGTCAAGGTTCGTCCCGCATCGTGAATGCCGAACGCCTCGAATGTGCCGCTGTGGGGGCGCACGGCTGGGCTTGCGCGGCAGGCACGCGCCCGCCACGACTCACCCATTCACTGGGTATCCGGCGCGAAAATGTGGTAAAGTATGCCGAACAAATTTTCACATTTTCAGGGTGATGATGACTGACCCCATTCGCGTGCTGCACTTCGCCGATACCCACATCGGCATGGAAAATTACGGCAAGACCGACCCCGAAACCGGTTTGAGCAGCCGCGTCCGCGATTTTCTGCGGCGCATGGACGAGATGATCGAGTTCGCCAAAGCCAACGACGTTGACCTGACGATCTTCGCTGGTGACGCCTTCAAGACGCGCAGCCCTAACCCCACCTACCAGCGCGAATTTGCCTGGCGCGTCCGCGACCTGATCGCCCTCGCGCCGCTGGTCATGCTCGTCGGCAACCACGACGTGCCGCCGACCATGCTCAAGGCGTCCAGCATCGAGATTTACGAGACGCTCGCTATCCCCGGCGTGTGGGTCGCCGACGAATACGAAGTCCGCGTGATCCCCACCAAGCGTGGCGATGTCGCTGTCGGCGCTGCGCCGTATCCGCTGCGCGCCCGCATCCTCGACGGCGTCAAGACCGCTGGGATGAGCATCGCCGAGACCGATATGCTGCTCCAGCGCGAGCTGACCGTCCGCCTCGACCAGCTTGCCGAAGAAGCCGACCAGTACGACATGCCGCGCATCCTCACCGGGCATCTGACCGTCGCCGGGGCGGTGTGGGGCAGCGAGCGCGGCATCATGCTCGGTCGGGATGTGCAGGTGCTCCCCTCGGCGCTGGCGGACGAGCGCTGGGATTACGTCGCCCTCGGTCACATCCACAAGCATCAGGATTTGTCTGCCGGGCGCGAGCACGTGCCGCCGGTCGTCTACAGCGGCTCGCTGGAGCGCATCGACTTCGGCGAGGAGGACGACCCGAAGGGCTTCTGCTGGGTCGAAGTCGAGCGGAAAAGGACCGACTGGAAATTTCACCGCGTCAAGGCGCGCCCGTTCGTCACCATCCGCGCTGACCTGCGCAAAAGCGCCGATCCGACGCGCCAGGCGGTCGACGAGGTCGAAGCCTACGATTTGCAGGGCGCGGTCGTCCGGGTGATCCTCGACCTGACGCCGGAGACCGAGGCGCGGCTCAACGAGGGCATCGTGCGCGACGCCCTGCTGCGCGGCGGCACGGCGTACATCGCCGGGATTCGCCGCGAAGTCGAGCAGCCCGCGCGGGCGCGGCTCGGCGGCAACCCGGAAGGCATGACCGACGAGGAGCTGCTCGAACGCTACCTGATCAGTAAGGGCATCGAAGACGCCCGCCGGGCGGAGCTGCTCGCCGCCGCCCAGGACATCATCGCCGACGGCGGGGCTGCTGCATCGGATTGACAATACATTGTCGTTGTAGGGGCGGGTCTCAGACTCGCCCCTACGGGTAGCGTACCCCGGTGGCTTAGCTCATTACCCACAAGGGTCGGGGGTGAGGTAATCCTACGTATTCGGGTCACCGGTATGCGGGCTGCCCGTCCCCGTCTCGGCATACTTCTTCAGGCTGATGATGTACCACGCCCAGTTGTAGGTCGTGTACGGCAGCGATCCGTCGCTCGACGCGAAGTTGCGGTGGCTGAACAGCAGCTTCGTGCCGTTCTCGACCGGGACGAGATCCCATATCACCTGCGTGCCCAGCCAGTCCGGGACGCCTGACACCGCCTTCCAGACCACTTTGCGGTTGGCTTCCTGCTCGGCAAGCTCCAGCCGCAGGACGACCCCGCCGTTGTAGAAGCGGAACTCGGATACCGAGCCGATCTTGGGCGCGTAGTCGGCTTGCTGCGTCCACCACGAGCGGATGGCATCCTGCTCGGTGAGCGCGTGGTACAGCGTCTCCGGCGCGGCGTTGATCGGCACTTCCATCATAATGTCCGGCATTTCAAGTCCTTTCGATAGAATACTTAACCAACTGGTTAACTATCGGCGCAAAAAAAGAGCGCCGAGTCGGGTAGTCGCGTATCGCCTTAGCTTGTCGCGTCTCAGAACAGGTTGCGCATCTCGTCGAGCATGTACGTCCAGCCGAACTGGTGGCGGTCGCGCATGTCCTCGGTCGTGAAGCGCGCGTGCGTCAGGATCACCTCGGTCACGGCGGCGCGCGCCACGAAATCCAGCGTGACCAGCGTCTCGTGGTCGTCGGTCAGCTCCGACAGCCAGGTGAACACCAGCTTTTCCGGTCGGGCGATTTCGACGTACGTCCCCGCAATCGTGGTGACGTCGCCTTCGGGGAAGCGCACCTCGATGCAGTAGCCGCCGCCCACCCGCAGGTCGAGCGCGGTCACGGCGCTGGGGTTGCCCGCCGGTTTGAACCAGCGCTCAATCGCCCGCGCGTCCGTCCAGGCGTGAAACACCCGGTCGCGCGGGGCGGCAAACGTGCGCCGCAGGGTGAGAAACGACTCAAGGATCGGGTTGGTCATCACCATTCTCGGGATCCACCTGTTCCAGAAACTCCGCGAGCGAGTCGAACTGCTCGTCCCAGAACTGACGGTAATATGCCAGCCATTCGGCGGCGGTCTTGAGCGCCGCCGGGCGCAGGCGCAGGCGATGCACGCGCCCTTCTCTGGCGCGGGCGATCAATCCGGCGGCTTCCAGCACCCGCAGATGCCGCGAGATCGCCGGTAGGCTCATCTCGTCGGCAAATGGCTCGGCGAGTTCCGTGACCGAAGCCTCGCCCGTCGCCAGCCGTTCCAGGATCGCCCGTCGCGTCGGGTCCGCCAGCGCGGAAAAGACGGCGTCGAGCGGTTGATATTTAACCATGCGGTTAAATATATCAGAACAATGGTTCGGCGTCAAGTAGGCGCAGACAATTACGTGATGAGAGGGGAGTAGGGGCGCAGCACGCTGGTAGCTGCGCAGAATAGCTGCGATGACGATGTTTCTGGCAGACCTCACCTCTAAATCCCTCTCCGTGTATGAAGGGACTTCAAGAACCTTCCGACTCGTAGTGGCACTCCCTCTCCACGTCGTGGAAAGGGGCAAGGGTAATTAAAAGTGGTTTCCCACGCTATCTTGTGGAAGTATCGACGCTGCGCCCGCTCGCGCAAAATTCATCCTGGTCGTCTACGAGCGCTGGCGCTTCAATACCGCTGATCTCGGCGTCGGCTTCCATGCGCTCCGGCTCGCCGCTTGCGGTGGCATCCGGCATTTCCAGCAGATTGTCGTCGTTCTCGCGCAGCCATTCCGCCGAGAGCAGCCGCTTCGACCGCCACCCGAAAAATATAGTACGGATCGCCCATTCTTCATGGCGAAAAAGAGACCTGCTGCTTCACGCGGAAGCGCATGTCGCCCACCCGGATCGTGCATTCGACGTTGTTCGAGCTTCTGCCGCGCATCGAGAGATCGACTCGCCTCAGTGAACATCACACGATCTTCGTTCACGTCGGAACGCAGCCAGTACGCCCGAGATGGCGTAAGTCAGAAACAGCGCGCCGAAGGTCAGGCAGCACGAGCAGCACCGGAAGTGTGACCGACGCGGCGCTGCTGATTGGCACTCGAGACGATCCAGCCGAGGAACAGCAGCGTAGAAAAATACAGCGACGCCCCGAACTGCGCTGCTCTTCCCGCAAGCCCTTCCGCTGCGCCTCGGAGAAATGCCCCGTCTGGTTCGCCGCAAAGATCATCTTCGTCGAAGGCGAGCGCCTCCATCAGCCGTTCTTCGTATTTCTTCGCTTGCCGCGATGCCCTCACGGATGATCGCTGTTTCTACTGATCTATACGTTCCGGCGAGGCTGCGCGTTGTAGCGGTGTGTCCGGCGCGCTCACTTGAACGGCGTGTTCGACCAGTCGACGTTGGCGTGGTTGATGTTCAAACACGGTGTCCCCCGACCGTATCCCAGGGCATCTGCCCCGGCGTGTTCAATTGATCTTGCGGGCATACGTCACCCGATCTCCTCCATCAGCGCCACCTGCTCCGGCGAGTGCGAGTCCAGCGACAGCCTGGTCGGGTCGACCGTCGGCTGGATGCCAAGCGCATCGCGCAGGTTCTGGGCTGTCAGCTCCGGGTTGTAGCGCCGGAAGTCGATGCGGCTGCCGTAGATCGCCCGCGTGCTGCTCGCCTGCTGGAGCGAGGCGTCGTCCAGCCCCTTGAGGATCACGTATTCGATCCAGTTCTTCAGCCAGAAATGCTCGGCGGCGTTTTCCCCGAACAGATACGGCACGTAGCCCGTGCCCAGCGAGATCAGGATCACCTGGTTGTCGATGAAGCCTTCCGCTGCGCCGATGTACTCCATCGCTTCGACGGCGACCGCCAGGCACGGGTTGGCGTTGACGCCGATGCCGCCGTCGATCAGGTTTCCGGCGACCGGCGGGAAGTAGATCGGCGCCGCCCCGCTCGCCGCCACCGCGCCCGTCAGGGGCCAGTCGGCGACCGCCTTCAGCCCCGGTCCCTTGCTGACGATGAAGTAGGTATCGCCGATGCGCACGTCTTTGGTGGTCATGAACACAATCGGGTGCTTCAGGTCGCCGATTTTGACGCCCTTCGCCAGCGGCTGAAGCGCCTCCACGAACGGCTCAATCGGGTAGATGTGCCGCAGCCCGGTCAGCAGGTAGCGCAGCCACAGCAGCAGGTCGAGCGGCGGGAAGGCTTTCGGCAGCCGGTCGCGGTAGACCGTCTCCAGAATCTCGTTCGCCGACATGCCGATGCCGATCCCGGCGGCGATGATCGCTCCGGTGCTCGTCCCGCCCACCATGTCGAACATCTCGGCGCAGGATTTGCCGGTCATGTTCTCCAGCTCCGCGAGCATGGCGATGGCAATCGTGCCGCGCATCCCACCGCCGTCTATCGAGAGGATCACCTTTTTCCCGCCGGGGTTAAAATTGAGCATTATTTGCGACTCCAGTGTGCGCTGCTTGGGTAGAGGCGTTGGCTGTTTGTCCGACATCAAATCTTCGATCTCCCGCAGAGGGTTTAAACCCTCTGCTACAAAAGTGTCTGGCGACCCACTAAAGGGGTCGCCGGTCGATCTCGATTTGAGTCGCCCCTATAGTGGGCGACAAAGTCCCCTAGCAGCGGGATTAATCCCGCTGCGCCGATATGTCGGACGAACTGATGGAAATCTGCCCCTACGATGCCTGATCGAATGGTTAAAGGATAGTCACGTTTGGGAAAATCTGCACGCCGCCGCCTGCTTGCCGCGCTGATCGGCGTCCTGCTCGCGCTGCTGTCGGCTGAGGCGCTGCTGGCGTGGCTCGACCCGCTCGGCTTCGTCTACTTCCGCGATCAGGCGTACCTGGTGTATGCCAGATGCGATCCCCGACCCGCGCGGCTGCGCTGCCCCGGCGTGTATCCGCTCTCGTTCGCCTGACCATCCTGCCTGACGGCACGCGCGCCGTCCCCGACACCATCTGTCGGCAGACACGACGCTGGTGTTCGTCGGCGACAGCGTCACCTTCGGCTATGGGGTGGACGACGACCAGACGTGGGTCAACCAGATCGCCCGCGCGCTGCCGCCGTCCACGTCGTCAATGCCGGGGTGAGCGGCTACAACTCAACAAACGTCGCCCGCGCCCTCACCCTGTATCCCGACGCCCGCGCGCTCGTTTACCTGATCGTCAACAACGACGCCGAGCCGGAAAAGCTGCCTCAGCACTCGGTACTCAGCACCGAGTCTTGCTTATTCCTCGGTCACGTCCTCGATCTTGCGCTTGGCTTCGTTCACGCTCTGCTCGATCATCTCCGGCTCGTCGCGCACGATTTCGATCCTGATACGCGCGACCAGCGCGCCGATCACCGCCAGCGCCGCCAGCACGGGTCCGAAGAAGATCACCAGCGCGCCACCGGCGACCGCGCCAAAGGTCAGCGGGATTTCCAGCAGCGTGCGCCCTTCGGGGTTACGGATGATCAGGCGGCGGACATTGCCTTCCTCGATCAGTTCCTTGACGCGCTCGACCAACTGATTGCCCGCCACTTCCAGTTCTTCGTTGAACGTCCGCCCCTGGCTTTCCTTCGGGGTAATCTGATTATCGTTGTCGTTCATCTCGGTTCGCTCCTCGCAAACATTCACTCACTCGTCGGCTTTCTTTCCTATATACGTGGGCAGCGGCGGAAGGTTGCACATTTCATTTCACATTATACCAGAATTGGGCGAAAACGCGATTTCGCCCGTAATTGCTTGCGATACTATAATCTATGGAGATCATGCAACAACGTGGAGGGCGGAATGAAGAGACGACACCAAGTCGTAGCACTCGTAGCACTTCTGGGGGTAACGCTTGTGCTGACGCTGGTTCCGATGTTCAGCGCGCTGGCGGATTTCGGGACGAACTGGACGGCGACGTACTACAACAGCACCGACCTGACCGGCAACTCGGTCTACACCGAAATCCTCCCCAACGGCATCAACGTCAACTGGGGAACCGGCTCGCCGAACCCCGCCGTCAACGCCGACAACTTCTCCGCCCGCTTCACGTCCGTGCAGTTGTTCAACCAGGGGACGTATGAGTTCGTGGCGTCGTCGGACGACGGCATCCGGGTGTTCATCGACGGGGTGCTGGTGCTGGACCGGTTCATCGGGCGCGTGCTGACGACCGACCGGTTCCAGCAGACGATGACGGCAGGGACGCACTCGCTGACGGTGGAGTACGTGGAGTTCGTGGATCAGGCGGCGGTGCAGTTCCAGTGGTTCCAGGTGAGCGGGGCGTTGACGCCCGGCTTGACCCCTGGCGTGCCCGGCGGTCCGTCGCTGTTCACGCCGAGCGTCCCCGCGCCGACCCGCACCCCGCTGCCCCCCATTCCACCCGGCGCGCTGTCCGGCACGGTCATCCGCGCGACGATACTGCTCGTCCGGGAAGCACCCTTCTTCGGCGCGCCGGTCGTCGGGCGCGTCCGTCGCGGTGAAACCTATCAGGTGCTCGCCCGTGACGAGAACGCCTACTGGTTCCTGATCCAGTTGAGCCAGGGGCAGGGCTGGGTGTGGGGCTACTACTTCCACGTCAACGGCAACGAATACAACGCCCCGGTCGCCAGTCCGTTCGTCACCCAGGGCAACCCCGCCTCCGCGACCGGAGTCGTCGTCCAGAGCGAATCCGGGCTGCGCCTGCGCGCCGCGCCCACCACTGACTCGGCGCAGATCGGTCGCATCCCCTGGGGCGAAATCATGCCCGTCCTCAGCCAGACGCACACCGGCTGGTATCAGGTCGTGTTCCGGGGGACGATTGGCTGGGTCGCTTCCGGGTACGTCAAGGTCGTCGAGGGCGACATCAATAGTGTTCCCTTCAGCTAGCCAGATTTTAGCCGAGACTGCCCATCGCCCCTGGTCGCCCCCCAAGCGACCCTGGGTGATGGGGCAGTCCTGGTATCAGCTTCTCTTTGCACACTGGCGCGTCGCCCCCGAAGCCGTCGCGCCGCTCCTCCCCGCGCCGCTTGAGCTGGACACCTTCGACGGCTCGGCGTGGATCGGCGTCGTGCCGTTCGTCATGCGTAACGTCCACCCGCGCGCCCTGTATTCGCTGTCGCCCTTCCCTGAACTGAACGTCCGCACCTATGTGCGTTACGCGGGCAAGCCCGGCGTCTGGTTTCTTTCGCTGGACGCCGCCAACCGCCTCGTCGTCGGCGGCGCGCGCCGCGCCTTTCATCTGCCCTATTTCCACGCGCAGATGGACTGCTTCACCGAAGGCGGCTGGTTTCAGTATCGCTCGCAGCGCGACGGCTCGAATGCTCGCTTTGAGGGCTGCTATCGCCCGGTTTCGCCGGTCTTTCGCGCCGAATCCGGCTCGCTGGACGAGTGGCTGACCGAGCGCTACTGTCTGTACAGCGTCGACCCGCGTGGTCGGCTCTTCCGCTGCGAGGTGCATCACCGTCCCTGGGAGCTTCAGCACGCCGAGGCGCAGATCACCGTCAACACGATGGTGGAGGCGCTGCCGCTCCCGGACGAGCTGCCCATCCTGCATTATTCCGAACAAATGGACGTAGTCACCTGGTATCTTGAGCGTCTGGACGGGGCGCGCCCGCGCGCTTTGTGACAGAATGTGTCACAATGGGGTGGCGGCTGACCGGTCTGCTCACCCCATTCACGAGGATTCTGAACCGGAGCTTGCTAGGTGCTGTCTTTGGCGTCGCCCTCCCCGCCGGACGGCGGGACGTAATATTCTTCGGTTTCGACGTGTTCGCGCATGACCATGAAAAGCACGCCTATCACCGAACCTGCCGCCATAATAATCAAAATCCAGCCGACCAGAGGCATCGGGGTTACTCCTCTCATCACTTCCGCTGCGTTTGAACAGGTCTATTGTACACTGCAATCTCACGCATGATCCAACTCCGGCTCGTAGGCGAAATGGATCGCCGCCAGTTCCGGCGCGGGCGGCGGCATCGGTTGTTCCCAGAACACCGGGCGGATGAACGCTCGATCCTGCCGCTTCAGGCTGAGCGCGTGCAGCCATTCCTTGCGCACCGCCTGCGACTGTGAGGCAGCGCTCGACCAGAAGAGCTGGAATATATCCGCCTGCTCGATCAGCCGTAGCAGCTCGGCATCCCAGTCCTGCCCGCTGCGCAGCGTCACCACGTCGCGCAGGAACGTCATCCCCAGCGCCTTGTATACCCGCTCGACCCGCTCGACGATCTGCGTGTCTTTGTGGCTGTAGCTGCAAAAGATCGACTGGTAGATCGGGCGGCTGTCGCTGGCGGGCGCGGCGCTCGGCGCGGCGGCTTTGCCCACGTACACCGACAGCGGGATGTCGGCGACGATCACCCCTCGACTGTAGACAGAGATCCTGCCGTTGCTCGCCTGCTCCAGCGGCGCTTTGACCGCCCGCAGCTTGAAGTCGAAGCGCTGCCAGTCCTCGTAAAAGCGGATCTCCGCGCGCGGCAGGTTGAACTGGAAGCCGTCGAGTTCCGGCGTGGCGCTGATCAGCGCGCCCTCGGCGATGCTCGTCTGCGCCGGGCGCTCGACTTCGCGGAACGACGGCAGCAGCGCGCCCAGCTCCTGCGCGGCGTCGGCGCTGACGGCGCTGCCTGCCGACGGCTTGAACACGTAGGCTTCAGCGGATTCCAGATTTCGGGCGCGACCTCGCGCGGGTAGTAAGTCGAAAACCGCACCGGCTCCGGCGCGGCTGCTTCCTCTTTGGCGACGCCGGGCGCTTCCGACAGCGCCGCTTCTTCGTCAATCAGGTCGTCCAGCCGATCCAGCGGGATGTGGCGCAGGGTCTCGTCCGCGTCCGCGTCGTCGGCTTCCGTCGTCGTGGGCTGCGCGGAGCCGTAGGGCGGCGGCACGCTGAAATCGTAGCCGTGTTCGTCCTGCAAATGCTGGATCGCCGCCAGCGCTTCCGGCGTGCCGATTTTGTGGAGCGCCTGCGCCGCCATCATCGCCAGCGGGATGTCGGCGTTGTCCAGCAGGTAGATCAGGTCGACGATGGCGCGCGGGTCGGCGATCAGCGCCAGCGCTTCGGCTGCCGCGAAGCGCACGTTGATGTCCTCGTCGTACAGCGCGTCGATCAGCGCGGGCACGGCGGCGCGGTCGGCGATCAGCCCCAGCGCATCGGCGGCGGCGGCGCGCACGTCGGCGTAGTCGTCGTACAGCGCATCGCTCAGCGCTCGAACCGCGCCAGCCCCGCCGTTCTTGCCGAGCGTTTCGGCAGTCAGGCGGCGCACGTCGTTGTCGGCGTCGTCCAGCAGGGCGATCACCCTGGGCGCGATGCGTGAATCCGTATGCGCGCGCAGAACCCGCAGCGCGTCGCGCCGTCGGGCGGGGTCGCCGCTGTCGAGGTCTGCCAGCGCCTGTTGGACGGGATCATCGGTCATGCGCCAGTCTCCTGTTCACGAGCCTGCCTTCGATTGTACCGCAGCGCTGCTCACAGTAGTGAAGCATGATGTTGGGATACCGAACGGGAGTATCGAGTTCGACGATGTAGGGGCACGGCACGCCGTGCCCGCTATATCCCTGCAAGTCACCGCACAGCACAGCGGGAGTGTCCATGATCGTGAGTAGGGGCGCAGCACGCTGCGCCCGATCTGGATCACCCTTTTGTGTACCCACAGCTTGATATATCGAATTCTGCTGATATAATATGCTTAAGCCGAAAACCGACCGTGAGGCGGGTCTCTCGAAAGAATGGGCTCCCCCCCTAACCATGGGGGATTTTATTTACCAACCTCAGTAATGAATCCATTCGTGCGACCCTGTTCCAGCAGCCCTCGATAGAGTTCGTTGCCCTCATGAGCGTCGACCATCAGACCGCACAAAGCATCTGCCAGCCGGATAAACGCCTCTTTCCTGTCATCGACTCCGTGAACCTTCTTGGTTTTTACTCCGCGCCGTCTTAAAGCGATCCCAAAAACAAATTTCTCCGAATCGGGCAGCCCATCCACCAGTACGGTCGCTTTATAATCTGGTTCTGCGGCTGTCATGATCGCTGAAGCGGTCGTCTGCCCGTCATGTCGACGTAGTCACGGCTCGATTGGTATAGCTGATAAAACAGCAGTCGCTTGAAGGCGGAATTCGTAAGGACGGCGGTCATGTAGGCAAAGCGCTCCTCATGCCGCGAAGAATGCCATTTTTGCAGCCGCTTGCGCGAAGCCTGCTCGATAGCTTCGAGCAGCGGTGTGAGGTGGTCGCGCTTGGCTGTGCTGTCGATCACGATCACCGAGACGACAAACAAAAGTCCTTTAGTGTGCTGTCCCGCTTCATCAACGTAGCAGTAGAGTTTTTGCATAAGTGAAGGATAATGGAAAGACGCTCAGGCGGGCAACTGCATCCATGCTTCCCGAACTGGAAATTTCGATGTTTGTTTCCGTTTGTAATCTACTTGCCAATCCGTATGGAGTCAGGTACAATCGAATCACGGCTTGTGTAAAAATTAACAAATAGCTTCGCTTGGCGCAGGGGTCGCATTGCGTGACCGGAACGAGCGCTTTTTATTCCCTCGGCACTGAGTAGCTACGGAAGTCGTGCATGAATCTTGGCAACCTCAATTCCAACGGTCGGTCGATGAGTCTGCTGTGGATCATTGCGGCAGGGTTGGCGATCATCCTGGGCGGGCTGTTGATCGGCTCGCTTACGCCGTCGTTCTTCCCCACGGAAGGATCGTCTCAGGCGCAGCAGGTCGACAACCTGTTCCGCTTCATGCTGGCGATTGGCGGTTCGATCTTCCTGCTGGTGAACGGCGTCCTGCTGTACTCGATCATCCGCTTCCGCGCCCGCAAGGGCGACAACAGTGACGGTCCGCAATTCAGGGCAACACCACGCTCGAATTCACCTGGACGGTCATCCCGGCGGTCATCGTGCTGGTCATCACCCTGTACAGCTTCCAGGTGTGGCAGACGATCCGCGCGCCGCAGCCCAACGAGCAGGTCGTCAACGGCACCGGGCAGCGCTTCGCCTGGACGTTCACCTACGACATCCCCGAAGCCGATCTGCCGCAGGGCGTCACTCTCGATCAGCTTCCCGAAGATGTGCAGGCGGTCTACGCTTCCGGCGCGATACCCCAGTTCAACTCGCCCCAGCTTCACACCTGGGTCGGGCAGCCGGTTCACATGCTGCTCAATTCCGAGGACGTGAACCACTCCTTCTGGATTCCGGGGATGCGTATCAAGCAGGACTTGCTGCCGGGGCGCGAAACCGACGTGCGCTTCACGCCGATTGAGGCGGGCGTCTACCGTATCACCTGCGCCGAGCTGTGCGGCTCCGGTCATGGCAACATGGCGGGGACGGTCGGCACGGACGGCACGCTGCAGGGCGCGTGGCTGATCGTCCACCCCGACGAGCAGGCGTATCTGCACGAATTCTACGAACCCGAAGCCCTGAATGTCCTGTTCCCGCCTGCCGACCCGGCGGTTCTGGGGCAGCAGATTCTCTCCAGCGGCAAATACCCGTGCATGACCTGCCATACGCTGACCACGCTTGGCTGGACGGGCACGATTGGACCCAACCTGAACGGCATCGGCACGCGCGCCGCTGCGCGCATGTCCGGCATGGACGCGGCAGCCTACATTCACGACTCGGTACGCAACCCGACCCATTTCGTCGTGCCCGGCTTCAGCCCGCTCATGCCGCAGTTCAACGCGGATCCGAGCCAGCCGAACTATATGCCGGATAGTGATCTGGAAGCGATCACCGCCTTCCTGCTCACACAGACGCAGTAATTTCGGGCGAGAGTAATTCCAGGCGAGATGTCTCGCCATACGTCCTGAGAATGTTTGGGGAGTAATTTCGGAATGGCAACGATTACAAGACCCCTGCCGGGGGCGCACGTAGAATCCGAGCGTCCAAGCTGGACCTCCTACCTGCGCTGGAGCGTCGACCACAAGGTCATCGGCATCCAGTACATGGTGACGGCGTTCTTCTTCTTCATCATCGGCGGTGGGCTGGCGATGCTTTTCCGCGCCGAGCTGCTGACGCCGAGCCTCGATGTCATGCCGACCGGGCAGGAGTACAACCAGGTCTTCAGTATGCACGGGACGATCATGATCTTCCTGTGGATCATCCCGTTCTTCGCTGGCGTCGGCAATTACCTCGTGCCGCTTATGCTCGGCGCGAAGGACATGGCGTTCCCCTGGCTCAACGCCTTCGCCTTCTGGCTGATCCCCCCGGCGGGCATTTTCCTGCTGCTCGGCTGGTTCGCGGGGCAGGCGGAAGCGGGTTGGACGAGCTATCCACCGCTCAGCACGCTCTTTAGCGGCGACGGTCAAACCATGTGGGCGATCTCGCTCCACCTGCTCGGCTTGTCGTCGATTCTCGGCTCGATCAACTTCATCGTCACCATGAAGAACATGCGCCCCGAAGGCATGGGCTATTTCCAGATGCCGCTGTTCTGCTGGGCGATCCTGGCGACGGCGATCATCGCTGTGCTGGCGACCCCATTCCTCGCGGGCGGTCTGACGCTGCTCATCCTCGACCGCGTGGCGGGCACGTCGTTCTTCAACCCGGCGCAGGGCGGCGACGTGCTGCTCTGGCAGAACGTGTTCTGGTTCTACAGCCATCCCGCCGTGTACATCATGGTGCTGCCGGGCTTCGGCATCCTCTCCGAAGTGCTGTCCGTCCACTCTCGCAAGCCGATCTTCGGCTACCGGGCGATCGCGCTCTCCAGTATGGCGATTGCGCTGGTCGGCTTCACCGTCTGGGGGCATCACATGTTCACGGCGCTCACGCCGGAGCTGCGCATCCCCTTCATGATCACCTCGATGATCATCGCCGTGCCCACCGGCATCAAAATCTTTAGCTGGCTCGGCACGCTGTGGGGTGGCAAGATTCACTTCCGCTCGGCGATGCTGTTCGCGCTCGGCTTCCTGTCCATGTTCGTGATCGGCGGCATCAACGGCGTGATGCTCGCCGCCATCCCGTTCGACATCCACGTGCAGGACACCTATTTCGTCGTCAGCCACCTGCACTTTGTCCTCTACGGTGGCTCGGTCTTTGCCATCTACGCCGGCATTTACCACTGGTTCCCGAAGATCACCGGGCGGATGCTCAACGAGCGGCTCGGCAAAATCCATTTCTTCCTCACCTATCCGGCGTTCTTTCTGACCTTCTTCCCGATGAACGTTCTCGGCATCATCGGGATGCCGCGCCGCGTCGCCGTCTACGCGCCGGAGTATCAGGGCTTGAACGTGCTGGTCAGCATCGCGGCGTTCGTGCTTGGCGTGTCGACCTTCGTCCTCGTCGCCAACGTGATCTACAGCCTCGCCAACGGACCGCGCGCGGGCGCGAATCCCTGGCGCGCGCTCACGCTCGAATGGGCGACGACCTCGCCGCCGCCCGCGCATAATTTCATCGGTGACCCGGTTCCCTACAAGAACCCGTATGGCTACGGCACGCAGGCGTCGTACACCTACCTGAACGCGATTGACGCGCAGTTCGGCGCGCCCGAAGAGCCGCCGCCCGTCCGCGAGCGCCCGCTGAAGCCCGCGCCCGAAACGGGAGAATAGAAGTAAGCGTTCTCAACGGGTTGTCGGCAGTTGCTGGGTTTCGCTCATGACCTTACCCCACCCCTCTCCATGTCGTGGAGAGGGGAGCTAAGCGAAGCGCAGCGGGTGAGGTCAGCATTTCGCAAGGCTAGGGTAGCGTAACGGCTTAACAGTATCATGCAGCAGCACACGCTCGAACACGGCGCGCTGACGCGCCAGGAACAGCTAGACCTGCGCAACAGGCGCACGGGCATGACGATCTTCCAGCTTTCGTGGATTCTGGTGTTCGTCTGCCTGATCATGGTCAACCTGCAAATTCGCGGGAATTTCGCCTCCTGGCCCCCGCCCGGCGTCGAGCCGCTCGATCCGGTGCTGCCCACGATTGCTACGGTGGGGCTGCTGGCGAGCGCGGTGCTGGCGCGCGCCGGGCTGCAGGCGATCCAGCGCGACCGGCGCGACGCGCTTCGCTCGTACTGGCTGGCGACCGTCGCTCTCGGCGTCGGCTTTGTCCTGATCATGGCGTTCGAGTGGCTGCGCGTGCCCTTCAGCGGGCAGTACAGCACCGTGTTCCGGGTCATGACCGCGTTTCATTCGGTTCACGCGCTGGTCATCGGCTTGATCCTGTTTCGCGTGTCGTCCCGCGCCGACGATTACGACTCGGTGCATTACTGGGCGGTGGAAGCCTCCGCCAAATTGTGGTATTTTGTAGTCGTTGCCTGGCTGTTGTTCTATAGCGTGCTGTACCTGATCTGAAGCGGAAAGTGACGAGCAGCGAGTCGTGGGGGATGGAATTCCTGGCAATGATGCGCCCTAAAGCGTATCCGCTCATTACTCATCACCCGTTACTCACCACTTCCATCAGGGGGAGAAGTCATCTATGCAACCTGGGTTGAGTCGTGCCATACCGATGGGGATCATCGGCTTCATGTTCGGCGCGCTGATCGTCATCGTCCTGCGCGGGCTTCAGGGGCTTGATCCGATCTGGTCGCCCGGACCGGGTATCATCGTCTCGGTGCTTACGACAGCGGTTTTCTTCGTCTGGGGCATCGGCGCGTTTGACCCCCGCCTGAGCATTCACGGCGACGAAGTGGTCGAAGAAGCTGTCCACGAAGAACTCGCCGCCGAAGCCGAGAAGCCGAGCCGTATCCTCGCCAGCTACACCTGGCAGATTACCACGCTGCTGCTCGCCTTCCTGATCATCATCGCCGGGTTTGCCCTGCTGCCCGGCGGCTTGGCGCTCACCCAGACCATCGTCCCCGGCGCTTCGCCCGCGACGGTGGGCTACGCCGACGTGCCGCTGCCTTTCGGCGGACCGACCATTCAGGTCAGCACGCTGGTGATCTTCGCGGTGTTCGTCATCTGGGCGCTGCTGTCGCTGGTCGCGGCGGCGGCGGTCTTCGCCTTCATCTTCACCTTTCTGGCGCGCGGTCTCGCCGAAGTCAAGGTGTCGGCTGGCGGAACGGCGGTGCTTCCCTCGCCCGCTGCCGGGCAGCCGACCGTGCACAACGACCGCAAGACCTTCATCGCCATCGTGCAGCTTCTGGTCGTCTGGATCGTCTCTTACGTCGTGCTGTTCTACGTCATCGACCTGATCCTGCCGGATCGCCAGCTACCCGTGCTCAACTGGTTCATGGATTCAGGCGGGCAGCTCACCTTCCTGGCATTCCTGGGCGCGCTGGTCATCGCTCTGGTCGTCATCCGACCGCCGCTGGCGGCGCTGGTGTTCATCTTCACGGCGATCATCCTGTATTACGTCTTTTACTTCGTCGCCATCGGCTTGATCTTCCCGCAGCCGCAGCTACCGGGCTTGTCGATCATCCTGCCCGACCCGCAGGCACAGCTTGTGTTCCTGTCGCTGGTGAACGCCGTCCTCTTCGCGCTGATCATCCTGCGCCCGACGCTCGTGCTGAACTTTATCGGGATCGTGGCGAAATGGCTCGCCCGTGTACTGCGTCACGTGCCGGGCTTTTTGCAGTAAACACAGAGAGCAAACAGGAAACGTAGACTATGACGGAAATGAGTATCGAACGAGCGCATCACGCCACCCCTAAGGAAGAGGCGCGCCACATCGACAATCTGAAATTCGCCATGTGGCTCTACCTCGCCTCCGAAGTGGTCATCTTCGCCACGCTGATCGCGGTCTTTGTCGTTTTCCGCATCCACAACCCGGAGCGCGTCGAGGAAGTCCACAAGGCGTCCGGCTTGCTGCTGGTCAGCCTGAACACCTTCCTGCTGCTCACCAGCAGTTGGACGATGGTCATGGGGCTTCGCGCCATTCAGGGCGGCGATAGCAAGGGGCTTGCCCGCTGGATCGGCGCGACGGCGGGTCTCGGTACGCTGTTCGTGCTGCTCCAGTTCGTCGAATACACTACGCTCTCGAACGAAGGCATCACGCTCTACAGTGACGCTTTCGGGATGCGCTTTTACGCCCCGACCGCCTTTCACGGCGCTCACGTGATCGCCGGCGTCCTCTGGGCGCTCTACGTGATCATGGGCGCGCGGCGCGGCAAGTACGCCAACAACCGCTACCTCGGCGTCGAGATTTTCGGCTTGTTCTGGCACTTTGTCGACGTGGTGTGGATCGTCCTGTTCACGGCGATTTATCTGGTCTAGGGAGCAGATGATGGCAGAAGAAACCGACAAACTTACTCCCGTGCCGACTGAGCAATTGCCGGATGTCGAAGATCAGGCGTTGGCGGAACACGCGCTGCCGCACCGCGTCGGCAATACTACTGTGATCCGGGGCTACACCATTCCGCTGCCGCTCTACACCGTCATCTTCCTGATCCTTGGCGCGATCACCGTCGTCGAGGTCTTGATCGCCAGCCTGCCGAAAGGCTTGCTGAGCACGCTTATCCTGATCGGCTGCTCCGCCGTCAAAGCGATCCTGGTGGTGCTGTTCTACATGCATCTGCGCGAGGACAGCCGCCTGTTCGCCTTCGCACTCATTCTGCCGCTGTTCATCGCGCTGGTCTCGGCGATGTTCCTGCTGTCTGTGCCTGCGACTGGCTACTGATCCATCGCTTTTCTCACCAATTGCTGCATAGGGGCAGGGTCGCTTGCAAACCAAGCGACCCTGCCCTTTTTCGTGTGTGGATTTGCGCAGGCGACACGGATGGCTAAGCGATTATCGATCCGGCGTCGGTTCCGTGAAGTGCCCCAGCCAGCGAATTTGACCGAAGTGCGGATTCAGCCGATTGTAGAGTATTTCATCGGCAGTCCAGAAATCGGCTTCCGCTCGTTCGGCGAGCGCCAGATATTGCGCATCGTAGGCGCGGGGCAGATTGAAGCGATAGGCGATTTCGTAGGCGGCTTTCAGGAGGTCGTCATCCTCGAAGTGTGTGACCGGGTATTCCAGCAGGAGCGCGAGGAACTGCCTGCCCTGTTCATGCGTGATCCGGTTCTGGAATACGGCTTTGCGGACGACGGCTGCCAGTTCCGAGCGTACAGGCGCAGCGCGATCAGGCGAATGTCGGTATTCGACCAGTATAACAGGGTCGCTTGTGCTTGCCGCGTGAGCGGTTCATCCGGGAGGACGCTTGCGAGTAGAATATTGGAGTCGATGACGAGATCGGTCAATCCTCATCCTCACGGATGTCCCGCAGCAGACCGACCACATCGACGCGAATGTCATCGCTACGACTCGCGCGCACATCTGCTTGCAGGGCGTTGACGCGCGCAGCCCAGTCATTCCGGTCAAACTCGGACGCGACGGACTCCCGAAGCCGCGCGATCAGCCGCTGCTGTTCCTGCTGTCCGTGCCTGCGACCGGCTACTGATCCTTCACTTTTCCCACTGATTGCTGCATAGGGGCGGGGTCGCTTGCAAACCAGGCGACCCCGCCCTTTTTCGTGTGCCGCCGTCCAATTCCACTCTGGCGTAAGCCGCCTGTGCAGGCTATCCTACTAAAACGCTCACAATGGGGTGGTTATGCGCATCGATATGACCGGGCAGGTCGCCGTCGTTACCGGGGCGGCGCACCGTGTCGGCAGGGCAATCGCGCTGGAACTGGCGCGGGCGGGCGTCCATGTCCTCGTGCATTATTTCCGCACGTCCGACGATGCGGTCAAAGAGACTCTGCACGATGTCAAGTCGCTGGGCGTCGACGCGATCCCCGTTCGCGCCGACCTGAGCGCGCCCGAAGGCGTCGATGCCATCTTTGCAGCCGTGCGTGAGCATTTCGGGCGGCTCAATATCCTTGTCAACAGCGCCTCGAACTTCCAGCGCCGCCAGCTTCTCGACGTGACGCTCGACGAGTGGGACGAGACCATGCGCATTAACCTGACTGCGCCCTTCCTCTGCACCCAGCACGCCATCCGCCTCATGCGCGAGAATCAGCCGCCCGGCGGCGTGATCGTCAACATCCTCGACCGGGGCGCGCTCGAACCCTGGGTCGATTACGCGCATCACGGCGTCAGCAAAGCCGGGCTGCTGGCGCTGACGCAGGTCACCGCCGCTGGTTACGCCCCGGACATCCGCGCCAACGCCGTCATCCCCGGCTTGGTGCTCAAGCCGGATGGCATGGACGAAGCCCGCTGGCAGCGGTACGCCCGTGCGACGCCGCTGGGGCGCTCCGGCACCGCTGAGGACGTGGGGCGGGCGGTCGTCTATCTGGCGAGCGAGGATTTCCTGACCGGAGTGGTGCTGCGCGTCGATGGCGGCGCCAGCCTGGGCTGATTGGGTTCACAGGAGCATTCCGATGGAACAGTGGAGCACGCGGCTCGCCACGCTCGAAGATACCGAAGCCTTGCAGCAGTTGATCGCGGTCTCGGCTCGCGGTCTCAACGGCCAGCATTACCCCGGCGGAAGTCGAGCATCCTCAAATACGTCTATGGGGTCGATACGGTTGATCCGCGATCAGACCTGTTCGCCGTGCAGTCGGGCGATATGTTCGTCGGCGGCGGCGGCTGGAGCCAACGCCGCACACTTCAACGGCGATCGGCGTAAGGCGGCCGACCCGATGGCCTGCTCGACCCGGCGACCGAAGCCGCCCGCATCCGCGCCTTCTTCGTCCATCCAGGTGGGCGCGCGTCGGGGCATCGGCAGTCTGATGCGGCTGTACGAGCAGGCTGCCAGCGACATGGGCTTCCGCTCGATTTGATGGCGACGCTCACAGACGACTGCTCTACGAGCGCTTCGGCTTCAAGTCGTCGAGGAAGTCGACGTGCAGTTCGCGATGGGAATACAATGGCGAAGTTCGGCGGATGACCAAAGCCGTTCATCGCCTGCCGGTGGAAGTTCGCCCTGTACCTGTTATCGCCAAGGTGAGCAAGTGGATTGTCGTGTCGGCTGGGGCGTGCTGCATCGCCCTCTCGATTTCTTCCCCCATCCCAGGATGCCCGATGGCAAGCCGGCAGGCGTGCGCTGCGTCCAGCTCACCGACGATAACCGCTGCAAGCTGTTCGGCAAGCCGGAGCGCCCTACCGTCTGCGTGCGGCTGCGCGGGCCGGAAATGTGCGGCGAGAATGCCGAGCAGGCGCTCGCCTATCTGATCCGTCTCGAGAAATCACCCGCCCGGCACGGCGTGACCGGCGGCAGTTCATGGTAGAGCAGGTCTGGTAGAGCAGGTCTGGTAGAACGTCTGGAGGATGTTATGGAACGCAGTCTCGGCATCGATCTGAACGCGGACGAGGAAGCACGGCGGCATGTCCTGACGCACTCGACAGTCATCACGCCATCGTCAGGCGCTCGAACGACAATGATCACCGGCTATGGGGTCGGGCAGTATCGATCGAGGTCGGCTACACCGTCTACAACGTCCAGCGGTGGCGATCGTCATACCTGGAAAGACGACCACTCCCCTATTCTGGAATTGGTTCAAACCTGGCTCAAACTGAAGCTGTTCGCACCTGGCTCTGCCGCACTTGATCGAACACAACTGCGTATCTTTCCTTGATATTCCCTGCGGAAATTTCTGGATGCGAACCGTGAATCTACCGCACGTGGAATACCTGGGGGCTGACATTGTTTACCGATCTGATCGTTGCTGACAGGCAAGTTACGGGAACGACCATTGTCGGTTTACCCGGCTCGACCTGATTCATGATCCCCTACAGTCGACGCGATCTTTTGCCGAGACTGTCTTGTTCCTCCATTCGCGCATATTTTCCTCGCGTTGAAGAATATCAAGGCTTCCGGCTCGCACTATCTGCTCACCACCACCTTCGTGGAGAAACTGTCAGAAATCAGGATATCGCGATCACCGGACTCTGGCGTCCGCTTAACTTACAGATTTCTCCAGCCACTGTTGAGACAAGGTGATCAATGGAAGTAAACCCCAGGAATATAAGGACCGGAAACCTGGGATGCTTGGCAGGTTGCCGTGTTCCACTACCCCCAGCAAACGACTTCCAGGCAGCTGGTTCAGTGCCGTACCCTGCGCTTACCAAAGTATCTTGCTTCCGCTGACACCTGGTATACCCGTGAAGTTTGCAACGAGGATGTACAGTATCGACCCCGCCCGATCATATCGATCCATCGGAAGTATCAGGAGTTGTATCTTTGAACCACCTCACGTTCGTCGTGCCGATCGCCTGCGCAACCGCGCTGTGGCTGTGCTCACCCTGGGCCGCAGGATTACCCGCCGCCCGCCGCGCGCCGGCGGATCGGCGCCGCTTCTGCCGACACGGATACCGCGCCGAATCCCCTCCTTCGACGACCGTCAACGGCGTACCGCGCTTCTCGGCTCTATTTCTGGTCGCTGCCGCAGGGCAATACACCGGGCTGATGCCCGTCACCTTCGCTCAATGGGGTGACGATTGCCAACGTGCGCGCCCGCTTTCCTCAACGGGCTGATCGACTTCTTCCCGCTGACGATGGCTATTGCGGGCGCACTCGGCGGGCATGGAACAACCGAGCAGCGCGAATATCCGCTCGATCGTGTTCGTGACTACGCCGACGGCACGCGCGACACTGTTCCACCTTTCCGTCAGGATCTGCATCGTTAAGCGCGTTCATCCGCCAGAACGTCTGCATCGGACCCGACCAGCTATCTGCTCGACATCGAGCTTGAGCGCGGCGCTGGCCGCGCAGCTGAAGGCACATCTTTAAGCTCTACACCACCGAACGAAAATCAGCAGGACGACGCAGCTGATTCCCAGTCCTCGGCACAGCCTCGCCGTTCGGCGCGCACCACGCCAACGGCACGCTCAACACCCGTCACACCGGCTGGGACATGCAGGCGGCGCTCGGCGCCGATTCTCGCGTCGGCGAGCGGCCGTCGTCTTTGCCGGGCAGATGCAGGTGCGCGGCAACGCGTCATCGATAAACTGACGATGATTACCTGCTCGCGCTGATCAAAATCCCGTCAACGGCGACCAGCATCAGCGAGAAAGGGCGAGGTCATCAACGAGATCGGGCGGCGGTACCGGGCGCACCAGCGGAACCGCATTCCCTGGAAGCCCGCCGTCAACGGCAATTTCATCGACGGCGTGCGTTCTCGAAATGTGGATGCTGTCGTCGAATACCCAGTGCCGGGTAAAGACGAGGACAGTACCAGGGCCAGGCGAGGCGAGGCCTCTCGCCCGTGATTTCCTCTTGGCGATTAACCTCTTTACTGCCTCAGCCAAGATCCCCAGCCAGATGTACCACAATGGGCTGACGACGAACCCGGTCAACGGCGCCGGATGACAATCGCCAGATTGGTCGCGTCAGACCGATCGGCCGCCCCAGAATGCACCACGAAAACGGCGCCGAGCAGATAACCCAGATAGCCGAGCGCCTTCGGCAGTTCCCCGCTCCGCACGATCACCAGCGAAAAGATCACGGCGCTCATCCCCGCGACCCCGAACGTCAGCAAGCCACGCGGATCGACCTGATTGGGCAGGTCAGCCAGCGCCGGGAGGTTGCTCGCGGGCGGGTTGAAGGCGTTGGCGAGGTCGTAGCCGCCGTGTACCGCCGCGCCCAGCGCCTCCACGGAAAGCAGCGAGGATATCCGTGCCAGCACTGACCATTGTCGCCCGCTTCCAGCCGTTTGTACAGCCCGACCAGCGCGCCGCCGGTCAGCACACCGCCGAGCAGCAGGAAGAACGCGCTCAGGCTCGCGCCCAGTTCGGGCGAGCTTCGTGCGATGATGATGAACGAAACCGAGTACAGAAACCCGGCGACGCCTGCCAGAACTGCCAGCATCCCGGCGAACTTCTGGAATGCCCTGTCGTTGGTCATCTTGTCCCCCCATTCGAGACGTTGCACGGTGCGGCATTGGCGTGCGAATGCAACGCGTATTCGTCTATCCTTATCGGCGGATGTCGACGAGGGTTGCACTTTCTTCTTCGTCGTCCGTGAAGCGTCCAGCCCATGAAGCCTTGTCCTGCGGCGTTGTATCGACCAGATGTTCGGTCTCGTCGTGAGCTTCCCAGAATCGGTAGCCTTCCAGCAGTGGCTGCGGATCGTGTGCAGGCTGATGCCCATCTCGTCGGCGGCGAGGTGCTTGAGCATCCTTCACCACGCACGACTCAATCTTTGCCGAGGATGCGCTCGGTCAGTTCGGGGTATTCGCGGCGCTTGGGCAGCACGGTCGCGTGGTTCAGGCGCGGGTTGAACACCTGCTCGCCCGCCCGCTCGACGCCGGGGCTGACGATGAAGTCGTGGTCGAGCGCATAGACAATCGCCCAGGCGATTTGCAGGCGCACGTCGTCCTTGAGCAGATACCCGCGCGCGCCCGCGTCGGCGGCGGCTTCGACCGCCTTCACGTCCGCCACGCGCGCCATGCAGACGATAATCACGTCCTTGATCTTCTGGCGCAGCCGCTCGACATGATAATGCAGCGCATCCGCACCCCCCGCGTGATCGGAATCCAGCACGACCACGTCCGGCAGTTCCGCCAGCGGCGTGCGGTTGATGTACGACCACATCTCGTCGAGGTTCTCTGCCATCCAGGTCACGCGCGTGCGCCGATCCCACGCCAGATAGCTGTTGATCGCTTGCAGCGCGTAGTAGTCGCTGTCCATCACCAGGACTTTGAGATTGACGTTCGACATGGTGCTCATGGGAATAACCTTTAACCCGGCACGCTACGACGCCGTGGTTGAAAACTTCAGTCGTTCCGGCTCATAACAGTATATGCCGTTTTCCGTAACCCGACGTTAAAATCGGACGCGTCGCTTCGCATAAATAGCTGTTGTAAGGGCGAACCTGTGTGTTCGCCGGTTTCTCGACCAAACGCGCCCGCAGTCACCATTTTCACGGAAACCGGCTCTATAGTGTAGACTATCCGCAAACAGCAGGGATACTGTCATGCAGGGATACGAGGAACTGGTCAGGAAGGCGCAGGCAGCCGAAGGCAGCGCCCGCGAGGAAGCGTTCGGCGAGTTGATCGCCCCGTTCCAGTCGATTGCGCGTGGCTGGGCGTACAACGTCCTCGGCGACGCGCATCTGGCGCAGGATATCGCGCAGGAAGCCTTCCTCACTGCCTACCAGAAGGTCGACCAGCTCCGCGAGCCAGCGGCGTTTCCGGCGTGGCTCAAGCGCATCGTCCTGACCTACTGCCACCGCGTCACTCGCCGCAAAGCGCCCCAATTCCTCCCGCTGGAGGACGGCGAAGCCTCCACGCAAGCCGATCCCGATGCCAGCGCCGAAGCCCGCGAGCTGAAGGAGCAGGTGAATCGCGCTGTGCGCGCGCTGCCGGAGCACGAGCGCGTCGTCACCGAGCTGTTCTACATCACCGGCTACTCGCAGCAGGAGATCGCCGAACGGCTCGCCCTCCCGCTGACGACCATTAAGAAGCGCCTGCAGTACGCCCGCGAGCATCTGCGCGAAGCTATGCCCACCATGAGCGCGCTGTCGCAGATGAGCGCCTCGTTCACGCTCGACGCGCCCATGCTCCGCCTGATCGCGCTGATCTACCCGGAGATGCTGGCGACGGCGTAACGTCCGCAACCTCACCCCCGACCCCTCTCCACCACGTGGAGAGGGGAGGCGAACCGAAGGTTCGACGGGGTGAGGTCAAGAAACAAATCTGATCGTCTGGTCATTTTGCTGTCACCCGGCAAGGCGCATAGAACCGTGCGCCTTCTATTCGACACGTCTGTTCACAAGGAGCATTCCCAATGGCGGTTATCCCGATGGTCATCGAGCAGAGCAATTACGGCGAGCGCGCCTACGACATCTATTCGCTGCTGCTCAAGGAGCGTGTCATCATCCTCGGCGCGGAAGTCGAATCGCAGATCGCCAACCTGATCGTCGCCCAGCTTCTGTTCCTCAACCGCGAAGACCCGCAGCGCCCGATCCAGATGTACGTCAATTCCCCCGGCGGCGAAGTCTATGCCGGGCTAGCGATCTACGACGCCATGCAGCAGATCAGCGCCCCGGTCAGCACGACCGCCATCGGCATGGCGATGAGCTTCGGCACAGTCGTGCTGGTCGGTGGGGCGCACGGACAGCGCTACGCCCTGCCCAACGCCACCATCCACATGCACCAGCCGTTGATTCACGGCAATTTGCAGGGGCAGGCGTCGGACATCGTCATCCGCGCCAACGAGATACAGCGCCTCAAAACCCGCCTGCTGGAGATTTTCCACGAGCACACCGGGCAGCCGCGCGACATCCTTGAGCGTGACATGGATCGGGATATGTTTTTCGACGCGCAGCAGGCGGTCGAGTACGGGCTGATCGACAGCGTGGTCGAGCGCCAGCCGCATCTGCTCGCCAACGGCAATGGCAACGGCAATCACCGCCCCTAAACGTGTACACGCTTTTGTAGGGGCACGACGTGTCGTGCCCGCTTCTCTCGGCTATACCTTCCGCCAGTCCGGCGGGCGGTGCTTCAGCCGCCACCACCACCCGACCGGGTAGCCGAGCATCTTGGCGAGGTCGCCCACCACGCGGATCACCGGCACGAGCGCCAGCATGTACAGGCGGTCGTCGCTCGTCACGTCCGCGCTGAGCAGCGTCAGCAGGCGGCGGTACGGCTCGCGCAGGTAGACGAACGCCCCCGGCAGGAACAGGCTCCACAGCAGCGGGTGCTTGCGCCAGCCCAGCCAGAAGATCAGCGGCGCGGCGATCAGGTAGGTCGCGTAACGGATGGCGTGCCGCCTGCGCCAAAGGTCAGCTTTTCCGTCGCCGCGCGCGTAGCGGTAATATTGCTTGATGAAGGCTTCCAGCGTCGGGCGCGGGCGAAAATAGACCCGCGCGCGCGGCTCGAACATCGTCGGCGCGGCGGTTTCGCGCAGCCGCAGGTCGAAGATCAAATCCTCGCAGTAATCGAGCCATTCCGGGTAGCCGCCCACCGTGATCCACGCCGACTTGCGAAAGGCGACGCTCCGGCTGCTCGGCAGGAACGTCTGCGGGTCGATCTCGTCCGCCAGCGGCAGCGTGGTCGCCCCCAGCGCCGTCTCGAACGGCGTGCGCGCGTCCGCCTCAAAGAAGCCGCTTACGACTTCCAGCGATGGGTCGTCCAGCAGCGGCTGGGTGAGGCGCTCCAGCCAGTCGCTCGCCAGCCGCACGCCCGCGTCGGTCACGGCGATGATCTCGCCCTCCGCCGCTGCGATTGCCCGGTTGCGCCCCGCGCTGATGTTCGCGCCCGGCTCGACCAGCACGTGCAGCGGCAGCTTGGCTTCGTATTCGCGCAGGATGGCGACCGTGTTGTCGGCGCTGCCGCCGTCGGCGATCACGATCTCGTCGGGCTGGCGCGTCTGCGCCGCCAGCGAGTCCAGCAGCCGCCGGATGCTCTCGCCCTCGTTCAGTACGGTCGAAATCACGCTGATCACGGTTCAGTTCCGGTGTGCATCATGGGAAATGTCGTGCGTAGGGGCACGATATAGGCAGCCAAAAGTTGCACGTGCCCCTACCTGAAAACCTCACCCCGTCTCACTTCGTTCCTGCTTCCGCAGGATGCCCTCCCCTCTCCACAACGTGGAGAGGGGGCGGGGGTGAGGTCAGCAGCCCTTGTCCTACTTTGGCAGTTTACCAGTTCTTCTGTTCTTCCAGCCGATCGGTCGCCGGGGGCGGCTGGTACGACAGCGCCGAAATCTCCGCCCGCCATTCCGGGGTCATCGCCACGTCCAGCGCGCCGAGCGACGCCGTGAGCTGTTCGCTATTGCGCGCCCCGATGATCGGCGCGGTCACCGCCGGGTGCGACATCACCCACGCCACCGCCAGCGTCGCCGGGGCGTAGCCCTGCGCGCGGGCGTAATCCGCGAATTTCGCCGCGATCTCGTGGTACAGTGCCTCGCCGTAGCGCACGCTGTACATCTTGTTCTCGACGATCCGCCCGGCGCCGCTGCCGCCCGCGTACTTCCCGGTCAGCAAGCCGCCGCCCAGCGGGCTGTACGGGATCACGCCGATTTCTTCCTTCTGCGCCAGCGGCAGGATTTCGACTTCCGCCTGCCGCTTGACCAGATTGTACATCGGCTGCAAACACTCGATCCGCGCCAGCCCCTCGTATTTCGACATGCCCAGCGCGGTAGCGATCTGCCACGACGCCCAGTTGCTCACCGCCGGGTGCAGGATTTTGCCCTGATGCACCAGATCGTCCAGCGCCCGCATCGTCGTCTCGATGGGCGTGTCCGGGTCGAAACGGTGGATGAAGTACACGTCGATGCGGTCGGTGTTCAGCCGCTTCAGGCTGGCTTCCACCTGCGCGTGGATGTGGCGGCGGCTCGTCCCGGCGTTGTTCACGCCCTTGCTGCCCACCGGGAAGCCGACCTTCGTCGTCAGCACGATGTCGTCGCGGCAGTCGGCGATCAGCCTGCCGAGGACTTCCTCCGAGCGCCCGTCCGCGTAGCCGTTGGCGCAGTCGAAGAAGTTGATGCCCGCGTCGCGGCAGGCGCGGAACATGCGCCCCGATTCGTCCTCATCGGCGCTGTCCCCGAACGTCATCGTGCCCATGCACAGCGGCGATACCCGGATCCCGGTGCGCCCCAGCAGGCGATATTCCATGCGGCTTGCTCCTATTTCTTCATGTACCATTCGCGGAATTCGACGCACTTGCCGTGATCGTCGAACCGCAGCACGAAGATGTTGTCGAACTCCGCGCCGCCCGCCCTGGTTGCGGACGCGCTATAGTAGCTGCGCCCGTTGGCGACGGCGACGTTCCCCTCGATCACCAGCGGCTCGTAGGCGGCATCGTAGGTGTTCGGCGTATCGGGATTCTCCAGCCACGACGCGACAATTGCCTCCCGCCCGACGACCGGCTCGGCGTAAGGACCATAATAGTAGCGCGCATCTTCGCTGAACAGGCTGCGAATCGCGTCAGGATCGTAGGATTTCCAGGCGTGGACGTAATTGTCCAGCCACGCGGCGACGGTCACCCGGTCGATCATAGCTATCCTCCAAACTTGTAGGGGCGAGGTATACCTCGCCCCTACGGACGATCCTCAAATACTCGCGGTCTATCGTCTGAACAGAATCCCCGGCTCAAGCACGCGCATCCCGCCCCAGAACGTGTCGTTCGGGTTCGACGATGCCCGCACTTCCAGATGCAGGTGCGTCGCCGTCGAATTGCCCGTGTTGCCGATCACGCCGATCTGCGTGTACGGCGCGAGCTGGACGTGCATGTCGATGCTGCTCAGGTGCGCATGGATCACGAACAGGTGAATCCCCGGCAGCCCCATATCTCTCAGCCGCTGCCGCGTCGACGCCGGGAGCAGGTCGTTCGTGTAGCGCACGATCACGGCGTTCCCGTAGCCGAAGCCCCAGGCGGCGTCGCCCAGCACGCTGGGGCTGTTCAGCGGAATCCCCTGGCTGATCACGTTCGGGCGGTCTGCCGTGCAGCGCGTGCACGTCAGCACCCGGATCACCTGCCCGCCGTTCGGACCGGAGCGGATCACCGTGCCGGGGTTCGCGCCCATATCCCAGCCGTTGTGCTTATCGACCGACCCGTCGGGCTGCACGTCGTTCTGCCCGCGCGTCCACCAGTAATTCTCCATCGGGATTGAAAATTCGTCGCCCTTGCTCAGCCCGAACGCCGACGCATCCCCCGTGATGCTCAGGTAGTCCCCGCGCACCCAGCCCCTGCCCGATGCCGTCTGCACCTGCGCCCAGATGTAGCTCGTCCCGGACTGCGGCTGTCCCGCGAGCACCTTCACCTTTTCATGATATGCCAGCCGCGCCTTGACCTTGCCGGTCACCGGCACGTCGCGCATGTTCAGGCTCGTCTTGGCGATCACCGTCCCGATCACGTCGCCGGTTGGCGTCGGTGTGGGCGTCGGAGTCGGGTCGGGATCAGGCTCTGGCTCAGGATCGGGCGTCGGCGCGGGGGTCGGCGTCGGCAGCACCACGCCGTCCGGCAGGAGCTGGCGTAGCAGCCCGAAGGCGTGGGCTTCCTGCGTCAGATTGGGATAGCCGTAGCTCGTGCCGTCGCCCAGCAGCGACAGCAGGTCGTCGCGTATCCAGCCGGTGCGACCGTCGGTGAATTGCAGCCGGAACCAGTAGTACACCTTGCCCCGGTAAGCGTTGTTCGCCTGATCCGGCTTCACGTCGAGGATCGGCAGATTCTTCGTGCCAATCTTCGCCTGAAATACCACCGCGATCCCGGCTGCCGTTCCCGGCTGCGCGCGCACGTTGACACTGCCAAGCGTCGGGATGTTCGGATTGCCGCTCACATGGGCGATAAAATTTGCCATCGTTCGTCCTCTTTAGTGCTGAGTGCCGAGTACTGAGTACTGAAAAATACTCGATACTCATTTGTTTAGGCAGACGTATGCCGCTGCTTTGTCTCAGCACTCGGCACTCAGTACTCAGTACCCGTGTATTTCATCACCTGCCGCTTCAGCGCATCGTAGTCGGTGTGCGTCAGTTCGTCAGCCCGATCCGCCGTGAACCCCTCGCCCGCGAACAGCCCGGTGAAGCGGTACGGCAGCGGCAGCGACGGGATCACCAGCATGATGCCCTCGGCAGCGCAGTACTTGCCGCGCCCGACCAGCGCCCGCCGTCCTGCCTCGGTGTCGCGCAGCGGCAGCAGCGGGTAATCCTTGACCGCCCGCACCTCCGACCGGCGAACCGCTCGCGCCACACGCGCGGCTGAATCGTGATCCCTTCCTGCGCGACGCTCACCGCCGGGGTCGCGCACGTCAGCAGCATCACCGGCGCGGTCAGCGACAGCGTGACCAGCCCGCTCAGCAGGAACAGCGGCAGCCCGCTTTGCGCCAGCGCCAGCCCGATCTGCCCCAGCCCGGCAGCCATCATCACCACGATCAGACCAGCCCCGCCGTACTGCGCCAGCCGGTCGGTCGTCGGGTTGGGATGCGCATCGGTCGATCCATCTCCAGTTGATCAGTACCTCGAACCAGTAATTGCCCGGCACGCCTTCCGCCAGCCAGCCGGTCAGCCCGGTCGCCACGATGCGCACCTGCCACCAGTTGTATCCGTCGGCGCACACCCGCTGGTCGTTGATCACCTCGAACTCGATGCCGTCCAGCAGCTCGGCGATCACCGCGCCCGACGTGCTCGGCTCGGCGCGCAAACGGCGCGGCACGCCGTCACGGTAGGTCACCGCCGCCCGCGTCCCGCTGTGCAGGCGCAGCGCCGTCAGGCAGGTCGGCGCGAAATCGCCGCTGACGGTCAGCCCCTGCACGAAGTAGCCGTCGGGGTATCCCTCGGCGATCCAGCCGTCGACCAGTGCCGTCGTGTTGCCGTAGAGCACGCGCACTTTCCACCAGTTCAGCCCCTCGAAGCAGCGCGGTCCGTCGACCACCACGATCTGCATCCCCGGCTGGATGACCGTGATCACCGTCGCGCTGTTGTCCGGCGACTGCCGCACGCGCGACCCGGTCACCGCCTGCACCCGCCCGCCGACCGTGATCGTCTCCTGCGGCGCGGCGCAGTTGGTCGTGCGTGGGTCGATTGCCGTCTGGAGGAAGTAGCGCCCCGGCTTGCCTTCGACCGCCCAGCCCGGCTCTCCGCTGCCCGAAACGTGCCACCAGTTGTAGCCGTCCGCGCACACGGGACCCTGGTCGAGCGTCAGGATCACCGGCTCCGGGTAATAATTGACCAGCGCGCCCGACAGCGACGGCAGGTGGCGCACGTTGACGCCGCCGCGCAGGAACACGTCGCTGCCAATCGCCAGCGACAGCGGCACGTAGCAGCCGTTCGCCTGCGTTGGTACGGGGGTTGGACCCGGCGGCGCGGTCGCCACGATGATGATCGCGGGTGTCGGAGTGCCCGGCACGGCGGTCTGCGCCGTAATCGGCAGCCCGACCACCAGCGCGGCAGTCAGCACGAGCAGAAGAAGAACCGCAAAAGCGCGCATGGAGAGACCCTCCTCGTTCCACCCCATTGTAGCCGATTCGGGCGATGCGCGCTGTCAGGTGAGCACGGGTAACATTAAGGATTGGTATGGTAGGGGCGCACGGCTGTGCGCCCACCTGGATTAGGCGAGCAGCTCGACCAGCTTGCGCCCGGCGGTCAGCCCGGAGAGCGCCGCCCCTCGATGCGCGGCGCGCCGGGCATCCCCGGCGAACACCATCGGCGCGGGCAGATCAGCGGCGGCCTGGTCGATAGATCGGGTCGGGGTAGGCGTAGCGCCAGCGCTTCAGTTGCGCCTCAATGATCTTCGCGCCGCCCAGTACCGGCAGCAGGTCGACTTTCAGCGCGCTGATGATTTCCTCGTCGCTGCGATCCCACAACTGGCGGCTGTAGATCGCTTACGCCCGCCTGCCGTCAGCGACCGCCCCGGCGAAATCCTTGCGATGGTTGTCGGCGATCCAGTTGACGTTGGCGTGCGGGCGCTGGATCGCCCCCGGCGACGGCAGGCGTATCTCGCGGTCGAGCACGAACATGCCGGTCAGGCTGCGGCTGTAATCAATCGCCTCAGCGCCGATCCTCCGGCTTCGGCGGCACGCCTTTCAGCAGCTCAAGCGACTGTGGAACCGTCAGCAAGTGCCGCGCCCGCTGCGTCGTGCCGGTCTCGTCCTCCACCTGCCAGCCGCCCTCGATGGGCTTGATCGATCAAGTGGACTTTGGCGCGCGCGTCAGCCCTTCGCCAGCGTCTTGGCGAGCGCGTTCATGCCGCCGCGCGCCGCGTAGCGCGGGTGTCCGTCAGCGTGGCTGCCAGACCTGCGCCGTCAGCACCAGCCCCGCGACCACTCGAATACCAGCCCTTCGGCGATCCAGCGCTCGACGAACGTGCCGAACTCCGCGTCGCGCACCGTGAAAACTGCGCGCGGCAATCGGCGAGCACCGCTGCCGACACGCCGCGTCGCCAATCGCCCGCCTACGCTGCGTCCCCTGTCGACCAGCAGCACCTGCAGCCGCGTCGGTCAGGACTCTGCCCGCCATAAGCCCGTTAGTCCGCGCCGACGATCAATACATCTGTGGCGATTGCCTGCGTCATGCGTCTATCACCCTGAAGAATAAATTCTATTTGTCGGGAATTGTAACGCAAACCGGAGCCAGCTTAAATGACGGGGGATAGGCGCACCGGGTGATAGACCTCATGTCAGCGCTGCCCGCGCATATAGGGTCTGATCCTCATTGTACGCGGATCGGCGATCTGTCCAGACACATTTGTCCGACAAATGTCCACTTTTTCGCGCAGCCAGAGCGAGCAGGTGTAGGGGCGCACGGCTGTGCGCTCCTACATGTGTTTTTCCTGGCGGTTCACCCGCCCTTGCTTTGACTCAGTCCTCAGTCCTGATTCCTCAGTCCTGTCCTTACAGCCCGTAAATCTCGCTGTACTTGCTGTGCAGGTACTGCATGTAGTACGTGCAGTCGATGCTCTCCCCGGTCACGCGCTGCGTCAGTTCTTCGGCGGTGAACTTGCGCCCGTGCCGGTGGATGTTCTCGCGCAGCCAGCCGAGCAGCGTGTCGAATTTACCGCTGGCGATGTCGTCCGGGATGTTCGGATGGTCTTGCAGCGCTTTGCGGTAGTACTGCGCCGCCAGCAGGTTGCCCAGCGCGTAGGTCGGGAAGTAGCCGATCAGCCCGCTCGACCAGTGGATGTCCTGAAGCACGCCGAGCTTGTCGCTGGGCGGCGCGATGCCGAAGAACGTCTCGAAGCGGTCGTTCCATTCTTCGTTCAGGTCGGCAACTTTCACGTTCCCGGCGACCATCTCCATTTCCAGCTCGAAGCGCAGCATAATGTGCAGGTTGTAGGTCGCTTCGTCGGCTTCCACCCGGACAAACGACGGCTGCACTTTGTTGATCGCTTTATAGAACTTGTCCAGACTCACGCCGTCAAACTGCGGGAAGGTCGCCTGGAGCTTGGGGTACGCCCACGTCCAGAAGGCTTTGCTGCGCCCGACGAAATTCTCCCACATGCGCGACTGCGACTCGTGCACGCCCAGCGACGTGCCGTGCGACAGCAGCGAGCCTTCCAGTTCCGGCGAGACGCCCTGCTCGTACATGGCGTGACCGGCTTCGTGCATCGTCCCGAACAGCGCCGGATTCAGGAAATCGGGCGTGAAGCGCGTGGTGATGCGCACGTCGCCCTGCGCGAACGACGTGCAGAAGGGATGCACGGCTTCGTCCTGCCGCCCGCGCCCGAAATCGTAGCCGTAGGCTTTGACGACCATCTCGCCGAACTCGCGCTGTTTCGGCACGTCGAACGGCTGGTGCATGATCGAATCGTCGACCGCGTCCCCTCTGCCGCGTATGGCGGCAATCAGCGCTACCAGATCGGGCTTGTGCGCGTCGAACAACTGCTTGACTCGGCTGGCGGTCATGCCGCGCTCGTACTCGTTGAGCAGCGCGTCGTAGGGATGCTCCTTGTAGCCCATGTGCTCCGCCGACTCGCGCTTGAGTTCGAGCATCTGCTCCAGCGTCGGCGCGAACGCGGCGTAATTGTTCTCGGCGCGCGCCTTCGCCCACACCTGATGCCCGATCACCTCCAGCTCGGCGATCTTGGCGACCAGCTCGGTCGGCAGGCAGGTCTTCGTCAGCACGTCCTGGCTCACGACCCGCACCATGCTGGCTTCGACCACCGTAAGCCGCGCCGTCGATCTCGCCCCCGCGCGTCGTCGAGCAGGCGCTGCGTCTCTTCGCTGATTAGCATCTCGTGCGCGATGCGCGTCAGCGTGCCGATCTGCGCGGCGCGTGCTGACGCCCGCCCGGCGGCATCTTCACCTGTTGATCCCAGTTGAGCACGGCGAGCGCCCGGTCGATATTGCGATCTCCGCCAAGCGGCTGACCAGCGCCTGATATTTTTCACCCATGAGCAATTCTTCGTCATTTGAATTTAGTTAAATCGTAGCAGGGGTAAGGCGTGAAAACCAGCGCCGATCTGCGTCAGCATCAATACCCACGATGTTCACCGCACCCCGCTTGCTGTTCGTTGAGTAACCGGGCGCTGACATTTTCGTACTGGATCGTAGGAAATGTTCAGGGAAATACGGTTTGGAGAAGCAACATGAAAGCTGTCATCGCCACAAAATACGGTTCACCGGATGTGCTTCAGATCAGGACGTAGAGAAGCCGACGCCCAAAGCCGATGAGATACTCGTGAAAATCCATGCGACGACCGTCACCCCCGGCGACTGCAGAATGCGGAGCTTCAACGTTCCGCCTATGTTCTGGCTTCCCGGACGCCTGCTCTGGGTATCACCAAGCCCGGCACTCCGGTCTTTGGGTCGGAGCTATCTGGGAAGTTGAAGCCGTCGGTCAGGCGGTCACGCGCTTCAAGGTGGGCGACCCGGTCTTTGCCTATGCGACCCACGATCTGGGTTCCGGCGCTCATGCCGAGTACAAATGCGTGCCTCAGGATGCGTGCGTGACCCGCAAACCGGACAGCCTCAGCTATGAAGAAGCCGCCGCCATTCCTTTTGGCGGACTTACGGCGCTGAATTTTCTCCGGCGCGCTCCACATTGAGCCGGGGCAAAGCGTCCTCGTCAATGGCGCTTCGGCGCAGTTGGCACCTATGCCGTCCAGCTTGCCAAATACTACGGGGCAGACGTCACCGCCGTCTGCAGTGCCAGAAATCGCCAGATGGTGAAAGCTTTGGGTGCTGATCGGGTCATTGATTACACCCGCGAGGACTTCACCAGGAACGGCGAGGTTTACGACGTGATTTTCGACACCGTCGGTACGACGACGTTTTCGCAGTGCAAGAACTCGCTGAAGCAGCACGGATATTACCTGCACGCGGTCATGGTAGCCGCCGGGCTGAAAGCGCCCTGGTATGCGATGACGACCGGCAGGAACGTCGTCGGGGGCACACCCGCCGGAGAGCCTGACGGTCTCGACTTCCTCAAGGGATTGATCGAGGCGGGGGTGATGCGTGTCGTCATCGACCGATGCTATCCGCTGGAGGAAATCGCCGAAGCCCACCGCTATGTCGATACCGGACGAAGCGGGCAGTGTCGTCATCAGCGTGATACCCGGCGCCTGATCGACAACGGTTAGCCCTCGGTTCGTCAATCCAAATGGCGTGGTCGTGCCGGAGTTCGTCCTGCTCTGTGGTCTCGGTGGTTCGGTTCGTTCCGATTGGAATTCCCGTACAATGGGGTGAACCCATCAGACGGAGATCTCTGCTCATGTCTTGACGCCGCTGCCTTCAGCGTATTCGCCGCCGCCGTTGTGCTGGCGGTCACGCCCGGACCCGGCATCTTCTACGTGCTGGCGCGCAGCATCAAGGGCGGGCGGCGCGAGGGCTACGCCTCTGCCGCCGGGACAGCCGTCGGCGGGCTGTTCCACGTCGTCGCCGCCGCGCTCGGCGTCTCGGCGCTGCTGGCGGCGTCGGCGGAAGCCTTCACCGTCGTCAAGTATGCGGGCGCGGCATACCTGATCTATCTCGGCATCCGCGCGCTGATGCAGCCTGACGCCGCGCCGAGCTGGATGGCGGCGAGCGCCGCGAAACCTGCCGCGCCTTCTATCAGGGCATCACCACCGAGGTGCTGGATCCTGGACGGCGCTGTTCTTCCTCGCCTTCATCCCGCAGTTCGTCAATCCGCGCGGCGGTCGTGCTGGAGTTCATCCTGCTCGGCAGCATCAGCGTGTTCCTGAACACCAGCATGGATATTGTCGTGGCGACGCTGGCGGGACCGATTGGCGTGCAGTTGAAGAAGCGGTGCCGGGCTGCGGCGGGCGCAGCGCATGTTCTCCGGCATCAGCCTGATCGCGCTCGGCGCTTACGTGGCGCTCTCCGGCGAGCAGGAAGCGGCGTAATTCACCCCACGCCCGTTTTGTGGTCGGCGCGATTTTGCCACAGCCGCCGCGCTTCGGCGGGATCGTGCCGCGCTGATGTTCGCGCCTGTCGCCGTACAGCTTGCCGTTCGCCTTTTCCAGTTCCGGCGCGGATGCCAGATAGACCGCCGTTTCCGCTGCCTGCTTCGATGGCGCATCGTCGCGCGCGCCGAATCCAGAAACGACTTGAATCGAGCCGCGCGCATCGCGTCCCAGGTTCGACGCCGTGAAGCCCGGATCGGCGATGTTGGCGGTCACGCCCGTGCCGTCCAGCCGCTTTGCCAGCTCCATCGTAACAGCAGGTTCGCCATCTTGGACTGCGGGTAGGCGGTCATCATGTCGTAGCGCCGCTCGCCCTGCAAATTGTCGAAGTCGAGCTTGCCCGCGTTGCCGTAGGTGTTGATGATGCGCGCGGGCGCTCGCCTTGAGCGTGTCCAGCAGCAGGTGCGTCAGCAGGAACGGCGCGAGCACGTTGACCGCGAACGTCATCTCGATGCCGTCCGCCGACAGCGTCCGGTCGTTGAGCATCACCCCGGCGTTGTTGATCAGCACGTGCAGATTTCCTGTCGTGCGCCGCGTTGTAGTCGGCGGCAAGCTGGCGACCGCCGCCTGCGACGACAGGTCGGCGATCATCAGTTCAACCCCATTGTTGCCAGTTTCGCGCCTGATCTCGTCCTGCGCGGCTTGCCCGGTTTCGCGCTCGCGGCACACCATGACGACCGTCGCGCCCATCGTGGCGAGGGCGGTCGCAATCGCCCTGCCGATCCCCGAATTCGCCCCGGTCACCATGCAGATTTTGCCGTGCATTCCTCGCGCTCCTTCACCCCATTGTGGATAAAAATGGGCGCACTATCCTTCGTGCGCCCAAATTGCGGCAGTTGACCTCAATGCGTCTGGTTGTTGGTGCCGACTTCAGTCGGCTTGAATTCGCCGCCGGAGGTTTCGAGCCTCTGGCGATGCTACCGCACGTTGAACGCGCACGATCCCGTTTCTTCCAGCGTGCCCGTGCCGGGACCGTAGCTCTTGACTCCGTCGCTGATCGCCGCCGACCACGTCACCCGGTAGGTGATCGTGTGCGCTCCGCTCGCCAGCGGCTCGGTACGTACGTACCAGTCGACCATCCACTGCCCGTTTTCCTGGCGCACTCTGCCCTGGAATTCCTGATAGTCGAGCGTCGTGCCGTCCAACTGCACCGTGTAATTCGCGGCGTCCAGATGATCTAGAATCTGCTGGCGTGTCGCCGCCAGCCAGATCCAGAACACGTCGACGGTCGACCCGGCGGCGAGGTTGGTCGGCGGCGGCGAGCCGAAGCTGCGGTCGTCGCAGTAGGCGAGCACGTCGGCTCCCTGCTGGGTCGAGATGCTGCCGGGCACGGGCGAGAGCGTCGGGCTGGGCGACATGATCGGTCCGCCGGTGGGACCGCCGAGCGGTTGTTCACCGGGCTGCGTGCTGACCTGCGGGATGAATCCGCCGCCTGCCAGCGCCGTCGCCGTCTCGTTGATGGCTTCGAGGTTGGGAAGCTGCAAGCCTTGAACCGTCGCCGGGTTGGCGTTTTCCAGCACCGGCGTGGGCGTCGCGCCTTCCGAGAGCGAGCGCGGCGGCGTTGGCGTGATCGTCCCGCCGCCGAACAGCGCCGTCGGAAGCGTTGTCCCCAGCGCCATCTGGGTCAGGTCGGGCGACGAAGTCAGCGTCGGGAAGGGCGTCGCCGTCGGCTGGATGCGGATCAGGTTGGCGAGTACCCAGCCTTCGCTGCCATCCTCCATGCGAATGTTGAGCCACGTCCCGTCGTTGTTGCGACCGAGAATCTCGACGCGGGTCGCCGGTCGCAGTGCCACGATTGCCGAGAAGCTCACGCCCGGTCCTTCGCGCACGTTGATCGATTGCAGCGAATTGACGCTGCCGAGGATCGCCGGGGTGACGGTCATGGTCGGCGTGTTCGACGGCGTCGGCGGGATGGTCGTCTCCGACGGGGTGAAGGTCGCTGACGGCAGCGGCGTGCGCGATGGGATCGGCGTAGCGGTGAAGCGCGGCGTGCGGCTGACGTTCGGCGCGAGCGTCAGCGTCGGCGGCACGTCCTCGGAAGTAGTATCGGTGGAGCAGCTTGTCAGAAGCAGCAGACCGAGCAGGATAACGTGTAAAAAGAGTCCCTTTTTCATAGGCATCTTGTGCACACTGCCGATAGAAAACGCAGTTGCCAGCATAGCAACAAACGGCGCATCGCGCAAAATTGCCCCTGACGGCTAAGCACTCCCCATTTCCAAAGCCAAAGAATGAACCGCCAGAGCAGACCCTGTTTCAAAAATGCCTGCTAAAATTGAGGTGCAGGCAGCCGCTCCCTGGACTGAGCGATAAGCGTCTGCGATCACAAATGACGAGCTTCGCACGTTGCACCCGCATTTAGGAGAGAGTCGATGAAACGCATTGTTGGTCTTTCTCTACTGGCGATTATCCTCCTGACAGTGGGGATACTGCCCGCGCTGGCTGGCACATCCACATTCACAGGAACACTCACCGGTTCTGATCCGATATATTCGATTGGTCGTCCTGACGATGCCGACTGCGGGAGTATCATCGACGATCTCCTGCCGCAGAAGTACGTCTATCACCTCCTGTACGTGGGGGTGACGGAAACAGGCACTTATTCTTATATCGATAACCGTTCGACGGCGAGCACTATCGACATTGAAGTCGCCGTGTTCGATGGTCCCTTCAACCCCAACAGCCCGACCGATAACTGCCTCAGCTCGATGGATGACTCCAACACCATTAATCTGGAAGCGGGGAAGCAGTATATCCTCGCGGTCACCAGTTGGGATATTCCCACGACGGGTCCCTATAGCTTCAGCCTGACGGGTCCCGGCGATGTGTTCGAAAACACGGGCGCAGGGACGTGCCCGTATCCGCTGCCGTCGAACGCCGTCATGAGCAATCTACCGGCAGGTGCGCCCGCGTTCTGGTCGCCTGACCTCAGCCACACAACCGGCTTCAACATCCCGGCAGGGACGTGGTGGACGTATGGCACGGATGGCGACTTCACGCACCTGTGGATCGCCTGCCAGGGTGAACCTGTCTGGGTTCCGACCAACGCCGTCGCGCCGTGAGGCGACAAACGCGGGGAACTGCCTGACATTTCTCCGCCTTCGCAGCCGGGAATTTGAGCTTCTCTCGTCCCGCTCACCGTGACGACTAGCAACGGGGCAGCCGATTTCAAGAATCGGCTGCCCCTTGATCGCATCCTACATCTGGGTCGTCTGGGTGGTCTGCGTGCCGAGCGTCAGCGGGATGTCCATCTGCGTCCCGCTGCGGTTGATGCTCAATGTCACCGTGTCGCCCGGCTGGTGATGCTCCTCCAGATAGATTTGCAGATCGTTGCGCGACTCGACCGCCTGCCCGTCGATGGCGGTGATCACGTCGCCGCCCTGAATGTACAGCCGCCCGCGCTGCCGGTAGATCGTCGCCGCCTGCAAGCCCGCCTGCTCGCCCGCGCCGCCAGCCGTGAGCTGCGCCACCAGCAAGCCACGCTGGACGCTGTAGCCGCTGGTCGAAATCTCCGACCCCAGCTCGACCAGCGTCATGTCGAGCGAGGCGTGCGGGTAATGCCCCGTGCTGATCAGCACCGGCACGACCCGCTGGATCACGTCCGACGGCACGGCAAAGCCGATGCCGACCGAGCCGCCGCTGGGGCTGTTGATCGCCGTATTGATGCCGACCACGCGCCCGCGCATGTCCAGCAGTGGACCGCCGGAGTTGCCGGGGTTGATGGCGGCGTCGGTCTGGATCGCCTGACCGATCACCGCGCCCTGCGACGTTTCAAGCTGGCGTCCCAGCGCGCTGATGATGCCGGTCGTCAGCGTGCGCTCCAGTCCGAACGGGTTGCCGATGGCGGCGACCGTCTGCCCGACTTGCAGCGCCTTCAGATCGCCCAGTTCCAGCGGGGTGAGCGCGTCGCCGCTGGCGTCGACGTGCAGCACCGCCAGATCGTAATAGCTGTCCGCGCCGACGACCGTCGCTTCCAGCGACGTGCCGTCCGCCAGAATCACGTTGACCTGATCCGCGCCCGCGATCACGTGGTTGTTGGTGACGATGTGCCCGTCCCGGTCATAGACGAACCCCGACCCCGTCCCTTCCTGCGGGACAGTCCCGTAAAAGAAGCTGAACGCCTGCGACTGAGTCGTCACGTGGACGACCGACGGACTGATGCGCTGGTACAGGTTCGACACCACCTGATCCATCGCGTCGAGTTCGGCGAACATGGCGTCCGGCGGCTGGGTTGGCGTGGGCGCGGCTGTGGCGAGCGCCGTCTGTGCCCCCAGCGGGCGCGCCGCAGTCGCCATGAACGTCAGCGCGCCGCCGAATAACATCCCAATCACGAGCAACAGCATCATCTTGACACGCATGATCGATGTACTCCTGCTACCAGTAAGCCTGCGACTCCATTTTATTGCTTTGCCGCGCCGCCCGGCGGAGTTACTCATCAGCTTCACAGGGTCGACGGCTCGAAAGCGAAGTTCTGAACCTGACCTCACCCCCGCCACAACGTGGAGAGGGGAGAACGGAACAGGGCTGCGTCGAGCCGCGGCGGGGTGAGGTCAGACAAGGGATAATCACCCTGGGGCTTGCTGGTCTGTCCTGACCCGCGTACAATCGCTCTGCCTTGACCACAGACAGGCTCATCATGGCTGACCCGCAAGCACAGGCATTAAACCCGGCGGCGCGCGAGCGCATCTACCGCCGCAACTTCGTCTTTTTCCTGATTGACAACATCCTGTTCAGCGTGGCGTTGAGCATCATCAGCTCGACGACCGTCATCCCGGACTTTGTGCGCCGCCTGACCGACTCGGAGATTCTGATCGGGCTGTCCGGCAGCCTGTTCATGATCGGCTTCACGCTGCCGCAGTTGTTCATCGCCCGCTACATCGTCCGCTACGCCCGCAAGAAGTGGTGGTTCGTCGGACCGAACATCCCCGTGCGCTTCGTGATCCTGATCTTCGCCGGGATCGCCGTGCTGCTGGGCAGGGATCGTCTGGAACTCGTGCTGCTGGCGTTCTTCATCTGCTACAGCATCGCCGCGTTCGGCGACGGGCTGGTCGGCGTGCCCTGGGCAGACCTGGCGGGAACCAGCCTCGACAATCGCTGGCGGGCGCGCATGTTCGGTTTCACCTCCGCCATCACTGGCGTGCTGATGCTGCTGGTCGCGCCGCTGATCGGCAGCGTGCTGGGCGACCCCGACCTGCCGTTCCCGACCAACTACGCCGTCCTGTTCGGCGCGTCGGGGGTGCTGTTCGCCATTTCGATCCTGCCGGGCTTGTTCTTTCACGAGCTTCCCGGTGGCAAAGCCGTCGAGAAGCTGCCGTCATTCGCCGAGTTCCTGCCGCAGATGGGGCGTCTGCTGCGCGACGACGTGCCGTTCCGGGCGTTCATCGTCCTGCGCATCTTCACCAGCCTGTTCATGATGGCGCTGCCGTTCTACGTCGGCTTTGCGACGGTCGAGCTGGGGCTGTCGAGCGACGTGGCTGTGCCGGTGCTGCTGGCGATGCAGACCATCGGCACGGTCGCCGGGGCGCTGGCGTACACCTGGCTGGGCGCGCGCAGCAATCTGCTGTACATGCGGCTGGCGCTGATCAGCGCCATGCTGTTGCCGATCAGCGCGCTGCTGGCGGGGGTTCTGGGACCGCTGCCGCTGTACGTCGGCTTTCTGGTGTCCGGGCTGTCCGCCAGCGGCAACCTGATGTCGAGCTATCTGAACTGGGTGGTGGGCTACGCCAGCCCCGACCAGCGCCCGATCTACGTCGGGCTTTCGAACACGGTGTCGGCGGTCGTCGCTTTCATCGCGCCGATCATCGGCGGCGTGATCGCGCAGTATTTCGGCTATCACCCGCTGTTCGTCGGCTCGCTGTTGATGGCGCTGGGCGCGCTGGTGGTGACGGTGCGCTTCCTGCGTGAAACGCCCGCCGAGGCAGCGCCCGAAGTCGCCGTCGATTCCATCCCCGCGTGATCTGAGCGTACAGAATCGTAGGGGCATGGCGTCGCCATGCCCCTACATTACCCGACAACGAACGTAAAATCGTCTTTCGTCAGCGCCCCGCCCGCCGCCGCTGCAATTCGGGGATCAGCAGCAGCGCGATCAAGCCGTTCATCACCACGATCACGGTGCTGCCCTCGTGCCCCAGTACGCCCAGCGGCAGCGGCAGGTTGATGGCGAACGCGCTCAGGATCAGCACGACGATCACGCCGATGGCGAAGGTCAGGTTCTGCCAGACGACTCGCCGCGCTTTCTTGCTCAGGTTGATGGCGAACGGGATCAGCTCCAGCCGGTCGCCCATCAGCACCAGGTCGGCGGTTTCCATCGCCACGTCCGTCCCGGCAGCGCCCATCGCAATCCCGACCGCCGCCGTCGCCAGCGCCGGGGCGTCGTTCACGCCGTCGCCCACCATCGCCGCCGCGCCGACTTCCGCCTCGATCTGCTTGACCGCCTTGACTTTGTCCTCCGGCATCAGGTTGGCGTGAATCCGGTCAATGCCCAACTGCCCGGCGATATTCTGCGCCACGCGCTCGTTGTCGCCGGTCAGCATCGCCACCGTGATGCCCATGCCGTGCAGTCGGTCGATGATCTGCTTCGCTTCCGGTCGGATGGCGTCCGCCAGCGCGATCACGCCCATCCAGTCGCCGTGATCCTTGGGCGATTCGCACGCGCCGCACTCGGCGCACTGCCCCGCGCGCACCACGCCGATCACGGTCTTGCCTTCGGCTTCCAGCTCCATGTAGTGGTCGGCAAGATGCTCCGGCATCGGGTTCTGCTGCTGCAGGTAATGGATGCTGCCCAGATGCACCTCGCGCTCGCCCACCTTCGATTCGATGCCGCGACCGGGCAGCGCCTCGAACTCGGTCACCGCCGGGATCGCCAGCTTGCGGCTTTCGGCGGCGGCGAGGATCGCCCGCGCCAGTGGATGCTCCGAGCGGCTTTCCACCGCTCCGGCGACCGCCAGCAGTTCGTCCTCTTTAAGCTCACAGCACGAGATCACGTCGGTGACGACCGGCTTGCCCTGTGTCAGCGTGCCGGTCTTGTCGAACGTGACCGCCTTGACCGACGCCAGCGCTTCCAGGTACGCGCCGCCCTTGAACAGCACGCCCCCGCGCGCCGCCGACGCAATCGCCGAGATGAACGCCGCTGGCGTGCTGATCACCAGCGCGCACGGCGAGGCGACCGTCATCAGCACCATCGCCCGGTAGAAATTGCTGGCGAAATCGACCAGACCGAGCGCGGGTGGGATGATGATGAACAGGATCACGCCCGCGATGATCAGCGTGGCGTAGTACTGCTCGAACGTATCGAGGAAGCGCTCGGTCGGCGCTTTGCTGTCCTGCGCCTCTTCGACCATCTTGATGATGCGCGCCAGCACGGTATCGCTGGCGGGCTGCAGGGAACTTCCACGTCGAGCGCGCCCTGCCCGTTGAGCGTCCCGGCGAGGATTTTGTCTCCCGGATTTTTCTCGACCGGCATTGACTCGCCCGTGATCGGCGACTGGTCGACCGCCGAGCGTCCCTCGCGGATGATGCCGTCCACCGGGATGCGCTCGCCGCAGCCGATCAGCACGATGTCGCCGACGCGGATCGCCTCGATCTTGATCGTCTCGACCGATCCGCCGCGCCGCACTTTCGCTTCGGATGGATACAGCTTGAGCAGCCCGCAGATCGCCTGACGGCTGCGCCCGATGGCGTAGTCCTGAAGCACGTTGCTCAGCGAGAACAGGAACAGCAGCAGCGCGCCGTCAGCGCCATTCGCCGACGATTGCCGCGCCCAGCGCCGCCAAAATCATCAGCATGTCCACGTCGAGCCGGCGATGGCGCAGACTTTCGAGCGCGCCGAGCAAGCCGAACGTGCCGCCTGTGACAAAAGCTGTCACACCGAGCAGCGCGATCACGATGTCCGGCGCGCCCGCGTTGGCGGCGACGTGCTCAGCAGGATCGCCGCCAGCGTGACGACGACGAAGCGCGGCTCCAGCCATGCCGCAGGTCAGCCAGCGCCGCTGCATCGGTGTCTCGCTGGAAGGGGTTTCGTTTCGGTCAAACGTATCGACAATCGACGCCATTCTTACAATCCCGAAATTTTGATTTCCGATCTTAATAACATCTATTTTAACTCAAGTTAAGTCAAAGATCAACTGGCATTAGTCATGGCGCCCATTCCGGTAACTTGGCACAAGACGCCGAGCAGCCCCGCGTATCTACCTGAAATCTGCACGGAAAATCGAACAGCGGGTAATTTTCATTTGTACGGCGATACCCCGACGATCTCTCCACACGCCGCCCCTGTCGCCATCACGGGTAAGGAGCTGACGCATGTCGTGCCCCTACGGACGTATGTCGCCTTCCATTCTTTTGCTGCCCGCGCGCCGCGCTTCGTCGCTATAATCCCCGAAAATATTCACCCCAAAAGGATTCGCTTTGGCAAATTACATCCTCGCACTCGACCAGGGCACGACTTCATCGCGCGCTATCCTGTTTGACCGCGCCGGGCGAATCGTCCGCACCGCCCAGCAGGAATTCCCGCAGATTTACCCGCAGCCCGGCTGGGTCGAGCACGACCCGAAGCCATCTGGAATTCGCAGATCGGCGTGGCGCGGCAGGCGATACAGGGCATCGACCCGTCGCAGATCGCCGCCATCGGCATCACCAACCAGCGCGAGACGACCATCCTGTGGGATCGCGCGACAGGCGAGCCGGTCGCCAACGCCATTGTCTGGCAGTGTCGCCGCACCGCCGCTGTGCGAGGCGCTCAAGCGCGAAGGCTTCGACCAGCGCATCCGGGCGATCACCGGGCTGGTCACCGACGCCTATTTCAGCGGCACGAAGGTCGCACGGCTGCTGGATAACGTCCCCGGCGCGCGCCCGCGCCGAACGCGGCGAACTGGCGTTCGGCACGGTCGACACCTTCCTGATCTGGCGGCTGACCGGCGGGCGGCTGCACGTCACCGACGTGAGCAATGCCAGCCGCACGCTGCTTTACGACATCCACGCGGGCGAGTGGAGCGACGAAATTCTGACGCGCCTGAACATCCCGCGCGCGGTGCTGCCGGAGTCATGCCCAGCAGCGACATCTACGGCGAGACGCACCTGCTCGGCGGCAGCATCGCCATCGCCGGGATCGCGGGCGATCAGCAGGCGGCGACCTTCGGGCAGGCGTGCTACGAAGCCGGTCTCGCCAAGCAGACCTACAGCACGGGCTGCTTCATGCTCATGAACACGGGCGAGGAAGCCGTCGCCTCCAAGAATAATCTCTTAACCACCGTCGCCTGGCAGATCGAAGGCAAAGATGATGCAGTACGCGCTCGAAGGCAGCGTGTTCATCGCCGGGGCAGCCATCCAGTGGCTGCGCGCGGAGATCGGCATCCTCGGACGCCGCCGAGAGCGGACGCTCGCCGCCGGCATCCGGATACGGGCGGCATGTACGTCGTCCCGGCGTTCGTCGGCGGGCGCGCCTACTGGGACGCCTACGCGCGCGGCGCGATCCTCGGCTTGACGCGCGGCAGCGAGCGGGCTTACATCGCCGCGACGCTCGAAGCATCGCCTACCAGACCCGCGACGTGGTCGACGCCATGCGCGCCGATTCCAGCTTGGCGCTGCAAGCGCTGCGCGTCGACGGCGGCATGGTGCGCAACAACTTCCTGATGCAGTTTCAGGCGGACGTGCTCGGCGTGCCGGTCGGCGCCCCGCCGTCACCGAGACGACCGCCCTCGGCGCGGCGTATCTGGCGAGGCTGGCGACCATTTGCAGCATTCGCAGGACGGATCGCCCGCCAGTGGCGCGTCGAGCGCACGTTCGAGCCGCGCATGTCCGCCGACCAGCGCAGATCGCTGTACGCGGGCTGGGGAGCGCGCCGTCGAACAGGCGAAAACGGGCGGAATAAGTATCAGAGCAAGAGCCTAACGCAAGGGCACCAAAGGTGGAAGGCGCAAAGAAAATGTTGCTGTTGCGTCTTTCCTTTCTCTGTCCGCCTTTGCGTTAAAGATTTTCTCGACAATCCGCGCGATGTTGAGCGCCCACTGTGCCTCGTCCCTGGGCGTCGCCCTCCATTGACCACGCCGCGCTCAGGCAGCTTAGGCGAAGGTGTACGCCAGCACCCGCGAGAGCGTTCCAGCGCATCCGCTAAGTCCGGCGTTGCGCAGCGACTGCGCCTCGTCGTGGACGCGCGGGTCGTACCCCGGCTGCCCCCGGAACGGATTGCACAGCGTGTTGGCGCAGTCATACGTCCTCTCGCCGACCACGCCCTTCGGATCGAACGCCAGCCAGCCGCGCGCCGCGCTGTGGCGGATGTTCATGTGGTGGATGTCGCCGTGCAGCACCCGCACTTCGCGCGGGTCGTCCAGCAGCCCGCCGCGCGATGCTCGCGCCGCGCACGTAGATCGACCGTCGCCCGCCGCTGTACTCGCCGCCGCCCGGTCGAACAGCGCCTGAAACCACTTGTCCAGCGGATATAAGCCGTCTTTCGGCATCCTGCGCGACCCGTGGATCTGCCGGATCACGCCCGCGATGATACGCGTCGCGCCTCGTCCTCGCCGCGCTCGACCAGCGTCACCAGCTCGTCTCCCTCGACGTATTCCAGGCTGCGCCTTTTCGTCAAACTCGTACAGGCAGATCGCGCCGTGCCCGTCCCAGAAGCGCAGCGCCGCCGCCCCCGCTGTTCCTCCCAGCCGTACTCAGTCAGCAGCAGGACGGCGGTCTCGCTGGATAGCTGACGGTGTACAGGTGGCTGGTCGGCGTGTGCGTCAGCGGCTGGGATCGGTCAGCCGCCAGATATTCAGGTAGTGGTTCAGGTCGTCCATCATCCGCCCGACTATAGCGCCCGCACCTGGTCTTGTGGGCAGGCCAAAGAACTGGTCATCCGCCGCTTCAAACGGTGGTCGCAAAAGCGTATCCTGAGTATGACGACAGACCGGGTAGTAGCAAGGATATGCCGCCATGTTAATGGTTGAGCGCGTAACGCGCGTCAGCAGGCTGGCTGCTGACATTGTACGGAACATCTTTCGGGGCATTGCCGACGGTAGTTCTCAATATGCCAAGAACCAGACAGAATTGTATCTCATGCGCTATACCGATGATGGATATGTGTACGAGCTGCAGCGGGACGGGGATTGTCGTTAAGCAGACGGATGACCGATAACTCAAAGGCGACCACTGTGGTCGCTTTTTGATTCCGATGAAGGAATACATTTTGGCGGGTAAATCCGGCTGTACCGCCCGACCCTCGAAGGGTCGGGCTAGGAAAAAGCCCCGTAAAACGGGGCTGAGCGGCAGCCGCCGTTAGGCGGCGTGGGTATATAGCCGGAGGCTTCGAGCCTCCGGCTGCTATTTACGCTTGCGGCTTCGGCGCGCTCGGATCGTCCTCGGCGAGCGCTTCGTCGATCTGCCGCTGAAGCTCGTCGCTGGGCGAAAGCTTGCCGTTCGAGCGGGCGCTCGTGCCGATGTTGCGCGCCCCGGTGAAAACAGGCTGATCGTTCTTGCGCTTGTCGCCGAACATCAGCGGCGTGCCGCGCCCGTTCAGCAGCAGGTAGCCGCCCACGCCGATCAGACCCACCGGCAGCACCCAGCGCGTCAGCGTGCTGTTGCCCTGGAAGATCAGCAGCTCGAAGAACGCCGCGCCCACCAGGAAGGCGATCACGCCGAAGGTGACGAAGCCGCGCCCGGTACGAACTTCCTTCTCCTTGCCGGTGCGCTGCCCGTTGAACATCAGCGCCAAGCCCAGGAACACCGGGTACAGCGTCCAGATGTACGCCCAGCTTTGCCAGTTGTCGGTCGCGTTCTGGAACCACAGGATCGCGCCCGTGCCGGTGATGAATGCGCCGGGGAAGATGAACCCGGACATCCGGCGGTCGCCCGCCAGTGCCAGCGCCAGAAACACGACGCCGGGGATCAGGATAAAGACGGGCCACGAAAAACCGACCGCTGCCCACAGATTGATGCCCAAAGTCTGAACCACCAGAAACAGGACGCCCAGCCCGATCAGAAAGACCGCGCCCAGAGTATTCCGTCCGTTTTGTGCCATGATAGCCAACTCCTCACTCGTGCTGTTCTGCATCCCTATACGAGGAATAGAGCGCTGAGTTGCGATCTTCATGACCAGCCTTGGTTATTTATAGGGAGTGGAGAGTATTGAGGATATGAATGTGGTTTTTTCGCCTTACCTCACCCGCTTTGCGTTGGAACTTCGTTCCACGCTCAGCCGCCCTCTCCACAACGTGGAGAGGGCACGACCGAGCGCGCTCCGGCGTACGAGGTCGGGGTGAGGTCAAATTGCCGGACTTATATCCACAATTTTCACCACTCGCTGATTATATACCTTGACAGTTATATAACTGATGTGGTATATTTGTTCTATGATGACGACCTTCGAGGCATTAGCCGAACCCACCCGCAGACGCATTCTCGATCTGCTCCGCGACCAGCCCCGCTCGGTGGGCGAGCTGGTCGACCTGCTGGAGATCAGCCAGCCGGGCATCTCCAAGCACCTGCGCGTCCTGCGTGAAGCCGGGTTGGTGCGCGTGCGCCCTGATGCTCAGCGCCGCTGGTACGAGCTGCGCCCGGAGCCGCTCGCCGAGGTCGACTCATGGCTGGCGACCTACCGCCACCTGTGGAACGCCAGGCTGGATCGCCTGGACGACTATCTGCAAGAGATGAGAGCAAAAGAGGAGAAGCATGAGCGCGATGAATAAGCCTGTCACGACGCCGGAGCAGCGCGACCTGATTATCACCCGCACCTTCGACGCCCCGCGCGATCTGGTCTGGAAGGCATGGACCGACCCCGAACACGTCATGCGCTGGTGGGGACCGCAGTATTTCACATCGCCCGTCTGCAAAATCGACCTGCGCGTCGGCGGCAAATATCTCTTCTGTATGCGCGCGCCGGACGGTCAGGACTATTACAGCACCGGCGTCTATCAGGAGATCGTCCCGCTGGAGCGCATCGTCTACACCGACAACTTCGCCGACGCCGACGGCAACGTGATCCCGGCGAGCACCTACGGCATGAGCGATGAATATGGCGAGACCCTCGTCACCGTCACGTTCGAGGACGCGGGCGGCAAAACCCGCATGACGCTCAAGCACGAGGGCATCCCGGCTGGCGACATGGCGGAAAATACCGAAGCGGGCTGGAGCACGTCGCTCGACAAGCTCGCCGACAGCCTGAAATAACCACGCTTCTGCGGTTGTCCATTCGCAGGAAGAATTCAACGGGGCGATCCGGTTTGCCGGATCGCCCCGTTCGTTTGTCTGCGCCCGAACCGCCTCAAATCTGCATCGGGTCGAAGCCCTCGGCGATCAGCAGCGCGTCCAACCCATCGATCAGCGCGTTCGCTTCGGCGATCATGTCGCCGTCGGCGAAGCAGCCGACCAGCCGCTCGATCTGCCCGCGCAGGTCGGGCGGGCGCTGCTCGCACAGCAGCTCCGCGTACTGGATCAGCCGCTTTTCGCCGGGGTGCGGCTGGCGGTTGAGGGCGAACAGCACGTCGAAATAGCTGGCGAGCAGCGCCGCCACCCGGTGATTCAGGCTGACGACATCGCCGCGCTGGAGCGCCAGCCAGATTTGCTGAAGGTAGCTGGACGAGATGCGCCGCAGAATCGGGTAATTCTTGGCGATGATCGCCCGGCGCAGGGCTTCGGGGTACGGCTGCTGTGTCTCCGCCTGAAGCAGATGCAGCCAGCTATTGCGGTCGAACAGGATGCGCCCGCCGCGCACGCTGTACCAGAAGGCGGTCGAATAGCCGGTCGAGGCTTCGTGCCGCCGCAGCACGCGGTCGATCTGCCGCTCGATCCAGTCAACCTGCCAGAACATCGCTTCGACCCGGATACCCGAATCGAGGTCGCGCCAGCTATCCGTCGTCCCCCAGAACTGGCTGTCGAATTCGGCGTCGTCGCCATAAGGCGAAGCGAGTTCCCGCCGCTCGGTGACCGGAATATCGCCCTGCACGAACACGTACAGGTCTACGTCGGAGTCGTCGTCGGCGACGCCGCTGATCTGCGAGCCGGTCAGGGCGACGGCTTCGACCAGCTCAAGCTGAGCGAAGCGCCCGGCGAGCTTGCGCGCCAGGTCGAGCGCGGGGTTGTCCCCTCGACTGATCATATCGTCTCCCCTTCCGGTTCGTGCCGCTGTTCGTGGGGATATGGAGCGCGTTGGTTCACAGTCGTTCGCCTTTGCTGCGTTCGCCGCCTATGTCAGATTATAGGGACATTGTCGGCGCGGCTTCCATAAGCAATCCTGTGGTTTACCGCTCATTATTCCCTGAGTTATAATGAATCCTGTCACACGGGGGGCGGGGTGCCGATACTGCGGGAGGGTGAACTCGATCTCATCAGCCACAGCGCCGAACAGACGCGGCGGCTGGGTGCTCGGCTGGGTGCGCTTTTGCAGCCCGGCGACGTGGTCTGCCTTTCGGGCGATCTCGGCGCGGGCAAGACCGCTTTCGCCGCCGGGATCGGCGCGGGGTGGGGCGCGAAAGTGCCGGTCACCAGCCCGACGTTCAATCTCGTTCACGAGCACGAGCGCGACGGCGATGGGCAAATCCTGTACCATCTGGACTGCTATCGCATCCACACCGCCGCCGACGCCCTGACGATTGGGCTGGATGACATCCTGAGCGGGAATGGTCCGGTCGTCATCGAGTGGCCCGAGCATATCGAGGCGGCGCTGCCGACGGAGCGGCTGTGGATCGACCTGCGCGTCATCGAGCCGACGCGCCGCACCTTCGCCTTTGACGCCACCGGCGCGCGCTACGAATCCCTGCTCGACGAATTTCGCGCCGCGTCGTTTGGAGTGAGTAAATAAGCATTTAGCGGTCAGCACTTGGCTAAAGGCTAATTGCTAATCGCTAACAGCTACCATCATGACTCTACTTGCGATTGACACCGCCACGCAGTTTATCAGCATCGCGCTGCACGATGGACAGCAGGTGCTGGCGGAACAGACGTGGCGTTCCGAAAACCATCATACCGTCGAGCTTGCGCCCGCCGTCCGCGCGCTGATGAACCATGCCGACCTCACGCCCGGCGATCTCTCGGCGCTGGCGGTGGCAACCGGACCCGGCTCGTACACGGGGCTGCGCATCGGCGTGGCGCTGGCGAAGGGCATCGCCGGGGCGTGCCGCCTGCCGCTGGTCGGCATCCCGTCGTTCGACATCCTCGCCGCGCAGCAGCCGCGCTCGACCGGGGCGCTGGTGCTGGCGCTGCCCGCCGGGCGTGGGCGCGTCGTGGCGGCGCGCTACACCTGGAGCAAGGGGCGCTGGAAAGCGCGCGGCGAAGCCGAGAACGTCGACTGGGATACCCTGCTCGCCGGAATCGACGACGCGGCGACCCTTTCCGGCGAGATCAGCGCCGAAGGGCGCGCCAAAATCGAGGCGGCGCAGATGGACGGGCTGCCGATCAGCCTGAGTCCGGCGGCGCTGCGACTGCGGCGGGCGGGCTTTCTGGCGGACGAAGCCTGGGCGCGTCTGCGCGCCGAGAGCGACCCGCTGGCGTTCGAGGCGGCTGCCGTCGCTCCCATCTACGTCAAGACCAAAGACTCCCCGGTATGAGTCTCATCCTGCGCTACATGCGCCTGTCCGACATCCCGCAGGTGACCGCGATTGACCAGCTTTCGTTCGATCCGTCGTGGTCGGCGCGCTCGTACCAGTTCGAGATCGGCGAGTCGAATTACAGCTACATGGTCGTGCTGGAACAGGCGCTGCGAGCAACGGGCGACGACAAGGCGCGGGTGGGCTGGCGTCGGCTCGTGCCCGCGCTCAACGGCGCTGCCGAGCGCCTTCATGTGATCGGCGGCTACGGCGGGCTGTGGAATATCATGGGCGAGGCGCACGTCAGCACGATTGCCACGCACCCCGACTACCGGCGGCGCGGCTGGGGCGAAATCCTGCTGGCGGGCATGATCCGGCGCGGGATCAGGCTGGAAGCCGATTACGTCGTGCTGGAAGTGCGCGTCAGCAACTATCCGGCGCAGCATCTGTACGAGAAATACGGATTTAAGATTGTCGCAACAAAGCCGAAGTATTATCACAGCAACAATGAGGATGCCTACGAGATGCGCCTCAACCTGGAAAACCGCTACTACCGCGCCCACTTCGAGGAGCGGTACGCCCGGTTGGTGGCGCAGCACGAGCTGATCGACCAGTTCACCGATTCCCTGCCGCCGCGCAAGCGAGAGTGAAAGAGGATGAGCGATGGAACCTGAACTCGACAAGACCCGCCTGCTGGAACGGATTCGCACCGAATACGCCTTTTTCGAGCGCACGCTGGCGCTGCTCTCGCCCGACGACATGCTCATCCCCAACGTCGAGGGTGAGTGGTCAGTCAAGGACATCGTCGCCCACTGTACCGCCTGGATGCAGCGTGTCATGCGGTGGTTCGATCAGGCGGGGCACGGCGAAAAGCCGGACATCCCCGAAAAAGGCTACACCTGGGACGACATCGACCGCCTCAACGACGAGCGCGCCGCCCGCGACCGCGACCTGCCGCTCAAGCAGGTGCTGGCGGATTTCCGGCAGGCGCATCTCGACGTGTGCGACTTCGTGCAGGCGTTCTCGGATTCGCAGTTGTTCGAGTCCAACTGGTCGGGGCTGTTCACCAAGCCGCCCTGGACGCTGATCCCGCCCAAGACCTACCAGCATCTCTACGAGCACGTCGTCCCGATCCGGCGCTGGATTGAGGCGGGGAAGCCGAGCCATACGGCTTAACCGGCTCGACCATCTCGTGCTGACCGTCGCTGAAAACCAGCGAACGTGCGCGTCAGCAATATCCCGCCGCAGAATCGATAGGCGAAATTCGGCTTCAAAATCATCGCCGCTAAGCCGAAGTACAGTCACGGCAATGGCATAGACGCTTACGAGATTCGCTGCACCACCGGCGAGCACATGTCGGCGCGGCGCGATTGTCTCCCGGCTGTCAGGGGAGATTTGGCGGAAGCTGCACGTATGTATTGTAGAAACTAAATGTATCGACTGTCTGGCTGGAAACGGTGATCAAAGTTGCTTCGCCCCGGTTGGGAGTCACGGTGCCTCGGCTAACGTAATAATCAGTCACGAACCTATCGCCGGGGATAGGTGTCGGTGGTGCGTCTTCGACCTGGCGGTAATAGCCGAAAATTGACTCGGGTTTTACGGTGGTGCCAAAGGCTAAAAGGATGTCACCCTGCGGCACTGCAATGGCGAAACTGCCGGGGATAGCGTTGATAGCCGCCCTGACGGGATAGCAGTCGTAAGTCGGTTGCGGAGGACATGCCCACAGCCAGATGTCTAGCCCGTTCCCTTGTGCGTCCACGACCGTCCCGCCAATATTCTGATAGAACACCGGGTAATGTTCGCGGCGGTAGACCTGATACGCCTGATAGAATTCGGTGATGGACATTCCAAAAGCCGCCCTGAAAGCATCGTAGCGGTTCCCTGTCCGGTTGATGCTTCGATAAAATTCCAGAAGCGCTCCGTCGCCTGACTGCGCCGCAAGATATTCCGCACCGAGAAAACCCAGCCTGCTCGGGTCATTCGTAGCGTTATAGAGTTCTAAATCCCTCAAGGCTATCGTATATGCCCTGTTCTCCCATCTGTAACTGGCACGATACTCAAGATAGTAATTATCGGCAATCCCGGCAGCCTCAATCGCTCGGCGAAGCAGATAATCGGAAAAGCCGAGAATGATCCAGGCGGGTTCGCCGTCCGGCTG
>JAXLWE010000001.1:0-270743 GCA_046328655.1 Anaerolineae bacterium | reverse complement strand
TCGACGCCATAATAGCCGCGCAGGTCGCCGCCGACGAAGCCGAGCACCTGAGCGGCGACGGATCCCTGCGGGTAGCTGCGGTGCGGCACGGTATCCATGTTGATTTCGGGGAGGTCGAGCTGGCGGACTTTCTGGGCGAGGTCGGCGCTGACGCTCGGCGCGATCAGCACCCAGGTGTCGTCGCTGGTCAGCTTCTGGTACAGCTCCAGCTCGTCCACGCCGAGGATGCTGGAAAGCTGGGTCGCGGTGCTGCGCGCGTCCGAGACCAGGCTGGGGCTGGCTCCGATGCGATATTCGAGCGTGTTGACCGCCAGCACTTCGCCATGCCGGTCGTAGATATTCCCGCGCGCCCCGGCGAGGCTCAGCGTGCGCGTATAGCCGCTGTCGCGCAGGTTTTGCAGATAGGTGTCGACCTGCGGGTCGAGCGGGAACTGGAACGACAGCAGGCGCAGCAGCAATATAGCGCTGGCGACGATCAAAGCGGCGATGACAATCGGCAAGCGCCGCCGAAAGACTTCCTGCTGCGGGTAAACCTGCATCAGTTCCCCTCCTGACTGGAGAAGCTGTCGATTTGATGGCGCAGCGAGTCGAACTGCTGCTGCACCCAGCCGACGAACGATTCGTCGTAGGTCGGGGCGGGTTCCTGTCGGTCATCCAGCGGGACGACCGATTCGCTCCGGTCGGGGTTGTAGCCGTTCACGACCAGATATTCGATGTCGCTCTCGCTGGCGCGGACGAAGCCGAGTTCCTCCGCCCGCCCTTCCAGACGCGGCATACTCTGCAAGCTGGCGATCTCGGCGCGAAGCTGCTCGTTCTGCTGTTCGAGGTCGTCGCGCTCGCTGATCTTTTCTTCGAGCTGGCGTCCGAGCGCCGAGCTGGACGACGACTGTGAGAGATACAGCGCCCCCATGATGATCGCCACGAACAAGCCGAGCGTCGCCAGCGCCAGCGCCTGCCGCTGCGGTCGCCAGCGCGAACGGTCGAGGGTGTGTTCAAGCCACTGGCTCATTGTTTCTCCACCACGCGGAGCTTGGCGCTCCGGCTGCGCGGATTGTCGGCGCTTTCGCCGTCATCCGCCACAATCGGCTTGCGGTTGATCAGCCGGACGCTGGCGTGATGCCCGCAGATGCAGATCGGCGTCTTGGGTGGGCAGATACAGTCAGTGCTCGCCAGCCGGAAAGCGTCCTTGACGATGCGGTCTTCGAGGCTGTGGAAGCTAATCACGGCGAGCCGCCCACCGGGGCGCAGCAGGTTGATCGCCTGCGGAAGCGCGTCCTCGATCACGCTCAACTCGTCGTTGACGGCGATGCGCAACGCCTGAAAGACGCGCGTCGCCGGGTGAATGCGGTCGTCGTGGCGGCGCGGCGCTGCCCGCTCGATGACGGCGGCGAGATCGCGGGTGGTCGCCAGCGGGCGCTCGCGCACGACAGCGCGGGCGAGGCGTCGGCTGTCGCGCTCCTCACCGTAGCGGAAGAACAGGTCGGCTAGCTCGCGCTCGTCCAGCGTGTTGATCAGGTCGGCGGCGGTCGGTTGGCTGCCGCCGGAATCGAAGCGCATGTCAAGCGGTCCTTCGGCGCGGAAAGCGAAGCCGCGCTCCGGCGTATCCAACTGCATCGAGGACACGCCGAGGTCGAGCAGGATGGCGTCGACGCCATCCCAGCCGAGCCGGGCGGCTTCGGCGGTCATGTCGGCATAGCTGGCATGGACGACGTGGGCGCGGTCGCCGTAGACGACGAGAGTCTCGCGTGCGATCTCCAGCGCGCGCTCGTCGCAGTCGAGACCGAGCAGCGCGCGCGCCCCGCCTTCAAGCAGGGCAGCGGCGTGACCGCCCGCTCCGAGCGTGCCGTCGATCACGCGCTCGACCACGCGCCCGGACGGCAGCAGATTTTCGATCACCGCGTCGCGTAACACGGGGATATGCATCGTTCACCTGATCACCAAACTCTAAAGGGGGATTATAGCACACTATCCCACAGCGAATCCCGCACGCGGGGAGCGAAAATGAGGGCATAGTGAGTGTCGTGTTTGGGGGATTTAGATGACATACGGGCGAGGTGCACTCCCCGCCCGTATATCCAAACGCTGGGGATGGTTTGTACAGCTAGCCCACGACCACCGGCAGGGTAATCGTCACCTGCGTGCCTTTGTCCACTATCGAGAGGATGTCGAGCGAGCCGCCGTGCACATCGATGATCCGTTGTGCCAGTGCCAAACCCATACCCATACCCTGTTGCTCGTGTGTTTCACGGTCGAGCTGGCTGAATGCGCGCAGGGCGTCGTTTAGGCGATTTTCGGGTATTCCTGAACCTTCATCGACGATGCTGATCATGACTCTGCCGCCGGAGCGCCACTGCGAAATGGTGACGATGCTGTCGGCGGGCGAAAAAGTGAGCGCGTTGGCGATCAACTCGGCGAGCGCCTGCTTGAGCGCAGGCGGATTGCACATCACGAACGATTCCCGGTCGTGATCATTCAACTGCACGCTGACGTTCGGCTGCTGCTGATAGGCAAAGCGCCGCGCCAGGTTATTCGCTGCGACCAGCATCTCCCACAGACGCATCGGCATCCCGTCGTGCATGACGACTTCGCGGTTGAGCATGTTCGCTTCAAGCTGGGTGATGAAAACAAGCTGCTCGACGCGGTGACTCAGACGGCGGCTGCCCGCGCTGATCGTGTCGAGAAGTTCCTGCATTTCGCTGGTCGACAACTGCCCTAACTGGCGCGAGATCACGTCGACCACCGTGTTGATCGAGATCAGCGGCGTGCGCAGCTCGTGGGTCACCATGCGCGTAAGCTGGCGCTTGATACTCTCGATATTCTGCTCGGAATGGACCGCGATCTGGGTCTGACGCTTGAGGCGCGTGTTGATCGCCGACAGCAGCTCCGCCGACGTGAACGGCTTGGTCACGTAGTCGTCAGCGCCCATCTCCATGCCCTGGCGCATTGAGTCGCGGTCGGCTTTGGCAGTCAGGAAGATGAACGGCGTGTTGGCGGTATCCGGGTTACCGCGAATCTGTTCCAGCACCTCGTAGCCGTTGAGATCGGGCATCATGATGTCGCAGATGATCAGGTCAGGCACGTACTCCCAGGCGACTTCCAACCCCTGCGAACCACTGTTCGCACCCTGTACTTCGAAGTCGGTGTATTCGAGCAGCTCGGTGATGTCCTCAAGCAGATAGCGCTCGTCTTCGATTACCAAAACTTTCGTCATTCCGTCGCCTCAGTCGCACAGCGCATTCTCTGCGTCTCTCTCCATACTACGGGGAGATTGCAGCTTTATCGGTAGACGTAATCCGAAATAATTGTGAAGAAAGTCTAAAGATGAGCGACGGGATGATTGCGAGCTAAAGGCTTTCCTTGATGAGCGTCGCCAGCTTGGGGTTGATGCCCGGCACAGCGCTCAGTTCGGCTTCGCTGGCGGCGCGGATGGCGTCGATGGAATTGCCGAAGGCTTTCAGCAGCGCCTTACGCTTGGCGGGTCCCACACCGGGGATCGATTCGAGGCGGCTGACCATGCCGATCTTGTTGCGGCGCTGGCGGTGGCTGGTGATGGCGAAGCGGTGCGCCTCGTCGCGCACGCGCTGGACGAGGTAGAGCGCGTCGCTGCGGCGCGGCAGGATGACCGGGGCAGCCTGCCCCGGCAGGTACAGTTCCTCGAACTGCTTCGCCAGCGACACGACCGGCACTTTGTCGAGCAGGTTGAACTCGGTGAGGACTTCAACGGCGATACCCAACTGCCCCTTGCCGCCGTCGACCATCAGCAGATCGGGGAGCAGCCGCCAGGTTTCGTCCCGATCCTCTTTTCCGGGCATGGCGGGCGTCGGATCGTCGTGCGCCTGCCGCCAGCGGTTGAAGCGCCGGGTCAGCGCCTCGCGCATCGACTGGTAGTCGTCCGAGCCTTTGTGATCGACGGTGCGGATGTTGAAGCGGCGGTATTCGGCTTTCTTGGGCACGCCCATCACGAACATCACCCGGCTGGCGACGATTGCCGTGCCCTGCGTCGTGCTGATGTCGTAGCACTCGATGCGGTTGGGGATGGTCGGCAGGTTGAGCGCATCCTTCAACTGCCCCAGCGCCGTCTCCTGCTTGAGCGTATCGGCTTCCCACTGGGCGCGCAGCATGTGCAGCGTCTCGTCGGCGTTCTCTTTGGCGATGTCGACCAGATGGCGCTTGTCGCCGCGCTGCGGCACGGTGATGGTCACGCGCTTGCCGCTGCGCCGGTCTTTCAGCCAGCGCTCGATGATGCGCGCTTCCTCGATGTTCTGCGGCAGCACGATCTCCGGCGGGACTTCGGCGCTTTCGCCGTAGAACCGCTTCAGGAATTCGCCGATCACCTCGCCATCGTCCTCGTCCTGCGTGCCGTCGAGCGCGCGCGAGTCGCTGCCGATCAGCTTGCCGTTGCGGATGAACAGAATTTGCACGACGGCATCGCCTTCGTCACGGGCGAGCGCGACCACGTCCTGATCCGCCAAGCCGGGGCTGACGGCTTTGTGCTCGCGGGTGATGTACTCAATCGCCTTGAGCTGATCGCGCAGGGCAGCGGCTTTCTCGAAGTCCAGCCGCTCGGCGGCGGCGTTCATCTCGTCGGTGATGCGCTGGGTCACGCCCTCGGATTTGCCGCTGAGGGTGTCCATCAACTCCTGAATCATGGCGCGGTACTGTACCTGATTGACTGCCCCGATGCACGGCGCGTTGCACAGCTTGATGTCGTAGAACAGGCACGGGCGCTCGTCCCTGCCCGTGATCACGCGGTCGCAGGTCAGATACGGGAAGACCTTGCGCAGCGTCGCCAGCGTGTTCTGCACCGCCCACATGGCGACGTAGGGACCGAAGTAGCGACTGCCGTCGTTCAGCACGCGGCGCGTCGTCTCGACCTTCGGATACGGGTTCTGCCAGCCGACGCGGATGTACGGGTACTTCTTGTCGTCCTTCAGGCTGATGTTGTAGTGCGGGCGGTAGCGCTTGATCAGCGTCTCTTCGAGGATCAGCGCCTTGATCTCGTTTTCCTCGACGATGAAGTCGATGTCGCGGATGTTTTCGCGCAGGCGCATGGTCTTGAGGTTGTTTTCGGCGCTGGAATTGAAATAGCTGCGGACGCGGTTGCGCAGCTTCTTCGCCTTGCCGACGTAGATGATCTTGCCGCGCTCGTCCTTCATGAGATAGACGCCGGGCTTGAGCGGCAGATTCTTGAGGATCGTCTTGATGTGATCGGACGGTGTAAAGGTCATAATTCAGCGATTAGTTATTGGTCGTTAGGAATTGGTTGTATTTTAGCACAGAAGGTGTTGAAATTCGATGATTTGTTCTACGCCGCTTGAGGCGTTTCTGGATCAGTCGCACAAACCCGATTGCAATTAGCTAAAAGCGGAGTAGACTGTGAAATTATCGAACATGCGTGCGGTTCGCGGAGGAAATATGGATTTCTACTGGCATATTCTGCCGCTGATAGCAATCGTCCTAGCACTTATTTATTGCAAAGAGTGGTTGTCTCGTAACCGCTATCTGCTCCAATACTATTGGTGGCGGAGCGGATTTGCGAATCGAAGCCGAACCGTTCCGCTTATCTTTGCTGAGCTTTTTGCGTATGGACTCCTAATGACTCTCCATCTCGTCACAAGCGCCGATCCCTATTTTTTTGATGCCCATGTACCACATACGTTGGTTACACTTGGCTGCCTGTATATCTCTATATTCCTGACTTCGGTCGCTATCCTTGCGTCTCTTTGCAACAATATCATTGAACTGTTATATGACGGTTGGGAATTTATCGGCTTATTCAGTAAAAATCATAGGTAACCTGCCATGCAAATCGCGGACATCCGCCTCATGTTCGACTACAACTTCTGGGCGAACCGGCTGCTGCTGGCAAAAGCCGCCGAAGTCACGCCGGAGCAGTTCGTCGCCCCGACCACGCATAGCTGGGGCAGCCTGCGCGGCACGCTCGCCCACGTCCTTGACAGCGAGCATGGCTGGCTCAGGATCGTCCAGACGGGCGAGGTGATGTTTGACGAGCTGCTGCCCGAAGCCTTCCCGACCGTCGCGGCGATGCGGCAGCGCTGGGATGCCGAAGAAGCCGCATGGGATGCCTATCTCGGCAGCCTCACCGACGCCGACATGCCGCGCATCATCCGCTACGAAGTGGAAGAAGGTATCCGCGAGCGTGCCGTGGCACTGCCTGTACCACGTCGTCAATCACGGGATGCAGCACCGCAGCGAAGCCGCCCACATGCTCACGCAGTATGGGCAGTCGCCTGGCGACATCGACTTCACGCTGTTCCTGCGGCTGACCCGGTGAATGAACGACCGCCCACCCGGTTCGGATCGACCACGTATTCCCACCAGTTCCAACTGACGCCGCCGCTTTCGCCGACGATGTGCGGCAGATGGCGCAGCCACCACACGTGATGCTGGCGGATGTCGCCGCTGCCCCATTCCTTGCTGTCCACCATGCGCGGCTCACCACTTAAATTCGGGAAGCGATACCACGTGTCGCAGCGCGACGGCACGGGACGCGGGTTGCCCCAGTCGTAATCGCGCTCGCTGTTGGGCGCGAAATGCACGTTGCCGACCTCCGCCTGACCGGGATGCTTCCTGTCGTAGCGGCAGAAGCGCTCCCACAGGTTCGCCTCGCCGTACTGACGCTCAAATACCTTCGTCATGATCGACTCGGTGCGGTGTCCGAAATCTTCGAGCATTTCGCCAACGCCGCGCTCGTAATTGAAGCCCATGATCACGAAGCGGCGGCTGGCGTGCTGCGTGCCGCGCAGCGGCGGCGCGTTGCACCAGAACGCGCCCGGTCCCGCCATGATCGATCTCGTAGTAGCCGCAGTACGGGAAGCCGAGAAGCCAGATTTCGTCAATCTCGCCCGCGTCCACCCGCTCGATCAGGCGGAATTCGCGCACCAGCGCCAGATAATCGACCGCGTCCGGCTGGTGGAACTGGCGGGCGTTCCAGGCGTGCTCGAACGACTCGTCGGTGTAGCGAAAGCCGTCCAGCTTGAGCGGAAGGCATCGACCTCGATGCGCTCGACAATCCGGTAATCCAGATAGCCGTAGCTGGCGTGGCGCAGGTCGTCGATGTAGCCCTGCGCCAGCTTGTCGGGGTCGTTCCAGCGGTAGGCGATCTGCGCCTTCTGCCCGCTTCTGGGGTGGATCGTCGGGTTGTGGACGATGGCGAGCACGCGCGGCTGAACCGGCGCGGGCAGCGCCAGATCGCCCTCCTCGCCGGGCGCAGGCAAGCCCGAATCGCCGTCCAGCGGATGCGGCTTGCCGGGTGCGCCTCCGAACAGGCGGCGGAGAAAATCGTCCACGAGCGCGACTCCCGAATGACAAACAGCGAGGTCGGCATTATACAGCCGACCCCGTTTCCTGTAATCCGTTTGCCATTCCGGGACGACGGTGCAACCTCACCCCCATCCCCTCAGCCACGATGTGGAGAGGGGAGTCGAACATGTGAACCAAGGGTTCGTGCGGGATGGAGTGAGGTCAGATGATCAATACCCTCGACATGCACCTCTCGCATGTCACGGCGGGCTGATCAGCACCAGTACGAGCGGCAGCTTCGCCTCGATGATCCACGTCAGCGTCGCCGCATCTTCGGGCGTGACCGACAGCGTGACCGATTCGACTGCATCTGAGGCATCAGTCTGCACCGACACCACTTGCGCGCTGCCGATCAGGCGCTGCGTGACCGGCGTGCCTTCGATACCGCTGTCGTGGGTGACGAGACTTTGTGCGCCCGACGGCACAGCATCGCCCAGATCGACGAACAAAATCGTGGTGATCACGTCGACGCGGCTCCCAATCGGAAGGAGCGATCCGGCGTTCTGGATCGCCGTCGCCGGGATGGTCAGCTCGACGTTCTCGACCACCTCCTGAAGCTGATCCGGCATCACGACCTGCTCGCGGTAGAGCGGTGTGCGGGCGGCTTTGCCGACCACGTCATCCAGCGACGTGAGCGCCCCCTCCGGCAGCAGCGCGGCGGGATACGGGCGCAGCGTGACCGCCTCCGCCGGGATGGGCATCCCCGCCGGGATTTCCTGCACCATCGTCACCACGTCGCGCGTTTCGACCGGCTCGGTCAGGCGCGGCAGGTTGCAGTCCGGGCGCTGCGCCAGCGTCGGCTGATCGACGGGCACGTCGTGGGCGTTCTCGACGTACAGATTGGCGAGGATCGGCAGCCCGCACCGGATATTCGTCCGGGCGATCTTGCCGACCACGTCGTCAGGACTCACGACCCCGTTGAACGGCGCATAATCGACCGGCAGCGGGTAAAGCGTCACATCCTCCGGCTGGATCAGCGCGCCGTTCTCGATGTCGCGCGCCGCCAGCACGAGGTCGACGTAGGCGGTCGGCGTCGAGGTGGCGATCTGGGCGACGAGCGTCGGCAGATGCGCCGGGCGGTTGAACAACGCGATCAGGATCACGCCGACGACCGACGCGGCGGCGACCAGCATCGCCGTCAGGCGGCGGCGCCTCATCGGATATTCGGCATGAACCGGGACTGAAGCGATCATGGTTTTCCTCTCCTGAGCGTGCAGCCGGACGGCGGCGGCGATGTCCCGCCATTCGGCGAGCGCGGCGCGGCACGGCGCGCACTCCGCCAGATGCGCCGCCAGCGCCGCCCGATCCGTCGGGCTGATCGAGTGGGTCATATACTGAAGCAGCAGGTCGTCAAACGTCTCGTGCGTCATCATCTTCCGCCATCCACTTGCGCAGGTTCGCGCGAGCGCGATACAGCCGACTCTTGACCGTGTTGACCGGGATGCCAAGCTGATCGGCAGCCTGGGCAAGCGTCATGTCGCGGTCGTAGACCAGCTCCAGCACCTCGCGCTCGTAAGCCGGAAGCTTCGGCAGCGCCGCCCGCAGCCGCTCGATCCGATCCCGATCCGCCTGCGCCGCCGCGAGGTCGTCGCCAGAAGCAAAGGCATTTTCGTCGAGCGGCAGATTGTCACGCGCGCGCAGCGCCTTGAGCGACTGCCGCCGGGCGATTGCGACCATCCACGTGCGCACCAGACTCAGGCGGCGAAACCCGCCCGCCCCGCGCCAGACCGCCAGCATCAGGTTCTGCAGCGCGTCTTCGGCAGCGGCGCGGTCTTTGACGACCCGCAGCAGATACGCCATCAGGTAGCCGTGATGCCGACGATAGAGTTGGTCGAACGCTTCCGCGTCCCCGGCGACGATCCCCTGAAGCAGCGGCAGGTCGGGGTCGTCGTGTTCAGGCTTCATCGCTGTACAGCCGCCTTTCGTCGTCCGCGCTTGATTCCTTAGTACCGCAGCGCCGAAAAAGGATCGCAAGCGCGGGGATTTCTCACCCGCTTCTATACTACAAAGGCATTGACGCTGTGCCGATTCCCTGATTTAATTAAGAAAGACATTAAACGAACCGAGAGAGGCAGATATGATGAACGACCGCATCTACTACAGCCGCGACGCCGAAGCTCAGGCGATGCGCGAGCGCACGACCGCTGTTCTTGCCTTTTTCTTCGTCGGGATCACGATTGGGACGGTGCTGGCGCTGTTATTCGCGCCCCGCAGCGGCGAAAAGACGCGCGCGGAAATCGCCGACGCGCTGGACGAGGGCTTCAAAGAGGGGCGCAAAACCAGCAACGAGACGATTGAGCGTCTGGAGAAGGATTTCGCCGACCTGCGCAAGCGCTTCGAGGAGCGGCGTTAGTCAGGCATGAAGCTGGCGCAGCGCCTTGCGCGCCGCGTCGCGCACCGACTCTTTCGGGCTGCCGAGCGCGGCGGTGAGCGGCAGGATCGCCCGCTGATCGCCCAGCTTTCCCAGGATCAGCGCGGCGTTGGCGGCGATGCGCAGGTCATCGTCGTGCAGCATATCCACCAGCGGCTCCAGGGCGCGCCCGTCGGCAAGCTCGACCAGCGACGCCGCCGCGCCCAGCCGCATCTCCACGTCGTCCCCTGCCAGATCCGCCAGCAACGTCTGTTCCGCCTTCTGCCAGTCCGACCATTCCAGCCGGATCAGCATCTCGGCGGCGCTCTGGCGCGTGCCCCAGTCGGCGTGCGTCAGCGCCTGCGCCAGCGCTTCGATCACGCGCGGGCTGTCGACCACATCGCCGATTTCGCCGAGCGCGCGCACGGCTTCCTCGTGGATGGCGGCATCGCCGTTCAGCGATGCGCTGTTTTCCGGCGCGTTGAGCGAGGCGATCAGCGGCTCGATGGCGCGGGCGTCCTGTTGGGTCGCCAGTGCCTGCGCCGCGTACAGCCGTACCTCGGCATCGGACTGATCTTCGAGCGCGGCGATCAATGCCGGGACAAGGCGCGGGTCGCGCAGGTAGATGCACGCGAGCGCTGCGCTGCGCCGCACGACCGGATCGTCGCGCTGTTCGAAGGCGGCGAGCAGCGGCTCGACCGCTTCAGCGCCCGCCTGTGCCAGCGCCTGCACCGCCTGACGCTGCGCGGCGTGGTCGCCCTGTCGGAGTGCCTGGGAGAGTGCTTCAATACGGCTGTCCATGCGCATCACCCGTCCTGAGCTGCAACAAATAGCCCAACCGCAGCGCCGCCCGCTCGACCAGCTCGCCCGCCCGCGCCAGCGCCGCCTCCAGCGACAGCGGCTCGTTCAGGATCGGCAGCGCCGCCCACAAGCCCGCCTCGTGCAGCAGCGCATCGTCGGCAACCAGCCCGCCGACCAGCGCGACCGTCGGCACGCCGCGCGCGCCCGCGCGACGCGCTACGCCGATGGGTCCCTTGCCGTGAACCGTCTGCGCGTCCATCCGACCTTCACTGGTGACGACGAGTGCTGCATCTTGAAGATACACGTCAAAGCCGCGCAAGTCGAGGATCAAATCAATGCCCGACTCGATGCGCCCGCCCAGAAACGCCATCAGCCCTGCGCTGAGCGCGCCCGCCGCCCCGCCGCCCTGTGCCGCCCGCACGTCGACGCCGGTCTGCTCGGCGACGAGCGTGAAGAAGTGGCGCAGGTTGGCTTCGAGCGCCTCGACCTGCGCGGGACTTGCGCCCTTCTGCGGCGCAAACACGGCAGCCGCGCCCTGCTCGCCGAGCGTCGGGTTGTCCACGTCCGAGGCGATGACGACCTCGACATCGCGCCAGCGCGGGTCGAGACCGCGCGCGTCGACCTTGTGGATATATTGGAGACCGTCGCCGCCGGGCGGAATGTCGCGCCCTTCGGCGTCGAGCAGGCGCACGCCGAGCGCCGTCAGACAGCCCGCGCCGCCGTCGACGGTGGCGCTGCCGCCCATGCCGACGATGATGCGCCGCGCCCCGGTGTCGAGCGCCGCCTTCATCAACTGCCCCGTGCCGAAGGTGCTGGCGCGCATCGGGTCGAGTTCGCCGGGCGCGAGCAGCTCCAGCCCGGAAGCCAGCGCCATTTCGACCAGCGCCGTATCGCCGAGCAAGCCGAACGCCGCCGCGACCGGACGACCGAGCGGGTCGGCGACCGTCACCGGGATGCGCTCGCCGACGCCGGTCAGAAAAGCATCGAGCGTGCCGTTGCCGCCGTCGGCAATCGGCAGCAGCACCAGCTCGGCGTCCAGCCCGGAGCGGCGCAGTCCACGCGCAATCGCCTGGGCAGCCGCCGCCGCGCTCAGACTATGCTTAAGCGCACCTGCCGCGATGATGATCTTCACTGGTCGCCATCCCTGTATGGTAGTTTCATATTCAGTGTAACCGTTTATGAAAAATTCCTGAATTTCTTGTTCGCGTCCGAATCATATTGGCTGCGATCAAACATAACGATTATAATAATGGTCAGCCTGTAATCCCCATTATAAGAATCTTGTGGGGCGGACAAAACAGGAGTCGTAATCGTGCTGGAAAACAAATGGGCACTGGTCATTGAAGATGACGCGCACAGTCTGGTCGCGGTCTCTTCGATTCTGCGCGATCTCGGCATCCGCTTCAAGCGCAACACCACCGGCGCAGACGTGCTCGAACAGGTGCGCGCCATGAACCCGCTTCCTAACGTGATCCTGCTTAATATTGATCTGGCGCACGCCGATGCGTTCGGCATCCAGCAGCACCTGCGCGGCGATTCGACGGCGGGCGACATCCCGGTGATCGCGCTCGTTTCCTCGGATGACTCCTCCACGCGCAAGCGCGTCCAGCGCGAAGGCTTCGCCGGGCTGACGGTCAAGCCGCTGCCGCGCCGCCGTTTCGCCGATCTGCTCGACCGCGTGCTTGCCGGAGAGCAGGTCTGGGAAGCAATTCACTGATTTCGCGCCGCCGTATCTTCTGATACAATCATTCCGCTAATAGAATAGGGGAATAGCCATGGATGCTCAGGCAGCATACGACCGTGTCGCGCATTGCGGGCTGATGGCGGGGATGCGCGGTCACTTTCCGCCGGAAGTCGCGCTGGAATTTGTCCGGGTGCTGCTGGACGCCGGGCAGATCGATGTGCTCGAATTCACCATGAATTCGGAGCGCCCCATCGAAGCCATGCAGGCGGCGAAGCGGGAATATGGCGATGCCGTCGTGTCCGGGATGGGCACGGTGCTGGACGGCGAAATGGCGCGGCGCGTCCTCGACGCGGGCGCGGATTTCATTGTCGCGCCGTCGTTCAACCGCGAGGTCGTGGCGCTGGCGCAGGCGGCGGGCGTGCTGGTCGTGCCCGGTGTCATCACGCCGACCGAATGTGTCGACGCCTGGGCGACCGGCGTCAAGCTGCTGAAAATCTTCCCGATTGGCGCGCTGGGTCTTGACTACTTCAAGGCAGTGCGTGGACCGCTCGACCACATGCAGTTCATGTGCAACGGCAGCATGACCGACCAGAATGTCGGCGATTTCCTCAAGGCGGGCGCGGTCGCCTGCGGCTTGGCGGGCTGGCTGACCGGCGAAGGCTCGATGCCGCTGGAGCGCGTCGCGCAGCGGGCGCGAATCGTGCGCGAAGTCGTGACCGCCGCGCGTGCGGGTCAGCGGCAGCCGCTCAGCGCTTAATCCGACCGGGGGCGAAACGAAAGCCGCGCCCCCACCTTCTCCACACGGATACACAAGATCGTAGATAGCAGACTGTTCCTCAAGGCATCACAGGTACTTCATTTATCCTGGCACCCGGAAAGGAACGAGCAGATGCTCAGCGACTTCGTTCACCGTATGGCGTGCGATGTCTGCGGCTCCGACGTCTACACCATCCTCATTTCAAAAGATTATCTCGACCCCGCCGTCGTCGATTTTCTGGCAAGCTATTATTCGCAGCGAATCGATCTCTCCATCCTGCGGGATGCCCACTACGAAGTCGCCCGGTGCTCCGTTTGCGGCTTCATGTGGCAGACCTACATCCTGAACGACCGGAACATGCAGCTTCTGTATGATGTCTGGATTTCCGAAGACGACTCGCTGAAGAAAAAGACGCTCGCCCCGCTCGCCCTGCGCGCCCGCTACGCGACCGAAGCCTATACCATCGCCGAGCTGCTGCGGAAGCCGCCGCACGACGTGACCGTCCTCGACTTCGGCATGGGCTGGGGCTACTGGTGTCTGATGGCAAAGAGCTTCGGCTACCGGACCTACGGCGCCGAGCTTTCGGAGACGCGGGTTCAGTACGCGACTGCCAACGGCATCTCCGTGCTTAATCTGGACACCGTGAGCGCCGGGCAGTTCGACTTCATCAACTCCGAGCAGGTATTCGAGCATATCCCCCAGCCGCTCATGATGCTGCGGACGCTCGTGACCACGCTCAAGCCTTCGGGCGTGATCCGCATCTCGGTGCCGGACAGCGAGCGGAGCGTCAGCCAGCTTGCATCGCCGGACTGGAAGCCTGCCAAGGATGCCTTCCACCCGCTGGAGCATATCAACAGCTTCACGCACACCAGCCTGATCGAGCTGGGTCGGCGGGCGGGCTTGCGACCGCTCGAAAGCGTGCCGCCGATCTACTTCGGCGTCCTGAGCAGGCGACAAGCCGTCAGACGGCTCGTCAACCGCCGCAAGCCACCTCAGAGTACGACCCTATATTTCGTCAGGGACGGCGCCGTCATCTGAGGCGCGTGCAGCAGGGGATCGTCTCGAACGTTTAGGCAGGCAGGAATCGTTTGCCATAATAGCCAACTGGGGCAACTTCTTCTTCGCGCAGGTCGGCGCGTCTGCCGGGCTGGCGGGCTTGGTGCTGGTTGGCGTATCGCTCAACCTGACCAAGATACTGGCGTATCCCAACCTGCCGAGCCGGGCATTCGAGCCGTTCGTGCTGCTCCTGAACGTATTGATCGTCTCATCGGTGCTGCTCGTCCCGGATCAGCCGCCACTGGCAATGGGCGTGGAAATGCTGGTCGTCGCGGTCATCGCTGTTGTGATGGTGATCCTGCTCCAGCGCAACCGCTGGAAAACGACCGAGCTACAGTATCGCCGGTCGTTATTAGCCCAGAGCATATTCAGCTTCGCCGCCACACTCCCATTCGTGATTGCCGGGCTGATCGTCATGAGCGGCGATGTCGGCGGCGTGTACTGGGTCGTGCCGGGCGTCGCGCTCACCTACGTGAACATATTTATCGGCGCGTGGGTGCTGCTGGTGGAGATCAACCGCTAGGACAGCCTCAGCCGAAAAGATGCCGCGCGAACCAGTCGACCGCGTCGCGCTCCATCTCCGGCGCGAGCGTGTGCCCGAGCGGATACACATTCCACTGAAGCTGACCAGGACAGTCGGTATACTGCTGCCGGGCTGAGCGCAGCCAGTCGAGCGTGTAGTGCTTGGGCTGGTCGCTGTCGAAATCGCCGTTCATGGCGAGCAGCGCGCGCGGCGCAATGTGCAGCAGCGCGCCCGCTGGATCGATGCTCTGCACGTATGCGGTATGCTCGCGGACGGCATCCCCTGCCCGCTCGATGGCGGCTGCCCAGTCTGCGTTGCTCCATGCGCACTCGTCGAGCAGGTCGAGCCAGCGCCGCGCAAATGTCGGGATGCCCTGCATCGGCACCACCGCCCGCAGCACCGGAAGTTCGGCAAACGCCAGAAAGCTGGCATAGCCGCCCAGCGAGTGCCCGGTGACCCCGGCGCGGCGCAGATCGAGGCGCGGGTCGCCCGCCAGTGCGGTCAGCAGCGTTCCCACATCCAGCGCCGACTGGCGGATCACACGCAGGAACACCAGATATATATCCAGTCCCATATCGGGCAGATAGACCGGCTGGTTGATCTCCTTCACGCGCGGATGATAGCGGTCGCCATGATCGAGCGGATCGATGCTGACGCAGGCGATGCCGCGCCGGGCAAGCTGCACGCCGAGCGACAGCCCGTCGGATTTGGTGCGCCACATGCCGGGGATGAAAAACACGACCGGGGCGGGTTCAGGCTGCGCGGGCAGACACAGCATCAGCGGAATGGACTCGACGGTGCGGGTTTCGATCAGGACGTTTGGGGGCGAGAACATAGATTGGTTTTTCCACTTCGGCATAGACGGCTGAAACTTGTCCCAACTATAATTCAAATCATGCAGCATCCGCAGTGAAGCAGGGGTGTATTCCCCCTGACATTCGACAGGTTTGCAGGGCAATGACTCGTTCGCAGCGCATCGTCATCAAAGTCGGCACCAGCGTCCTGACCGACGGCACGACCCACCTGAGCCGCCAGCACATGCTCGGCATCGTCCAGCAGGCGGCGCGGCTGCACCAGGCGGGGCACGAGATCGCCCTCGTGTCGTCGGGCGCGGTCGCTGCCGGGCGCGAGCGCCTGAATTTCCCCGACTTCGGGCGCAGCGTGCCGACCAAGCAGATGCTCGCCGCCGTCGGGCAGAGCCGCCTGATGCAGATTTACGGCGAGCTGTTCGACATCTTCCAGATCGTCGTCGGTCAGGTGCTGCTCACGCGCGAGGATTTGGGCAACCGCACCCGCTTCCTGAACGCCCGCGACACCCTGCTGACGCTGATCGACCAGCGCATCATCCCGGTCATCAACGAGAACGACACCACCGCCACCCACGAAATCCGCATCGGCGACAACGATAACCTGTCGGCGCTGGTCGCCACGCTGATCGAAGCCGACCTCCTGATTCTGCTGACCGACCAGCCGGGCTTGTTCACCGCCGACCCGCGCCAGGACAAGGATGCCCGCCTGATCGAGCGCGTCGAGCACATCGACGAGGGCACGTGGGCGCTGGCAGGCGGCGCGGGGACGGGCTTGGGCACGGGCGGCATGGTGACCAAGATTCAGGCGGCGCAGTTGGCGAGTCGCGGCGGTGTGTCCACCCGCATCGCCAGCGGCAAGGAGCCGGACGTGCTGGCGCGCATCCTTCAGGACGAATCGGTCGGGACGCATTTCGCCGCCGCGCCGACGCCGCTGGAAAGCCGCAAGCGCTGGCTGCTGGTGGAAAAGCCACACGGCGCGCTTACGGTCGATGCCGGGGCGGCGCGCAAGCTGGTGAGTGGCGGCGCCAGTCTGCTGCCGGTGGGCGTCACCGCCGTGCTGGACGAGTTCAGCCGGGGCGAAACACTCTCGGTGATCGCGCCGGACGGCAAGGTTATCGCGCACGGGCTGACCAGCTACGACAGCGAGGCAGTCAAAAAGCTTTGTGGGGTAAAATCTACACAAATCTCGGAAATTCTAGGGTATAGTTACGGTGACGCCGTGATTCACCGTAATAATATGGTGCTGCTCAAATAGCAGCCCGGCTTCAGCAATTTGTTTCCGGGAGCATAAGAAACTAGAATCAGTGGTGAGGCACAGCCGGTTGAGTTCGACGAGGGTGGAGTGATGGATTTACGGGAACTGGGACGCCGCGCCAAAGACGCTTCCTACGCGCTGGCGCGCGCCACCACCGAGCAGAAAAACGCCGCGCTGCTGGCGATTGCCGACGCGCTGGACGCCCACACCGAGCCGATCCTCGCCGCCAACTGCATCGACCTTGAAGAAGGCAAGCAGAATGGTCTGAGCGACGCCCTGCTCGACCGCATGAGCCTGCAAAAGCGGCTGCCGGGCATCGCCAGCGACGTGCGCAGCGTCGCCGCCCTGCCCGACCCGGTCGGCAGGACATTTGACGAGCGCACGCTCGACAACGGACTGCAAGTCTGCCGTCGGCGCACGCCCATTGGCGTGCTGGGCGTCATCTACGAAGCGCGCCCGAACGTGACCATCGACGTGGTAGCGCTCTCACTCAAAACCGGCAACGCCGTCATGATGCGCGGCGGCAAAGAGATTCTGCGCAGCAACATGGCGCTGGTGAAGGTGATCCGCGACGCCCTGCACGATGGCGGCTTCGACGCGATCATCCCCGGCGACGCGATCCAGTACATCGAAAGCACCGACCGCCGCTACGTCGACGAAATGCTCCGGCTGCACCAGTACCTCGACATGATCATCCCACGCGGCGGCGCGGCGCTGCACCAGCACTGCCGCGAAAACAGCACGATCCCGGTCATCACCGGAGGACTCGGAATCTGCCACGTGTTTGTTGACGACTCTGCCAAACTTGACGATTCGCTCGCTATTGTCCTTAACGCCAAAACCCAGCGCCCGTCGGTCTGCAATTCGCTCGACACGCTGCTGGTACACGAGCGTGTCGCGGCGGAATTTCTGCCGCGCGTGGTCGAACATCTGGGCGCGGCGGGCGTGACGTTCCGCGCCGAGCCGCGCGCGCTGGAGATCGTCGGCGGCAAATCCGGCGTGCAGCCCGCCGGGGCGGAGGATTTCGACACTGAATGGATGGCGCTGATCCTCGGCTTGAAAGTGGTCGATAGTCTGAACGAGGCGATGGAGCACATCCGCCTGCACAGCACGCAGCATTCGGACGCCATCATGACCGAGACCACCGCGCACGCCGACCGCTTCGTCGAGGAAGTCGATTCGGCGGCGGTGTTCGTCAACGCCAGCACGCGCTTCAACGACGGCGGCGCGCTCGGCTTGGGCGCGGAGATCGCCGTCAGCACCCAGAAGCTGCACGCGCGCGGTCCAATGGCGCTCGAAGAACTGACGACGTATAAGTGGGTCATCATCGGAGCCGGGCACGTTCGCCCGTAAGGAAATCCATGCGCGACCTCTTGCTCATCGAAGACGACAGCGACCTGCGCAGAGTCATCCGCGAAGCGGTCGAAATTGAAGGTTACCAGGTGACGATTGCCTCCGACGCGGAGGAAGCGCTGGCGCTGCTCGCCGGGAATTTTGCGCCGGTCGGGATCATGTGCGACATCACCCTGCCGCGCATGAGCGGGCTGGATTTTCTGAGCCAGATTCGCCAGAACCCGCAGTGGTCGTCGGTAGCGATCATCGCCATGAGCGGCACCGAGAAGATGAAACAGGCGGCGCTCGACGCCGGGGCGGATTATTTCCTCGTCAAGCCGTTCAGCTTCCACGAATTATTCGACGTGCTGGCGCATATTAAGCCTTCCGCAGAAACCTAAACGGTTCCACAGTGTTTGTAGAGTCATACTTAGAATTCGATTGCACCGCCGGGCGCGCAGACTGCCCGGAGCGGACGAACCTCTGATGCCAAAAACCCTCATCATCCTCAATCCACACGCAGGCGGCGGTCGAGCAGGACGCCTGTGGCAGGAAGTCGAGCCTCTGCTCTGGAAAAACCTGGGCGAATTGATTGTCGCCGTCACCGACCAGCCGCACGAAGTCGCCCAGCATCTCGACAAGGCGCAGGCGATTGGCGTGCGGCGCGTCGTCTCCATCGGCGGCGACGGCACGAACCACGCGCTGATCAATGCGCTGGTCGAGCTGAACAGCCGCCATCCGTCCGACGAGCCGATGATCTACGGCAACCTGCCCATCGGCACGGGGCAGGACTGGGCGCGCGGTCAGGGCGTCCCGTTCAACGACCTGAAAGCGGCCGCAGCCTGGATCGCCCACGCACAGCCGAAGCCGACCGACATCGGCAAGCTGTCGCACGAGCGCGGGCACGAATATTTCCTCAACATCGCCAGCGCGGGCATCAGCGGCGACATTGCCGAGCAGGTCAACCACACGCCGACGCGCCGCCCCTGGTCGTTTCTGAGCACGACCGTCAGGACGTTGATCACCCACCACCCGCAGACAATGGAAATCACGCTCGACGGCGCGGACTGGTACGACGGGCGCGCCTACATCGTCGCCGTCGCCAACGGCACGACCTTCGGGCACGGGATGAAGATCGCGCCTAACGCCGAGCAGCGCGACGGCTTGTTCGACGTGGTGCTGGTGGAGGGCGTGTCGCGCCTGACGATTCTGGCGGCGCTGCAGCGGGTCTACAGCGGCACGCACCTGACGCACCCTGCCGTCCGAGCTGGGCGCGCCGCCGAAGTGCGCATCCGCAGCCCGCAGGGAGCGCTCGGTCTGGAACTGGACGGCGAGCCGGTCAGCGCCAGCGACCTGACCTTCAGCATCCAGCCGGGGCTGCTGCAAATCCTGTCCTAGAGACCATTTGAGTATTCAGGTTGTTTCTCGTAGGGGCGTTCAATTGAACGCCCGTACCTCACTCTGCTGCGCGGCTGACCTATCGGTCAGTTAATCCCAGCATCCGAAGCGTGCCCTTCCCCTCTCCACAATGTGGAGAGGGGAGCGAGGGGCGAGGTGCTGGAATCGGCATATAACCCCGGAAATATCTCATTTGACATTAAGACCCTGCAAATGCGGGACTCATCCGTGAGCGCTATTCTGACGATCAAATCCTGCAGAAATGTAGGTTAGAGAAACCCCGATGCGAGAGCAATGAAAAAAGCAAGCCGCAAAGGGGTTTTTCTATTGCCATTAAACCTTCGTGGGAGGGTACCGTAGCGGCACGACATGTCGTGCCCTATCAAGGGATAATCACCTTTTCTATAGCATGAGCGGCTGTGCCCGTGACGGGAATCAAAAGGAGGCGATCCGAGCGCTCGGATCGCCTCCCTGCGTTTTATCGACACGAAGATTACGCCTTGCCCAGTTCTTTCGCCTCGTCCTCCGCGACAGGAGCGGGCGCAGCTTCGGTGGCTGCTTCCGGTTTCGCTCTCGGCGCTCGGCGCGGCTGGCGGCGCGGGTTCGGATGCTTCGGCTTTGGGGGCTTCGGCGGCGGGCGCGGCGGGACAGGTTCGGGCTTCGCCTCGGCGGTCGGCTCGGCTGGCGGCGCGGGCGGTTCCGCCTTCGCGGACTTGACGACTTCGGTCACCGCGCTGCTCTGTTCCAGCTTCTGCTCGTAGTTCTGCACCAGCTCGACCAGCTCAGCCACCGGCAGCGGCTTGGAGAGGTACGAGTCGCAGCCCGCGTCGATGCAGCGCTCGCGGTCGCCGACCATCGCGTAGGCGGTGACGGCGACAATCGGCGTCTTGAAGCCGCGCTCGCGGAGCTGCTTGACCACTTCCAATCCGCTGACGCGCCCTTCAAGCTGCAAATCCATCAGCACCAGATCGGGGCGATCCTGCTCGAAATTGGTCAGGGCGTGCTCGCCGTTGGTGTAGTTGATAACCTGGTGCCCGCCCATGCGCGCGATGCGCTGGAGCAGCGAGATATTGGCTTGATTATCTTCGACATACATAATTTTCATCATATGGTCGTGGGAATCTGGATCGCTCCCCCTCCTTCAATTACTTTTTGCGACAATTGTATCAGGCGAATCATTGATTCGCTGCGACGATCACCGGCTCGGCAATCGCCACCGGAGTCTGATACGGCTGCAACGTGAAGTGGAAGGTGCTGCCCTTGCCCACTTCGCTCTCCACCCAGATGCGCCCACCCATCAGCGTCATGAGCTGGCGCGAAATCGCCAGACCGAGACCGGCGCCGGAACGCGGGTCGCGCGCGCCGGTTTCCGCCTGCTTGAACTCCTCGAAGATCACTTCCAGGTTGTCCTGCGAAATGCCGATGCCCGTATCGCTCAGGCTGATGAGCACACCATCGTTGTGCTCCTGCGCCGTCAGCCGGATGACGCCGCGCTCGGTGAACTTGGCGGCGTTGCTGTACAGATTGAGCAGCACCTGGCGCACGCGCGCTTCATCCGCCCACACCTCTGGCAGATAATCGGGAATATCGGTCTCCAGGCGCACGGGCTTGCTGCCCACCAGCCCGCTCGCGGTCGAGACGACAGCAGTCAGCAGCGGCTGAAGCTCGACGCGCCCCATGCGCATATCCAGCTTACCGGCGTCGACTTTCGCCAGGTCGAGGATGTCGTTGATCAGGGTGAGCAACTGGCGACCGCTGGTGTAAATCTGCTGTAGGTCAGCTTCGTAGGCGTTGGGCAGCCGCACGCCCTCGTACATCGCCGGGTAGCGGAGCATCGTCTCGCTGAAGCCGATGATCGCGTTAAGCGGCGTGCGCAGCTCGTGGCTCATGTTGGCGAGGAACTGACCGCGAAAATGCTTGGCTTCTTCGGCGGCGGCGCGCGCCTGATCGAGTTCCACATTGGTTTCCTGAAGCCGCTCGCCCAGCGCCGTGCTGCGGTTGAGGCTCTGCTCCAGCGCCGCGCGATTCTCGAACAATTCTCCGGCGACGCGCCGCTCGCGCTGGTAGTTTTCGAGCGCCCACTCGGCGATCTGGTACAGGTCGCCCGCGACCAGCGCGGCCACGAACGCGCTGACCAGCGTCAGGATGATCGCCGCGAGCTGCAGGGCGGCGATCAGCGTCGGAGCCTGCGGGTTGAGCGGCAGCACGAAGTAGATCATCGCCGAAGCGATCACCGCCGAGATCACGGTCGCGCCCGGCGAGAGCAGCAAGCCGACGACGAAGATCAGCACCGGGAAAGCGAACGGCATGACGGTGACCACGCCCGCGCTGCCGACCAGCAGCGTCGTGCCGAGCGCGATCAGCGCCAGCGAGACGTACACCCAGGCTGCCGGGCGATACCTGCCGCGATTGAGCAGGGTGCGCGTCACCGCCGCCGCCAGCACGAAGATCACCAGCGGGATGATCATCCGGGCTACGTCGGCGCGCTGGAGCATGGAGACGTTGAGCAGCACCCAGCCGACAATCACCGAGGCAACCACCGTCACGCGCCACAGCAGGCGCAGGCGGTCAAACTTTACTTCGGTTGCAAAATCCTGATTGGTTGGCATGTACATGGTCGATTCTCGAAACATTTACTTGTAATTGTCCACAAGAACCGGCGTCCCATGAATTAAGGAATTTACATCGCATAATATTTCCCCAATGCTTCGGGTTAATCTGAGCGCTGATTTCAGAATCGAGGACAATACAGTGAAGGTCACGGCACATCGGGTTTGGGCAGGTGGGGGGGAAAGCACTCATTAGGCGCTTTACCCAATAACAACGCGACGCCAATTGGACAAATGCTATAATGCGAGGCGTCTATTCGGATTACAATGGCATAGGGGACAGGTCATGAAGGAGACCCGATGACCACAAATGCAGTCGAACGCGCCTCATCCCGGCTGAGCCAGCAGAGCCTACTGGACATTTACTGGAAGATGCTGCTCAGCCGCCGGCTGGATGAACGCGCCTGGGCGCTGCACCGCCAGGGCAAGATCGCGTTTCACATCAGCGCGATGGGACACGAAGGCGCTCAGGTCGGCGCGGCGTTCGCCATCAACCGGGGCGTAGATTACGTCTGCCCGTACTACCGCGACCTGGCGCTGTCGCTGGCGATTGGCATCACCCCGACCGATTTCATGCTCAGTCTGTTCGGAAAGAAGGACGACCCGACCAGCGGCGGGCGGCAGATGCCCAGCCACTTCAGCTCGAAAGCGCTGAACATCGTCAGCGGGTCGTCGGTGGTGGCGACGCAGGTTCCGCAAGCCGCTGGCATGGCGTTCGCCATCAGGTACCGCCAGCAGGCTGGTTTAGTCGACCCGAACGATACGACTCAGCCGCGCGTCGCCCTCACCTGTCTGGGCGAAGGCTCGACCAGCCAGGGCGAATGGCACGAGGGCATGAACTGGGCGGGCGTGCATAAGCTCCCGTTCATCTGTCTGGTGCAGAACAACCTGTACGCGATCTCGGTTCCGGTCGGCGCGGAGATGGCGGTCGCCAACGTCGCCGACCGCGCGGCGGCTTACGGCGTCACCGGGGTCGTGGTCGACGGCAACGACGTGCTGGCAGTCTACGATGTGATGTCCGAAGCGGTCGAGCGCGCCTACAACGGCGGCGGCGCGACGCTGGTCGAAGCCAAAACCTACCGCATCGTCCCGCACTCGTCGGACGACGACGACCGCAGCTACCGCTCGCGCGAGGAAGTCGAGGAATGGAAGCGCAAGGGACCGATCAACCGCTTCCGCCAGTATCTCGAAGATGAAGGCATCCTGACGCCGGAGATCGTCGAAGATTACGACACGCGCGCCCGCGCCGAAGTCGATCACGCGCAGGCGAACGCCGAAGCCGCGCCCTCCCCCGAACCGGAAGCCGCGCTCGGCGACGTGTACGCACCAGCAGAGGAGGCGTAATCATGGCACAGATGACCCTGATCGACGCGGTGCGGCTGGCGCTGGACGAGGAACTCGCCCGCGACCCGCGCGTGTTCATCACCGGCGAGGACGTGGGCGTGCGCGGCGGCGTTTTCCGCGCCACGCAGGGCTTGTACGAGAAATACGGCGGCTCGCGCGTCGTCGATTCGCCGCTGGCGGAGCTGTCGATTGTCGCCGTCGGCATCGGCGCGGCGCTCGCCGACCTGCGCCCGATCTGCGAAATCCAGTTCGCCGATTTCATTCACCCGGCTTTCAACCAGATCGTCAACGAAGCCGCCAAGACGTATTACCGCTCGGATGGCGAATGGCGCGTGCCGCTGGTGATCGCTCGCGCAGCGGCGCTGCATCTCCGGCAGGCTGTACGCACGCTCAGAGCGTAAAAGCCTTTTTCACCCGTCCCCGGCGAAAATCGTCATCCCGTCGACGCCCTACGACGCCAAAGGGCTGCTCAAGAGCGCCGTGCGCGACCCCAACCCCGTGCTGTTCTTCGAGCCGAAAAAAGGCTACCGGGCGATCAAGGGCGACGTGCCGGGCGACGAGTACACCGTGCCGATTGGTCCGGCGCGTGTCGCCCGCGAAGGGCGCGACCTGTCGGTGTTCGCCTACGGCATGATGGCGTACTACACCGAGATGGCTGCCGAGAAAGTCGCCCGCGAGGACGGTATCGACGCCGAAGTGATCGACCTGCGCACGCTGCTGCCGCTCGACCGGGAGAGCATCGTCAGCTCGGTGAAAAAGACCGGCAAGGCGCTGGTCGTTTACGAGGATAACCGGACGATGGGCTACGGCGCGGAAGTCGCCGCGCTGCTCGCCGACGAAGCGTTCGAATTCCTCGATGGTCCGGTCAGGCGGCTGGCTGCGCCGGACGTGCCGGGCGTGCCGTTCAGCCACCCGATGCAGGAATACTTCATGCCCAACCCGGATACCATCGCCGCCGCCATCCGCGATCTGGCTGGGTACTAAGTCAAATGCTTAACGCAAAGACGCTAACGAATAAAGAAAGACGCAAAGAACTTTGCGTCTTGCATTTCATCTTTGCGTCTTTGCGTTGAATCTTTAGTTTTGAGGATTCAAGAGATGCCAACGAATGTGATTATGCCGCAGTTGGGCGAGAGCGTGGTCGAGGGCACGGTCAGCAAATGGCTGAAGCGCGAAGGCGACACCGTGCAGTCGTTCGAGCCGCTGCTGGAGATCAGCACCGACAAGGTGGACAGCGAAATCCCCGCCCCCGCTGACGGCGTGCTGCTGAAAATTCTCGTCCCCGAAGGCAAGACGGTCGAGCGCGGCACGCTGCTGGCGGTGATCGGTCAGGCGGGCGAAGAAACGAATGACGCGCCAGAATCCGTAGGGGCGCAGCGTGCTGCGCCCGCGCAAAATGGCGGACACCCCAACGGCGCGTCCGAATATGCGGGCGGCTACACCGGGCACGTGACGCCGGTCGTGGCGCGCATGGCGGCGGAGCATCATCTCGATCTGGCGCTGATCACGGGCACGGGACGCGAGGGGCGCATCACCAAGAAGGATGTCGAAGCTTACCTCGCGGAGCAGCTGGTAGCGGCGCATGGCGGTGCGCCCGCCAAGCAGGAGGAAACGCCGCCCTGGGAGCAGCCCGGCGACGGCAGTCTGTTCAAGCCAACGGTTGAATATGGCGCAGAACAAGACGCTGTAGGAGCGCACGGCGGAGCACCCGCCCCGCAGCCGCCCGCCCGCGTCCACCCGGTCGAGCCGATCCCGGAAGCCGCGCCCGGCGAATTGATCACGCTTTCGCCGATGCGCAAAGCCATCGCCGAGCACATGGTGCGCAGCAAGCTGCATACGTCGCCGCACGTGACGACCGTGTTCGAGATCGATCTGTCGGCGGTGCTGGCGCACCGGGAAGCCCAGAAGGATGCCTTCGCCAGGCAGGGCGTCAACCTGACGCTGACCGCCTATTTCGTCGCGGCGTCGGTCGAAGCGCTGCGCGCCGTGCCTTACCTGAACGCCCAGTGGACGGACGACGGCATTTTGCTGCACACCGCAATCAACATTGGCATCGCCGTTGCGGTCGACGACGGGCTGCTCGTCCCGGTGATCAAGCGGGCGGGCGACCTGAGCCTGCTGGGGATCGCGCGGGCGGTCAACGACCTGGCGACGCGGGCGCGCGGCAAACAGTTGAAGCCCGACGAAGTACATGACGGCACGTTCACGATCACCAATCACGGCGTGAGCGGCAGCCTGTTCGCCACGCCGATCATCAACCAGCCGCAGGTCGGCATACTCGGCGTCGGCGTGCTGGAAAAGCGTGTCAGGGTGATCACCGACGCGAACGGCAGCGACTCGCTGGCGATCCGCCCGTGCGTGTATGCCTCGCTGACGTTCGATCACCGCGTGGTCGATGGCGCGGCGGGCGACGGCTTCATGCTGGCGCTCAAGAACCGGCTGGAGAGCTGGGCGTAGGCGGCGGATTCGCCCAAATTTGCCCTTCTGTGGACAGCGCAATGCCGCCTGGACACGTCCATGATTCCCTTGACACCGACCAGGCAGAATGCTAGTATACGCAGCACATATTCCACAGTAGCTCAACGGCAGAGCAATCGGCTGTTAACCGATGGGTTCCAGGTTCGAATCCTGGCTGTGGAGCAAGCAAAACGGCGCGGGAGACATTCCGCGCCGTTTTCGTTTTGCGACCTGACCGATGAGATGCTGCCTTACCCGCTCTGCGGGATGAACGTGAGTTCCGCGCCCTGTGCGAGCAGATAATCCAGCGCGGCGGCATCCGTTCCCGGCAGCCGAATGACGACGCTCGTCCCGTCCGTAATACTGACCACGTCCAGATCGGTGAACCAGAAGTTCATCGTCGTATCCCGCTCGGTAAACTGCACGGCGTCAAGGTTTGGCGCGTCGCTCAGCCGATACGACTCCGCCGCAGGGAATTCGGCGATCAGGTCGAACAGGTAACCGTCCGGCAGAGGTTCGGGCGCAGTGAAGTGATATTCGACGCGCGCCTCGTCCGTCGTCGGAGTGGGCGTCTGAGGACTGGCGAAGCGCAGCATGTACGGCTGCTCCGTCCCCGACAGCCATATCAGCACGCTCTGCTTCCACGATGTCGCCGCAAGCGTGATATGCTCCGGCGTGACGTCCGCCAGCAGCACGTCCCGCACGATGGTCGTCAGCGTACCGTCCGCCGCAGCCAGCACGTCGACCCGATCCCCGGTGACCAATCCCTGTTCTGCAAGGCTGACGATGGGTTTCGGCAGGTTGATCGTGAAGTATCCCGCTGGCACGTTGAGGCAATAGCGACTCCCCGGCACACAGGTCTCGCTCAAATCTCCCAGCTTGATCGGCTCAATCGGCTCGAACCAGAAGATCGCCGTCGTCGTCACCCGCCCGACCACGTCGGCGACACTGTGATAGAACTGGCGATCCGGCTGGCTCTGCTGCAGCGTGGCGAAGGCGTCATTGTCCAGACTGACCAGGGCGACCATCCCATCGGTGATGGTCTCGCCCGCGTGAATGTTCTGCGTGGCGACCACAATCGTCTGCGGCGGCTCAATCGGAGCCTGCGACGCGGGAATTCCACCTGACCCGCCCGGCAGACGCAGCAGTGTCAAGCCACCCACGATCACGAGGGCAACCACAGCTACAGCCCAAGCCCGCGCCGTTAGTGTCGGAGTGTGTGACGCTCGTGCAGTCATTGTACTCATCGAATTGCTCTCCTTGTTCTGGATACTCTGCTGGAGCTGTGTGACAAGCAGCTTTTCCAGACGCCGCTCAAAAGCAGCGTCCGCCTGTGGGACGGTATCCGCCAGCATGTTCATCACCGCATGATCGCTGCGCTTCCCGCGTTCGAGCAGCTCGTCCACCTGACGCAGCAGGATTTCGTCTGCCGGTTCGCCCCTGTGGTTATTCATCGCGCACCTCTTGTTCCTCATACATGCGCCGCAAATCTTCCAGCGCGCGGCAGAGATGGCTGGCGACGGTGCGCTCGTCAAGGTTCAGCACCGCCGCAATGTCCTGATTCCGCAGCCCACCGTAAAAACGCAGCGTCACGATCTCCTGCCGACGCGGTGTCAGCATTCGGATGTGCCGCTGCAGCGCGCCGAAGCGCTCCTTGAGCGAAAACGCCTCGTCAGGCAGGTGTTCGGTGCTGTGATAGTCGTTGATGTCGTCGAGCGCGGCATCCTGGCGGGCGTCAACACGATAAAACTGCTGTACCGTGTTGTGAGCGATGCGAAATACCCACGCAGCGAATGAGCCGCCGCCGCGATGCTCGAACCCGTTGATCGACGCGACCACCTTCAGGAAGATGTCCGATGTCAAATCCTCGGCATCCTGTCTGGACGACACTCGGTAGGCGACGTAGGCGTACACACGCGGGAAATAGTGGCGGTATAGCACCCGGAAAGACTCCGGCTTCCTTCCGAGTTGAGCGAGGATTGCGCGTTCCTCGTCCGGCGATAGCTGGCTCGACAAACTCATCCCTCAAAGGCTGTCCGTCACACACTTCCATAGATTAGAACGGGTTTGAGGGCAGTTTACTGCACGGGAGTCTGGCGATTGAGTTTATGAGAGGCGGCGAAATCAGACCTTGATCGACCCCGCCAGCAAGCCGCGAATGAAGAAGCGGCTCATGATCACGTAGACGATGATCGGCGGCAGCGCCGCCAGCACCGCCCCCGCCATCGGCAGGTTCCACTTGACGGCTTCCCCGCCCGCCAGATGCGCCAGCCCCACCGTGAGCGGCTCGGATTCGCCGGTCGTCATGGTCACGGCGAACAGGAATTCATTCCAGATTTGCGTGAACTGCCAGATGATCACCACCACGAACCCCGACACCGACAGCGGAAACACGATGCGGCGGTAGATGTCGAAAAACCCCGCGCCGTCGATGGCGGCGGCTTCCAGCATCTCGTCGGGGATTTCCATGTAGAAATTGCGGAAGATCAGCGTCGTGATCGGCAGCCCGTAGATCGTGTGGATGATCACCATCCCGCGAATGCCGCCGTAGAGCTGCAGATCGCGCATGAATTCGAACAGCGGGATCAGGATCGCCTGATACGGGATGAACATGCCGAACAGGATCAGCGGGAACAGCACGCGCTCGCCCGGTATCCGCCACTTCGACAGCACGTAGCCGTTCAGCGACCCCAGAATCGACGACAGCAGCGTCGAATTCGTCACCAGCGTGATGCTGTTCCAGATGCGCGGACCGAACTCGGTCAGCGCTTCGGCATAGCTGCCCCAGTACGGCTGTCCCGGCAGCGACCACGCCGTCGCCAGATTGATCGCCGACGGCGCTTTGAGGCTGGTGTTGACTACCAGAAACAGCGGCAGCAGAAACACCGCCGCCGCCACGACCAGCGTGACGTGCAGCGCCGTGCGGGCGGCGTATCTGCGGAACTTCGTGCCGGGGTACTGCATCAGGCGCTTCTACCGTAATCTAGCGTGAGTTTTGGATAACCATCGGTTCTCTGACCTCCCCGCTGCGCTCCGCTTAGCTCCCTCTCCACTGTAAGCGAAGCGGCGTGGAGAGGGGAGTGAGGGGTGAGGTTTCTCTCGCGCAAAATCCTTAACCAAAACAGACGTTAATCTAATCTTTCCGGTCAACAGGTACGAGTACATCACGTGCTCTCGCGCAGCCGAAAATAGAGATACGGCACGATGATGATGATCACCATCAGCAGGACAATCGTGGCAATCGCGCTCGCCTGCGCGAACGAGTTCTGCCGGAAGCCTTTGGTGTACACCAGAATGCCGGGCACGACCGTGCGCGCGTTGTCCGGTCCCGACATGGCGAACACGAGGTCGAATATCTTGAGCGACGTATGCCCCAGAATGATGATCGTGCTGACCATCAGCGGGCGAAGCTGCGGCAGCAGGATGTACGTGTAGACCTTGATGTTCGAGCAGCCGTCGACCTGCGCCGCCTCGCGCAGATCGTCGGAAATGCCGCGCAGCCCGGCGGTGAAGATCGCCATGACGTAGCCGGACATCTGCCAGATGGCGGCGATGATGATGCCCACCAGCGCGGCGTTGAACCCTTTCGGCGCGAGCGACATCTCGGCTTCCGGCGCGTCGAGCGGCAGCCAGATTTTGTCCCACATGCCGCTGGCGAAGATCAGGATCACCAGCCCGGCGAGCGCCGCCGTGAAGCGCGCCGAGCGCCAGTTTTGCCGCAGGGCGCTGCGCACCGCCAGAAACGCCAGCACCGCGAACCCGGCGAGCGTCAGGTACTGCGGGACGCTGCTCCACGCGAATTGCAGCCAGATGTCCTGACTGTTCAGCCAGTTGAAGCGGATCGGCTGCCAGCCGAACACCGTCGGGAGATAGTTCAAGCCGCCGTCGGGCTGGAGCAGCCAGCGCCAGATCGTCCCGGTGACGACGAACGACAGCGCCATCGGCGCGAGGAACACCGTGCGGAAGAAGGTTGCGCCGACGATGCGCTGATCCAGCATGATCGTCAGGAACAAGCCGACGGCGATGCTGCCGACCACGAAGAACACGAAGAAGAAGAACATGTTCGTCAGCGAATCGCGGAAGATCGCCTGCACGATGTCGGTCAGCAGGTTGGCGTAATTCTGTAGTCCGACGTTCTCGCGGACGACCGTCTCCGACAGCGCGGGCTGCGCCGGGTTTTCGCCCCAGTCGGTCATCGAGAAATAGACGGTCTTGCCCAGAAAATAGTAGACGAAGATGCCGAGCAGGATGAACGTCGGCGTCAGCATGAACAGCGCGATGAGGCGATCCTGTCGGCTTCGCATACGCTACAGTCCGCAGGCTCCCGCCTGCATACACACGCTCTGCATCGCGGCGGCAGCGGCGCTGCTGCTGCGGCTTCGGATGTAGATGTCCAATACCTGATTGAAGTCGCCCATGAAGCGCTCATTCGCTACCACGCCGTGCATCATGCTCCCGACCCGCCGGTCGCTCGTCCACTGCTCCGCCGTGTAGCGCAGATAGCGGTTGTACAGCTCCGGCGCGAGGTCGAAGGCATCGCTGCGCGCCGGGATCGAGCCTTTGAGCGGGTTGAAGGCGTTCTGCCCTTCCAGCGAGCCGAGCAGCCGCAGCCAGGCAATCGCCGCTGGCTCGTTGGGCGCGCCGACCGGCAAGCCGAACGTGTCCGACAGCCACGTGAACTCGCCCGCCGTGCCGGGGAAATCCGCCCAGTCGTAATCCTCGCCCGCCGCCAGCCCCAGCGTGGTCGACAGATACCCGGCGACCCAGTCGCCCATCACGTTGAACGCCGCGTCGCCCGCCACCAGCAGATCGGTCGCCTGCTGCCACGACAGCCCCGCCGCGTTCTCCTGAAGATTGGTGCAGTCCAGAACTCTGCCGTACTCGTCCCACACCGCCAGCATCTCATCGCTGGTCGGCGACAGACCGCCCGACCACAGCGCCTCGTAGCCGTCTCCGCCCAGCACGCTCAGCGCCACCTGATCCCACAGGTGGATCGCCGTCCACGCCTCGCCCAGCACCAGCGGGATGATCCCCATGCCCTGCAAACTGGCGCAGGCGGCGTAAAACTCGTCGAGCGTGGCGGGCGGCGCGATGCCCCACGCGTCCAGATTCGCCGGGATGTACCACATCACCCCCGCGCGGTGGATGTTGACCGGGACGGAGTAAATGCCGCCCTGATACGTCAGTTCGTTTACGATGCTCTGCGGGAAAACGTCGAGCCAGCCTTCCTGCTGGTACAGCCACGTCAGGTCTTGCATCCGGTTCGCCACCACCCACGTCCCGATCAATTCCTGCCCGGCATGAACCTGAAAGCTGTCCGGCGGGTTGCCGCCCAACATGCGGGTTTTCAAAACGGCACGGAAATTTACGCCCGCGCCGCCGGTCACGGTGGCGTTCACGACTTCGACCTCCGGGTAGCGCGCGCTGTACAGCCGGATCAGCGCTTCCAGCGCGGGACCTTCATCGCCCGCCCACCACGAGAAAATCTCCAGCTTGCCGCTCGGCGTTTCCTCTTGAGCAGCCGCGCCAGTGAACGATGCGGATAATGCGAGCAGGCACAGTAAGAAAACGAAGCGTTTTTTCATCAAAAACCCCTCATTTCTTGATCTGGCTTCGCTTACTCCCGCACTTTTTCGCCGCGTCCGTAGAGGAAAAGCATGACCAGTATCACCAAGCCGAAGGTAATATCTTTGGCGGCGGGAGGCACTTGTATGATGTTGAGTGCTCCATCTAGCAGACGTATGATGATCACCCCGGCTATTGTACCAATGTAGCGCCCCGAACCCCCAAGGATCGACGTGCCGCCCACAACGACCGCTGCAATCGCCGGGAGCAGGTACGGGTCGCCCATCTCGTTGAAGCTGCGCCCGGCGTTGCCCGCCAGCAGCAGCCCCGCCAGCGCGTTCAGCGCCCCGCTCAGCACGAAGGCGATCACCAGCACGCGCGGCGTTTTGACGCCCGACAGGTAGGCGGCGATTTCGTTGTTGCCGACGGCGTAGGTTTTGCGCCCCACCCCGCTCCGGCTCAGGATCAGGTACTGCATCACCGAGACCAGCCCCCAGATGATGACCGCGACGGGCAGGAAGCCAAACAGGACTTCGGTGGCGGCTTTGCTGAGCAGTTCCGGCGTCGTCTGGAACTGCGGGGCTGACCCGGTGTACACGACCGTGATCCCCTTCAGCACGGCGTTGACGCCGAGCGTCAGCACCATCGACGGGATGCGCAGGTAGGCGACGCCGATCCCGTTCACCAGCCCGACGACCACGCCGACGGCGATCCCCGCAAGCACGCCCACCAGCAGATTTTCGTTCTGCCCCGCCGCAATCGACGTTGCCAGCACCGCTGCCAGGTTGAGCGTCCAGGGGACGGACAGGTCGATATTCCCGGTCAGGATGACCGCCATCTGCCCGGCAGCGATGATCCCCAGGAACGACGCCAGCCGTAGCTGCTGGGTCAGAAACGTCGGCGAAGCGAAGTTCGGCGTGATCAGCACCGTGCCGAGGACGATCAGCACGACGATCATCGTGTAGGAGATCACGACGCTGCGATCTTCGCGCTCCATCTTCGTGAATCGAGTCCACATGTCGCTCTGCCTTTCGCAGCGTTAGCGCATGGTATCGAGGCGGTTGCGCACGGTCAGAATCCGGCTCGCGCCCGCCGCCACCGCCAGCAGGATCACCGCGCCTTCCCACAGCGGCTGCTGCAAGGGGTTGACCCGCGCGAAAAACAGGATCGTCGGGATCAGGCGCAGGGCAATCGCCCCGGCAATCGTGCCGATCACCCCGCCGGAGCCGCCAAACAGCGACGTGCCGCCCAGCACGACGACGGCGATGGATTGCAGCGTGAACACCGCCCCGGTCGTCGCGTCGCCGGAGCGCGTCTGCGCGGTCAGGAACAGCCCGGCGACCCCGGCGAAGAAGCCGCCCAGCACGTAGGCGAACACTTTCGCCCGCCGCACGTTGACGCCGCTCATGTACGCCGCGCCCTCATTGCTGCCGACCGCGTATACCCACATCCCCAGCCGCGAGCGCCGGAACGGAATCCACACCACCAGCAGCACGACCAGCAGCAGGATCACCGACGCCGGGATGAAATTGAACAGGTCTTTCAGAAACGCGGCGATCCCGGTTGGGTCGTCGCCGAACAGCGACGCCGGGAGCAACTGCCCGACGCGCTGCGTGAGCAGGTTGCCGTAAGCGTCCGGCACGTAGCCGCCCGGACGCGGGCGCAGGTACAGCGCGATGCCGCTGTAGATCGAGGCGGTCGCCAGCGTCACGATGATCGGCTGCAAGCGCCCGTAGACGACGATCAAGCCGTTGACCAGCCCGGCGAGCGACGCCACGCCCAGCACGGCGACCACCACCAGTATGATGTTGATCCCGGAATCCGGCTCGACGAACGTCGCCGATGCTAGCGAATTGCTCAGGCTGATGATCGGACCGACCGACAGGTCGATGCCGCCCGTGATCACGACCGTCGTCTGCGCCATCCCCGCGAACACCAGCGTCATGCTCTGGTTGGCGGTCGACGTGATCACCGGCGGCGTGAAGAAGCGCGAATTGAGCGAGATGGTGAGTCCCAGCAGCGCGAACAGGATGATGAAGGCGATGCCCACGCGGAAATTCCGCATCACGTAGCGCCGCAGCATGGGCACAGCCGGGGTCGTTTTCACGGTCGTCGTGGTCATGGGCGGCTCGCTTGCGGCTCAGGGGCGGGCGACGTGAGACCCAGCGCGGCGGATACGATATTTTCTTCCCGAATATCACTTCCCCTCAGTTCGCGGAACACGCGCCCCTCGTACAGCACCAGCACGCGGTCGCACATGCCGACCAGCTCGCTCAGTTCCGTCGAGAAGAACAGCACTCCCGCGCCGTTGTCCGCCAGCCTGCGGATCAGTTGGTAGATTTCCTGCTTCGTGCCCACGTCGATGCCGCGCGTCGGGTCGTGCAGCAGGTAAATCTGCGCGTCGGTGAGCAGCCATTTGCCGATGACGACCTTCTGCTGGTTGCCTCCGCTCAGGCTGCGCGCGGGCGCGCGCGGCGAGCCGACCTTCACCTGCATCTGCTCGATGATCTGCTGCACCGTGCCGCGCTCCCGGCGCGTATCCACCAGCCCGAAGTGATTCAGCAGCCGGTCGATCACCGCGAGGATCGAGTTGTCGGCGACCGACATCGGCAGGATCAGCCCCTCGGTCTTGCGATCCTCCGGGATGAGCGCCATCCGGTTCGTCTTGCTGGTCGCGTTGGACGGACTCATAATCTTCGCGTCCTGCCCGTCGATGCGCACCCTGCCATGCACGCCGCGCAGCACGCCGAACAGCGCGAACAGTAATTCGCCCTGCCCCTGCCCGTCCAGACCGCCCAGCCCGACGATCTCGCCCTTGCCCACGCGCAGGCTGATCTGGTGCAGCGTCGGCTCCCACGAGAGATCGTCCACTTCGAGCAGCGGCGGGCGCGGCTGCGACGCCGATGGCTTCGGCGGGAACACCTGCTCCAGCTTGCGCCCGATCATCAACTGCACCATTTCTTCGTGGCTGACCGCGCCCATCGGGAACGAGCCGACATCCTGTCCATCGCGGAAGATCGTCAGCGTATCGGCGATTTCCTCGACCTCGCTCATGCGGTGCGAGATGAAGATCACCGACCGCCCCTGATCGCGCATCCGCCGGATCACCTCAAACACCCGTTTCACGTCCTGCACCGACAGCGCCGACGTGCCTTCGTCCAGGATCAGCAGTTTGAGATCGTGCGAAAACGCTTTGGCGATCTCGACCAACTGGCGCTGCGCCAGCGGGATTTCGCGCACCAGCGCGTTCGGGTCAAGATGCTCGAAGCCGAGTTCAGCGCACAGCGCTTCGGCAGCCCGCTTCAGACTGGCGTGGCTGACGATGCCGAGGCGGTTCACCGGCGGGCTGGAGATGAAGATATTTTCGGCAATCGTCAGGTCGGGCAGCAGCGAGAGTTCCTGAAACACCGGCACGATGCCGTACCGGGTCGCCTCCGCCGGGGATTGCACGGTCGAGACGCTTCCGCCGATCTTGATCGTGCCTGAATCCGGCGCGACAACCCCGGCGACGATCTTGATCAGCGTGCTTTTGCCCGCGCCGTTCTCGCCGACGAGGGCGTGGATGCTCCCCGGCTGGCAGACCAGTGTCGCGTCGTGCAGCGCGACCGTGTTGCCGAACCGCTTGTTGACGCGCTGCGCTTCAAGGATGGGGATAGACGGCGTACTGGAAACGGCTTGCACTAAGTAATTCTCCTGTAAAAAGAAATAGGACTGTATCTATTATGGATGAATTTTACAGCCTGCACGCCATACGGCGCTTTGGCAGCGCTCGCGGATGGCTCAACCGGGCAGGCGCTGACCTGCCCGGCTGAGAGAAGCGGCTTTATTGCACCTGAACGGCGAGGATCGCGTTCGCGTCCAGGTCGACACCGCAGGTGGGAATCTTGATCGCGGTGAAGAAGTCTGCGGGCAGGTCGGGGAAGTAGTGAACGCCTTCCTCGATGTCTTCGCTGGTCACTTCGGGGAGCGGCATGTTGATGATGCGCGGCAGTTCACGCCCTTGCAGGACTTCCAGCGCCGCCTGCATCGAAACGGCAACCATGCCGGGGGTCTGTCCGATGGAGATGCCTTCAAATTCGCCATTGCCCATCGCCATGCGGAAGCCGTTTTCGGCTTCGCCCGCCATCGGCGGCAGGTCTTCATATCCGGCATCGCGGAAAGCTTGAATGACGCCCGGACCGCCGCCCTGAATCCACACGCCGTCGACCTGCGGCTGAGTCGCCAGGAAGTCCGCCATGACGGTCTGCGCCACGCCGCTGCCCCATTGTCCTTCCAGTTCCGCGATCACGTGAATATCGGGATACTGTTCAAAGACAGACTGCGCGCCTGCACGCCGGTCAGTGTCGATGCTGGTTCCCGCGACGCCGTTCACCATGACGACGTTGCCCTTGCCACCCATGCGCTCGACCAGGTCGGCTGCCAGGTCTGCGCCGAACTGAACCTGATCTTCGTTGACGATCATCGACTCTGGCGCGTCGACGATTCCGTCAAACGAGACCACGACGATACCCGCGTCGGCGGCACGCTTGACCACCGCGTCGAAGCTGGTCGGGTTAATCGCGTTGATGATGATGGCGTCGACGCCCAGCGCGATCATGTTGTCGATGGCGGCGATCTGCGCTTCCACATCCTCACCCGTGCTGACGATGACCAGATCGTCGATCAGCGGGGCGACCGATTCGGTTTCCGAGAATGCCTGCGCCATCTGGATCATCTGCGTGCGCCAGGCATTGCCGATGAAGGAATTGCTGATGCCGATGAGATACGGCGGCTCTTTTGCTTCCATCGACACCATAGTGTCATTGTTCGGCGCGGCGACGAAGCAGGCATCCGGGTCGTACTCGCTCGCTGCGTCATCCTGCGCTGCGACCGGCGCGACGATCAGAGACGCGACGAGACTCAACACGAGCACTACAAATAAGCGTTTCATAAACCTTCCCTCCTAAAATTCGATATGTTTGGGTTGTTTTGGAGTCGACGACTCTCTCAAAACACAGGCTATTTTTCGCGGCTGCTGCCCGCTGCCATGCAGCACAAAGCCATCACAGCAGTGTCCCATGCGGCTTGAATGTGGCTGCGTATTCTCGTTGGCGAAACCAGCAGATATTTTGAAAGTGTCCCGTTTCGCATTATTCTAACAGGGACACCTGTGTCATTTTTGACAAATTCATGCCAGAAGCATGACAAATAATCGATTATCAATAATACAGATTTGACGCGAATAAAAACGATGTCTGTTCCGGGTGAGCTGCCGCAAAATTTCATCGAGCAGGTGAAGCAGGCGCTGGAAAAGCTGTACGACTTTCAGGCGCTCCAGCAGAATTCGCTGGCGCAGCGCTTCGATTCGCAGGGCGCAGACCCGCACACGTCGGGCGCGCGCCAGCTTCGCAGTCACCTGTTCGACGCCATCGAATCGCTCAATCCGGGGCAGAGCGTCGCGGCGCATTCCGGCATCGTGCGCGTCTACAACCTGATCTACATGCACTACGTCGGCAGGCTGACCATCCAGCAAGCCGCGTGGGAGATCGGCGTCTCGCTGCGGCAGGCATACCGCGATTTGCAGCGCGGGCAGGTGCTGGTCAGCTCCGTATTGTGGCAGCGCCTCCACGCGGAAGCGCCGCGCCCCGGCAGGATACGTCAGTCGACGATGAGCTGACCCGGCTGGAGGACAACACGACCGTCACCGCCCTGCAGGATTTGCTGGAGTCGGCGCTGCGCCCGGTGCAAATCCTGGCGGACAAGTACGCGGTGGCGCTGCGGGTCGACGCACCGCCCGCCCCGATCTCGCTGACCACCAATCCGATCATGGCGCAGCAGGTGCTGACCCACATTCTCAGCCAAACGATCCAGCAGGTCAGACCGTCTAGCCTGCGCATCCGGCTGTCGGACGCTTCGCCGTTCATCCGTGTGCAGTATGCCAGCACCGCGCAGCCCGAAGTCCACATCGAGCCGACCATACAGCAGATGATGGAGCAGCTTCACTGGGAGCTACAGCTTCAGCCGGGGAAAGATACGCAGGAAATCGCGCTGAAGTCGTCCAGGCGGCGGGCGCTGCTGCTCGTGATTGACGACAACGAGGGGCTGATCCACCTGTTGCAGCGCTACCTGACCGACGATGCCTACGCGGTCATGTCCGTCCCCAACACCGAGCAGGGGCTGGACATCATCCCGCAGCTACAGCCGGATGTGATCATCCTCGACGTGATGATGCCCGGCATGGACGGCTGGGAGCTGCTCCAGCGCATCCGCACCCGCCGCGAAACCCAGTCGATCCCGGTGATGATCTGCTCGGTGATCAACGACCCGGAGCTTGCCTTCGCGCTGGGGGCATCTAATTACGTCTCCAAGCCCGTGACCCGCGAATCGCTGCTGGACGCCCTGCAAGCCCTCCATATTTAGGGGAAGCCGATGACAGAGGACACCTATCATCAGGTGCTGGTCGAATTCCGGGCGGACGTGTTTCAACGCCTGACGCTCACCATCGCCCTTTTTTACATCGCGGCGGGCTTCCTGCTGCTGAACGTCGAGCCGCTGCCGCACCAACTGATCCTGTCGCTGCAAATCTTCGCCGGGTTCGTGTTTTACATCCGCTACGCCGCCGCCCGGCACCCGGACACCACCCGCTATCTGTTCGTGATTTCGCTGTACGTGGTCGTCGGGCTGGCGATGCTGATGCTGCGGGTCGACTGGCTGCCGTTCATCGTCGCGCCGCTGCTGTTCATCTCCGAACTGCTGATCGCCCGCATCTCGATCATCGCCGGGGCACTGTTCCTCGGCTATGCCGCCCTGCTCGTCCGGCTGGGCTACGCCGATTACCCGGTTCCGGCGCTGATGCTGTTCATCCTGCTCGCCGTCGCGCTGTCGCGCAGCACGCTGCGGACCATCTGGGTGCTGCTCAACTGGTACGTTTACACCTTCGGCAGAAATAACCTGCTGCTCGAAGAAACGCGCACCCACCGCGCCGATCTGGTTCAGACGCTCAAGTCGCTCGAAATCGCCCACGAGACCCAGCAGCGCTTACAGACGCAGCTAATCTACGCCCGGCAGCAAGCCGACGAAGCCCGCCGGATGAAGGAGCGCTTCGCCTCCAACATCAGCCACGAGCTGCGCACGCCGCTCAACATCATCGTCGGCTTTGCCGAGATCATGCACCTGACGCCCGAAGTCTACGGGATGGTCGATCTTCCGCCCAAGCTCCAGCAGGACATCTATCAAATCCACCGCAACAGCCGCCACCTGCTCGACATGATCGACGACGTGCTCGACCTGTCCCACATCGAAATGACGCAGTTTTCGCTGAACTTCGAGCCGACTGACCTCAACAAATTCCTGCCGGATACGGTCGAACTCGTCCGCTACCTGTTCCGCGACAAGCCGGTCGAGTTCGTCATCCGCATCGCCGACGACCTGCCGGAAATCCAGATCGACCGCACGCGCATCCGGCAGGTGATCATCAACCTGCTCAACAATGCCCAGCGCTTCACGCCCGCCGGGAGCGTCACGTTTTCGGTGTTCGCCGATGACCGGGACGTGGTATTTCAGGTCGCGGACACGGGCATCGGCATCTCGCAGGATCAGATTCAGCTTATTTTCGAGGAATTCTTTCAGGTGGACTACTCGCTCAGCCGCGCGACGGGCGGCGCGGGTCTCGGCTTAGCCATCACGCGGCGGTTTGTCGAAGCCCACAACGGGCAGCTTCACGTCGAAAGCCAGCAGGGGGTCGGCTCGACATTCACCTTTACGCTGCCGCTGCCCGCCCCGTACAGGATCGCTCTCCCGGCAGCCGTCGACAGGCGCGAGATCGACCGCGAGGCGCTGTGGCTGGTGGTCGACGCCGACCCATACATCAACAAGCTGATCGTCCGGCACACGCAGGGCTGCTCGATCATCCCGGTTGACAGCGTGGAGCGCCTGAACGACGCGGTTGTGCGCCACCGCCCGCAGGGGATCATCTTCAACAAGCCCTGGGATATGCCGATGCCCGCCTGCCTCGACGAGTCGAGCATTCCGGTCGTGGTCTGCTCGCTGCCCAGCACGACGCAGATGGTCGCCCGGCTGGGCGTCAGCGCCTGCCTCGCCAAGCCGATCCTGCCGCAGCAGCTTGTCGAGCATCTGCGACCATACCCCGCCGCGAAAACGATCCTGATCATTGACGACGACGTGGGCGTGGTTCAGTTGGTGCAGCGAACGCTCGAAAACCATTACCCGCAGGTGGTCGTCCAGCGGGCATACGATGGTCGGCAAGCCTGCGAGATGATGCAGGCGGCTGCCCCCGATCTGATCCTGCTCGATCTAGTGATGCCGGTCATGAGCGGCTTCGAGGTGATCACCACCTTGAAGGCGGACAAGCGGCTTCACGACATCCCGATCATCCTGCTGACCGCGACCAAGTACATCCATTCGGACAACGAGGCGCGCGGTGATCTGTACGTTCATCAGGATGGCGGGCTGCGACCGACCGAGGTGCTCGCTGCTCGCCTCGATCACTCAGACCGTCAACGGCTGGGGCAGCTAGGTCACCCCGGCGGCATCACCGGCTTGACGCACACCGGCGACGGGATCGCCGCCGTCGTCCCGGTAGGCGTCAGCCGCCCGGTGACAGGATCGCGCGCGAACACCACCAGCAGGTCGCTGTCCTGGTTCGCCGCCAGCAGATAGCGCCCGGTCAGGTCGAGCGCGAAGTTGCGCGGCGTCCGCCCGCCCGTCGATACGATCTCGACCGGCGTCAGCGCACCCGTCTCCGGCTCGATGCTCAGCACGATGATGCTGTCGTGTCCCCGGTTCGAGGCGTACAGAAAGCGCCCATCCCGCGAGCAGTGGAGATCAGCCATGCTGTTCCAGCCGTCGAAGCCTTCCGGCAGCGACGAAACCGTCTGCGCGTGCGTCAGCGTCCCGCGCCCGGAATCCCAGGCATACGCCGAGACGGTCGAGTTCAGTTCGTTGGTGACGTACAGCCAGCGCCCGCCGGGGTGAAATTCGAGATGGCGCGGACCCGCGCCCGGCGCGGCGGCGACCGACGGCGGATCGTTGGGCAGCAGCCGCCCGGCAGCCGCGTCGAACCGGAACACCTGAATCTGGTCGATGCCGAGGTCTGCCACCAGCACGAAGCGCTGGCTCGGATCGAATACGGCACAGTGAGCGTGCGCCGATTCCTGACGCCCCGGCACGACGCTGTGCCCCTGATTTTGCAGGATGTGAGTCGCCGCGCCCAGCCGTCCGTCCTCGTCCACCGGATACACGGCGACCGTGCCGCTGGTGTAATTGGCGACGAACGCCCACTTTTCGGTCGCGTCCAGCGTGACGTAGCACGGCGCTTCGCCATGCGACGACTGGCGGTTGAGGAACGTGGGCAGCGCCGGGTCCCGGTCGATGGCAAAGGCGCTGACGCCGCCTTCCGGCATTTCCGGCGGACGCTCGTATTCGTTGACGGCAAACAACCGGCGACGATCTTTCGAGATGGTGAGAAACGAGGGGTTCAGCACGTCGCGGACAGCGCCCCGCCGGGTCAGCGCGCCGCTGATCGGATCGAACTCGTAGATGAAGATGCCCTCTGAGCGACCGCTGTCAGCAGCGCCCGAATGCGTATACGTGCCGACGTACACCAACTGCGCGGCGGAATCTGTCGTCATGTTCATTTCCCCCTTGTTCAGCGTTTCGAAGTCGTGTTGCGAGCCTCAGCGCCGATCATACCCCGTCAAGGGTGAAATAGAATATCGCACCCTGATCCTTCACCGCGTTCACCCAGATATGCCCGCCATGCCGCGAGATGATCCGCTGCACGGTCGCCAAGCCGATGCCCGTGCCGGGGAATTCCTGGCTGCGGTGCAGCCGCTGGAACGGGGCGAACAGCTTCTCGGCGTATTCCATGTCGAAGCCCGCGCCGTTGTCACGCACGAAATAGACGACGGCGGGCAGATGCCGTTGAGCGAGCGCGCCATCGCCGTTGGCGAAATAGTCGTCGGCGGTCATCGCGCCGAACTCGATCTGCGCGACTTCGCGCTTGCCGGTGTACTTCCAGGCGTTGCCGAGCAGGTTTTCGAGCGCGATCCGCAGCAGGTGGGCATCGCCGTCCACGATCATGTCATCGGCGATGTAAACCTCGACCTGTCGCCCCGAATCGTGCGCTTGTAACTCGGTGACGATCTCGACCGCCAGCGCGCTCAGGTTGACCGTCTGACGGTTCAGCGCCGAGCTGGTCACGCGCGACAGGCTGAGCAGGTCGTCGATCAACTGGTTCATCCGCTGCGTCGCTTCCCGAATGCGATCCAGATAGTGCTGCCCCTGCTCGTCCAGGCTGTCCTGATAGTCCGAGAGCAGCATGGCGCTGTAGCCCACGATAGCGCGCAGCGGCGCGCGCAGGTCGTGCGAGACCGAATAGCTGAACGCCTCCAGTTCCTTGTTCTTGCGCTCCAGCTCCTCTAGCAGCAAGCCTTTGGTCTCCGCCAGTTTCTGCGCCGCGCGCATCTCGCTCACCTCAAGCTCGGTGCGCTGAAGCTGCATCTGCGTGCGGCGGTGCTCATCCTCGAACTGCTTGCGCCGGATTTGCGCCAGCAGCCGCGCCTTGAGGACTTCGAACTCGCCCGATTTCTGGATGAAGTCGTCCGCGCCGAGCGTCAACCCGTCGATCATCGAGTCGTGGTTCTCGACGGCGGTGAGCATGATCACCGGAATGTCGCGCAGGACTTTGTGCTGCTTCAACTGGCGGCAGGTCTCGCGCCCGCCCATGCCCGGCATCATCAGGTCGAGCAGGATGCAGTCCACCTGCTGGACGGTCAGCATCTCCAGCGCTTCTTCGCCCGACCGCGCCAGCAGCACGTCGTAGCCTTCGCCGCGTAGCTGCCCGGCGAGCATTTGCAGGTAGGTCTCGCTGTCGTCGACCGCCAGCACTCGCTTGGGTCCGAACAGGCTCGCCGCCCGTTCCTGACCGGCTGACGCGGCGCTGCGCAGGACGGCAGCCAGCCGCGCCAGAATCAGGTCAGTCCCTTCATCCTTGCGCACGAACGCATCCGCCCCGGCTTCCAGCGCGTACAGTTCGCCGCCGGAACCTTCCGAAGCCGTCAGCAGCACGCACGGGGTATCGCGCAAGGCGGTATCCAGCCGAATCCGGCGGATCACGGTCGCACCGTCCATCCCGTCCATAACGCCGTCGACCATGATCGCGGAAGGTCGGCGATCCGCCGCCACCTGCAAACCATCCTTTCCGTTCGACGCGGTCAAGACGGCATAACCGGCGTCCTCCAGAGCTATGCTCAGCTCCTCACGGACGGTCATGCTGTCATCGATCACCAGAATGGTCGCCTGCCCGGAAGCGGCGGAGTCGGAATTGGCGCGCAGCAGCTCGCAGGCGCGGGCGACCACGTAGCCCGAATCGTAAGGCTTGCCGACGTACTCGGTCGCGCCTATCGCCAGCCCGCGAATCCGATCCTTGACCTCGGCTTCCGAAGTGAGCATGAGCACGGGCGTCTGCGACGTTTCCGGCGTGGCGAGGATTTCCTTGAGGAATTCGGTGCCGTCACCGTCGGGCAGGTTGATGTCGAGGATCACCAGCCCGACTTCTTCCCGAACCAGCGCGTCACGCGCCGTCGTCAGGTCGGCGCAGAGCAGCGTGGGCATTCCTATCGCCTGAAATGCGTCAGACAGGTCCATGCGCACGGTCAGGCTGTCGTCCACGACCAGGATCGTGTTGCTCATGGGGTTATCCTCCGTCGTACCTTGTCACCAGACGGGCGAGCGCAGGTGCGATCTCGGTTATCGGCAGCACGTGATCCACTGCGTTGAGCAGCACGGCTTCGCGCGGCATCCCGTAGACGACGCTGCTCGCCTCGTCCTGGGCGAACGTCAGCCCGCCCGCCCGGTGAACGGCAAGCGTCCCCGACGCGCCGTCGCGTCCCATACCCGTCAGCAGACAGGTCGCCACCCCCGATCCATATTCGGCAGCCAGCGACTCGAACAATACATCGACCGACGGGCGGCACGAATGGCGCTCCGGGTCTTGCGTCAGGCGCACACGACCGCCGCGCACAATCATGTGCCAGTTCGGGGGCGCCAACACCACCTGTCCGAGCATGGACGTGACCATCATGCCATCTTTGGCGCAGCTTACGGGTCGGCTGGACTGGCTGTCGAGCCAGTCCGCGAACGACGAGCCGAACGGCTCGCCCATGTGCAGCACCAGCAGAATCGGAATCTGGAAATCCGGCGGGAGTGAGCGCAGAATTTGCGCGATTGCGCCGGGACCGCCCGTCGACGCTCCGATGCCGACGACGTGACAGGCGCGCTTGCCGTTGCTCCCAATCACCGGGGGATGGGTGACATTTTCCACGTGTTTCCGGTCGTAACCGGCGAGGCGCGCGCGCGGATGGGTGATGATACGAATGCGCGACACCAGCCGCACCCTTGAGATGAACTGACTTTCCCACGCCGTGTTCGGCTCGTCGCCCGAAGGCTTGTCGAGCACGTCCACCGCTCCGGCGGCGAGCGCGTCGTAGGTCTTGAACAGCTCACCCCGGTTGGTCGACGACGAGACGATCAGGATCGGCGTCGGGCAGTACGCCATGATAAATTCGGTGGCGGACAGCCCGGTCATCACCGGCAGCATCATGTCCATCGTGACGACATCCGGTCGAAGCTCGGCGCACAGCTCGATGGCGCGCTTGCCGTCCTCCGCCTCGCCCACCACGACCATATCGGGCGCGGACGCCAGCACCTCGCACAGATATTTGCGGATGGTGAGCGAGTCTTCGACCACGAGTACGCGAATGGCAGGCATGGCTATCTCACCAGTTCGCCGATGCGGGCAAGCAGCACGCCCTGATCGAATTCGCTCTTGATGACGTACCCGCGCGCGCCCACGTCGCGCCCGCGCTGCAAGTCCTCCGGCGACGAGCGCGATGTGACCAGTATCGCCGGGATGTCGCGCAGATCGGGGTTGGATTGAGTCCGCTCGATGAAGCTGAAGCCGTCCATGCCCGGCATCTCCACGTCCACCAGGAACAGCGCGTAGCGCTTCTGCTGCGCCTTCTCCAGCGCTTCCTCGCCCGACACCGCCAGTTCGACGGTGTACCCGGCTGATTCGAGGATGCTGCGTTCGAGCATTCGCGTCGTCAGCGAATCGTCAATCACCAGGATCGTATGCTGCGGCGGCTCCGCCTCGCCCGGCGGCATTCCGGCGTTCTGCGCCGCGATCACAAGCTGCGCCGCGTCGAGCACAAGCTGCGGGTTGCCTTCGAGATTGAGCGACACGCCGCTGACAATCGGTCGGGCAAAGGCGACGACCGGCAGCGGGCGCAGGATCACGTTGGTCACGCCGCGCAGGTGATCCACCCCGATTGCCGCCGCGCCCCCAACGGTCTCCACCACCACCGCCGACCAGACCCGGCTGCCGCGCGCGCGGCGCAGTCTGACCGACAGCGCGGCGCTGAGCGGCAGAAACGGTATGGTGCGCCCCTCGAAAATGACGGACTCGCCCTGCGCGGTGCGGGCAATATCGGCTGGCGCGAGGCGCAGCGTGCGCCGCACCGCCTCGATGGGGATGGTGGCGACGATCCCCCCGCCTTCGACCATCAGCCCGTCGAGCGCGGCGATCAAGAGCGGCACGGTCAGCGTCAGGCGGGTTCCCCTGCCTGCTTCGGTGTGCATCTCGACACTGCCGCCCAGCCGTTCGGCGGCGTCGCGCACCACATCCAGCCCGACCCCGCGCCCCGACACTTCGGTGACGACCTGCGCTGTGCTGATTCCGCCCCGGAGCAGCAGTTGGATAATCGCGTCGGCGTCGAGCGCGGATGCCTGACCGAGGCGCACGAGACCGCGCTGCTCGGCGATCCGGCGGACGGCAGCGAGGTCGATGCCGCCGCCATCGTCGGCGCAGGTGAACGTGATCAGCGCCCGCGCTGCGGGACTTCCATCACCACGCTGCCCTCGGCGCGCTTACCGGCGGCGCGACGGTCGTCCGGTGCTTCGATCCCGTGCGCGACCGCGTTGCGAACGGCGTGCGACAGTGCATCCTGCACCGCGCCCAGCACCTGAGCGTCGAGCCGGACATCGCCGCCGCGCCCCTCGAACACGACTTTCTTATGGCGCACCTGCGCCGCGTCGCGCGCCGCCCGTTCCAGCGTGCCGAACAGCGTATCGGCGCGCAGCAGCCGCATTCGCTCGGCGGCGTCGCGCACCAGCTTGAGTTCTCGGTCGAACTGCTCGATGCCCGAACCGAGGCGGCGGTTGAGCCGTTCCAGCGAGGCGCTGATCTGCTCGGTCGATACTCGCGCCTGCCGATTATCCGCGCGCCCCGACGGAGCGACGCTCGCAGCATCGGAGCGGGATGTAAGCTGCGCGCCCAGCAGGTCGATCTGGCGGCGAACTTCCTCGGACTGTCGCAGGCTCTCACGCAGCCCGCCAAGCTGGGCATGGACTTCGGTGAAGCCATCCAGCAGCGTATCCATCTCGCCGATGTCGACGCGCACCGTGCGCACGACCGCTTCCGGCGCGGCGGATACCGCTGGCGCGGGAGCAGGCGCGGACACTGACACGGTCAGCTCGGCTGGGGTGGGTGCTGCGGGTGATGGTGCAGGCGGCTGTTCGGGCGTGAGCGTCGCCAGCCGACCGTTGATGTCGTCGAGATAGCCGAGGACGCTGTCGATCAGCGGGCGCGTCGCCTGCTGATCCGTCCCGCGCAGCGGCGCAGGCGCATCCTCGACCGCGTGAGCGAGGTCGCCAATATCCGTCCGCTTGACCACGCGCGCCGCACCTTTGAGCGTGTGCGCCAGCCGCAGCAGTTGGGCGACGCGCTCCGGCGTGGTCGCTTTTTCCAGCTCCAGCACCGCCTGGTTAAGCTGGTCGAGCAGCTCGCGCGCCTCGATGCGGAAATACTTGTACGGATCGCGCATCATACGTTATGCCGCCTTAGACTGCACCAGCCGCAGCAGCTTCCGGGACAATTCCGCCAGCGCCGAAGCCGTCTTGGACACTTCGCCCGTGCTGATCTCGTTCTCCTTGCTCGCCTGCGCCGCGTCGGTGATCACCAGATTGACCTGCGCCACCGCCGTGCTCTGCTGCTTGGTCGAAAGCTCGATTTCGCGCGCGATCTCGGTCGTCGTAGTCACCAGCGTGGCGATCTGGGTGAAGGCGGCGGCGACCCCGGCGAACTGGCGCGTGCCCGTATCGACGGCTTTGGAGCCGGTCTCGGTCGCCATGACCGTCGTGTTGACCGCCGTGCGCACGTCGTCGATCAGCACGCGGATATCTTTGGTCGCGCCCGTGACGCGGTCGGCGAGCTTGCGGATTTCGTCGGCGACGACGGCGAAGCGCTTGCCCGCCTCGCCCGCGCCCGCCGCTTCGATGCTCGCGTTAATCGAGAGAATGTTGGTCTGTTCAGCCAGCTCCGAAACGATGTCGAGGATGCTGCCGATCTGCTGCGATTTCTTCCCCAGTTCCAGCATGTGCTCGACGATCAGGTCGACCTGCTGGCGGATGCTCGCAATCGAATTGGTAGCGGTCTGCACCGTCCCTTCGCCAGCGTGCGCCGCCGAGTCGGTTTTCTCCGCCACGTCCGTCACCCGCTGCGAGCTTTCGGCGATCTGGCGCGACGTTGCCACCAGCTCGCTGATCGTGGTGGTGATTTCACTCATGGCGACCGAGTATTCCTTCGCGCCCGAAAGCTGCTGCGCCGCTGCCGCCTGAAGCTCCGACGAGGAACTCTGGATGTGCTGCACCGCCGACGTGATCTGCCGCGACAGCGTGCGCGTGAGGTAGAACCCTGCCGCGATCACGAATACGAGGCTGATCAGCGTCCCCCAGATGATCGTGGACTCGCCACCGGCTGAGGTCGCGTCCACTTCCGCCGCGCGCGTCTGGAGCAGATCATTCTCCGCCTGCTGCATCGTCGCCAGCACCGTGCGAATGTCGTCCATATACTGCTTCCCGACTCCGCCGCTGACCCGCTCAGCCGCTGCTTCCAAGCCGCTGCTCCGGCGCAGGTCGATGACCTGCCTCAGCTCTTGCAGTTTCGAGGCAATGAGCGGCTCAAGCTGGTCGAGCCGCCGCTGCTGCTCCGGGTTGTCGCTCGTCAGGGCGCGAAGCTCCGCGACCAAGCCGTCGAGCGCATTGGTCGCCGAATTGTAAGGCGCGAGGAAGGAATCGTCTCCAGTGATGACGAAGCCGCGCTGTCCGGTTTCCGCGTCCTGCAAGGTGCTGAGCACGGTCGTGATGCGATTCAGCACGGTGTAGGTGTGCGTCACTTTGAGGCTGGTATCCACCAGCGAGACAATACTCAGGTACGCCAGCCCGCCGATCACCAGCAGCAGGATAGTCGAAATGGCGAACCCGATGGCAATGCGTCTCCCGAAAGTCAACATGTTATCTCTCCGGCGGTGCTACAGGCGGCGGTGGGACGGTAAGGGTACGGCGCGGTTTCTCAATTTTATGATGGCATTTTGCAGACAACATAATCGATTTAGTCTCTCTGGTGCGGGCTGGCAGCCTGCGCCCGCCGTTCAATCATCGTGAGGATGGAAGCCACGCTGATCACCGGGCGAACGACACCCGCCGCGCTCACGGTTTCGGTCAGGTGCTGCCGCGCCCGCTCGGCTTCCGACGCCTGAGCTATGGCTTCGGGCGGCAGGTCGAGATACCCGTCCAGTTGGTCGAACGCCAGCCCGACAGGCGCATCCGGCGCGACCAGCGCCAGCCAGCGCGGGGACGCTCCGGCGAAATTGGGATACCCCAGCAGACTGCGCAGATCGTAGATGGCGACCAGCACGCCCCGAAAGCTGGCGATGCCGAGCACATCCGTCGACTGGCTCGGCAGCGGGACGACTTTTTTGTCGGCGAACAGCTCGGCGATCTCCGAAAGCCGGAGCGCGTAGTTGTCGCCGCCGACGCCGATGGCGAGGAAGGCTTGCATGGTAACAGTCGTCTCGCCCGGCGCTGCCGCGAACGTCTGATCGAACGCCTGCCGGAGCGCCCCTGCCCGCCCGCTCAGCGGGATCATCTCATTATTCATGGCTGACCTCCGCAGGCGACGAGTTCGGCACGGCACAATGCCAGCAGCGCCTCACGCCCGAAGCCGCCGCCGAACAGCAGCAGGCGCGAAAGCTCCTCGCGCTGGAACAGTGTCAGGGCTTGCTGCAGTTCGCCCCGCGCCGTCTCAAGCTCTGCGCTGCGGCGCGCCAGCAGCCCCAGATGCAGGTGTGGCATGGCAAACCCCGGATCGAGATAGATCGCCGTCTGGTCGTGGCTGATCGCGGCGGCGGTGTCGCCCGCACCTTCGCAGCACAGCGCCAGAACGTACTGCGCCCCGGCATTCATCTCGTCGAGGGTCAGCAGGTGACGGCATACCTGTTCCGCTTCGTCCAGCCTGCCGCTGTGCGCGCACAGGACGGCTTGCAGCAGTACGGCGTCTACGTCATTGGCGGCTTCGGCGGGCAGCCCGCGCACGGCGTCGAGCGCTTCGTGATAGCGCTCGTTGCGCAGCAGGTCGAACGCGGGCGCGAGGCTCCAGCGCGGCTTGTCGGACGCGGGCGCGCGCGCGGCGGGTTTCTGCGCCAGCGACTGGACGCGCTCCGCCGAATCCCGAATCGCCTCGACCCACGAGACATCACCGTCCAGAACCGCTTCCAGCGGCGTCGGCATCGACAGCGGATCAGCCGCCAGGACAGGCGGCTTCCGGGCGATTTCGTCGCGGGCGCGGCGGCGGTAGTAAAACGTGTCGTGGGTATGGCAGACGTGAAAATCCTGCGAGAGTCCGCGCAGATTTTCGGCATGACCGAGGAACAGATAGCCGCCCGGCGCTAAAGCGCGCGCGAACCGGCTGATGAGCGCCTGGGCTTGCTCCGGCGAGAAATAGATGATCACGTTGCGGCAGAAGATGACGTCGAACGCTTCCGGTCGCCAGAAGGTGGGGTCATCGTCGGCGAGATTGCGCACTTCGAAGCGCACGGTGGAGCGGATCGATCCGTCCAGCGCGTAGTCGTGGTGCTGCTGCCCGAACAGCTTCTGCTGCATTTCGGGCGATGTCTGGCGCAGCGCTCTGGCGGAATAGCGCCCGTCGATGGCTTTGCGGATCACCGCCGGATTGATGTCCACGCCGACGACCGATATATTCCAGCCCGCGCCGCCGGTGACTTCCCGCGCCAGCACCGCCAGCGAATACGCCTCCTCGCCGGACGCGCAGCCCGCCGACAGGATCGACAGCCACCCCGAAGCGCGCGCGGCGCGCATCCGGTCGGGCAGCGCTACTTCGGCAAACGCCCGAAACTGGTCGTAGTGACGGAAAAAGTAGGTTTCGGGGACGGTCAGCAGTTCGCCCAGCGCGCTCCATTCCTCGCCGGACGTCTGGCTCTCCAGACGCGCCAGATAGGTCGTGACCGCTTCGCCGGTCTTTTCCAGCCGCGCGTGCAGCACCCGCCAGAAAATCGCGCTTGTCGTCCTGGAAGCTCAGCCCCAGCCACCGCTCGATAGCAGCCCGGAAGCTTGCGACGTGGGTGTTGGTAATGGTCATGCTCACGACGACCCCGACGTATCGAGCGCTTGCCACACGCTGTCCGGCACGAGATGCGCTTTCGGCGTTCAGGACTGTCAGCACGGCGTCGAGCGCGCCGATGGCGGTAACGGCGTTCTCGTTCGCCCTCGCGCAGCAGCGGCGGAATATCCATGACCATGCCGACCGGAACCGGGCGCAGTCCGACTACCGATGACACCGCGAGCGCGACCGAGTGCGCGCCTGCTTTGATGGTGACGAAGCGCGTCGGCGGCTCGTCCGCGCCGCCCATCAGCCGCCCCAGATCGAGGACGGGCAGCGCCATGCCCCGGATGACCGCCGCTCCAAGAACCCCGACCGGCGTGCCAGCGACCGGCTCGATAGTTGCGGGCGCATGACTTCGACCACGTGATGAAGGGGCAAGCCGCAGAGATGCTGCCGGATGCGGAAAAAGCAGAAAAGGCACTACGTCGCGTCGGTTACCCGCAGGATTTTGCATCAGCGCTATCGTCCGTTATCCGGAATTTCAGACGCCCCAACGCCTTCGATGCAGGCGACTGGATGATCGCTGATATGGGGACAGCCGATGATAAGCATAGGGGCAATCCGGCTTCAAATTATCAGAACCATTACGCTCAATATTGAGTTTATTTGATTCTACAGTAAGGGGACGGGCGCGCAGCATTAAGATGCCGGTACTGCTTACCCTTTATCAACATTAAAGCCCGACGCCTCGCCCGGCGCTGTTCAGGAAGTGGAGTAATCTTGTCCTCGACCACGCCCCTGACCGCCGCCCGCGCCCGTTCGCGCATCCGGCGGCAGCGCGTTCATCTCGGCGTTGGTCATGAAGTCGTCGCGGTCGAGCGCCGCCAGCGCTGCCAGCTCAAGGTCGGTGGCGATGTTGACCTTGCTCACGCCGCCGCCCGCGATGGCGACCGCCCCGGCGATCATCGCCGCCGGAACGCCCGACCCGCCGTGCAGCACGAGATGCACGCTCGTCAGCACGCGGATCGCCCTCGGGCCGGGCAACATCCACTTTCGGCTGGCGCACCATGTATACGCCGTGCGCCGTCCTGACCGACACCGCCAGCGCGTTGATCCCGGTCTGACTGATGAACGCCTGCGCTTCTTCGGGGACGGTGTACAGTTCCTCGTCGTGCTCGGTTTCGACGTAATCGGTCGTGCCGATCCGCCCCAGCTCTGCTTCGACCGAGACACCCAGCGGGTGGGCATATTCGACAACCGCCCGCGACAGGTCGACGTTGTCCTGAAACGGCTTCTCCGAGGCATCGGATCATGACCGAGGTGAAGCCAGCGGCAATCGCCACCCGAATCGCGGCAAAATCCTTCGTATGGTCGAGGTGCAGCACCACCGGCACGGTGATCCGCAGCGCGCCAAGCTGGGCGTAAAACTCGTCGGCGATTTCCTGCGGGGTGACCTGCGGCGGTTGAGTTCCTGCTGCGAAATCTGCACGATCAGCGGCGAATCGAGCGCCTGCGCGCCTTCCAGCACCGGCTTGATCATCGCCGTGTAGCGCGGCGAGAACGACCCGACGGCATAGCCGCCGCGTCCGGCCGCCGCCAGCAGCGGATTGAGGTTATGGAGTACTGTCCGGCTTCGCCCTCATCGGCTCGCATCCCTGTACGCGACAAGCTGCCTGAGCAACCCATCATACGCCAGCACCGCCGCATTGAGAAGATCGCGCCGCCGGGCATTGATCGGGCGGATAAGGACGCTCACGCGCCGCCCCACGCGCGGCGCAGCAGGCGCAGCCAGTTGCCGTGCATGATATTGCGAACGTCGGCGTCGGCGTAGCCGCGCGCCGCCAGAATGACCGCGATCTGCTGAAGGTCGGCAATCGTGTCGAGGTCTGCCGGTGACTGCTCGCGCCCGTAGCCGCCGTCGAGGTCGGTTCCGGAGGGCGACGGTCTCGCTCCCCCGGTGATCTGGCAGATGTGATCGATGTGGTCGACGACGGTTTCCAGCGTGACCGCCGCTTCGTTCGTGCTCGCGTCCTTGATCCGTCGGGTTTGCAGCATCCAGGTGTCCAGCGCCGCCGATCACGCCGCCGCGCGTGTGATCGCCCCGATCTGGGCGTCGTCGAACTGGCGCTGGTGCGGGACGAGCGCGCAGGCAGTTATTGTGGCTGGCGAGCACCGCGCCGTCGAAGTGTTCGAGCGCCTGCCAGAACGCGCGATCCGAAAGATGCGTCAAATCGAGCAGGAAACCGAGCGCCCGCATCTGCGCCAGCAGCGCCAGCCCCTGCGGACTGAACCCATCCTCGACACTGGTGCCTCCCGCGTAGCGCCCCAGCCCGTAATGCGCCGGACCGATGATGCGCAGCCCCGCCTCCCACCATTCCGCAAGCTGGTCGGGCGCGAGCACCGGGTCGGCGCTCTCCATGCTGACGCTGATCCCCAGCGGCGCTTCGCCGGGCACTTCCGCCGCCTCCCACGCCTGCCAGTCGCGCATGTGGGCGTCAAGCTGCGCGACGGTCGTGACGAGGCGCGCGTATCCGGCTCGTTCGAGCGCCCGATAGTAGGCAAGCTGCCCCTGAGCGACGCCGTAAGCCTGCGCGTGTGAGCGGAAATCGATGTCCGGCACAGGCGTCCCGGTCGAGCGCGCCAGCACGGTCGCAAAGCACAGGGCGACCCGCCCGCGCTGCAAATCCGGCAGGGCGACGGTGTTCTGCGCCCGCCCTTTGCCGGACGTCCCCGCTTCCTGAGTCCGTATCGTGTAGACCGGAACTCGTCAGGTCACGATTCCACTGCAGCGCGTTCCACGCTAAATCGAGGTGCGCGTCGATGATCAGCATGAGCCATCCTTACCCGTAAGGCGTTCTTCGTCAGTACTGCGCCGCGCCACGCGCGACATGTCAATCATACGGAAGATGTCGTATTCGGGGTATTGGATGTTAGAGAATGCCCGCCGGATCTTCACCCCGATCCAGCCGGGCGACGGTTCGTTCACGATCAGGTCGTCAGCACGGCGCGCTTCGCCGCGACTTCGTCCATCAGCTTCTGGAATGACCCGAGAAGGAAGCGACGCCATCGATTTGTAGCCGCCGCGTCACGTCGTTCAGGTCGACGCCTGCTCCCGCCAGCTTAGCCAGCGTCCGCTCGGCTTCTTCGATGCCCTGTTCCAGCGTCGCCGCCATCGTCCCAGGATCCTTGAACAGCGTGAGCGTCTCCGGCGGCAGCGTGTTCACCGTACTTGCCTGATCAACTCGTCGACGTACATCGTGTCCGGCACGCTGGCCCCTGTCCCGGTCGACGCCCGCCAGCACCCGCTGTACCTGCGCGCCCGCCGCCTTCAACGCCGCGAACCGCTCGCCGTAGAACATCTGCTTGAACTGCTTGTATGCCACCTTCGCGTTGGCGATGGCGAAGTCTTACCTTTTCAGGCTGTCATCGGTCAGCATCCGGTCGACCATCACGTCGATGCGGCTCAGGAAGAAGCTCGCCACCGACGCGACCTGCTCACGTCCTGCCCCGCTGCCTTGCGCCGCTCCAGCCCTCGGATGTACGCCTCCGCCACCTGCCGGTAGTTCTCCACCCCGAAGATCAGCGTCACGTTCACGTTCACGCCCGCCGCAATCGCTTCTTCGATTGCCGGGATGCCCGCTTCCGTCGCCGGGATCTTGATCATCACGTTCGGGCGGTTCACCGCCGCGAACAGCCGCAGCGCCTCACTTCGCGTCGTCGCCGAGTCGTTGGCGATCAGCGGCGACACTTCCAGGCTGACGTAGCCGTCGCGTCCGTTCGTCCGGTCGTACACCGGGCGGAACAGGTCGCAGGCGTGCTGGATGTCGTCAATCGCCAGATGCTCGAAGATGGCATACGGCTCAGGGTCGAGCACGTGCTGGATGGCAGCGTCGTAGTCGTCGGAGCCGCCGATTGCCTTCTGGAAGATGGTCGGGGTTGAGGTGACGCCGACGACCCCATCCTCGTCGATGAGGCGGCTGAAGCTCGCTGTTTTCGAGGATTTGACGGTGGATGAAGTCGAACCAGATGCTTTGACCGTACTGTCGCACATCGCCCGGGGGATTACCCGCTACGAGATTGCCCTTCAAGCTCAACTTGCTTCTGATATATCTGACATGGATTAGCATTATCCCATTACCCGTTTGGCGGCGGCGACGACGGCGTCGGGGGTCAAGCCGTATTCGGCGTAGATGCGCTGGTACGGCGCGCTCGCCCCGAATTTGTCCACGCTGATGGTCACGCCCTTCGCCCCCACCCACTTCTGCCAGCCCAGCGTCACCCCCGCCTCGATGCTCACCCGCGTTGTCACCTCCGGCGGCAGCACGCGGTTACGGTACGTTTCGTCCTGCGCCTGGAACACTTCCCAGCACGGCAGCGACACCACCCGCGCCTTCACGCCCTGCTCGGTCATCTTGTGCGCCGCCAGCGCGATGTGTACCGCTCCCCGACGCCAGCAGGATCACCTCCGGTGTCTCCCGTCCCCCGCCAGCACGTACCCGCCCCGCGCCACGCCTGCCTTCAGTTCCGCCGTCGCTTCCGGTGACTTGCGGCAGGTTCTGGCGCGTGAACACCAGCACCAATGGCTGGTCGCTCAGCATCGCTGCCCGCCATGTCGCCGCCGTCCTCGCCGAGCGCCGCCGTCGCCACACCTGCAAGTCCGGGATTAGCCGCAGCGACATCACCTGCTCCACCGACTGATGTCATCCATCCTCGCCCCAGCCCGATGCTGTCGCGTGAACACGTACACGTCGGGCAGCTTCATTAGCGCGCCCAGCCGAATGGTCGGGCGGCGTAGTCGCTGAAGGTCAGGAACGTCGCGTCACCGGCTCGATGATCCCGTGCAGCGCCAGCCCGTTGACGATTGCTCCCATCCCGTGCTCGCGCACCCCAGCGCACGTTCCGCTCGCCCGTCACCAGGTGCTCGCCCGTGTTCGCCGCGCCCTTCAGCAGCGTCCGTGTGCTCCCTGCCAGGTCGGCATCGCCGCCGATCAGCGTCGGGATGTACCGCAATCGCGTTCAGCGCCTCGCCCGACGCCACCCGCGTGGCGATTTGCTTTCCTGTCCCGTAGATGGGCAGGTCGGCATCCCAGCCTCCGGCAGCTCGCCCGCTATCGCCTTGTCCCACTCCGCCGCCAGCTCCGGGTATGCTCCCCGCCACGCCGCCAGCGTCTCGTTCCACGCCGCTTCTTCCCTTGCGCCCCTGTCGACCGCCTCGCGGAAGTGCTCCAGCGCCTCGCCCGGCACGTAGAAGTCCCTCTGCGGCCAGCCGTAGAAATCCTTCGCCAGCCTGACTTCGTCGGCTCCCAGCGGCGAGCCGTGCGCCTCGCTGGTGCCGCCCTGTTCGGGCTGTCGTAGCCGATCACCGTCTTGATGACGATCGCCGCCGGCGCCCGCTCCTCCTTCGCCTCCTTGATGGTTGCGTGAATGGCTTCGACATCGTTGCCGTCTGCTACGTCCAGCGTCTGCCAGCCGTAAGTTCGAAGCGGGCGCCGACATCTTCGCTGAAGTCAATGCTTGCCATCCCGTCCAACGTCACGTCGTTGCTGTCGTACAGCCAGATCAGCTTGCCCAGCCCCCAGTGTCCCGCCAGCGACGCCGCCTCCGCCGACACGCGGTTTTCCATCAGGTCGTGCCGTCGCCTGCATCAGCGCGTAGGTGTAGTGGTCGACAAGCTCGTGCCCCGGTCGGCCGAAGTGCTTGGCGAGGTATGCCGCCAGCGCCATGCCGACCGAGTTGCCCGCGCCCTGTCCCAGCGGTCCGGTGGTGGTCTCGACGCTCGGCGTCACGCCGTACTCTGGATGTCCTGGCGTGGTGCTCTCCCACTGGCGGAAGTGCTTCAGGTCGTCGAGCGACACGTCGAAGCCGGTCAGGTAGAGCAGCGAATACAGCAGCACCGAGCCGTGCCCGGCGCTGAGGATGAAGCGGTCGCGGTTCGGCCAGTGTGGGTTGCGGGGATTGAAGCGCAGGTGACGCGTCCAGAGGGCGTATGCCATCGGGGCAGCCCCCCATCGGCAGACCGGGATGCCCACTCGTTGGCTTGCTGGACAGCGTCGATGGACAGCGTCCGAATCGTGTTGATTGCCAGGCCTGCAGGTCGGTGGTCACGTTATCTCAACGCAGCGAAAAATCGCGCGGATGAAAACGGGACGTCATCTCGCTGACGCAGGCGAGCAGAACTGCAGCCAGCCTTGACACCCCGATCAACCGGAGATTCGCCTGCGCTGGCAGCGGGTCAGTTACTTCTATTGCTGGAAGCCGCGGATACGCGAATGGAACCGGGCAGCTCGCCCACGCGCCTTGAGCCTTATCGTGACGGGAAACTTACGATTTTCAGCGTGCTGGCAAACCGATTCGAGCAGATAGTAGATCGAGACTGCGCCCGGATCGACGTGCCCGCGACTGCGTTCGCCCAGCCGCGACGACCGCCCGCGCTTGCCTACCATGTCCGCCGTCGACTCCATGCCACGCTTCGCCGCCGGGAGCGCGCCCGTCCAGGCATCGACCAGCGCAGCCTTCTGGCGGCTGGCTTCGCCCAGCGCCTCGACGAACGGCACGAGGGTATCGACCATCGTCTTGTCGCCCACCGCCGTCTTGCCGAGCTTGCACACGACTTTTACGCCCGCGTCGACAGCGTGGTAGACGTTCTCGGTGTTTGGCTGCTCGGAAAGATTCTGACCAATCGTCGCAATCAGCATCCCGAACAGCGCCCCGGACGCGCCGCCCGCCGCGTTGGTGAACGCCTCGCCCGCCGCCGCGACAACCCGGTTGGCGAATTCGCTGTCGCTCGCCTGGGCGGCTGCATTGGCGGCGCGCAGCCCGCGCACCATGCCCGCGCCGTGATCGCCGTCCCCGGCGAACGAATCCAGGCGCGCCAGTTCGTCTTCAGCCTTCTCGATGGTGGCGAGCATATTGGCGATACATTGTTTGGCGAATGTCGCTTGATCTGACATGGCATCTCCTATACTTGTGTAAAGGCGGGGGTGGCGGCTGGCGCATCGTGCAGCGCTTGCAGCTCGTCCGTCAGCCAGAGAAGCGTGAGCGAGCAGCCCGCCATATTCAGTGAGCAGGCGAACTCGCCGACGAATGGATTGTGCAGCACCAGACCGTTCGCTTCGAGCCGCGCGTGAATATCCTTGTAGAGTACGAACAGCTCCTCGTATTTGGTGCTCCCCAAGCCGTTGAGCAGCACGGCGACCTTATTCCCGGCGTCAGCCGGTACGTCCGTCAGAATAGTATCGACCATGAGCGCAGCGATTTCACTGGCGGGGCGCATTTCCGCCGACTGGATGCCCGGCTCGCCATGCAGACCGAGACCAAGTTCCATCCGACCCGGTTCAACCACGAACAAATCCTCATTCTGACCGGGTAGGTGGCAGCCGCTGAAAGCAACGCCGAACGAACGGGTTCGCGCATTTGCCAGCCGCGTGAAGGCTTCCACGTCGTCGAGCGAATCGCCGCGCGCCGCGCTCGCGCCTGCCGTCTTGATCATGTAGAAATCCCCGGCGATGCCACGCCGATCCTCAATTTGATCGGGGGGAGCCGACGCTACGTCATCGGTGATTCGCACCGTGCGCACGTCGATGCCTTCGCTTTCGCAGCGCATGGCAGCCATATCGAAATTCAGCACGTCGCCGCTGTAGTTGCCGTAGGTATACAGCACGCCCGCGCCGCCGTTGGCGGCTTTGGTACAGCGATACACCTGCTCGCCCGACGGGCTGGTGAACACGTCGCCGATCACGGCGACGTCCGCCATCCCCTTGCCCACATAGCCGGTGAATACCGGATAATGCCCGGAGCCGCCGCCGATCAGCACGGTGACTTTGCCGGGCTGCGGCGCGTTCAGCGCCATGACTCCGGCGGCATCCGGGACGCGGCGTATGTAGCGGCTGTATGCGCGTGTGTAGCCGTCGATGAATTCTTCCTTAAATTGTGTTGGGTCGTTGAATAGTCTGGTCATCGCATCGTCATTTCTGATCGAAATCACACTCGGTAAGGTCTATGAGCCATGTTATGGGGTAACTATATCGGCGCTGTTTTCTCTGCGCCAGGGCGCAATCGCGGCTTGCAGGACGCGCATGAAGCCCTCCGGCTGCCACGCAGCCCGCCCGACAAACAGCCCGTCAACGTCCGTCTCGCGCACGTAATCGCCGCAGTTGCTTTCGGTGACGCTGCCGCCGTACAGCACCGGAATCCTGCGGGTATGGTCTGCAAAGCGAGCGCTCAGCGTGCGCCGGATATGCTCGATGCGCGGCGCGATGTCGCTCGGCGCTGCTTCCTGACTTCCCTCCCCGATTGCCCACACCGGCTCGTAAGCCACCGTGAGCTGGTCGACCTGATCGTCCGGGAAGTTCAGCAGCGCGACCTTGAGCTGCATCGAGAGGATTTCGTCAGTGATGCCCGCCTCCCGCTGCCGCGCCGTCTCGCCGACGCACAGCAGCACCCGCAGGTGATACTTGATGGCGCTCTGCACCTTGCGATTGATCTCGCTGTCGGTTTCGCCAAACTTGTGGCGGCGCTCGGCATGACCCAGCATCACCAGGTCGACGCCGAGATCGCGCAGCATGGGGGCGGAAATCTCGCCAGTGAAGGCTCCAGAGCTTGCCCAGTGCATATTCTGAGCGCCGATCCACAGATTGCGCGGGCGGGCGATGTCCTGAAGCCCGCCCAGCGACGTGAACGGCGGAATGATAAAGAGCTGAAGGTTAGCTTGATTCTCGTATGCTGCCTTCAACGACTGCACAAACGTCCTGACTTCCCCCAGCGTCTTGTGCATCTTGAAGTTCGAGCCAAAGTAAAAACACTCCTCGGCATTGCTGGACATGTTACTCACCATTCCGCATCATCTGCCGCCGCTATGCGCGCACCAACCTTCTCAAGCCAAATTGAGCAGCAGTCGGATTGGACACACGCGCCCCGCAACAGATGATCGCCTTGAGGTGCGTTCCTGTGATTGGCAGGTAGCGCAAGATCCCAATTTTTGCCGCCGCCAGCTTCCCGCGACGGTTGATTTTTGTATGCACACTAAGGGCATGTCCGACGGACATGCCCCGACTATCGTGTTTAGGTGCGATCTCGCTGCGTGCGACCGGAGAACAGCAGGTTCACCGCGAGCGCGAAGAACAGCACGATACCCGTGATGAATTCCTTCATGAACGGGTCGATCTGCGGGATGTTGTCCAGCCCGTTGCGCAGCGTGCCGTAGATCAGCAGACCGATGACTGTTTGCAGGATGCCGCCGCGACCACCATTCAGCGACGTACCGCCGAGCACCACCGCGCCAATCGCGTCGATCAGGAAGCTGTCGATAACCTGAGGCTGCGCGCTACCCAGACGACCCATGTTCACCAGACCGGCGAGACCCGCCGTGAAGCCGCTGATCCCCAGCGCCGCCGCCAGGATCACGTTGGTGTTGATGCCCGCCAGACGCGCGCCGGACGGATTCGCCCCCGTCATGTACACATTACGACCGAAGCGGGTGTAGCGCAGCACCAGGAACGCGACCAGCAGGCACAGCGCCGCGACAATCGTCAGCACGCGGATGCCATCGGGACCGCCGATGCGCCCGCTGCCGAGGAACAGCGCCACGTCCGAAATCTGGAAGTAGGTGCGCCCCTGGCTGATCACGGTGGCGAGACCACCCGCGACCAGCGACATCGCCAGCGTCGACATGAACGATGGGATGCGGAACTTGATCGAGGCGATACCGCTGATGAGACCCAGCAGAGTCGAGACGCCGACGGCAATCAGCGAGGGCCACGGCTCTGGAACCTTCAGGTTCAGGAACAGGTGCGCGCTGATGATGCCGACCAGAGTCACCAGAGAGGCGATACTCAGGTCGATTTGCCCTGTGAGCAGCACGAAGGTCATGCCCGTGCCCAGGATCGCCAGCGTCGAAACCTGAACCAGAATGTTGTTGAGGTTGATGGGACGCAGAAAACTCTCTGATGACAGGCTAAAGACAACCATCAATGCCAGGAGCGTCCAAAGCGGTGCCAGCGTCCTGATATTGCGTTTCCAGGTTGCCGATTTCTTTTCTTCTTCGTGACGAGGTGCAATCGTCTCTGTCTGTGTGGTCATATTAGTCTCATCAGTTCCTCTTTTTGAAGATCGTCACTGTTGGTAAGCTCCGAGACGATCCTTCCGTGCGACATCACAATGATGCGATCTGAAACCGCCAGCACCGTTTCCGGCTCGGAAGAAACGACCAGCACACCATAGCCCTGATTGCGGAAATTCACCAGCAGGCTGAGAACCTCGTTCTTGGCTCCCACGTCCATGCCGCGCGTCGGTTCGCTCACGACAAATACTTTGGGCGGATAGGTGATCCAGCGGGCAATCGCCACTTTCTGCTGGTTGCCGCCGCTGAGCGTTCCGACGGGGTTTTCCGGTATGCAGGGCTGGACGTTGACCGTCTGCATCGCCCCACGCGCGATCTTCACCTCTTTGCGGAAGTTCGGCAGGACAGAGCCGATGTGATCGAGGTGAGGCAGCGTGATATTGCGGTAGTTCGCCTCGTCCATGAACAGGCTCTTGCGGCGCGATTCGGATACGTAGGCGACGCCCTGCTTGATGGCATACCGTGCTGAGAAATTTTGAGGGAACTGCTTCCCATCGACCGTGATCGTCCCGGTGTCAAAGCGGAACATGCCGAACAGGGCGCGCGCAATATCGAAATGACCGGCGCCGAACGGACCGTACAAGCCGACGATTTCGCCAGCTTCCACGTGCAGGTTCACATTTTCAAAAGCGCCACCGTTCAGGTCTTTGATCGAGAGCAGCGTTTTATCCGTCGAAGTCTGCTGCGCAGAGGGGAGCACGGCGCTCATCTCGCGTCCCAAAATCAGCGAAATGAGCTTGGATTTCGACGTTTGCGCGGCTTCGACAGTGGCGATTTTGTGCCCGTCGCGCAGCACGGTCACGCGGTCGGCAACGCGCATGACTTCGTCGAGAAAATGAGAGATATAGATAATACTGCGCTTCTGGTTGCGCAGCTCGTTGACTATTCGAATGAGGCGCTCGACTTCCGCCGGAGACAGCGCCGAAGTCGGCTCGTCCATGATCAGGATGCGTGCGCCGGACAGGATGACGCGCAGCACCTCGACAACCTGATGAATGCCCAGCGCGTAATGCTCCAGCGGCAGGCGGACGTTGATGTTGTCGAACCCCAGCTTGCGCAGCTCCTCGTCGGCGATGCGGTTCATCCTGCGCCAGTCGATGGTGCGATACGGGGTGAACAACTGGCGACCGAGAAAGATATTTTCCGCTACCGTCAGCTCTGGCATGACGTTGAGTTCCTGATGAATCATGCCAATGCCGCGAGCCAGCGCGTCGGACGGGGAGTGAAGGTGGAGATGCTGACCATCCAGCATATAGTCGCCTTCGTATTCGTTGTAGACCCCGGAGAGGACGCGCATCAGCGTGGATTTTCCGGCGCCGTTTTCACCGACCAGCGCGTGCGTTTCGCCTTCGCGCAGGTCAAAGTCCACATCCTGAAGGGCGGTGAGACCTCCAAAACGCTTGGTGATGTGTTTCAGCTCAAGGATAGGTGTGTCGCTCAACTGGCGTGTCTCCTGCATAGTCGCCGGAGCGGGGGGCGAGACTGCCCCCCGCTGCCAAACGAACGGTATGTATCAGAAGAGGAGGTTCTCTTCCAGCCAGCGCAGACCTTCAGCCGTATTGCGACCGTAGCCGCGCAGTTTCCAAGGCTCACTTGCGAGATCGGGGTTGCTGTCGATGTTCGCGGTAACCGCAGGACCGTCCGCCAGCAGGAAGCCGGGGACCTGTTCCTTAACGACATCGAGACCCTGAGTCGCGGCAGCCCAGCCGAGCAGCACGGCGTTGGCGTGCACGCGGACGGCGGAGTTACGGGCAGTCGCCACCAGACGACCTTCGTTGACTGCGTCGATGGCGGGGAGCATCGCGTCCACGCCGCCGATAAAGACCTGATCACCCAGTCCGGCATTCTCGACAACCTGACGAGCGGCAAGCGCCATGTCGTCGTTGTGCAGGAAGCCGCCGGTGAGGTCGGGGTGACGGTTGAGGGCGCTTTCCCAGATCGACGCGACGCGGGCGGGATCCCAGTCGCCGGGCTGGTCGTCGACAACTTCGATGTCCGGGTACTGGGCGATAATGTTGCGGAAGCCCTGACCACGACCCTGCGAGCCGGTGTGTCCTTCAACACCCCACGTGTGAACGATCTTGCCCTTGCCGCCCATCTTCTTGACGACTTCGGTCACGACTGCTTCAGACATGAACACGTTGTCGGGGGCGATGAAGCTGAGGACGCCGATGTCCGGCAGTTGATCCAGCGGGGCAATCAGCGTATCCATGCCGATGAACGGAATGCCGCGAGCCGTCATCGAACGAATGGGTTCCACCAGCGAGCCGATGCTGACGGGCTGAATGGCGACAAAGTCCCAATCCTGGGTCGCCATCTGGTCGGTCACCGCGCGCTGAATGCTGGTATCGATCTGGCTGTCCATCCACACAATTTCGACACCCAGGAACTTGCCCCACATCTCGGCGGCATCTTTACCCTGAGCGCACCACGAAATCGCCAGACCAGTGTTCGACATCGCCGCACGGAGCGGGCGATCCTGAGCGCTGACGCGGCGGTGTTCCAGCAGCGACAAAACGGTCGGCGCGGAGATTCCAGCGCCGAGCAGCGCGCTGCTCATGATAAACTCGCGGCGGGACATTCCATCTTTCTTAGACATCGTTTTATTTTCCTTATGCTTACGTAAATAATCGCGCTATAGTGCAGATGCACTCGGACTAAACAACCAGCTCTCTGGAGCCTCGATCAAGTTCGTCGATTTGCCACCTCCTCGTGTGCCGTCAACCATCGTTTCTCGACTTGCGATAGCGCAGGTCTTCCCAGGGACCACCATCCGCGAAGCGTTCCGGTTCCAGAATTTTCGGACGCGGATCCTCAGCCTGGTCGAGTTGTAGAACCATCCATTTGGGATACGGAGTACCCGGATCGGACACGGCATTGAGCGCCGCGAAGTCGTCCGAGTCCAGCTTCAGGTCGGCAGCCAGTATATTGTCCTCAAGATTCTTGAGGCTGCGCGCGGCGATGATCACGCTGCTGATGACCTTGTGCGAAACCGTCCAGGCGAGGGCGACGCGCGCCGGGCTGACCCCGTGCTTGTCGGCGACGATGCGCAGGACATCGATCACGTCGTAGGCGTGTTCGCGGTTGAACATCACGAACTGCCCGGCTTCCGCGTACCGAGTGCCCGATTCCGGCTTGCTGCCGCGCTGGTACTTCCCGCTCAGGAAGCCGCCCGCCAGAGGACTCCAGATGAGGATGCCCATCTTGCTGTATTCGGCGAACGGGAACCAGTCGTGCTCAAGGTCGCGCCCGACCAGACTGTAATAAAGCTGAGCGGTGACGAACGGCTCCAGATTGAGCTGCTTCTGGATGCCGAGCGCGGTGGCAGCCTGCCACGCATGGTAATTGCTGAGACCGATGTGACGCACCTTGCCCTGCCGGACGAGGTCGTCGAGCGTGCGCAGCGTCTCTTCGAACGGCGTGCTGCTGTCCCAGCCGTGCATCTGGTAGAGGTCGAGGTAATCGGTCTGGAGGCGGCGCAGGCTGGCTTCGACTTCGCGCATGATGTTGACGCGGGTCGCGCCGCCGTGATTGATATTCTTCTCCTCCATCGGCAGGCGCGCTTTGGTCGCCAGCACGATTTCCTGCCGGATTCCCTTGAGCGCGTTGCCGAGCAGGGTTTCGCTTTCCCCCAGGCTGTAAACATCGGCGGTGTCGATGAAGTTGATGCCGTGATCCAGAGCAAACTTGACCATCTCGTTGGTCGCAGCCTGGTCAAGCTGTCCCATATTCATCGCTTTGCCGAACTGCATCGTGCCCAGCGAGAGGGCACTCACGATCAAACCCGAATTGCCAAGCCGACGATATTGCATAATCCAACTCTCCCGCGAAAGAAACCAGTTGCTGTGGAGCCTGAATAATCACGCTTTCTGATGGCGGGTGCTCACGCCTTCAGCCAGTGACGGTCATCCGCCGTTGGGCGACCGGGTTTAGCCCTGTTCAAAGAAACCGGCAGCCGATTCTGAGCATGATGGCGACCGCGCGCGCGCCGGGATCCATCGAGCCAACCGAACGCGCGCCCTGCCAGCTCGCGCGCCCGATTTGCGACTGCATCGTCTGCGTGCGTACCGCGCCTTCCTGCGCAGCCGTCGCGCCCGCGCGCAGACATGCCGCCAGCGATGCCTCCTGGTGATCCGCCAGATAAGCGCTCATCGCGTCAATCGCGGGGCTGAGCGCGTCCAGCATGGTTTTATCGCCGACGTTGGCTTTGCCGCGTTCGATGAGGGCAGCGAGGGCGGCGCGCATGGACTCGACGATGTCGGAGGCGGACGCCTCGGACTTGCCCTTGAGCGTCATGCCGCCCTTCATGAAGGCGGTTCCGAGCAGCGCGCCGAAGCTGGACGCCGCCGCGGTGGAGAAGGCTTTGCCCGTCTTGAAGAACAGCTTGCCGAGATCAGCCTCTGCGCCCGCTTCTTCCCCCAGGGTGGTCTGGACGGCGCGGAAGCCCCGCTCGACCGTGCGCCCCAGATCGCCATCACCCAGTGCGGCGTCGAGGGTCGTCAGTTCATCCTTACTGGCAATTACGTCGTCGGCAAGTTTTGCTAATAACTTCAAAGCCTCGGCGTAAGTCAGGTGCGTGCTCATAATCGTTTTCCACCATCCAAAGGCATTATGATCATGTATCGTTCGAGCCGACGACCGTTCCCGTTCGCTGGGACAGGAGCCGCCGATAATGCCATCTATGAGAACGTGAAGGTTCGCTCGCCGCTAGAAACATCTGTAATGAACTGCCCGCTGAATGTCACTTTCTATACACTTCTGGCGACATTCACCAATTGATTACGGACTGATATAACATTGTCAGCGTGATATTACATACCGTGTGATGTGACTTCGTTATAGCCTTACGCTGATGACACACAACAATCTAACATTCGCCGCGTACCCTTTGATGCTGTCGCCGGGCAGCCGCGACGAACGGGAAGTAACATTGACGAAACCGACTTCGATTTTCCCCTGCAAGCCGCGTACAAATCACTAATTCCAGTCGATCATCAACCAATAGTAACGCTAAAGACTGATCATGAATGTACCAACATTACCGGATAATTGCAAGTGATTTATCTCATCAATATGAGATTTTGCGTTAAAAGCCAGTTACAAATCACTCATGACGAGTTACATTTGCGAAGAATATCACCTGCTGATGTTATATCTAACGAAATCACCGGTACTGTTGTCAAATGTCTCAGAGGTTTACGTTCGGGATTTACGCTCGGCTGAAACGGTCAAAATATGGCGTGGATGCAGGCATGTTACGATCATGGAGGCACTTGCGCGGGCGCTGCGCTTCAGGGAGGGACCGCCGGATCCTGGAGACCTGCGAAAGATGACCCGGCGTCCCCGAAAAGCGTCGCTGTTAAAGGTCAGCTAGACGTACTGAGCCTGCTCAAAGAACGGCGAGGACGCCGGGGCGTCCAGCAGGCGGCGCAGTTCGTCGTCCAGCTTCATGACGGTGATGGAAGCCCCCGTCATCTCCATCGAAGTCGCAAAGCGCCCGATATACGGACGATAGACTTCGATGTGATGCGCGCCGAAAATCTTGAGCAGGTGGCGGTACATAATGTAGAGTTCTTCCAGCGGTGTCGCGCCCAGGCTGTTGAGCATGACCGTGACCTGGCTGTTGCTCAGGTCGATGTCCTTGAGGATGGCTTCGGCGAGCTGGTCGGTGATCTGGTCGGCGGTCTGCAAGCCGATGCGCGCCGTCCCCTGCTCCCCGTGAATGCCCATGCCGATTTCCATCTCGTCGTCGCCGAGCGTGAAGGTCGGCTTGCCGATCTGCGGGACGGTACACGGCGAAAGCGCGACGCCCATGCTGCGCGTGTTGGCGAGCGCGCGCTCGGCGACTGCCTTCACTTCCGCCAGGCTCGCCATTTCTTCGGCGCGCGCCCCGGCGACCTTGAACGCATAGATCATGCCCGCGACACCGCGACGGCGATCCCCGCGCTCAGGCGGGGCGCTGGCAACGTCGTCGGCGACCAGCACCGTCGCCACTTCGATGTCGTCCTCCATCGCCGCCTGATCGGCTGCCGCAGCGAAATTCATCACATCGCCGCCGTAGTTGCCGAACAGATGCAGCACGCCCGCGCCGCCGTGTACGGCTTTGGTGACTTCGTACATCTGGTCAATCGTCGGGGACGCGAACACGTCGCCGACCGCGCAGCCATCCAGCAGCCCGGAGCCGACGTAGCCCAGGAATACGGGGAGATGACCGGAGCCGCCGCCCGTCACGATGCCGACCTTGCCCGCCTTCGGCGCATCCGCGCGCACGATGCAGTGGAGATCGCCCGCGACCGCCTTCAGGCGACCCGGATGCGCCGCCAGCAAGCCTTCCAGCATTTCGGGCACATAGTTTTCAGGATTATTGAGAATCTTTTTCATCGTTCAGGCTGCCTTTGTGTTTTTATTTTGCGAACTATTCAAGCAATCGAATGCCGTTGACGACCGTACCGTCCGACAACCATTCAAATGATGTGACAATTAAGTGTATTTTATCACAATTCGCGTGATTAGCGACTTTAGTAACGTCAATCGTGTTGTTTTTATCAGGAATTGGTGTTATCCTTCACATGAGTTGCGATAATATGGCACTTCACTTCATTATTACAGTATTGCCAAGATAGTTATTCAGGACATGTGTAATGGGGGTTTCAAACGGAAGTTCACAGGCAGGTCGCCTCAACCAGATCGCCGAGCTAGTTTTGCGCAACGCTTCCGTCAGCATCCAGGAACTGGTCGACATGTTCCAGGTCAGCAAGATGACCATCCACCGCGACCTTGACGAACTCGAACAGCAGGGCATCCTGCGCAAGGTGCGCGGCGGAGCGACCGCCCAGCCCACCTACCTGTTCGAAAGCCACCTGAACTACCGCATCAACTCCGCCAAGCGAGAAAAGGAAGCGATTGCCGCCGCCGCGTTCGCCCACGTAGAGCCGGGCGAAGCCGTGATGCTGGACGACTCCACGACTATCCTCGCGCTCGCCAAAAAGCTCGTCGACATTTCACATCTGACGGTCATCACCAATTTCTTCACGACGGTGGAAGTGCTGCGCTCGTGCCGCCAGATCAATCTGATCAGTCTGGGCGGGGACTACCTGTTCCGCTACAACGCGGTGGTCGGCGACCTGTGCGAGCAGATGATCAACAGCCTGCGGGTGAACACGCTGTTCATGTCTACGTCGGCGGTCAGCGACGGCTACGTGTTCCATCAGGAAGAGGTCATCGTTCGCGTCAAGCGCGCCATGATCAAATCCGCCTCACGCCGGATTCTGCTGCTGGATCACGGCAAGCTCGGCAAGCAGGCGCTGCGCGAAATCGCCCCGATCACCGATTTCGACCTCGTGATCGTCGATTCCGGCGCAGACCCGGCGCATATCGCCGCGATTCGGGAACACGACGTGCCGGTCGAGATCGCGCCGCTGAACCCGTAAGCCATGCCTTTTCACCTCACGCTTGGACGCGCCTGAGCATGGGGAGCGTTCAAAACCAGTAAGCATAAAGATACCGCCCGTACCGCTTCAGGAGGTGAGCAGTCCCGAACACAGACAGACCGGACGACACAGACATCGCGGCAAACGAGTTCGCTTGACCGCAGCCAGCAGCTATTGACGACGTGAGAAACCATACGATAAGGAAAGACGATGACAATCGCAATTGGGTGTGACGAAGCCGCCTACGACTTCAAGGAAGCCATCAAAGCCTATCTCCTGGAGATGAATCAGGAAGTGGTGGACATGGGGGTCTACGACAAGAACCCCGTCCTGTATCCCGATATTGCCCTCAAGGTCGCCACGTCGATAGCCGACGGGCAGTACGAGCGCGGCATCCTGATGTGCGGAACCGGCTTGGGCATGGCGATCACCGCCAACAAAGTGCCGGGCATCCGCGCCGCCACCTGCCACGACGTGTATTCCGCCGAGCGCTCGCGCAAGAGCAACGACTGCCAGATTTTGACGATGGGCGCGCGCGTGGTCGGCGTCGAAGTCGCCAAGACGGTGGTCAAGGCGTGGCTGGAATCGGAGTTTCAGGGCGGCGGCTCGACCGCCAAAGTCCAGCGCATGATCGACATCGACAATATGTATCACGGCAGCACGGATAATTCATAGCCGGAGCGCGACGGACAGCACTCGCTAACGCTTCCGGTTCGGGAGTCGATCCGTCACGCGAAACGCCAGACGGATCGACTTCCGGCAAGCCGCGCAGTCGGAATTTCCGCAGCGTGCGCCGCTGATTTACCTCCCCTGACATGGGTATAATCCAGACTGAGCGCTGGCGCTGTGCTGGCTTGCGGAACAATGGGGCATCGTATCACGGCTGGCTCACTGTAGTGCGGCGAGTCCCGTAGATTGCAGAAAAAAGGATTCGAACATGGACTATTCAAAAATGACTCTCGGCGTGATCGTCGGCAACCGCGAATTCTTCCCTGATCGCCTGATCACCGAAGGGCGGCAGGACATCCTCGAAGTGCTGGCGGAGCTGGGCATCGAGGCGGTCATCCTCGACGAGCAGGCGACCAAGCTTGGCGCGGTCGAAACCTGGGATCACGCCAAGCGCTGCGCCGAACTGTTCAAGCGCAATGCCGACCGCATCGACGGTATCCTCGTCACCCTGCCGAACTTCGGCGACGAGCGCGGCATCGCCGACACGATCAAGCTCTCCGGTCTCAACGTGCCGGTGCTGGTACAGGCATACCCGGACGAAGTCGACAAGCTGTATTTCGAGCGGCGGCGCGACTCGTTCTGCGGCAAAATCTCGGCGTGCAACAACCTCTACCAGTACGGCATCCCCTACACCCTCACCAGGCGGCATACCATTCACCCCAAGACCGAGTCGTTCAAGCAGGATTTGGTCGACTTCATGGGCGTGTGCCGCGTCGTCAAATACCTGCGCAGCGCCCGGCTCGGCGCGATTGGCGCGCGCCCGACCGCCTTCAACACCACCCGCTACAGCGAGAAGCTGCTGCAAGCCTCCGGCATGAGCGTCAGCACGCTCGACCTGTCCGAAGTCCTCGGTCGCGCCGTGAAGCTGGCGGACGACGACGCCCGCGTGCGCGAGAATTTGCAGCGCATCGGCGCGTACATCAGCACCGATCTGGTTCCGGGGACGGCGGTTGTCAAGCAGGCGAAGCTGGCGGTGGTTATCGACGAGTGGATGCGCGCCAACGACATCGTCGCTTCGGCGATCCAGTGCTGGACATCGCTTCAGGTCAACTACGGCGTCAACGTCTGCACAATCATGAGCATGATGAGCGAGTCGCTGATGCCGAGCGCCTGCGAAGTCGACGTGACCGGCGTCGCCTCGATGTACGCGCTGCAACTGGCGCGCCTGACGCCGAGCGCGCTGGTCGACTGGAACAACAACTACGGTGACGACCCGGATAAGTGCATCCTGTTCCACTGCGGCAACTGGGCAAAGACCTTCCTGGGCGACCAGCCGCACATGGACGGCGCTGCGATTCTGGGGGCGACGCTCGGTCTGGAGAACACCTACGGCACGGTCTACGGCAAGACGCCCGCCGGACCGTTCAGCTACGCCCGCATCACCACCGACGACCGTCACGGCGCGATCAAGACCTACGTCGGCGACGGCGAATTCCTGGATGATCCCGCCGACACGCACGGCAGCATCGCGGTCGTGCGCGTGCCGGAACTGCAGAAGCTGATGCACCACGTCTGCAAGAACGGCTTCGAGCATCACGCCGCCATGACCAACACCTTCACGGCGAACGTTCTCAACGAAGCCTTCACGACCTACTTCGGCTGGGACACGTACTACCACAACAACTAGCGTCTCCGCTTTTCAGGCAGATGCAGTCTCAGACCGGGGCTGCATCTGTCCATTCGACAAACACCAGACACCGACGTAGGGGCACGACATGTCATGCCCCATAGACACCCATCATGCTGGTATAAACGCTTAAAAAGACGCTAAAACCGCCAAGAGAGAAATACCTCGGCGTTCTCTGCGATCTCTGCGGTTCATCATTCCTGCGCGGGGGTCACGCCTGCCGCGCGGCTGCCGGAGCGCAGGACGAAGCCGCTCAGGATCAGCAGCGCCAGCATGACCGCCCCACCCAGCGCGAACGGCGCGGCGATGCCCTGCGTCTGGAACAGCCAGCCGCCGATCAGCGGCGCGACCGCGTTCGCCAGACTCACGACTGACGCGCTCACGCCGAGGATCGCCCCGGCGTCCCCGGCTGCCGTCCATTTCACCATCAGGTTGTTGAGCGCCGGACGGATCAGCCCCGCGCCAATCGTCAGCGGGATGACGGCGATCACGAACCAGGCGATGCCGCCCAGCCCGCGCTGGCTCTCGTCGGGCAGCGGCACGGGGATCGCGCCGATGATCGCCTCGGTCGCGCTGGGGGCGAGGTCGCGCAGGCTCGTTTCGACCTGCTGGCGGATGTAAAACGGCTGCGGCTGGGACGGCGTGAGCGCGAGCAGCAGCAGCCCCACCGCCAGCGCCGCCAGCGCGATCATGACCAGACGACGCTCGCCATACTTGCGCCGCCAGCGCCCGATCAGCCGCACCTGCGCGTAGACCAGAATGATGCCGACGTAGATGAAGATCAGCGAGTTGCCCTGCCCCAGCAGCCCCAGACGGCTGAGCGTGAACACGCCGAGCAGCGCCTCGAATGCGTAAAACACGACCTGCTGGAAGAACATCAGCACCAGCAAGCCGTTGACCCGCGCGCGGCGCAGCAGCAGCCAGCCGTTCAGCAGGTTGAGCGAGCGGTCGAGGCTGCGAGCGCGGTTCTCCGGCGGCAGCGTCTCCTTGAAGGCGAACTGCGTCAGCAGAATCGACAGGAAGGAATAGCAGGCGGCGATCAGCGCGGGGAGCGCCAGACTGTCGGAAAATTCCAGCGCCAGCAGCGAAATGGCGGGACCGAACAGGAAGCCGAGTCCGAAGGCAGCCCCGGTCAGTCCTAAGCCCTGCGCGCGGGTCTCGTCGTCGGTCATGTCGGTGATGGCAGCCTGCGCCGTCGCCAGATTCGCACCGAACAGCCCGTCCACCACCCGCGACAGGATGATCATTTCCAGCGACCCGGCGGCAGCCAGCATCAGAAAGCCGATGAACGTCGACACCTGGCTGATCAGCAGCAGCGGTTTTCGCCCGTAGCGATCCGACAGCGCGCCCATCACCGGCACGCCGATCATCTGCGCCAGCGGGAAGGCGGCAGCCACCAGCCCGATCTGGAACGGGGTGGCGTTGTACGCCAGCGCGTAAAGATGCAGCAGCGGCAGGATGACCGTCAGACCGAGCACGTCGACAAAGACCAGCGCGAACAGCGGCATGACGCGCTCGTAAGACAGGCGTTTGGATGTGGTCAAGCGTTTCTCTCGCCTTTAGTGTAGGACAGCGACCGTATCGGGTAAGCCGTTGGCAATCCGCCGCAAGCGCTTACGCCTCGTCAGGCAGGCGCTCGATTTTGGTCGTGCTCTGGATCACGTCGTAGATTTCCAGCTTGGGATGCCCGGCGAAGGTCTGCGGCGGCAGCGTGCCGGAGCGGGCGTGTCCTTCCTTGAACTCCGCCGACTGCGTCCACGCCTGAAACGCCCCCTCTGACTCCCAGAAGGTCATGACGACGTAGGGATCGCCCGGCTGCTGGGGGCGCAGCAGTTGGAACGAGATGAAGCCCGGCATTCCGTCGACCAGGCTGGCGCGGTCGGCGAAGCGCTCCTCAAACGCGGCGGCGTGTTCGGGGTTCACGGGGATGCGATTGCAGGTCACGATCATGTTTCAGCTCTCCTTCACAGCCGCGCCCTGCGGCACGGCGACCACTAACGGACAATTCAGACAGGGATGCGCCTGCACCAGCACGTCGATGTCGAACGCGACGTGAATAATGTCGCTGGTCAGGACGGCATTGGGCGCGCCATACGCCAGCGCGCGCCCGCCTTTCATCACGAGGATGTGATCGGCGTACTGCGCGGCGAGGTTCAGGTCGTGCAGGATCACCAGCACGCCGACGCCGCGCCGGGCGAAGTCGCTGGCGATAGTCAGCGTGCCGTGCTGGTGCGCCAGGTCGAGATTGTTGGTCGGCTCGTCCAGCAGCAGGTAGCGCGCGCCCGTATCTTCCCAGATTTGCGCCAGCACCCGCGCCAGTTGGACGCGCTGCTGCTCGCCGCCCGACAGCGTCAGGTACGACCGCGCCGCCAGATGATCGACGCGCGCCGCCGCCAGCGCGCTGCGGGCAATCGCATAATCCGCCGGGCGCTCGACGCCATGAATGTGCGGGCTGCGCCCCATCAGCACCACTTCCAGCGCGTTGAAGCCGAAGCTCAGCGGCGACGTTTGCGGCAGCACCGCCCGCGCTCGCGCCAGTTCGCGCTTCGACCAGCGCGCCAGCGGCTTGCCGTTGACGGACACTTCGCCGCGCGCCAGCGGCAGGTCGCCGCACAGCAGCTTGAGTAGGGTCGATTTGCCCGCGCCGTTCGCGCCGACGACCGCGACGATCTCGCCCGGCGCGACCCGCAGCGACACGTCGTCGACCAGCGCCCGCTCGCCGATGCGAAACGTCAGGCTGCGCCCTTCGAGCGTCATGATCCGGTCGCCCCGTTCAGAACGGTCAGGCGGGTGTGCGCAGGCGAGCGAAGCGTCGGCGGTGTCGCGCCTGCCGGGTAGCCGAGGTGCAGCCAGCCGACGACCGTTTCGTCATCCGCCAGCCCCAGCAGCGCCCGCAGGCGACGGTCGCGCTTGAAGGTTTTCCAGCTTGTGCCCAAGCCGCGCGCCCACGCCAGCAGCAGGAAATTCTGCACCAGACAGCAGCAGGCGGCGTAATCCTCCTCGCGGATTTCGGCGTCGGCGTGTTCTTTCATGATCACCGCCAGAAACGCCGGGATGCCGCTGAATTTCTGGTACGTGCCCTCGCCCACCTGACGGCGCGCCGCCTCATCTTCGAGCGCGCAGGCGTCCAGCGCCATGTCGCGGCGAATCTCGGCGTAGCGCACCGCCCAGTCGCCCGTCAGCAGGACGAAGCGCCAGGGTTCGGTCAGCCGGTGATTGGGAACCCAGACCGCCGTCTCCAGCAGCTCCAGCACCAGCTCCGGCGTGACCGGCTGCGCGGTAAACGCTCCCACCGAGCGCCGTGCGCGAATTGCTTCCGCTAAATCCATACCTCACCTTTCTTCACAGGCTCATCCATCGGCGGTCGCGCAGCAGCAGCCACAGGAAGAACGGTCCTCCGACCAGCGCCGTAACGATGCCTATCGGCACTTCGGCGGGCACGGCGACCGTCCGCGACAGCAAATCCGCGCCGACCAGCAGGCTCGCCCCCAGCAGCGCCGATGCGGGCAGCAGCAGACGGTGATCCGGTCCCAGCGCCAGCCGGATTAGATGCGGCACGACCAGCCCCAGAAAGCCTATCACGCCCGCAGCCGCAACCCCCGCGCCGACTCCCAGCGCCACCAGCACGACCACCACCAGTTTAACCCGTTCGACGTTTACGCCCAGATGTCCGGCTTCCGCCTCGCCCAGCAGCATTGCGTTCAGCGAGCGCGCCAGCAGGGGCAGCGGCAGCAGCGTGAGCAGCGTGAACGGCAGCAGCCCGGCGATCACGTCCCAGTTGGCGCGCCCCAGGCTGCCCAGGCTCCAGAAGGTGATGTCGCGCAGTTGGTCGTCGGTGGCGATGTAGGTCAGCAGCCCAATCGCCGCGCCGCTCAGCGCGTTGATGGCGATGCCCGCCAGCAGCATGGTTGGCACGCTGGTGCGCCCGCCGAGCGTCGCCAGCCGGTAGATGATCAGCGTCGCCACCACCCCGCCGAGAAATGCCGCCGCCGGGAGCGCGAAGCTCCCCAGCAGCGCCGTGACGCCGCTCAGGACGGTCGTACCCAGCACGATCATCAGCGCCGCCGCCAGCGCCGCGCCGCTGGAAATGCCGATCAAGCCGGGGTCTGCCAGCGGGTTGCGGAACAACCCCTGAATCGACGCGCCGGACACCGCCAGCGACGCGCCGATCCAGCAGACCCATGACCACGCGCGGCAGGCGGATCACCATCAGAACGGCTTCCTGCCGCGCCTCGAATGGGATCGCCGCGTCGATGCCGACCTGCTTGAGCAGGATCGCCGCCACCTGCTCCGGGTTGATGCTCACCGCGCCGATGCCGACCGCCAGCAGCACCACGATCAGCAGCAGCGCCAGCAGCAGCAGCGCCAGGCGGCGTTGTTCGCCGCCTGCGCCAATGCCAACCGCCGTTGAAGCGGTGTCGTGCTCGGTAAAAGTTTGCGCCGTCGCCATCTGCGCCGCGTGTCTCACGGACGCGCCGGGACGAGCACGCCGTCGATGACGTGGACGATACCGTCGGCGGCGATCCATTCGTCGCCGACCAGATGCACGCTCGCGTTGAGCGTCACGGTGTCGTCACCCGCCGTGACCGCCAGTTCGCCACCCGAATACAGCGTCGGCACGGTCGACCGTCGAGCGCGGCGAGGTCGTCGGTCGTGACCGCGCCGTCCAGCAGATGATACGCCAGCGTCGACTGCACCGAGATCGCGCTGCCGAAGAAGCCCGCGAGCACTTCCGGCGGGAAGGCGTTCGACCACGCCTCGTCGGTCGGTGCGAACAGCGGCCGCGGCGTCTCGCTGCCCAGCGGCGCCGTCTGCCCGCCGATTTCCAGCGCGCGCAGCGTCGTGTTGAAGCGACCGTCGGCGCGCAGCGGCGTCAGGATCGGCGGCGTCAGTTCGTCGTGCAGCAGGTAGGTCAGGTCGAGCACCGCCGTCCCCGTGCGCGTGCTGAAGCCGAGCAGGTACAAATCCTCCATCGCGGCGAAGCGTTGGTTCTCTCCAGCGGGCGTCCTGGGCGATGCCCGGCTGTTCGAGCAAGCCGTCCGCGCCGCCGATGCTCTCCAGCCCGCCGTCATCATCATGATCACGTCCGGGGCTGCCGCGACGACCGCTTCCGCCGTGATCGGCTTGTAGCTTTCGTAATCCGTGACCACGTTTTCGCCGCCCGCCAGCTTGATCATGGCGTCGGCGGAAGTGTTCGTCCCGGCGACGCTGACCGCGCGCCCGCGCCGCGCCGAGATGAACGCCATCACGCGCGGCTTGGCACAGTCACTGTCGCCGCAAGCGCCTGCGCAGCAGCGTGATCGCCTTCGATGCGGGCGATCAGGGCATCGCCTTCGGCTTCGCGCCCCAGCGCGGTAGCGATGGTCTGAACGTTGGCGACCACACCCTCGACGGTGGTCGCCGCCGGGACGGTCAGGAAGGTCACGCCCGACGCCTTAAGCTGGTCGACCGCTTCCTGCGGACCAATCGAGCTGGTCGTGATGATCAGCGTCGGGTTGAGCGCTAGCACCGGCTCGGCGGACAACTGGCGCACGTAGCCGACCGACGGCAGCGCGCTGATTTCCGGCAGGTACAGGCTGGAGTCGTCACGGGCGACGACCTGATCGCCCGCGCCGAGCGCGAACACGATCTCGGTCACCGCGCCGTCAATCGAAATCACCCGCGACGCATCGCTAATCGTCGTCCTCGCCCGCCGCGTCGGTCACGGTAACGGGCGCGTCCGGCTGCCCGAACACCGGAACGACGCCGACCAGCAGCGCGATCAGCGCCGCGATCCAGATTGCGCGCAGCCCGCTGCTCCGTCTATAATCCCCCACCAGAGAGGTGTCCCCACTTCTCATAGCAATCTGGGGATGCGGGTAGCCGCCCGCGTCCCCATGCCAAACATTCGACTGCATCGTCGTGTCCTCCAATCGATCTGTGCAAATAGGGTAGGCACTTTCATCTATCCGGTTTCCCGTCCCATATCTACGCATCCGCTTAATTTCAGGTTGGTGGCGATGTGGAGCATCGGACAAACGCGATTTAAGTCTCACACCGCCGAACGACGCGAGATTAATTTCACAGCCATGCATTTTCGATTTAACCTCGCGCAGACGGGTTTAGCCCGGCAGTCAACTTTGCCCGCTCAGGCGGCAGGCGAATGAAGTAGTATCTGCCGAAAACGCGCGCTTTTGGCATTTTTATGTTAATGTACCGTCTTCTGTCTATCTGAAGAGTGACGACCGTGCATCAGGACTTCGCTTTATTCGCCACCATAACGATGGGCATCCTCTGCGCGTTCATCGGCGGCTACATCGCCCGCCGGTTAGGACTGCCATCCCTGGTCCGGCTACCTGCTCGCCCGGGCTGGCGATTGGACCGTTCACGCCCGGCTTCGTCGGGGATACCCTGCTGCCAGCCAGCTCGCCGAAATGGGCGTCATCTTCATGATGTTCGGGGTTGGTCTGCATTTCTCGCTCAAGGATTTGTGGACGGTCCGGCACATCGCCATTCCCGGCGCGCGGTACTGGTATTCGCCACGCTGCTGGGGCTGAAGCAGGCAGCTCTGGGGCTGGTCGCCCAGCGCCGGGCTGGTGCTGGGGCTGGCGGTGTCCATCGCCAGCACGGTCGTGCTGCTGCGCGAGCTATCCGACAACGGGCTGCTGAACACGCCGCATGGAACGGTCGCTGTCGGCTGGCTGGTGCTGGAAGATTTGGCGACGGTCAGGATTCTCGTCCTGCTCCCGGCGCTGGTGGTAGAGCGGCAGCCCGGTCGAAGGCGTCGCGCTGGCGTTGGTGAAAACCGGCGTGTTCGTGGCGATCATGATCTTTGTGGGCGCGCAGGTGATGCCCTGGCTGCTGACCCGCATCGCCTTCACCCGCTCGCGCGAGCTGTTTATTCTGGCGGTGGTGGCGCTGGCGCTGGGCACGGCGTTCGCGGCGTATGAAGCACCCGGCATGTCGCTGGCGCTCGGCGCGTTTCTGGCGGGCGTCGTGGTCGAGGATCGATGTCGTATCCAGGTCGGCGCGGGCGTCCCCTTCCGCGACATCTTCGCGGCGCTGTTTTTCGTCTCCATCGGGATGCTGGTCAACCCGGCGGTAGTCGTGACCAACACCGGGCAGGTGCTCGCGCTGACGGCGCTGATCGTGCTGGGGAAATCGACGCTGACGCTGCTGCTGGGGTTGGTGCTGCCCGCCTCGGGCGCACGCTGATCGTGGTGCGGCGGGTCTCAGCCAGATCGGTGAATTCTCGTTCATCGTCGGGCAAACAGGCATCGCCCTGGGGCTGCTATCCTTAGGATCAGTACGGGTTGATCCTGGTGGGGGCGCTGCTCTCGATCATCATCAACCCGCTGATGTTCCGCGCCATCCCGCACACGGAGCAGCTGCTCCAGCGCGTGCCGTCCCTGTGGCGGCGACTGAACTGCAACAGATCGGTTCCGATGCCACTGCACCACGCCATGACCGACCACATCATCGTCATCGGCTATGGGCGGGTCGGGCAGCACATCGGTCACGTGCTTCAGCAGCTTGGGCTATCGTATCTGGTCGTCGAGCAGGACGCTGCCCGCGCCAGCGGATTCAGAAAAAGGCATTTCGACGCTGTTCCGGCAGCGCCTTAACTCGGAGATCTGACTCATTCGGGGCTGGAGCATGCCCGCGCGCTGGTCATCACCGTCCCCAACGAAACCTGGCGGAGCTGGTCATCGCGGCGGCGCGGGCGAGCGCCCCGCATCTCTCGATTGTGGCGCGCGCGGGCACGCAGGTCAGCGTTCAGCGCCTCGTCGAGCTAGGCGCGGATCATGTCATCCACCCAGACTGGAAGGCGGGCTGGAAATCGTCCGGCACACGCTGCTGGCGCTGGGCTGCCTTTCATCCAGATACGGCCGTACATCGACGCGAATCCGCCGCGACGCTTACGAGGGGATCGCGCCGGGGTCGAAGGCTGTCCGTGCTGGATCAACTGCTCTCCGCCGTGCGCGGCGTGGAAATCGTCTGGCAGCGCATCAGGGCGACCAGCCCGATTATCGGGCAAAAGTCTGTCGGAAGTGGCGCTGAATATTCGCTCCAAAGTCGGCGCGTCGGTGATCGGCGCTGATTCGCAATCAGGAGGTCATCGCCAATCCGAAATCCGATACGCGCTTTTATCAGGACGACCTGCTGGGGCTGATCGGCGCGCCGGACGAAGAGCTGAAGGCAACCGCGCACCTGCTCAACCCCGCCGCCGAGGAAAGCGCCTAGCCGCCGCCTGCGTCATTTCGGATGGTTCATCTCGTAGATCGCCCGCGCAGCTTACCTTCCAGCGTACTGGAGTTCGGGCGCGATCAGGTCGATTACGTCAGTATGCTGGTTGAACAGCACCGACAGCCCGCCGGTGGCGATCACCCGGACGCGGTCGTCGGCGATGGCGGCTTTGAAGCGCGCGACCATCCCCTCGATCATCGCCACGTAGCCGAGGAAAATGCCCGACTGCATGGCGTGGATCGTGTTCGTGCCGATCACGCACGGCGGCGGCTGTAGATTAATCTTGTGAAGCTGCGCCGTGTGGCTGACCAGCGCGTCCTGCGAAATGACGATGCCGGGGGCAATCGCCCCACCGCGATACGCGCCGTCGGCGGAGACGATGTCGAACGTGGTCGCCGTGCCGAAGTCGATCACAATCGCCGGAGTGCTGTACAGCGCCACCACCGCCGCCGAATTGACGATCCGATCCGCGCCCGCCTGCTCCGGCTGGTCGATCTCGATGCGCACGCCGGTGTTGGTCTTGTGGGTGACAACCAGCGGCTCGACGTGGATGTAGCGCTGCACCAGCTCGACGAACGAGGTCGTCAGACGCGGCACGACGCTGCTGATGACAACGCCGGAGATCGCCCGGTAGGTCAGCTTGGCGCTGTCCAGAAAGTTGCGCAGCAGCACGGCGTATTCGTCCGGCATCTTGTCCGGCACGGTGCGCGCGCGCCACGAGACCACCCACTCGCCCTCGTGCCACAGCCCGCAGTGAACGTTGGTGTTGCCGATGTCCACCGCCAGCAAGCACCCACTGATCCCTTTCAGGCTGCGAACAGGATTCAGCATGACATGGCTGTCATCCGCCCCCTGCGCTTCGTGATCCTCCACGACCTGAATCGGCTTCTTCCGCTTGGGCATAATCTTTCCTTTTCACCCGCAATTAAGACGCCAGAATATTGACGATAGGCGTTGTATTAATTGTAAATGCGAACGCCCGTAACCCATGATATAGTTAAGCCAAATCGTCTGAATTGTAATATCCAATGCTTACGGTATCAACGTCTCGTGATCGGTCAAAGAAACTCTAATTCGTTCCGCATACTGCTGGTGATCAGCCTCGCCGCTGGTTATCTGGCAATTTATCTGGCGCTCTACCGGACCCCCAGCATCGCCATCGCGCTGCTGCTCTCGGTTCCGACCGCCATCGTCGCCTGGCGCTACGGGCTGCGCGCCGGACTCGTCGCGGCGGTCATCGGCATTGTGCTCAATATCGTGCTGGTGTGGCTCAACGAAGCCGCCAGCCTGTCGACGCCGACGGTTCAGGCGAGTCTGCTGCTGGGCTGCATCGTCCTGTTCTTCTTCACGGTGGCAATCGGACTCGTCCGTGAGCTGAGCGAGCAGCTTGGCGGGGAACTCGCCCGACGCGAGCAGGCGGAAAAAGTCGAACGCCAGCGCAGCGCCGAGCTGGAAGCGGTCTATAACGCCAGCCTGCAGGTGACATCGAGCCTCGAACTGAAGCCGACTCTCGATACCGTCCTGTCGCATACGGCGGCGCTGCTCGACGCGTTCGACGTACACGTTTTTCTGTACGATGGCGAGCGGCTGACGTTCGGCACGGCGCTCTGGCACGGCAAGCAGCAGGATCAACCCTTTCAGGAACCCCGTCGGGACGGGCTGACCTACCGGGTCGCCCGCACGGGTCAGCGATTGATCATCGGCGATGTCTCCAGCCACGAATTGTTCGCGGGCAGGGCATGGGACGGCACGATTGGCGGATTCCCCCTGTCGATTGGCGACCACGTGTACGGCGTGATGAACATCGCCTTCGACAAGCGCCACCAGTTCACCTCCAGCGAGCTGCGCATCATCGAGCTGCTGGCGTCGCAGGCGGCGGTCGCCATCCGCAATGCCCAGGATTACCAGATCACGCGCCAGCACGCTCAGGCGCTGGAACAGAGCGTCGCCGAGCGCACCGCCGAGCTGGAGTACGCCAAAGAAAGCGCCGCCCTGCTCGCCAACAACAGCTCGGACGTGATCCTGCGGCTGAGCGCCGATGGCGTGATCCGCCAGACGAACCCGGCATTCGACCGCGTATTCGGCGGCGAGCGGAACGAAGGGCAGGCGTTCACGACGCTTTTCCAGGACAGCGCCGCCGTCGAGGAGACGCTGAAGGCAGTGGTCGCCGAAGACGAGGTGAAACAGCTTATGGCGACTGCCCGACACCCCGGTGGAAATTTCCCCGCCGAGCTGGTGTTTGCCCCGCTCGAAGGCGCCGGGGCGGAAGTCGAGATCATCTGCAACCTGCGCGATGTCACCGAGCGCCAGCGCGCCGAGGAACGCCAGCGCGCGCTGGTTCACGGGCTGCGGCAGGTGCTGGCGATCTCGTTCGAGCTGATTTCCAGCCCGGACGTGGACGCGCTCTGGAAACGCGCGGTCGAGATGGCGCGCGAAGTGCTCAGCGTCGAGCGCTGCTCGATCTTCATCGAGCGCGGAAGCCAGATGTGCGGCACTTATGGAACCAGCCTGATGCGCGAGACGACCGATGAACACGGCAACAGCTTCCTGAAAGGCGACCGCACCTGGGCGCGGCTGGAACACATCTTCACCCTCGACACGCCCACCTGGGAGATCGTGCGCGGGGCGCGTCAGGAGTGGGACAGCCGGAAAATGATCGCGCTGTCCGACGACTGGTTCGCCATCACGCCGATTCACTCCGCTTACCGCTTCATCGGCATCCTGTTCAACGACACCGCCATCAGCGGCGCGCCGCCCGACGACATCCAGCAGGAGATTCTGGCGATGTACTGCTCGGTGCTCGGCAGCCTGTACGAACACAAGCGCGTCGAGGATGACGTACACCGCGCGCTGGAACACGAGCGCGAGTTGAGCGACCTGAAGTCGCGCTTCACGACGATGATCTCGCACGAGCTGCGCACGCCGCTGGCGACCATCCAGTTGGCGAGCGATCTGCTCAAGGATTACAACGACCGCCTCGGCGAACAAGCCCGCCTGCAGCACATCAACAAGATTCAGGGGCAGGTCAAGCACCTCACCAACCTGCTCGAAGATGCTCTGACGTACACCAAAGCCGAGCAGGTCGGCTTGCAGATTCAATCGAAGCCGGTCGATCTTCAGGTTTTCTGCACGGAGCTGTGCGCCGAAGTCAGCGCCACCAACCCGCGCCGCGAGATCACCTGCACCGCCGCGCCGGAAAACTGGACGGTATCGGTCGATTCCCGGCTGATGCGTCAGGCATTGATGAACCTGCTCAGCAACGCCGTCAAGTACTCGCCGGAAGGCTCGCCGGTGACGCTGACGCTTGCGCGCGAAGAACAGGATGCCATCATCTCGGTCACCGACCGGGGCATCGGCGTCCCCGAAAGCGATCTCACCCACATCTTCGAGGTCTTTTACCGGGCGACCAACGTCGGCACCATTCCGGGGACAGGGCTGGGGCTGCCGCTCGTCCGCCAGATTGCCGAAGCGCATCACGGCTTCGTCTTTTGCGTGAGCCAACCCGGTGTTGGTACGACTTTCACCCTCCGAATTCCGGTTTTTGCCTGATCCGCGTTGCGACTCCCCTACCTCACGATCTATCATCAGAGTAGTGAGGTCAACTATGAACACGACGACGAGTATTGAAGTCCGTCAGGCAGGTCTGGATGACAGTGGAGCGATCAGCGCCCTGTTTTGCGCGCAGATTCCTATCTGGCAGCGCATGAACGCGCGCGGGCAGGTCGAGGACGTGCCCTACGAGGAGCTGACGATCTACGAGCGCTGGCTGCACGGCGGACCCTGGATGAGCATCGAAACCGGGGCGATCCACTTGCACCATCTGCTGCTGGGCGCGGGACTGCCGCTGGTCGCGGAGGTGAGCGGCGTGATCTTCGGCTATGCCGAAGCCTACCTGAGCAGCGAGCCGGAACCATTCGGGCGAGTGCTGCACGTCGCCCACCTGCAAACCGGCGATCTGGACGCCGAACGCGCCCTGCTCGACGCGCTGATCGCCCGGCTGAAGGCGCTGAAGTGCCAGCAGGTGACGATTTCGCGCGTGGGCGGCAGCAGCATCTACGACGACCGCTACGAACTCACGCCGATCAGCACGCTGCGCCGCTTCAACCTCCCAGCCAGGCAGGGGCAGATTTTCTACCGCGCCGTCGAGCATCTCGACGCCGACGCCAGTCAAATTGGCGGCTGGGCGATGCCGGTCGGGCGCTTTTCCTGCGCGCGGCAGGAGTGGGAGACGCTCTGGCACGAGCAGTGGCAGGCGCTCCCGGAGATGAACCGTCGCAAAACGGCGCGCCGCCATATCTCCGCCGCCGGGCAGGATGCCCTGCTGCTGTGCCGCGAGCATCTCTACGATCCGCGCCGCGCCGACGTTGCGGTGTGGACGCCGAAGCCGCTGACCGTGCAGGTCGTCTCGGCGGTGCGCGACTGGGCGCACCGCGAAGGCTACCGCACGCTGGTCATGGCGGTTGACGAGAGCGCTCGCAGCGTATTGGGCACGGAAGCAGAGGACGACGGCTACATGCAGGAGACCTGCGCGGTTACGCTGCCGCCGCTATAATGAGGACTGAGATTTGAGGACTGAGGACTGAGGACTGAGTTAAGACCTATTCAAGCTGGCAGTTCCTATGCTCAACACCGCTTTTGCTCAGTCCTTAGTCCTCGTCCCTCAGTCCTAAGAAGGCAAAGGTGTTGGATGCCCGTTTACCAGCCGCAGCGCGTTGAATATACGATTGTCAACGGGCGCGTCTCGATTGTGACCGACGACGGCAGCCAGATTCCCGCCTACTGGTCGCACCCCGACATCGGCGGCAAATTCCCCGCCGTCGCCATCCTCCACGACTGGTGGGGGATCACGACCGTCGAGCGGCGGCTGGCGCACCTGTTCGCGCAGTTGGGCTACTACGTCATCATCCCCGACCTGTTCGACGGCGCGCAGGCGCACACCCCTGAAGAAGCCTATAAGCTGGTCGAGGAGCGCGGCGCGAAAGCTTATGGCTGCGTCGATACGGCGCTGCGCGTGCTGGAAAATCACATGCGCACCGACGGGCACACGGCGGCGGTCGGCTTGGGGATGGGCGGCAGTCTGGCGTTCGAAGCCGCGCTCGTGCGCCATGATCTGGAGGCGGCGGTCGCCTTTTACGGCTTCCCGCAGCGCTATCTTGGCAGGTTCAAAGCCGCTAGAGCAATCGATCTTAATCTACGGCAGTGCCGAGCCGTTCGTCCTGCCCGATGTGATCGACGCGCTGCGCCGCGATCTGGCGCATCGCCGCTCGCCCACGAAGTCGTGATCCTCGACGGCGCGCGGCGCGACTTCCTGAGCGATCAACTCGTCCCCGACGACACACATCAGCCTGGCTTTATCGCGTGGACAATTTGCTGGCGTTCCTCGAAAAGCACCGGATCGTCCCGGCAGACCGCCATGAACCGCCGCGAGTGTGACGTGCTGCGCTCTGGGGCGCGTCCCGTATGCCGACGCCTGGGCGCCGCAGGATCGCCTCGCCGACGAGCGCGGCGCGGCGGCGTAGATCGTCTGCTGCTGCTCGAACACCCGCACACTTACACGCTCGGCTCGTCCGGGCGCGACGAGCACCTGCTGATGCCCGAAGCCGAGCGCCAGCGGCTCGGTATCGACGTGTTCCGGGTGGATCGCGGCGGCGACATTACGTATCACGACCGGGGCAGTTGGTCGGCTATCCGATCATCCAGCTTGAGCGCGATGAGCTGCGCGCCGATTCGTCGGCTATCTGCGGCGGCTGGAGCAGGTGTTGATCGCCACGCTCGCCGATTACGCAGTGCGCGCGCCGGACGATCAAGGGCTTGACTGGCGTCTGGGTCGATACGGCGCGCGGCGACGCCAAGATCGCGGCAATTGGCGTGCGCATCAACGTGCGCGCTGTCACCAAGCACGGCTTCGCCCTCAACCTGAACACCGACTCCTGAGCTATTTCGGCGGCATCATCCCGTGCGGCATCCGCGACAGGGACGTGACCAGTCTGGCAGCGCTGCTCGGCGAGCCGGTCGACGAGGCGCGGCGGTGACGGCGCGGCTGGTCGGGTACTTCCGGCGCCGCCTTTGACTATACGATGCGCGAGCGGGTCGACGCTCACGATTTACTGTCCGAGAGCAGGGTACATCAGGGGAATTGACCCGGATGGCAGGACAACCGAAACGGAAACGATCCGTGCTGGCGCCGATTTTCAGTTTACGGATCGTGATCATCGGGGGTGATCGCCTGATCGTCGCGCCGAACATGATCCACTGGCTGGCGACGACGCTGCCCAATTTCGCCGGGAACGAGCTTCCGTTTCAGACCATGCGCCTGATCTTCACGGCGGTCATCGCCCTGCTCAGCCTGATCGCCGTCGGGCTGTTCGGCGCGCTCTCCGCCCCCCGCGATAAGCAGCGACAGCAGGCGAGCGCCGCCCAGCTTGAGCGCGACCGCGAAGCCCTGCGCCGCCGCCAGCGCAACGACCGCGCGATGGCGCGCAAAAGGCAAGGGACGCACGGAGCTGTGAGCCGCGTATCGCCGTGTTCGTCCCCGTGTTGTGTCGATTAGAGATGGTGATTATTCCCTGCCGGTAGGGGCACGACATGTCGTGCCCGCATCGCTGTCGCAAAGGCATAATCGCCTGTCGAGAGACCTGATCCAAAGAGGTTGCCCTGTGAGCGACAAAATCGGGATTACCGACGCCTCCAAGCTGCTGCGCGATCTGCAGTCGGACGAGGCGCTGCGCCACCAGCGCGTCGCCGGGGGTGAGCTTGCCCCCGAACACGCCCTGCTGCGAGTGTGGCAGTCCGAGCGGCTGGCACGCACCTACGCCGACCTGTTTGCCGACGCGCAGTTCCGCCCCGCCTGCCTGTTCTTCCTGAGCGACATCTACGCCCCGCGCGACTTCAGCCAGCGCGACCACGATCTGGAGCGCATCCAAGCGCTGACGCCCGGCGTCGCGCCGCAGCAGGTCAAGCAGGTTCTCGCCAATCTGGTCGAGCTGAACCGGCTGAGCAATCAGCTTGACGAGCAACTTGTGCGCGTGCTGGTGGATCAACTGGGCGTGACCAACGCCATCACGCCGGAGCAGTACCGAAGCCTACCGCGTTCGCGACAATCACGCCGACCGGGTGCCGGCAGATCGACCTGATCGCCCACGCGGTGACGCAGGTCGGCACGTGGGCGCGCCTGCCCATGATCGGGCTGGCGCTCAAAATCATGAGCGGTCCGGTGCGGCAGATGGGCTGGGTCGAGGTGCAGGATTTTCTGGAGCGCGGCTTACGACGCCTTCCGCAAGATGCGCGACGTGTCCAAATTCGTCAGCATCGTCGAAACCCGCGAAAAGCGCATCCTCGACCAGATTTTCGCCCGCGCCGCCGACCCCTTCGCCATCTGATCGCCGCCCGTTTTGCGCCGCTCATCTCGTCCCAATCTTAGCAGTGATACATTTCAGGAGGGATTACAGCAACAGGAGGCGAACATGGTGATTCCGCGTGACATCGACAACCCGCGCGCAGACCGCGAGGACGATCTGGACGAGCGCGAGGAATGGCTCGAAGTCGCCGAGGACGAGCAGATCGCCGAAGGCGACATCAGCGTATCGGAGACGGTAGACGGTCACGACCCCACGCCCGATCTGGCCGACGAGTTCGATACCGCCGTCAACCTGACCCTGCACGAAGAAGAACTGGAATAAGCGCCTGCACGAACCCGGTTCCTGACCTCACCTCCCCCCTCCTCTCCACGTTGTGGAGAGAAGGAGCAAAACTGGTCATCCATGCTATGAAATCCCTCCATAGAATGGAGAGGGGGTGCGGCAAACCGGAAGGTTGCATGGGGTGAGGTTTATCGAAACGTGTAGCCTCGCACGTGTGCGTTATTCCACTCGCTCACCCGTCAGCACGTCCCACTGAACCGTGCGCCCGTTGAAATCGGTCGTCTCGACCAGCGTCTCGCTCACGAAGCGCACGCGCAGCGTGTTCGGGTCGATGCGGTGGCGGTGGATCGGGGCGCGCTCCTGCACATCCTCGGCGAGTGCCGTCAAGTCCCACACCCGGAGCGTTCCAATTCGGGCGAGTACCAGATAGCGCCGATCCGGACTGAGCGCGACCTGCGTCGGCAGCACCGCCGACTGGTTGTTGGCATCGACGCTGACGTGTTCCATCGTCGCGCGGTTCCAGACCGTGATCGCCTTCAGCGAGCCGGGGAACGATTCGTCCTCCGATGTAAAAACGATCACGCTGTCCGGCGTCAGCGCGAACTTGACCGGACCTTGCAGGCAGGCGTTGTCGTAGGTGGCGATCTGCTGAGCGTTCGCCTGATCGTAGGCGATCACGGCGTTGCCGTCGACGTAATTGGGCGCGACGACCACCTGATCTGCCGCGTTATCCCATTCGACCTGCCAGTTGAAATACCAGTAGCCCGTCTGGCAGTAGTCGCCGTGAAAATCCAGCAGCATTGGCGCGCCTTCGCGGAAATTCCACAGGTACGAGCCGCCGCGCGCTTCCAGAATCAGGTTGTCGCGCGCCGGGTTCCAGTAGGGCGTGTGCTTGGGCGTGACGCTCGAAAACGTGGCGATGCGCCCTCCGTTGACCGCGTCCCACAGGATGGCGTCGCCGTTCGCCGTGCCGAACAGCGTCCGGCAGTCGGGCGACCAGTCCAGATTGGCGAGGTCGCTGGTGTTGAACGATTCCTCCAGCACCTGCGCGATCTCACCGGTGTGCATACTGATCAGCAGAAGGCGCTGGTTGCGATACTCATAGCGGATGACGACGCCGTCCGGTCGGTAGATGCTACTTCCGGCGGCATGGTTACAGTTGCCGAGGAATTCCGCCTGTGCGGAATCGACCTGCGGCGAGCGGATGAGAAAGGATAGGGTGAGAATCAGGGTGAACAGCAGAGCGCGCATGGTGGGCATCCTTGAATAATCGACTTGACTCGATTGTCGGATGCAACCCGAAATCCAGCCGAACGCGCAGCGGGCGCACAGCACACGCGCCCTCCACGCGCTGTCGCTGTTTTGGATACGCCAACCTGATGCAAAACCGCCGCCAGATGCGTCAGGATCGCGTCACCCATCCGTAGGGTATGCGGAAAGCCGCGCGCCGCGTCCTTATGATAGGCTACTATCCGCTATCCGAATATGGGGGAGCACCATCATGAAGTTGAGAAGCCTGCTTCTCATTTTGCTGCTGAGCCTGTTCAGCCTGCCGGCATTCGCGCAGGACGACGGGACGCACACCATCACGCTCGACGGTTTCAGCTTCCGCTACAACGACGCCCACGCGCAAAACGTCAACATCCTGCGCTACCCCGGCGACCCCGTCGAAGGCGCGGGCGCTGGCTTTTCCGACGCGGCGAACACCATGTTTAACCTGTACAACGCCCTGCCCGCGCCCGAAAGCCCGCTCGACGCGGTCATCGGCATCCGGCTGTACAGCATGAGCGATCTGGCGCAGTACGACTTCATGCAAGCCGACGTCGATAAGCTGCAAGCGATCCTGTCGGGCGACGCCGATCTATCTGGCTACCAGACCAGCAAGGGCGGCGCCGAAGCCCTGCCGTTCCTGCCCACCTTGATTCACGGGCAGCAGCTTCGCGCCCGCGTCGAGATCATCAAGACGCCGGAGGTGCAGGGTGTCAGCTATCTGACGCTATCGCCGACGCAGGACGCCATCGAGCCGTTCGATATCAGCAGCTTCGTCTACGTCTTTCAGGGCATCAGCGCCGACGGGCAGCACTACGTTTCGATGGTCGTCAAACTGACCGCGCCGCCGCTGTTTCCGGGGCGTGAGACGGTCGACATGGGGGCGCTGTCACGCGAGTGGGATTCGTATTTGCAGCAGGGCGCGCAGACGCTGGAAGCCACACCTGCCGATGCGTTCGCGCCGTCGCTGGACAGCATCAGCGCCGTGATCGAGTCATTCGCGTTCAGCCAAGCATAACATGTTCAATCGTAGGGGCACGATATATCGTGCCCCTACATCTTCTTCTCTTGGCGATCTTATCGTCTTGGCGGTTAATCCCCCGCCATCTCCGGCAGCCGCTCGGCGATCAATTCCGCCACGTCCTTGACGACCGGACCCGCACCCACCGTCGACTTCGCCGTCTCGAACATCTGCATACAGAACGGGCAGCCGACCGCCACGATTTCCGCGCCGGTCGCCGTCGCTTCCTGATAGCGTTCGACGTTGACGGCTTTGTCGCCGTGTTCTTCCTCTTTCCAGAACTGCGCCCCGCCCGCCCCGCAGCAGAAGGATTTGCTGCCGCTGCGCGCCATCTCGACCAGATTCACGCCCATGCTGTTGATGGCGGTGCGCGGCGCTTCGACCACGCCGTTATGCCGCCCCAGGTAACACGGGTCATGGAAGGTGACGTTCGGCTGCGTATCCGGGTGCGCCGATTTCGGCAGCTTGCCCGCCGCGATCAGCTCGTCGATCAGCTCGGTATGGTGGACGACTTCGTAGTCGCCGCCGAACTGGTGGTATTCCTTGCCAAGATTGTGCAGGCAGTGGGGACAGGTCGCCACGATCCGGCGCTTGCGCTCGCTGAACACCTCGTTAATCGTCTCGACGTTCGCCGTCGCCATTTCCTGATACAGATACTCGTTGCCCGCCCGCCGCGCCGAATCGCCGGTGCAGCTTTCCAGTTCGCCCAGCACGGCGAAGTTGACGCCCGCCGACTGCATCACCTTGACGAATGCCCGCGCCGTCAGTTGGGCGCGCGGGTCGTAGCTCGGCGCGCAGCCCACCCAGTACAGGATGTCAAAATCGGGGTTGTCCTCGACGGTCGGCACGTCCAGCCCGTTCGCCCAGCGGAAGCGGTCGCCGCGCGGGTTCGACCAGGGGTTGCCCTGCCGCTCCATGCCGTTGAACGCCGTCTGCAGTTCCGCCGGGAATTCGCCCTGCGTCAGCACGGCGTCGCGCCGAATGTCGAGGATGTCGAACATTGGCTCGTTGCCCACCGGGCAGATGTCGATGCACGCGCCGCACGATGTACACGCCCACACCGCCGACTCGCTGATGGCGAAGCCCATCAGCGGGTTGAGCGACTGCTCGCCCGCCGCCAGCCCGCTCATCTGCTCGCGGATCATATAGCGCTTGTTGATCTCCAGCGCCGACGGCGACAATTCCTTGCCGGTGGTGTATGCCGGGCACACGTCCTGACAGCGGTTGCACATGATGCAGGCGAAGGCGTCGACCAGTTGCGTCTTGTCGAGGTCTTCGAGGCGGTGCGCGCCGAACTGCTCGCGCGTCTCGTCGTCGAAGTCGATCTTCTCCATCTCGCCCAGCGAAGTCCGGCGCGGGCGCGTCAGGAAATTGAACGGAGCCATGAACAGGTGCGCGTGCTTGGTGTACGGGAAGTACGGGAAGAACAGCAGGATCGCGCCGAGCGCCGACCACCAGAAAACGTGCTCCATCAGCGCCGCGCCGTCCGGGTTGAGACCGCCCCAGATCGGCGAGATCAGCGTGGCGAACGGGCGGGCGAGGTCAGCGCCGCCGACCGACACCTGTACCGACTGCCCCAGAAAGCGCGAGCCGACGTGGATCAGGATGAACCACGCCACGATCAGCGAGTCGCGCCGGATGCCGCCCGCCTTGACCTTCGGATGGAGCACCACGTTGTCGTGGAAGGTCAATTCCTTGCGCGCGGGCAGGTAGAAGCGCCGCAGCATCAGGTAGACCACGCCCACCAGCACGCCGACGCTCAGCACGTCGCCGACCAGCTTGTAGAGGTCGAACAGCGCGCCGGTCTCGGCGAGGAATTTGTAGTTCGGGACGAAGCCTTCGAGAAAGTCGCCCAAATTGACGAGGAAGTAGTACGTGAAGCCCCATACCACCGCCAGATGGAACAGGCTCGTCACCAGACGGCGGCGCATCTGGAGCGTCGTCGTCTGCGCCAGATAGATGCGCAGCGCGTTGATCGCCCGCGACGGCAGCCCGTCCAGATACAATTCACGCTGCCCACGCTTGACGATCTCGTACATTTCCTTGAAGCCGACGTAAGTCGCGCCGAGCGCGAACACCGCCAGCAGGATAAACAGCATTTGTTCAACAGGGGTCAGCATGATTCATCCTTGTTGATAACTGAATCCATGTTTGATTTTCGGGTAAGTCTACCACCCAACGAGGGACTTTACGAAGGATTTTCGCCTGCCCGCCGTCATCCATTTCGATTCCCGCCCGGCGACGAAAGATTCGGCAGCGCGCCCGCCTCTAACAATAATCAACCAGCGACTCAGGAGACCAATGGTGCTGATCGACTTTTCCCCGGTAGATGCCTGGCAGATCACCCTGTACGACTTCGCCCAGCGCTTCAGCGTGGACGACCTGCGCAGCGCGACCAACGCCAGCATCGACGCGATCCTCGCTTTCATCGGCGACGCCGACGACGCGCAGGTGACGTTTATCCCCGACGACCCCAATGCCGACGACCCGTTCGCGCCGCCGGAGGAACGCTACCTCGGCTGGAGTCTGGCGCATCTGGTCATGCACGTGACCGCCAGCAGCGAAGAAGGCGCGGCTTACAGCGCGATTCTGGCGCGCGGCATCGCCTACCCGCGCGAGCCGCGCCTGCGCCGCGAAACCGACTGGCACACCGTCACGACGCGGGCGCAGGTCATCCAGCGCCTCGAAGAAAGCCGCCGGATGCGCCTCGCCGCGCTCGACATGTGGCCCCAGGTGCCGCACCTCGACGTGTTCCGCGAAGTCTCGAGCGCTACCTTGAGCGCAACGGCAAATCGAACGCCAAAGCCGCCTTTCTGTACGGCTTGAAGCACGAGCACGGGCATCACGCACAAATCCGCGAGACGGCACATAAAGCGTGCGAGGCGCCTGCGCCCCAGGGCGCGTGCTGAGTCGTCTGATTCAGGGGATCGATGGAGGGCGTTCCATGCAGCAGGAAATCCGCTACACGAGCGCGAACGGAATCCGATCTGCCTGCTACGAATCGGGACGGGTCCGCTCGTCCTCCTGCTTCACGGCTTCCCGGACACGCCGGACACCTGGAACGATATTCGCCCTCAGCTAGCCTCAGCGGGCTACCGCGTGGTCGCGCCGTTCATGCGCGGCTATCCGCCGACCGAGGCGTCTCCCAAAGGAGATTATTCGGCGCTGACGCTCGGCAAAGACGCTGGCGCTGATCGAGGCGTGCGGCGAGCGTCAGGCGGTCGTCATCGGTCACGATTGGGGCGCGTTCGCCGGATACGCGGCGGCGAACCTCCAGCCGGACCGATCCGCAGGCTGGTGGCGGCAACGCCTATCCCCCACCCCGGCGCGCTCAAGTTCAACCTCAGAACGCTGCGCAAGGCGCGCCATTTCCGGACGTTCAGATACGGCGGTCGCACTATCAAAGTGTTCTTCAGCTGTGACAACTTCGCCGGGATCGAGATTTACCGGCGTTGGTCGCCCAACTGGAACGTCAGCGCGGCGGATCTCGCCCCGTCAAGTGTGCGCTGGGAGCGCCGGGCGGTCTGAAGGCGCATTGGGCTATTACTGGAGCTTCCGCCGCGATCTGTTCGGACGCCGGAGCCGAGACCCGCCGTATACCGTCAGCAGACCTCCGTGCCGACACTCGCTCTCTTCGGCGACGCGGACGGCGCGCTCGATCAGACCAATCTCGAAGTACGCGGCGCAAGCTTCACCGGCGAGGTCAGCCTGTCCGCTTTGCGGGGATCGGTCACTTTATCCATCGGGAAATCCCATCGGTCTTTCTTGAGAACGTGTCGGCGTTCCTGTCGGCGTGAAACCGCGCTGCCTGTTCGCGCGGCGGATCGCTTGCAATCCGGCTTCGCCGCGTTTATACTCAGCCCGAACGTGTGAGGATTATCCTGTGACGATTTGCGAGCGCCGCCATCATCATCTCATCACCGATGCCTGATCGTGGCTAGCGTTCGACCCTGTGTAAACACCAAGCGCGGACGTTAGTCTGCGCTTTTTATTTCACTTCGCTTCGGGTGGTGAGTGGTCGCCAGAGGATGGCTTTACCCGGCACTCAGCACTCGGCACTCAGCACGAGGAGTTTGTCATGCCGAAGCCCAAAATCCAGCCCCGCCTGCCCAAAGGGATGCGCGACTTTCTGCCGCAGGAGATGATCAAGCGCGAATACGTGTTTGGCATCGTGCGCGACGTATTCCACCTGTACGGCTTCGAGCCGCTGCAAACGCCCGTCCTCGAACTCCACGAGACGCTGATGGGCAAGTACGGCGAGGACGCCGAGAAGCTGATCTTCAACGCCCAGCACCCCGGCGGCAAGGAAGAACTCGCCCTGCGCTATGACTCCGACCGTGCCGCTGGCGCGCGTCGTCGCCCAGTACCAGAACGACATCGCGCTGCCGTTCAAGCGCTACCAGCTCAGCCCGGTGTGGCGCGCCGAGCGCCCTCAGCGCGGGCGCTACCGCGAGTTCTACCAGTGTGACGCCGACATCGTCGGCGTGGCGGGCATGGCGGGCGACGCCGAAATCATCAGTCTGGTGGTGACGGCGCTCAAGCGGCTCGGCTTCGCGCGCTTTACCGTCAAGATCAACAACCGCAAGCTGCTCACGGCTATCGGCGAGTACGCCGGGGTCGAGGGCGAAGCGCTCGGCGAGCTTTACCGTGGCATCGACAAGTTCGACAAGATCGGCGCGGACGGCGTGCGGCAGGAGCTAATCACGCGCGGCTTGCCTGCCGATGCCGTGACGCGCATCATGGATTTGGTCACGGCGCGCTACCCCGGCTTGAGTGCAGCTGGATTTTCTCGAAGAAGCGCTGCAAAGCTTCCCCGCCGCCCACGAAGACGAGCTGCGAGCTGTCCGATCACCTGAGCTGACGCGAGCGTCTCGCTGACCAGCTACGAGTTCGACCTGACGATGGTGCGCGGTCTCGGCTACTACACCGGTCCCATTTTCGAGACGATCATCACCGAGCCGAACCTCGGCAACAGGACTGGGCGGCGGTCGCTATGACGATCTCGTCGGCTTGTTCCGCGAGAGCGTGCTGACGGTCGGCACGTCGCTCGGCATCGAGCGCATCATCGACCTGATGGACATCCTCAACTCAGCCCTGCGCAACGGCGGGACGGTCGTGCAGGTGATGGTGTCGGTCTTTGGCGACGACGGGCGGCACGGCGCTGGCAGCGGAGTCATGGGCGTGGCGGGCGTCAACACCGAGCTGTATCTGCAGGACAAGAACATCGGCAAGCAGATGAGCTACGCCGACAGGAAGGGGATTCTGCCAGGCGCCGCCATGTGACGAGATCGCGCGCGGGGTGGTCAAGTTCAAGCGGCTGAGCGACGGCGAAGAGATCACGCTGGTGCGCGGCGGCGTGGCGGCGGAAGTCCAGAAGTCAAGCCACTTAAGCGAAACCGAACCCATCTTGTGCTTACGACGGTTTGGCGATTTCAGACCTTTGTGTGGGGGCGTAGTTCTTATCTGGTCACGAAGAACATCAAGAGGTTGGCGCTGACCTGTAATTTCATCAACATAATACCAATGAAACCTGTCCATTGCACGAAGGTGTGTTTTTAGCTGCGCCCTGACCCGGTGAATGGAGCCTGTAAAGCCGCTTCGTTTTTAGTTGACCATCTTCTAAGATAGTTGCTACGTGTTGGGGGTTATCAAGATACAATTCCCGCCCTGCCTTCAAGAACCCATCTTCAACAATGTAATAAATGGAATACGTATCGGTTTTTCCTGCAACGAATCAGCGATAAGTGGATCAATGGTCATAGAGGCTGCATCGATGCGGTTTTGAGTGTTTTGGATGTAAACGACATCGCGTTCAATACTGATCCACTCGATGTAAATTGTTTGGCAACCGCCGCTGTAGTTCCTGTGCCTACAAAGGATCCAAAACTAAGTCTCCCGGTTTACTGCTTGCCGGAATAATGCGTCTAAGCAATTCCTCTGGTTTTTGTGTTGAGGAAGTTTTTTGCCCTGGTGTTTTAAACGCCTGCCCTCCGCAGACAGGAATAGTCCAGACAGAACCTAATTGCTTCTAATCGTTGAACTGCTTCATTTGATGATGATTGAAGGTGGGCTTTGCCTTATTTTTTCTTCTTCGCCCAAATTACGAACTCAACATCATTCTTTAGGCGTGTGCCTTTGAAATTGGGCATTGCATTTGGCTTGAATCCAGGTCACGGTATTAAGTATCCAAAAATCTAAGTCCTGAGAACCCACGCGGAAAATATTGTGATAGGTTCCGGAAATCCAAATAGTTGCCGTTTCTTTCATAACTTCACGAACGAGTTTTAACCAAGCGCGTGTGAAAGCATCGTACGTACTGAAGTCGTCAAATTGATCCCACTCATCATCAACTGCATCTACATGAGTTAGATTAGGCGCCAAAGGTCTTGCTGAAGTTGTAGGTTGTAAGGTGGATCAGCAAATACCAGATCGACACTTCTTCGGCTTTAGGTAACATAGGTAAAATCTCAAAGCAATCGCCTTGTAAAAGTTGATTTGCAAAAAACTTGCTCATTTCATGCTTTCTGAGGACTTATCTGAAGCCCCGGTCGTATTTAGAATTTCAATGGCTTCTTGACGGATTTCAGGGATCGCAAGCAATTCCGTTAAGAAGAAACGCCTGTTTTCATATTGATGAGCATTGCGTTGCTCACGGGATTGTGTCGTAATCTATATCCTGTCGCACGCAGAACTCACGTCCCGTCATGATGTGCTCAAGCGAAAAACGTCTCTTAATTTTTAAAACGATTTCTTCTTTATTCTCCTGATTAAAACAGCAGATGTAATACTGTGTCCTATATAATCCTTGCGCTAGCCACGATGTGATGTTCTTGAGACTTCGCGAGTTCTCCATCTGCTTTTTCGTATCGAATACATGTCCTTCTTTCACCTCAACAAGCAAAAAAACGCGATCCACATTAATAACGACGAGAAAATCCGCTTGTATAGACTTGAGTGGATTATCAGGCGATTCGGGACGTGAAGGCTTGAAGACAACCTGCGTGTTTGGAATATTCTCTGTAATCTGAGTAAATCCGAGCTTCTAAATTTTCCAGCGTCGTAAAATGTTCGAAGATATTCTACTTCTGATCGTTTCTTCCAATTCAAAACCGCTACGAATTACCACAGCTCGAAACTTGTTGAAGAGCACTCCTGCCAAGGCTTTCATTACCAAAAATACGAAACGCACTTTCGCCTTTACTACCTTTGACTTTCAGACAATTTGACCACTTTACTCCTCTTCGGATCTTCCATTTAAATAGAATATTACTCAAGTATTCGAGGCTCGCGGAAAATCGCTTCTCTATTGAATATCTTATGCCAACCTGATTTGTCCCGAATGCAGCGGACTGGTCGGAAGCGACCTGCGAGCAGCCTACCCAGATGTTGTTCTGGGAGCAGGCGGATATGGAGCATCTGGGCGTCGTCCATCACCTGATGGTGTTGATCACCACTCAGCATCCGAGCTTGTACTCGCCCGACGGGCTGAAGCACTCGATGGGCTTGCTGGTCGATTGTGGCGCGGGGCGTCACGCCGCAGCAGGTGCGCCAGCGCGACCGCGACAAAGTCGACCTGCAAGCGGGCGTTCAAAATCAAGGGCACGCCGGAGTCGCATGGCAGTTACGCCCACCTGCCGTCGACGATGACGGTGGCGGACGTGGTCGCGGGCGGCGCGGAACACTACGTCGAGAACGTGCGGGCGTGGGCACAGTCGGCATACGACGATCTGGTACGGTCTGGCAATCTGGAAGCCGCGCATGAATGAATCGCTCGACATCCCCGAAATCCGCGACCTGCTCGACCTGCTCAACACGCGAATTCAGGACGCGCTCGGCGCGAATCTGCTCGGATTGTACGTCGTCGGCTCGCTGGTCGTCGGCGATTTCGACCCCGACATCAGCGACATCGACCTGATCGCGGTCACAGCGACCGACCTCAGCAGCGACGAAGCCGCGCGCCTTAAGGCGATGCACGCGGCGGTTGTCGAAATTTATCCCCGCTGGGACAACCGCATCGAAGTCGTCTACGTCGCCATCGAAACCCTGACGCAGCGCAAAGCGGCGCACCCGCTCGCGGTCATCAGCCCCGGCGAGCCGTTCCACGTCTTTGACGTGCGCGGCAGCGACTGGCTGATCAACTGGTACGTGCTGTACGAGAACGGGATCGCGCTGCACGGCGCGCCGCCGCGCACGATTGCACCTCCGGTCGCGCTGGACGATCTGCTGCCCTCGCTGCGCCGCCAGCTTCCGCTGGTGCGCGACTGGATCGCGCAGGGGCAGCACCGGGGCGCGCAGGCATACGCCATCCTGACGATGTGCCGGGCGCTATACACATTCGCACGGCGCGGCTTCGTCTCCAAGCGGCAGGCGGCGCTGTGGGCGGCGGGCGCGTTCCCGCAGTGGTCGCCGCTGATCCATCAGGCGCAGGCGTGGCGTGACGCCTCGCGCGGCACACAGGTCGACGGCGCAGCCACGCAGCCGGAGACTCTGCGCTTCGTCGATTTCGCCATCGATCATATTTTCTCAATCGCTTTAATCTGAATTCCTAAATTCGTAAATCCCATTTTGTACCCCCACTTTCTTGGGGGCGTGGTATAACCGATCAGGAGGATGATCGTCGTGTTCGTTTGGTGAGCACTCGCTCAAAGGCAAAATCATGCTCGACCTATTGCTTCCCCTATTAGTCATAGCAGCCGTGATCGTGCTGCTGTTCGTCCTGCCGAGCATTACCCTCGGTCTGGTCATTATCGGCGAGCGACAGGTGGGTGTCGTCGTCAAGCGCTTCTCGCGCGACGGTCGCGGGCTGCCGCCGGGTCAGTTGATCGCCCTGAACGGTGAAGCCGGTTATCAGGCGGATACGCTGGCGCCCGGCTGGCACTTCGGCTACTGGTCGTGGATGTACAGCATCACCAAAGTACCGGTGACGGTTATCCCGCAGGGCGAGATCGGGCTGCTGGTCGCCGCTGACGGCGTTTCCGTGCCGCCGGAGCGCATCCTCGGCAAAGTCGTCGACTGCGACAACTTCCAGAATGCGCGCAAGTTCCTGACCAACGGCGGCGAAAAGGGTCGTCAGTTGGGCATTCTGACGGCGGGCACGTACCGCATTAACACGGCGCTGTTCACCGTGATCAGCACCCGCAACGCCGAGCAGAACGAGATGGACCCGGACGCGCTGCACGTCTACAGCGTCGAGCCGGATATGGTCGGCATCGTGACGACGCTCGACGGCGCGCCGATCCCCGAAGGCGAGATCGCCGGGCTGTATCTGCCCAATCACGACAACTTCCAGAACGCGGAAGCGTTCATGGAAGCGGGCGGTCAGCGCGGTTTGCAGGAACAAGTGCTGCTCTCCGGCTCGTGGAACCTGAACCCCTGGTTCGTGCGAGTCGAGCAGGTTCCGATGACCCAGATTCCGATTGGTTACGTCGGCGTGGTCATCTCGTACATCGGCAAGGCGCACGTCGACATCAGCGGCACGGATTTCAAGCACGGCGATCTGGTCAACGTCGGGCACAAGGGCGTGTGGGCGACCCCGCTCTACCCCGGCAAGCACCCGATCAACACCCGCGTGATGAAGGTCGAGCTTGTGCCGACCACCAACATCGTCCTGAACTGGGCGCAGCGCACCGAGGAGCACGGCTATGACGCCCGCCTGTCGTCGATTCGCGTGCGGTCGGCGGACGGTTTCGCCTTCGAGCTGGAAGTGGCGCAGGTGATCCACGTCGGCGCGCTCGAAGCCTCGAAAGTGATCTCGCGCGTCGGCTCGATGCAGAATCTGGTCGACCACGTATTGCAGCCGATTGTCGGCAACTACTTCCGCAACGCTGCCCAGAACTACACCGTGCTCGACTTCCTGAGCGCGCGTTCCGAGCGGCAGATCGAAGCAGCGCAGCACATTCAGAAGGCGCTGCGGGCGTATGACGTGGAAGCCATCGACACGCTGATCGGCGACATCAACCCGCCGCAGCAGTTGATGCAGACGCTGACCGACCGCAAGATCGCCGAGGAGCAGCGCAAGACCTACGAGGTGCAGGAAGAAGCGCAGAAACAGCGCCAGCAGCTCGTCCGGCAGACCGAGCTGGCGGACATCCAGCAGCAGGTCGTCAAGTCGGAGCAGGGCGTCAACATCGCCGACTTGCAGGCGCAGGCGGCGATCAAGCAGGCGAACGGTGAAGCCGAAGCCACCAAGCTGCACGCAATGGGCGACGCCGAAGCCATTCGCGCGACCGGCGAGGCACGTGCCGAAGCCTACAAGCTTGGCGCGGACGCGATGGGGTCGCAGGGTTACACCGCCGTCCAGTTGATGCAGATCATCGGCGACCGGAGCGTCCGCATCATCCCGGACATCATGGTCAATGGCGGCAACGGGAGCAACGGCAGTCTGGTCGAGGCGCTGCTGGGCATCATCCTGCGCGAGCAGATGGGGCAGCCGAAATCTGTGCCAGCGCCGACCAATGGCAACGGGGCTGTCGTGGCGACACCGTCCACGCTCCCGGAGCAGTAACCAGTAACATTCATCAACGATTGTGAGCATCACCGTAGAGGCGGGCTTGTAGCCCGCCTCTACGCTTTTCTGCTGGCTGATACCCGGCGTCCGAATTGCTCATATAATGTGGATTTAGGCACTCAAAATATATCGTCATCTAAATAAGGAGAGCGTATCTTGAAAATCCATTATCTGGCGTCGTTTGTGTTTGTCGGAGCGATTCTGTTCGCCGGGGCAGCGAAGCTACAGGAGAGCAGCACGACGCTGAAGGTCGTCGAGCGCGCCACCACCGATGCCGTCACCGACGTGGGCGAGGAAGGCGACTCGGTCGGCGACATCCTCACCTTCGCCAACGAAGTGTACGATGAGACCAATACCGACATGATCGGCACCGACAACGGCTACTGCGTGCGCACCGTCGTCGGGGAATCGTGGCAGTGCTACTGGTCGCTGACGGTCAAAGACGGGCAGATCATGGTTCAGGGACCGTTCTACGACGCCGGCGATTCGGCAATGGCGATCATCGGCGGAACGGGCGGCTACGCCAACGCGCACGGTCAGATGAGCCTGCACGCCCGCAACGCCGAAGGCTCGGAATACGACTTCACCTACGAGATCATGCGCTAATCACGAGCTGTGGTGGGGCGCGCGGACGGCTGCGGCTGCCCGCGCGCCCCGCTTTGGGGGTTAGCTCCCCGGCACGTACCAGATGCCCCGGTCGCCCGACTGCGGACCGATGAAAAAGCCCCAAATGGTCGCGGTGCAGTCCGAGAACGGCTCCAGTAGTATCCCCAGACCGAGAATCCGCGCCCGCGTGCTGCCGCTGTAACCCAGGTCGAACGCCAGATAAATGCCCTGCTCGTTGGTATGCCCGTCAAGGTTGACCAGCACCTGACGATCTTCCGAAAGCAGCGAGCCGCTCAACGAGCCATCGCCATTCACCCGCAGCGAGATATTTCCGGTCAGCATCATGCCCTGCGTGGGACCCTGAAACACCCGCGCCCGGAAGCCGCGAATCGTGCAGTAGGTGCTGGCGCTGGCGGTCGCCGGAGCGAGCAGCGCCGAGCCGAGCAGCGTAACGAGCGCGATCAAAACGAATATCCTCGCCCGAAGCCGGTTGCTCCGTGTCATACGTCGATGCTTCAGCAAGGCGGTACTCCCTCGTTGCGGCGACCATCACTACACAGACATATAGTTCATCTGCGGGTTTCCCGCAACTCGACGCTTACGGGCGAGTTTCCGCGCTTCAGGAAGCGCTGTCGGGCTTGATGTACTGCGCCTCGACCGTCAGCGCGATGCCGCCGCGCACGTTGAACGCGCCGATCACCTCGCAGAAGTGCGGCTCCAGCGCCGCCACCAGATCGTCCAGAATCTGGTTGGTGACGTGCTCGTGGAACACGCCCTCGTTGCGATACGACCACAGGTACAGCTTGAGCGACTTCGACTCGACGATTTTCTGATCCGGGATGTACCGAATCGTGATCGTGGCGAAATCCGGCTGTCCGGTCATCGGGCAGACGCAGGTGAATTCCGGGCAGTCCAGCTTGACGGTGTAGCGCCGCCCCGGATGCGTATTCGGGAACGTCTCTAGCTGGCGCACCGGCTGGCGGATTTCGTGCCCCAGCAGCGTGAGTCCTTCCGTCAGGGGATTGGCTTCGTTTCGACTTTCGTCCATACTCTAGTCCTCTTGAGATTTTGCCGTTCATTATGCTGCCGAACCCGAAGGATAGGTAGGATGACTCTGATTTACGTAGCCGGACCGCTGTTCAACACCCACGAGCGCTGGTATCTGGAGCAGATCACTGCCGTGTTGGAAGGCGCGGGCTACCAGACCTACCTGCCCCACCGCGACGTGGGCGTGCTCGACCTGTCGATCCCCGGCGAGCGCGAGCGCATCTTTCAGGCTGACCTCGACGCGCTCGACGCCTGCGATTTCTGCGTCGCCCTGCTCACCGGCGCGGATCACGACTCCGGTACGAGCCTCGAACTCGGCTACCTGTTCGCCAGAGGCAAGCCCATTTTCGGCATCACCGACGACGTGCGCCGGATGAACAACATGATCTGGGGCGTTTGCGGGCGCGGCGCAGCCATCGTCGCCCGCATTGACGATCTGCTGCCGCTGATCCGGAGGACGCTCGGCGCAGGCTAGAGTTACGACGGCGGGTTGTACGTCCGCGCGGGGAAATCCAGTGTGGCGAAGTAATCGTCGACCGTTTCGGCGCGGCGGATGCGCTCGACCGATCCATCGGCGCGGAGCAGCAGTTCCTGTGGACGCAGCCGTCCGTTGTAGTTGAAGCCCATCGCGTGCCCATGCGCGCCTGCCGGATCACGAGCAGATCGCCGATTTCGGCGCGCGCGGCAGCGGGCGCCGCACGGGCGAATTTGTCGCTGTTCTCGCACAGCGATCCGACGACATCGACCGTTTCGGTATCCCCGTCCCTGCCCGGCACGTCGATGTGATGATACGCGCCGTAAATCGCCGGGCGCATCAGCGCCGACATGCTGGCATCCACGCTGACGTAGGTGCGATAGCTCTCCTTGCGGTTGATCACGCGGGTGACGAGGACGCCCTGCGCGCCGGTCACGTAGCGACCACATTCCATGTACAGCCCGGCGCGTACCCGTGTGCCGACCCGAACGCCGCAAGCAGCGCCGCGACTTCCCGCCCCAGCGCCGTCAGATCGAGGGGCATGTCGTCCGGGCGATACGGAATCCCCAGCCCGCCGCCGATGTTGATGAACTCGAAGCGAATGTCCAGTTCCTGCGCCAGCCAGTCCACCAGTTCCAGCAGCATCCGCGTCGTCTCGACCATATAGCGGTAGTCGCGCTCGTTGGAGACGAGCATCGTGTGCAGCCCGAAGCGCCGCACGCCGAGGTCGCGCGCCGAGCGGTAGGCGTCGAGCAGACGATGGTGGGGGACGCCGAACTTGGCTTCCTCTGGCTTGCCGATGATGGCATTCTCCGGTGCGGCGCGCGCCGGGGTTGTAGCGAAAACAAAGCAGGTTCACCGATGACAGCCTGTCAATCAGGCTGAGGTCGTCCAGATTCAGGATGCAGCCATCCTCCGCGAGCGCCGCCTCGAATTCCGCGCGCGTCGTATTGTTTGAGGTGAACATGATCTGCTCGCCGCGAGCGCCCACCTGCCGCGCGAGGATCAGTTCCGGATCGAGCTGCAATCGAAGCCGAATCCCATGCGCTTTTCACGATGCCGAGGATTCGTGGGTTGGGCAGCGCTTTGACGGCGAAGTACTCCTTGAAACGCCTCGACCCCGGCGAAAGCCTCGATCAGCGCCTGCCCGCCGTCACGATGCCCTGTTCGTCGTAAATGTGGAACGGCGTCCCGAAATGTTCGGCAACACCCGGCAGGATCGGCACAGCCGCTGCTGGAACGAGTCGGACATCGGCATGGGGGAAGCTCCACACGTGGAATCGCAGGGGCAGGTTTAAGGCTTGCAGCGCAAACACTCGCCCCCACAGGAAAACACGCGGTTGATTCTATCGCGCTAGTTCAAATTCTCGAAGATGCCCGCCGCGCCCATGCCGCCGCCGATGCACATCGTCACCATGCCGTACTTGCTGCTGCGGCGCTTCATCTCGTTGATCAACTGCACGGTCAGCTTCGCGCCTGTGCAGCCAAGCGGATGACCGAGCGCAATCGCTCCGCCGTTGACGTTGACCTTGTCCGGGTCAAGCTCCAGATGGCGAATCACCGCCAGCGACTGCGAGGCAAACGCTTCGTTCAGCTCGATCAGGTCGATGTCGTCCTGCGCCATCCCCTGCCGCTTGAGCAGCCTGGGTACGGCAGCAATCGGACCGATGCCCATGACTTCGGGGCGCACGCCCGCCACGTTAAAGCCGACGAAGCGCGCCAGCGGCTTCAAGCCAAGCTGCGCCGCCTTGCCCGCCTCCATCACGATCACGGCGGCAGCACCGTCGCTGAGCGGGCTGGAATTGCCCGCCGTCACGCGCCCGCCCTGCTTGAACACCGGCTTGAGCTTCGCCAGCCCATCCAGCGAGGTATCGCGGCGCAGGTGCTCGTCCTCGGTCAGCATGACCTTCTCGGTGATGACTTCGCCTGCGTCGTTGACGTAGGTTTCTTCGACCTCGAACGGGACGATCTCGCCCCTGAACAGCCCGGCATCAGTAGCGCGGGCGGCTTTCTGGTGGCTCTCGTAGGCGAACTTATCCATATCCTCGCGCGTCACGTTGTACTCGTCGGCGACGTGCTCGGCGGTGTGCCCCATGCTCATGTAGACTTCCGGCTCGTTCGCCGCCATGTACGGGTTCGGGCTAATCTTGAAGCCGGTCATCGGCACCAGCGACATGGTTTCCGCCCCGCCCGCGATGATTACGTCCGCGCCGTTGGCGATGATCCGCTCGGCGGCGGTCGCAATCGTCTGCAAGCCGCTGGAACAGAAGCGGTTGACCGTCTGCCCCGGAATTTCGACCGGCAGCCCCGCCCGCAGCGCGATCACGCGGGCGAAGTTCAGCCCCTGCGAGCCTTCCGGCATGGCGCAGCCGATGATCACATCGTCGATCTCATACGGGTCGAGCTTGCCCGCCGTCTGGCGCATCACGTCCTCGATCACCGCCGCCGCCATGTCGTCCGAGCGAGCATTGCGGGTGACGCCTTTTTTCGATTTCCCGACGGCGGTACGCGCCGCCGCGACGATCACTGCTTCACGCATGATTTCATCCTCAACTCATCGCTCACCGTTTATGATTTCCCGGCAGTGACCCGGAAAACGGGAAAGTCCGCCGCGATTTTTGCAAATTCCTCAAGTGGCGCATCCTTGCTGACCGGGATATGCGGACGTGCTCCGGGTGCGATTTTTAGATATGCCTTGATGATCGATGCGCGCTGGTCAGTAGGAACTTCGTTAAGCTGTACTTCCTCACGCTTGCCACTTACCAGGGCAGCTTTTCCGTCGGCTGCGCGCACGTTAAGCACCCACTGCACGTTTTCTCCCAGCATCGATACGAGATAACGCTTTCCATCGACTATCGTAATCGCCACCGGCAGCGAAACCACCCGCCCTGACTTCCGCCCGACCACTTCCAGTGTCTCCATCCAATTGGGGGTCAAGCCCAACGTGGCGACTACCCTGTTCAAGCTGTTCAGAAAGCTGGCAATCCCGTTGGGGTGATTCCCCCGGTACATCCATCGCTTAAAATCGGCATATGCCATAGCCTAATTCCTGAGCGGCTTGTTGTTTTGCAGCATATAGCTGATGCGCTCCAGCGTCTTGGGCGTCTGCACCAGTTCCATGAACGCCGCGCGCTCCAGATCGAGGAACACCTGCTCGTCGATCCAGCCCGGCTCGCTCACCGCGCCGCCCGTGATCACATATGCCAGCTTGCGCGCGATCAGCGCGTCGTGTTCGCTGGCGTAGCCGCCCTCGATGAAGCCCTCGACGCCCAGCAGCAGCGCGGCGTAAGCGTCGCGCCCGGCGGCGTAGACCTTGCGCGAGGCGGGCGGCGCGTAGTTCGCCGCCATGTGCAGGGCTTCGCGCTTGGCTTCGCCCAGCAGGTGATCGCGGTTCAGCACGATCCGGTCGCACGAAGTCAGGATGCCCATCTCGCGCGCCTGTTTTGCGCTCTCGCTCACCTTCGCCAGCGCGATCTGCTCAAACACTTTTTGCAGATGCGGCAGCGGGTCGCCGTTCGGGTGCGACTCCATCACAGGGTTGACGAGACGGCGCACCATTTCCTTGCAGCCGCTCCCACGCAGGGATGATGCCCACGCCGACTTCGACCAGCCCGGCGTACAGCTCGGCGTGTGCGACAATCCGCGCGCCCGCCATCGTGATCTCCGCGCCGCCGCCCAGCGCCATATTGTGCGGCGCGACCACGACCGGCTTGGAAGCGTGGCGCAGCGCCATGTACACGTCCTGCCCCTGCTTGATCATCGCCTCAAGCTGGTCAAGCTGACCGCTCTGCACCGCCATTGCCATCATGAACAGGTTCGCGCCCACGCAGAAGCGCTCGGCGTCGTTGCCGATCACCAGCGCGTCGAAATCGGTGTCGAGCAGGTCGAGCGCCTTCACGACCATTTCCATCACGTCGGCGTCGATGGCGTTCGCCGGGCTGTGGAATCTCCAGCAGCGCCGCGCCGTCGCCCATGTCGTGGACGCTTGCCCCGGCGTTGCGCGCGACTTCGCGGCTCCCGGCGCGCAGCCCGGCGACCTTGATCTCGCGTTTGTCGGTCTGAAGCGGCGCATATGCGCCCTGCTGCGGGCTGTAGTAGCCGATCTTCTGCCCGGCGGCGTCATACTGATAGAACGTGCCAATGCCCTTGCCGAGCATTACTTTCACCCACTCAGCGACCGGGTAGCCCGCTTCCTCGAATTTCGGCACGGTCTCGCCGACGCCAATCGCGTCCCAGATTTCGAACGGACCGAGTTCGTGAGCGAAGCCCCACTTCTGCGCGTTGTCGACGTTGACCAGCGTCTCGGTGATTTCCGGCACGCGGTTCGAAGCATACGCCAGCAGAAAGGCGTGATGATGCCACAGCAGTTGGGCGGCGCGGTCGTCCTCGTTGATCAGCAGCCTGATGCGCTCGCCGGTATTTTCGACCTTGCGGTGCTTGCCGACGCTGTCGAAGCGCGGCTTGCCCGGCGGCAGGTAGTCGAACGTTTTCAGGTCGAGCGAGTAGAAATCCTTGCCGCCGTCCGGCGTCCGCATCATCTTGTAGAAGCCCTGCCCGCTTTTGTTGCCCAGCCAGCCGTTGGCGATCAGCTTGTCGAACAGCGCGGTCGTGCCGGAGTGTTCCAGCACCGTCCGCGCCGGGTCGTTCGGGATCGCCGGGTACAGGTTGCGGGCGACGTGGACGGCGATGTCGATGCCGACCAGATCGTTCAGGCGGAACGTCGCCGTCTTGGGGCGACCGATCAGCGGACCGGTTAGCGAGTCGACTTCCTCGACCGTGAAGTCGTTGTCGAGCGCGTAGTTGATGATCTGCATCCCGCTCATTGACATGAAGCGGTTGCCGATGAAGTTCGGCTCGTCCTTGGCGATCACCACGCCCTTGCCGAGCGTTTTGGTCGCGTATTCGACGATGAAGTCGACGATTTCCGGGTCGGTGTTGGGGTGCGGGATGACTTCGAGCAGGTGCAGGTAGCGCGGCGGGTTGAAGAAGTGCGTGCCCAGGAAGCGGCGGCTGAAGTCGTCGCCGAAGCCCTCGGCGATCTCGCGGATCGGCAAGCCGGACGTGTTGGTCGAGATGATCGTCTTGGGGGCGACCAGCTCCGCCAGCTTCGCCATCAGATTGCGCTTGATGTCGAGCCGCTCGACCACCACTTCGATCACCCAGTCGGCGTCCGCCACCTGATCGAGATGGTCGTCAATGTTGCCCGTGCGGATCGCGCCGAGGTCGTTCTGGCTGAACAACTGCGCCGGGCGCGAGGTCTGCACGCGCTTCAAGCCCTCCAGCGCGACGGCGTCGCGCTTCGCCATCGGGTCGCCCGGCTGCGTTTCGCGGGCAGGAATGTCCAGGAGCAGCGTGTCGACACCCACCCCGGCGAGCAGCGCGGCAATACCGCCGCCCATCGTGCCGGAGCCGATGACGACCGCTTTCCGAATTTGATACCTCATGGGGAAAACCTTTCAGGTAGAAAAAGTGCTGCGTGCCGGGTAACGAGTGCTGAGAGGAATTACCGGTTCGTTTACCGAGTGCCGTCATTCAGGTCAGACCTGCTTGACTCAGCACTCGGCACTCGTTACTCAGCACCGATCATTTTTGGCTTTTTGCGCGGCGATGATCGCCCGCGCTTCATCGCCAGGCGATGAGGCGGTCTTGTAATGTTCACCCAGCTTCTTGTAGACGCGGGTGAAAATGTTCAACAGCGCCTCCGTGATAACGCCGCTGCCCACCACCACGCTGATATCCCAGTTCTCCGGCAGGTCACGGGCAGCGGTGCGCCCGGTCAGCGCTCCGCTCGGCAGCCCCGGGCTGCGGGTCATGTCGTGGATGATGGAGACCGAGTGGGTGGTCACGCGCATGAGCGCGACGACTTCATCTGTCGCAGTGTCGACCTCGTCCCACGTCCATTTGCCCTCGTACTGATAGCGGAGGGTAGTCTTGGCGTCGTCATCCCAGGATATGAGAACGGGCATGGCTACTTTGCTCCCGAATATGATCGTCAAAGTCGCATCATAATATCCTTCTATCGTACACTAGTCTGGCTAATCGGAGTGCCACAATCCTCGCCAATTCTCATTTTTGATCAATTCAAATCGCGGCTGCTGTAGTTCAGAATGCGCCGCGCCACCACCAGCGTGTTGATCTGCCCCGTTCCTTCATAAATGTCGTTGATCTTCGAATCGCGCATCCATTTTTCGGCGAGCCATTCGCGGCTGTAGCCGGACGCTCCCAGCAGCTCGACCGTCTTCTGCCCGATCTGCGTGACGACCTTGCCCGCTTTCGCCTTCGCCATCGACGCTTCCAGGCTGTTGGGCACGCCCGCGTCCAGCATGGTGATCGCCCGCAGCGTCAGCAGATAAGCCGCGTGAAGCTGGGCTTCCATCTCCAGCACGTCGCGCTGGATGGCGGTCAGCTTGTGATACGGCGCGCCATACGGGATGTCGACGCCGTTTTCCGCCAGCTTCTCCTTCAGGAACTCCAGCGACGCCCGCCCGATGCCGAGCGCGCTGGCAGCGACCAGCGGTCGCGTCGCGTCGAACGTCGCCATTGCGCCCCGGAAGCCTTTTCCGCCGGGCGCGTCGCCCGAACTCGACACTTCCGCGCTGCCCAGGATGTGGTCGGCGGGAATACGGGCGTTGTCGAACACGATAGCGGCGGTGTCGCTGGCACGGATGCCGTGCTTGATCTCGACTTTGGTCACCTTGACGCCCGGCGTCCCGGCTTCGACGATGAACGGACGCATTCCGGCTCGCCCCGCCGTGCGGTCAATCGACGCCCACACCACCACCAGCCCGTTCGATTCGTCCAGCGCCAGCTTGCCGTTGGTGCAGAAGATTTTCTCACCGTTCAGCACCCACTCGCTGGTCTCGCGGTCAAAGACGGCGGTGGTCTGGATCGCGGCGGTATCCGAACCCGCGCCCGGCTCGGTCATCGCCATCGCGCCCCAGGCGGGCTTGTCGCCATCGGCGAAGCGCGACAGGAACTTGACCTTCTGCTCCGGCGTGCCGACGGCTTCAATCGCCGCGCCGCCCAGCGCGCCACCCGGCAGGCACAGGTAGATTCCGGCGTCGCCCCACGACAGCATCTCGATCATCAGCATCAGCCGCAGGTTGGTCGTGCGCGGCTTGTCGCGGCGCGGAGCCGGATCGGGCGTTTGCATCTTTTCGAGATTGCGCTTCTGCATGTCGCGCATGAAGGGCCAAATCTGATCGATGAAGGGCCAGGGGCGCTCGTGCTCGTGCTCATCCATCTCGCGCGAGATCGGGCGCATGATGTGTTCCGCCACCATCTTCACCATTTCGGTCTGCTGCTGGAGATTTTCGGGGATTTCGAAATTGATCGGCATGTTTTTCTCGCTTCGCTCAAAACAGCGGTAAGCCATCAGCTTTCAGCGATCAGCAATAAGTCTTTGGCTGAAAGCTGACTGCTGATAGCTAGATCATCGCTAGACCGTGAAAAGTCGTGAAGCCGCGCGCGTTGCGCAGCCAGCGCTCCGCCGGGTACTCGCGGATGAAGCCGTAGCCGCCAAGCGTCTGCACGGCGCTGTCGGCGACGAACATCACGGCTTTGTCGGCGTACTGCTTGGCGAGATAGGCTTCCTTCGCCGCGTCCTCGCCCTGATCCAGCTTCCAGGCGGCTTCCCACACCATCAGCCGGGCGGCGTCGACTTCTATCGCCATCTCCGCCAGCATGAAGGCAATCGCCTGCTTCTGGGCAATCGGCACGCCGAAGGCGACACGCTGCTTGGCGTATTCGCGGGCGTACTCGGCGGCGGCATCCGCCACGCCGACCGCCAGCGCCGCCAGCGCGACCCGGCTGCGGTCGAGCAGTTTGTCGTAGTCGCTGCCCGCCGCCCCACCGAGGCGGCAGTCGAGGTCGACCTCGACATCGTGGAAGCTGACCGGGTGCGTCGGCAGCGCGTGGATACCCATCAACTGCTCACGCTTGCCCACCGTGATCCCCTTCGTGCCTGTTTCCAGCAGATAGGCATCGACCTTGCCGCTTTCGCCGTCGCGGGCGTAGACCAGCATCCAGTCGGCGGTCGCCGCCAGTGGGACATAGGCTTTATCGCCGTTGAGCGTGACCTTGCCGTCGTGAACGGTCGCCGTCGTCCTGAGCGCGTGCGGGTCGAAAAAGACGCCCGGCTCCAGCAGCGCCGCCGTGACGTGCGGCAGATGATCTTCGAGGAACATCGGCAGGAAATGCTCGCGCTGCTCGGCGGTCCCGTACAGGATCACCGGGTAAGCGGACAGCGCCGGCGTCATCACCTGAAGCGCCGTCGAGAGATCCCCTTTGGCGTAGGCTTCCGCCGCCAGCACGCCCGTGACGGCGCTCAGCTCGCCCAGCCCACCGAATTCTTCCGGTACTGCCGACTGAACCAGCCCGATGTCCCAGCCGGTCTTGACGACGCTTGCGGGCACGCGCTCGTTCTCGTCGGCTTCGTGGGCGACCGGCTGTACGTCGTTGGCGGCGTACCGTTTGATCGTATCGATCAACTGCTGCTGTTCTTCTGCTGGGGTAAATGCGACCATCAAAACCGCCTTTCAGAAACAACAAATCGTATTGGTTCTCTAGGGGAGTTCAATTGAATGCCCCCATCGTTATCCAATCAAAAACCTATGCCAGCACGCCGCGCAGCATGGTGTCGGCGATCAGGTTGGCGATCTGCGCGCCGCTCAGCCGCCCGTCAGGGCGATACCACACGCCGACCCAGTTGTGCGCGCCCAGCAGCGTCTTGACGAAGATCGGCACGTCGACTGGGCGGAATACGCCGCTCTCGATACCCTCACGCACGACGGCGCGGAACAGCTCCTCGAAATGATCGCGCCCGGCGAAAAACGCGCCCCGGCGGTCGACGAACGCCTGATACGCCTCGCGGTCTTCGGCGCTGGCGCTGCGCGGCGGCGCTTTGACGTGCATCAGCGCCCGAATCTCGAACACCATCGCCGCGCCGACGGCGGTGTTTTCGGTCAGCGCGACCACGTGCGCGCAGATCATCGACCGCAGCTTCTTATCGCTCGGCTGCTCCGACCGGATGATCGGCTCGATCTCGCGCGTCACGGCGTCCAGCCCCAGCTCCAGCACGGCGAGCAGCAGTGTGTCCTTGTTGCGAAAATGATGGTAGAGGCTGGCGGCGGTGAGGTTGACTGCCGCCGCGATGTCTTTCATCGTGGCAGCCTCATAGCCGTTGCGCTGAAGCACTTCGGCGGCTGCCCGGATGATGTCGTCGCGGTGGACGGACTGATCGGCAGGTTTGCGCGCCAAAAAACACCCTCTCTGCAAAGAATCGAATAGCGATTCGATTATAGTTTATCACATTCGACTGTCAACAGATTGCTGTGCTTGTCCCACGGGAGTGATGAATATCGAGGACACATCTGTGGGGCTTGGCGATGCCAAGCCTGTTTTTCTCCCCTCTCCCCGAACTTCACCACTCCCCTTGTCTGATGACGTCCCGCGTCCGGGCGCAGGACTCTGTGCTGCCACACATTTAACACGTTTCACTACATCCGCACCCTTGCGGGAACGCTGTGGCGGGCATAGAGTAAGGATACTTCCCGGCAAACGACATCAATTCATCAGGAGCGCACCATGGTGAGTACCAGCGGCGTTATGGTGGAGGAATTGCAGGATCGCGTTCAGGCGGCGGTGGAAGCAGGTACGCTCGATCAACTCAAGCCGGAACTGGAAGCCGTTCAGTTCCCGGATTTAGCCGACCTGCTCGAACGGCTCGACGCCGAGACTGCGCTTCAGGTTTTCCGCCTCATCCCATCCGACACCATCACCGACGTGGTACACGAGCTGGGCACGGATGCCATCCGCAAGCTGTTCGACCTGCTGTCGCCGGACGAGATCGGCGCGCTCCTCGACCGGATGCCGATGGACGACGCCGCCGAAATCCTCGCCACCGACCTCCCGGAGCGGCAGGAAGAATTGCTGGGGGAGATGCGACCGTCGGATGCGGCGGAGGTACGAACGCTGCTCCAATACCCGCCCGACAGCGCCGGTCGCCTGATGACCGAGAAATTCGTCCGCCTGCGTGCCAGCCTGACCGTCGACGAAGCCATCGCGCGCATTCGCAGGCTCGACCCCGAAGTCGAAACCATCACCGACGTGTACGTCCTCGACGCCCACGATCAGTTAGTGGGCGCGCTGTCGCTGCGCGAGTTGCTGGTTGCGCCGCCCAGCAAGCGCATCAAGGAGATCATGACCAGCCCGGTGATCAGCGTGACCGCCGAGACCGATCAGGAGGAGGTGGCGCGTCTGGTGGCGCGCTACGACTTTCTGGCGATGCCGGTCGTCTCGGCGGACAACCGCATCCTCGGCGTGATCACCGTCGACGACATCCTGCACGTGCTGGTCGAGGAAGGTACGGAGGACGCGCTGCGCTTCGCCGCCGTCGAGCCGGGCGTGATCAACCAGCCGTATTTCACCGTGCCAATCCGTCAGGTCATCCGCACGCGCGTCGGCTGGCTGCTGTTCCTGTTCGTCGCCGAAACGCTGACCGGCAGCGTGCTGCGCATCTTCGAGGCGGAGCTTCAGGCGGTCGTCGCCCTGTCGTTCTTCATCCCGCTGCTGATCGGCACGGGCGGCAACACCGGCGCGCAGACCGTCTCGACCATCATTCGTGGGCTGGCGGTCAGGGACATCAAGCTCAGCGATACCTGGCGCGTCATCCGCCGCGAGTTGGGCAGCGGCTTCCTGCTCGGTTTGCTGCTGGGCGTGGTCGCGTTTATCCGCACGCTGCTGTGGGGCACGTTCGATTTGCAGTTCTGTCTGGTGATCGCGTTGACTATTCTGGCGATCTGCACCTGGGCGAACACCATCGGCTCGATCATCCCGCTGCTGGCACAGCGCCTCAAGATCGACCCGGCGGTCGTCTCCGCCCCGCTGATCACGACGCTGGTCGACGCTTCCGGCTTGGCGATTTACCTGCTGATCGCCAAGATTCTGCTGGGGATTTAGCCATCAAATACGCGCAGAATCGTAGGAGCACAGCGCGCTGTGCCCCTACACGTTGCACAAATAGCGTCTGTCGGCTGATAGTCAATTCCGTCCGTTCACAAAGGCGCGCAGCCGCGTTACAATGCTGCTGTTTGCGCCCATTGAAAAAAGACGAGGCGAATGGATCAGACCCGCTGGACGAGCTTCGACCTGATTTTCTTCGACTGCGACAGCACGCTGTCGGCGATTGAGGGCATCGACGAGCTGGCGCGCTTCAAGGGCAAGGAATGGCGGGTCGGCGTCCTCACCCAGAAGGCGATGGACGGCGACCTCGACCTCGCCGAAGTCTACGGCAAGCGCCTTCAGGCGATCCGCCCCACGCGCGGGCAGTTGAAGGCGATTGAGGAACGCTACTGGGAAGCGCTCGTGCCCGACGCACGCGAGGTGATCGCCGCGCTGCATTACCTGCGCAAGCAGGTATTCATCATCAGCGGCGGCTTGGCGGAGCCGGTGCGCGGCTTCGGCGCGCGCCTGGGTGTCCCGGCGGAGAATATCCGCGCCGTCGAGCTGGAATACAACCAGTTGTCCGGCGACTGGTGGCGCTACTACGAGCCGCAAACCCAGACCAAGCAGACCTATCTCGACTACAACGAGGGACCGCTGACCGTCTCCAGCGGCAAGCCCGCCATCGTGCGCGAGCTGGCGGCGGGCAGGCACGGACGCAAAATCATGATCGGCGACGGCGTCAGCGATCTGGCTGCCCGTCAGGAAGTCGACCTGTTCGTCGGATTCGGCGGCGTGGTTGCGCGCCAGAAAGTCAAGTCCAACGCCGACATCTTCGTCGAGACCAAATCGCTCGCCCCGGTGCTGCCGCTGGCGACGGGTCCCGCCGCTTACATCCGAACGATTGGCACGCCGCATCAGGCGGTGTACAACCGGGGGCTGGAGATGCTGCTGAGCGACGCCGTCTCGATCAACTCAGATGAGCTTCGCGCCGCTTTCGAAGCGGCGTTTGTACGGGGGAAAGATGCCTGATTTCTGTCCGCAAGCGGTTATCTTCGACATGGATGGCTTGCTCGTCGATTCCGAGCCAGCCTGGCAGATCACCGAGGACGCCATGCTGGTCGCGCGAGGCAGGCAGCCCGATCTCGAAGTGCGCAAGTCGCTGGTCGGGCTGCGCATGTTCGATTTCTGGCAGGGGATGCGCCGCGCCTATCACCTGACCGAGAGCGTCGACGTGCTGCGCGACGAGATCATCGACCGCATGGTCGCCATGATCACGGCGGGCATCGAGACCCGCCCCGGCGCGCGCGAGCTGCTCGATTACCTGTACGCCCGCCAGATTCCGTGCGCCATCGCCTCTAGCTCGCCCATGTCGATCATCGACGCGACCGTCCGCGCGCAGGACTGGGGCAGCTACTTTCAGGTGCACGTCTCCGGCGACGAAGTGACCAACGGCAAGCCCGCCCCGGACATTTATCTGGAAGCAGCGCGCAGGCTCGGCGTGCATCCGTCGAACTGCCTCGCGTTGGAGGACAGCACCAACGGGGCGCGCTCCGCGGTCGCGGCGGGGATGATCTGCGGCGCGGTGCCCGATAGCTCGCACACGACTCCGGCGGCGTTCGCGCAGGTGACGCCCTACGTGTACGGCAGCCTCCACGACGTGGTCGAGATGCTGGAACAGTGCGGGTGAAAGAGACTGGTTTGTAGGGGCGAGACATGTCTCGCCCCTACACCGTGAGATCGTTTGAAAGCGAGGCGCTTTGACCGACCGTTTCCAGATTCTCATCACGGCTGACCTGACCGATCAGGGCTTGGCGCTGCTCAACTCCGAGGACGATGTCGAAGTCCAGCAGGTCAACCCGACCAACGCCCCGAAGCTGCGCGAGAAGCTGGCGACGGCGCACGCCCTGATCGCCCGCGACGACGTGGTCATCGACCGCGCTCTGCTCGACAGCGCCCCCGTCCTGCGCGTGATCGGGCGGGTCGGCGCGAGCGTGAGCGGCATCGATCTGGAGACGGCGACCAGCCGCGGCATCATCGTCATGAACGCGCCGGGCGTGAACGCCGTCGCCGCCGGAGAGCTGGCGGTCACGCTCATGCTGGCGCTCAGCCGCAGCCTGATTGATGTGCATAACAGCCTGAAATCCGGCTTCTGGCTGCTCGACCGCAAGCGACAGGCGGGCACGCAGCTTTCCGGCAAAACACTCGGCTTGATCGGCATGGGGCGCGTCGGCACAATTGTCGCGCAGCGCTGCCTGAGCTTCGGCATGACCGTCCTCGCCTACGATCCCTACATCGCCGACGACCAGTTGGACGACAAGCGCGTGACGCTGGTCGGCTTGAGCGAGCTGCTGCGCCGCAGCGATTACGTCAGCATCCATGTCCCGGCGACCGGCGAGACGCGCGGCATGATCAACGCGAGCGTGATCAGCCAGATGAAGCCGGGCGCGCGCCTGATCAACACGGCGCACGGCAGCGTGCTGGACGAGGCGGCGGTTGCGGCGGCGGTGAAGGATGGTAAGCTGGCGGGCGTCGGCGTCGACGTTTACGGTGAGGAGTCGCCCTACAACAGCCCGCTGATCGGGCTGAACAACGTCATCCACACGCCCCACATCGGCGATAACACCGTCGAGGCGACTGGCGATCTGTCGCTGCTGATCGTCACGCAGGTGCTCGATGCCTTGCGCGGCGATGACTACCGCAACGTCGTCAACATGCCGTTCGTGCCCGGCATGGACTTCGAGGCGACGCGCCCGTATTTGCAGCTTGCCGAGCGCATCGGCTCGCTGATTCACGTGCTGGGGCGCAACCCGATCTGCCGCGTCGCCGTCGAGTATCGCGGCGAGGACGACTGAACGTGCTGATCAGCCAGTGACGGTCGCCATCCTCAAGGGGTTGCTCGCGCCCGTGCTGGGCGACGGCGTCAACTACATCAACGCCCCGGTGCTGGCGGTCGAGCGCGGGATGCAGATCACGCAGGCGAAAGGCTTGAAATCCGCCGACTACGCCAGCCTCGTGCTGTGCCAGGCGCGCCTGGAGGACGGCGAGGAAATCATCATCGCCGGGACGCTGCTCGACCGCCGCGAGCCGCACATCGTCCAGATCAACGACTACCGCATGAACTTCGTGCCCGAAGGGCATCTGCTAATCATGGGCAGCTTCGACCAGCCGGGTGTGATCGGGCGCGTCGGCACGCTGATGTCGGAGAACGGCATCAACATCGCAAGCTGGCAGACCGGGCGCGCCACCCCCGGTGGTCACACCCTGACGGTGCTGGCGCTCGACGAGGCGCTGCCGGAGCACGTCATGAGCCAGCTCACGGCGCTGGATTTCGTCCGCCACGCCCATCAGGTCAAAGTCTCGTGAAACGACTTGGCGCTTGGCAAATCTTGGGTTTGCACGGTGTCTTGGCAGTTCAATATATCTGATGAAACGCGCAATCGACATCCTCTGGCTGCTCCTGCTCGGCGCGTTCGTCTTTGCCGGATTGCCCATCGCCACCTTTCACGGCGATGAAACCTACCACATCTACACCAGCACCGACTACAACACGCTCTTTATCGAACACCGTCCGCAGGATTTGCTCGTTCACTCGCTCTGGGAGAGCGACTCCGGCTACCAGCGCTTGATGAACGGCGGGCTGACGCGCTATGCCATCGGCTTGACCTGGCATCTCGCCGGGATGTCTGCCGCTGATCTACCGACGCATGGCTATCTGTTCGGCTCAAGCTACGAGGAAAACGCCGCATGGGGGTATGTCCCCGATGTTGATGATCTCACCATCTTCCGCCTCTCTTCGACCCTGTTCACCGCGCTCAGCGTGGCGGTGATGTTTCTGATCGGCAGACTCTACGGCGGCAGACCGCTGGCGTACCTCGTTAGCGCGCTGTATACGCTCAATCCGGTGATCCTGCTGAATGGGCGGCGGGCGATGCAGGAAGGTGTACTGTTGTTCTTCGGGCTACTGACCATCTATATCGCCCTCAGCATCGCGTCCAGGCGCGAAGCCATGCTCCCGGTGCGCTGGCGCTGGTGGCTGAGCCTGATCATCGCCGGGGCGCTGGCGCTCGCCAGCAAATACAGCGGTTTCGTCTACCTCATTCCCGCGTATCTGGCGATTGTCCTCCCCGAACTACTGCGCCGTAGTGCCGCCACCCTGCCCTTAGTCGGCGGGCTGGTACTGTGTGCGGTGCTGACACTGGCATTGTTCTTCGCGCTCTCGCCGGGATTATGGTACGACCCGGCAGCGCGCATACGAGATGTGATACAGGGCAGATTCGATGTGATCCAGACGCAGGTCGGGCTTGACCCCGGCGCGCCGACCAGCCTCACGCAGCGCGCGGTGGCGATCTTCACCCAGCCATTCATGACGACGGTGCAGCACTATGAAATCGCACCGGTCGCCCCGCCCGACCAGATCGCCCGCTACATGGAGTCGCCGCTCAACGGGGTGCAGTTCGGCACGATCTTCGGCGGTCTGCTGACCTTGCTCGCCATGTTCGGGCTGGTCGTCAGCGCCGTGCCGCGCCTGCGCCTCAATCCGTCGCGGGCGCTGGCTGCCGGGCTGTACCTGTGGCTGGCGGTCAACGTCGCCGCGCTGATGGTGAATCCGCTCCCCTGGCAGCGCTATTATCTGCCGCTGATCCCGGTCATGACTCTGCTCGCAGGCAGCGCCCTGCTCAGCCTGATCGCCCTCATGCGGCGCGCGCCGACCGCGCGGCTTGACTATGCGTAGGCGGATCGACGTCCTCTACCTGCTGGCGCTGGCGGCGCTCGTCTTTGCCATCCCGCCGACCTTTCACGGCGACGAGGCGATGCAGATTTACATGAGCCACGACTTCGTGACGGCGTTCGTCGAGCGCAACCCGTCCGCGCTGGTCACCCAGCCGCCCTATCCCGTCGACAGCAGCCAGCAGCTTCGTCTGATCAACGGCTCGGTCAACCGCTACGCCATCGGCTTGTCGTGGCAGTTGGCGGGCTTCACCGCCGACGACCTGCCGCCGCAGCCCGGCTGGAACTGGCAGCAGGATTACGACACCAACGTAAGCTTGGGGTACGTGCCCACCCCGGCGCTGCTGCAAGCGGCGCGCTTCCCATCGACGCTGTTCCTGGCGCTCAGCGTTGTCGTCATGTTCACGCTCGGCTGGCAGTTCGGCGGTCGGCTGGCGGCGTATCTCGTCAGCGCGCTCTACGCCGTCAACCCGATCATCCTGCTGAACGGGCGGCGGGCAATGCAGGAAGGCCTGATGCTGTTCTTCGGGCTGCTGGTGATCTTGCTCGCCGCGCTGATATGCAAACGAACGAACCTCATCCCCCCTGCCTCTTCTCGCGCAACCTGCGGTTACGTTACGCAAGCGGGGCGAAGGGGGATCAGAACTCCTCTCCGCGTCTACGTGGGTGAGGGGTGAGCGACCGCAGGTCGCGCGGGGTGAGGGGGATAAGCCCGCGCCGCTCTATCTGGTTGGCACTCTGCCTCGCCGGGGGCTGACGCTCGCCAGCAAGCACAGCGGCATCGTGTTTGTGGCGAGCGCGTCCGGCTGGATTTTCGCCGCCCAACTGACTCGCCCCGCTGGCGCGACCTGCTGGTCATGACCGCGAAGCTGGTCGTCGCCGGGGGCGCTGATGGTCGCGCTGTTCGTGGCGCTGTCGCCCGCCCTGTGGAGCGATCCGCCCGCGCGCATCCTCGATCTGCTGGCTGCGCGCAGCGAGCTTCTCGACATTCAGATCGAAACCGACCCGCTCGCGCCGACGACGCTGGCGCAGCGCATCGAGGGCATCATCACCCAGCCGTTCATGACGCCGACGCAGCACTTCGAGGCGGCATTCTGGGCGAATTTCCCGACGGTCACGAGCGACATCGACCGCTACATGGCGTCGCCGTTCAGCGGGGTGCAGTTCGGCGGCGTCATCGGCGGCGCGCTGACGCTGGCGGCGGGCATCGGGATCGTCGTCGCGCTGCTCAGGCGGCGCGCGCGCGGCGAGATTTACGCCGGTCTGCTGGTGTGGCTGCTGGTCACGGCGGTAAGCCTGCTGGCGAACCCGCTCCCCTGGCAGCGCTACTATCTGCCGCTGCTCCCGGCGGCGACTCTGCTGGCGGGCGTCGGGTTGGACTGGATCGCACGGCGGTTTGTCGTGAAATCTGAACAGCCGACGGTATTAAGTCACGACACATCCTAAACCGATTAGAATGTGAATCATATACACCTTCGTGTTGAGATCTGGGCGAGGAGGTCTTTATGCGGTCAGTTCTTTCGCGGCAGCCCTGTGCGTGCTTATCCTGGCGGCTTGCAGCCGACCGCCGGAGCCGACCGCGACGTCCGTCCCGCCAACCACTGTGCCAACGACCGACATCATCGTCAATAACGACCTATCGACGCTGGCGGCGACGGTCGGCGCCTGCGCCAGACGCTCGTCATGTCCGATACTCAGGAGACGCCGAACGCGCCCACCTGAAGCGCCGATCACACTCGACAGCCTGTATTTCACCCAGACTGGCGGCATTGCCGCGATTTCGCTGACCATCCAGCTACGCGGCGACGGCACGCTGATCCGCGACGGCGAAACCAGCACCGTCAGCGCCGACGAGGTGGCGCAGGTCACGGCGCTGCTCGACGCGGTGCATTTCTTCTCGCTGCAAGGCATCTTCTCCGGACCCGGCAGCGCGGCGGACGCCTACCGCTACTCCCTGACCGTCAACGGCGCCAACGGCAGCCGCACCATCACGTCCGACGACGGCATGACGCCGCCGGAGCTGTACCAGGTTTACGACGCGGTGCGCAACCTCGGCAGTGGGTCATAGGCGCTCGCCAGACACAACAAATAGAAGCGCACGGTGTTCCCGTGCCCAATATCCCCTCGCAATTCACATCAAGTGAAGTTACCGGCGCGTCTGTTCTTCGGGCAGCGCGTAATCCGGCAGCCCGGTCAGGTCGGCGAATACCGCGTCCACCGCGAAAGCGGGCGCGGACGGATCGCGTCGAACCTGAATCGCGCGCATCCCGGCGCGGCGGGCGTTGAGCAGCGGCTGCTGCTTGTCGTCGAGCATGATGCAGTTCGACAGTTCGGCTCCGGCGCTGAGCGCCGCCGACTGGAAGCGCTGCACGTCCTTGTCGAAGCGTCCGGCATTGTCCGCGCCCCACACGGGACCTTTGAAATGATGCAGGATCGGCGCGAGCGAGGCGTGAATCTGCCCGATCAGCGAATGGCTGATCACGCCGAGGGTCAGCCCGGCGTCGTCCAGCCGCGCGATCACGTCCGGCACTTCGGGATACAGCACGTCGCCGCCCTGCGCCGCCAGTCCCGGCAGCTCGCGCGAGAGCGCGGTTAGCTCCGGCTTGTCCGGCTCCGGCGCGCCCGTCAGCCGGAACAGCGCGCGGGTGGTGCGGTAAATCCCCTCCCACATATCGGCGATGCCATCGTCGCCGCTCAGGTTGAGGTCAGCGTAATAGCTGTCCCAGTCGGCGAGGATGCGGCGGTACGACGACGCCCACGCATCCGGCGCGAAGCCGTAGCGCTCGTGCATGATCTCGCCGAGGCGCGCCGTGTAGAATTCCCGAAGCTGGATGCGATCCACCAGCACGTCGTGTACGTCGAAGAAGATGTGTGTCAGGCTCACGGGACTCCCTGAATGTTGACGATGTAGTTCGCCGCGCTGCCGCCCATTTCCGGCAGGCTGATCTCGAAATCCGCCGACGCGCCGGGCGCGAGTTCGGCGGGCGTAATGTCGGCATACCCCGCGCCGATCACCTTCTGCGCGCCGTCGAACACGGTCGCGGTCGCGCGCGGCTTGCGAATGGTGTTCTGGCTGGTGTTGGTGACGGTTCCGCGAATGACCAGCCGGTTGAAGCTGTCGAAGCTCGATTCGTCCGTCCAGGTCATCTCGGTCTGACCATACAGCGCGGGTTCGCCCGGCTGCCAGTCCTCGCCGCCCAGCGTGACCGAATAGGTCGCCGCGTTCGACGGCTGCCCCTGCCCGAAGCGCAGGCTAAACGGCGCGAACCCGCCCGGCGGAATCCCGTAGCTCAGCACGGTATCGGCTGCGCCCAGCACCAGCAGCCCGTCGGCGGAGCGCAGGTCGACGTGGATCGGCACGCTGTCGACCGCCGACAGCCCGTAATTGGCGACTTCCCCGGTGACGAAGAATACCCCAGCGGGCGTGTTCCACGCGGCGACGTGCAGCACGCCCAGGCTGCTTGGCTTGGCATACGTGAGCGTGGTGAGGTCGGTCGGCTCCAGCGGCGTACTCGGCTGAACGCTGAACGAGTTGACGACTCCCTGGAGCGTCGCGCGCCCGGCGTCGTCGTCCGGCAGCACCACGTCAATCACGCTGACCAGCGTCCCGTCGTGCTGGATGAAGGTATTGACCTGCTCTGCGCCGCCCGGCGCGTCGCGCAGCCCGGTCGTGCGCCAGCTTCCGTCGCCCATCGCTTCGCGGCTCTGCTCGACGTATTCGCCCGTATCCGGGCGCACCTGCGTCTGGTACAGATCGATCACCGAGCCGAATTCGTCCGAGTCCAGTTCGTGCCCCAGGTTGATAATGGCGAACACCAGCGCGGGCTGATCGCTGCCGGGCGCGGAAAATGCTGCCGATGCCAGCGTGGTCGTGTTCTGCTCGTAGACCGCCCACTGGCGCGGCACAACCGCCGTGAACGCGCCGCTGGGGTGGCGGTACTGCGCGGGCGACTGGTCGGCGGGCTGCGGAGTCGGAGCAAAAACCACCGCGCCGCCGCTGCACCCGGCGAGCAGTAAACAGATGAGAATCAGCACCGACTTGCGCATTTTACCGGACTTAACCATTATTTAACCTGGTACTTGAGAACTGTTTGTCTGCGTAAAGTTGTACTCTATCATAAAGTGACAGAATATGTCACAATAGGCGTATTCAGGAAATTCCACGATCAACTTTACTTAATGTAATTTTTGTTTATAATTGGTTTAGCATCGGTTATAATCATGTTTGTATGGCAAAGCGCGCACAACCTAGAAGGGAAGTCCATGTACACGAATAACGAATTGATGTTCCCCAACTATGTTATCCCGTCTTTGCGAAAACTGCGCGGTCCGAAATGGCAGGCATTGGTCGAGCGTGTGACCAATCAGACCGAGTTCCACGAGGAGACGCTGGCGTTCATGCTCATGATGGTGCGGCTGAACGGCTGCGTCGCCTGCGAAACCGACAGCTACCGGGCGATGCGCGGCTGCGCCGCCTGCGCGCATCAGACTCTGCGCCGCTACAAGGGCGACGACGAAGAACTGCTCGCCGCCTTCGACCAGGCGCTCGCCGATGTCCGCCGCTTCGCGGACTCGCACCCGAAAGTCGGCATCCTGCAAGCCGACGAGCGACAGCCCGCGCCGCTTTACTAGCGCGGAAGCCGCCTTCATCATTCGTTGTCCGGGTGGACGACAGTTTTGTCGTCGGCGCGAGCGACGATACCCTCCACGTCACAATCGCATACGTCGCCCAACACATCGCTTACGCCGAACTTGCATCGGCAGGTAGACGTATGTTATAATTTCGCCGTTGTGGGGCATTCGCGTAATTTTGCGAATGGGCGGGGAAACATTTCTTAACAGCTACACTTTCCCAAACCAATAGCACCCGTGACTTCCCGAATATTGGGTTGTCGTTTTTTATTCTTTACGTGGTTTTCAGGTTTGACCGATACGTTCAGAGAGGAATAGAGCTATAAGCTCCCAAGATTCGCTGCGAATTAACAACCAGATACGCGCCCGTGAAGTTCGCGTGATCTCCGACACGAATGAAAATCTCGGTGTCATTTCCCTAACTGAAGCGCTTGCTGTTGCCGAGGCTCGAAACCTTGATCTGGTCGAGGTTTCGCCCAATGCCGATCCGCCGGTGTGCCGGATTATGGATTTCGGCAAGTTCCAGTACGAGAAGCAGCGCAAGGAACGCAAAGCGCGCAAACAGCAAAAAGTGATCGAGGTGAAGGAAATCCGTCTGAGTCCCAAGACGGATGAGCATCACCTCTCCTTCAAGGTGCGCGACGCACGCAAATGGATCAACGATGGCATGAAGGTGCGCGTGCGTATCCGCTTCCGGGGACGCGAAATCACCCACGCCAACATCGGGCGGGATCGGCTGGAGAAGATCGCCGCCGAGCTGAACGATGTGGCGGTGGTGGAGCAGATGCCGAACATGGAAGGCAACACCATGTTGATGGTGCTGGCGCCCGCTTCGGAGAAGAAAGCCAAGTAAATTCAGCCTTTACTCTGGGCGCTTCATGCGCGATGATTAAGGGCACATTGAACGTAATCGTCCTGGAGTGATGACTGTGGCAAAGAAGTATAAGCTCAAGACGCACAAGGCGACCGCCAAGCGGTTCCGGACCACCGGCAGCGGCAAGGTCGTGCGCACCAATGGCGGCAAGAGTCACTTCCGCCGCCGCCGCTCGACGCGCGCGAAGCAGGCGCTCGACAAGGTGGTGGTCGTCAAGCAGGTTGCGGCGCACAAGCGCATCATGAAGCTGGCGCCGTATCTGCGGCTGTACAAGCAAAACCCGCCGTCGTAATTCGACGCGGCTTTTTCACGCCAAACCAGCCCAGAACCATCCTGCTGAATGCAGGCGCGTTCTGGGTTTTCTTGCTAGGAGTATGAGACCATGGCACGTGTGAAAGGTGGGTACATCACCCGCCGCTGGCACAAGAAGATTTTCGAACGCACCAAGGGGCAGTGGGGCACGCGCAGCCGCCTGTACCGCCGCGCGAACGAGGCGATGCTCAAGAGCCTGTTCTACGCCTACCGCGACCGCCGCGCGCGCCGGGGTGACCTGCGCCGCCTGTGGATCATCCGCATCAACGCGGCTGCTCACCTGAACGGGCTGAACTACAGCCGCTTCATGTACGGTTTGAAGAAAGCCGGTGTCGAGCTGGATCGCAAGGTGCTGGCGGACATCGCCGTTCGCGATGCCGCGACCTTCACCAAGCTGGCGGCGCTCAGCACGCAGAATCAGTAAAACAGCTTTCAGCGGTCAGCCATTAGCATTCAGCTAGTCGCTGCTCGCCAGCCGAACCGATCAGGGCGCACGTTTGTGCGCCTTTATTGTTTTCGCATCCCCGTAAACGTTAATATCTAGCTGATTGCTGAATACTGAAGGCTGATAGCCATCCCATGATCACCAGCCTGCAAAATGACCGCGTCAAGCTGGCGCACGGGCTGATCACCGGGACGAAATCCCGGCGCAAGCTCGGCAAAGTCGCCCTCGAAGGCGTCCGGCTGATCCGCGACGCGCTCGAAGCAGGCTACCTTCCCGAATTCATCCTCTACAACCCCGATGCCGTCGATATAAGCGCGTTCGACCTGTCCGCCGACCTGCTGCTCGACGCTTCGCCCGAAGTGATCCGCCACGTCACCGCCACCGAGCAGCCGCAGGGGATCGTCGCCGTGTTCCCGCTGCCCGTGCCCAACCTGCCGGGCACGCCGCGCCGCGTGCTGATCCTCGACGGGCTGCGCGATCCGGGCAACCTCGGCACGATTTTGCGGACGGCGGCAGCGGCGGGCGTCGATGCCGTGCTGCTCGCGCCCGGCTGCGTCGACCCCTACAATGACAAGGCACTGCGCGGCGGCATGGGCGCGCATTTCCGCGTGCCGGTCGCCCCGCAGAAGTGGGACGAGATCGCTGCCTACTGCGACGCTCTGGCGGTGTATCTCGCCGACATGGACGGAGACGTAGCTTACGATGCAGCGGACTGGGCGCACGGCTGGGCGCTGATCGTCGGCAGCGAGGCGCACGGCGCGAGCGAGTCGGCGGCGGCGCTGGCGGCTCAGCGCGTCTACATCCCGATGGCGGCGGCGACCGAGTCGCTCAACGCGGCGAGCGCGGCGGCGGTCATCCTGTTCGAAGCGGCGCGACATGGGCGCTAGGCTCACCCGGCTTACGCCTGCTCAACGCCAATCCTCCGCCTCCCTAACTTAATAGTTCTTAGTCCAACAAAAGCGTTATCATGAAGGGAGGTTCTGCGCGCGGAAACGAGGACTCCGTGTCAAACTTCCCCCTGAATGATGACGGCGAACTCCCGTTCCCGGACGACAGCGAAAAGCCGAAAAAACGCCCGCCGTCGCGGTGGTGGCAAAAGACCTACATTCCTATCCCGCTGCTGATAGCGATCTGCCTGCTGCTGATCTGCTCGGCGGTGCTGCTGCTCAGCAGCGTCAATGACCAATTGGGATCGGTTCTCCGCTTTGCCATGTCAACCAGCTTCTGCACGTCGCGACAGCTCCCGAGTCGTTGAATGGATCGCCTTACGATGAGCAATGACCCGCGTCCGCCGCACGAGCGAACCGAGCGTGTACTTCAGGCTATTGCCCAGCTTCGATGAGTCGAGCCCGCACAATGCCCCATCTACAGCGACCCTGACGCCTGCAACCTACGCGCAGCCGCGCTGTGATCCGGCACGCCGATTATCAGGGATCATCTGATGTTTACAATCGGCTGTATTGGCAGAGCAACACCGAAATCTTTGTCTGACCGATCTTGAGGGCGAGCAAACGCTTTGCCGGGTGACCGACAACTTGATTCTAGGAGCGAATGAAGTCGACTGGTCACCCGACCGCAGCCGCATCCGTTGTTACGGCGCAAAGCGAGCGGCGATGAGCATGACGATATTTATGTGATGGACTTCGACGGCTCAAATATCGCGATTAACCTCACCCGCGATGGCGTTATGATGGCAACAATTCCGAAGTGGTCGCCCGATAGACACAAATCGCGTTCAGCGCTGCTTTCATCGAATCCTTGAGTTCGGCGCAAACGCCGATCTGGTTCCATGATCGATGCGACGGCTCAACTGGCGCGATCAACCTGGATGTCGATTACCCGCCAGCGATCCGCTGGTCGCTCGATGGATCGAGAACTCGCGTACTGGGTGGCCCAGACAACCTCACGGGCAATATGGACGCGATTTTCGTAGTTGTGGATGTGGCACACGGAAACTTGTCCCAGTTCGTGTATTTCATTCCCACGTCCTGAGGCTATCTCTCTGTTTGCCTGGTCTGCCAGATGGCGCATCCATCGTCGCCAGTGCAGCTGAATTTTGAGCTGATGTCGGCGACGGGTTCAAAGCGAAGATCTGGTTCGTATGGATGCTGACCATTGCAACGGGAAACACACTCACGTTGACGCGTCTCACGGATAGCCAGCCACGCCGAGTTGTCGCCAGACGGTCAACAGGTGTTTGTCACGCATGATGGAGTCACGTGCATATATCCTCGATCTTGCAGCCAGATGATCAGACCCATGCCAATCACGACCGATTAGTTGCAGCCGTCCGGACCTGTCTGGCGCTGAGGCGCTAACTCTCACGCCGCTTGCGCTTCTCGTCAAATTCGACCAGCTCGCCTTCGTCGTCCAGCGACAGCCGCTGCGCGTCATACGAGCGATCCGCAAGCTGGCGCATGGCGTCGGCGAAGCCTTCGCGGTAAATCTCGCGCTCGTCGGTGCTGCGCCGCCCGGCGAGATAATAGTGGATGCCGACGTGCAGCAGCAGGAGCGGCGTCCACGCGAGCGCGACGAAAATCCCCATCGTGTAGGTGTGAAAGGCATAGTCGGAGGTGTTCAGGGTCGACAGATAGTGCAGCGCCAGCACCCAGCAGCAGGCATACAGGAGCAGATGCACCAGCAGCAGCACATTCCACAGTCGGGATTCCGGCTCCCGTCGCTTCTTCACAAACGATCTCCCCCGCGCTTGCGTTTTTCGCCCATCTCGACCATCTCGCCCTCGTCATCCAGCATCAGCCGCTCGACCATATCGGCGCGGCTGCCAAGCTGTCGCACCGCATCGGCGAAGCCGTCGCGGTAGGCGTCGCGCTCAATCCGGCTGATGTCGCCGCGCCCGATCTGGAAGTAGGTCGCGCTCGTGTGCAGCAGCAGAATCAGGCTCCAGAACATCAGGATGATGAAATATTGCTGGGTTGAGTACCAGGAGCCGAATTTGAAACTGTCGAGCGCGTAGATGAAAAAGGCTTCGTAAATAATCGCATGAATGAGCAGCAGTATTTTCCAGACGCGCCGGGTGTCGCCGGGCTTTTGGCTCATATGTCGATCCTGTCCCCTGATCAGCTATACGCAGCGCGAGCGCCATCCGTTGCGCCAACGAAAAAGGGCAGCCCCATCAGAACCGCCCTTCTCTTTTCCTCAGCACTCGACACTCAATACTCAGCACTACATGTTGATCATGTGCCCTTCGAGACCGTGCGCCGCTTCCTTGACCGCCTCGCTCAGCGTCGGGTGCGAATGGACGTTGCGGCTGATTTCCTCCGGCGTCAGTTCGGCGTAGCGCGCCAGCGTCAGTTCCGGCAGCAGCTCGGTCACGTCGGGACCGATCAGGTGCGCGCCGAGCATCTCGCCGTACTTCTTGTCGCTGATCAGCTTGACGAACCCGACCGCGTCGCCCAAGCCATGCGCCTTGGCGTTCGCCTGGAATGGGAACTTCGACACGTTGATGTCGTAGCCTTTCTCGCGCGCCTGCTTCTCGGTGTAGCCGAAGCTGGCGACCTGCGGCTGGCAGTAAGTCGCGCGCGGCATCATGTCGTAATCCAGCTCAATCGTCGGCGCTCCGGCGATATTCTCGGCGGCGATGATGCCCTGCGCCTCGCCGACGTGCGCCAGCATCAGCTTCGCAGTCACGTCGCCGATGGCGTAAATGTGCGGCACGCTGGTCTGCATCTTGCCGTTGATCTCGACCGCCTTGCGCTCGGTCAGCTTCACGCCGGTTTTCTCCAGCCCATAGCCGTCCACGCGCGGCTGGAAGCCAATCGCCTGCAGGACGCGGTCTGCTTCCAACGTCTGCTGCTTGCCGTCCGCCGTCGTCACCGTGACTTTCGCGCCCTTACCCGTGTCCTCGATCTTGTCGACCCGCGTCTTGGTCATCACCTTGATGCCGAGCCGCTTGTACTGCTTCTCCAGTTCGGTCGAAACTTCCTCATCTTCCAGCGGCAGCAAATGATCGAGAAACTCGACAATCGTCACGTCGACGCCGTAGTTCTTGTGAACGTAGGCGAACTCGCAGCCGATTGCCCCGCCGCCCGCGATGATGATCGACTTGGGCAGATTCTCGTCCATGATCTGCTCTTCGTAGGTGACGACGTTCTTGCTGAGCTGCGTGCCAGGGATCAGCTGGTCGTCGCCCCGGTGGCGAGGATCAGGCTCTTGAACGTGACCGTCTCGCTGCCGCCGTCGTTGAGCGCCACGTCGAGCGTGTTCGCGTCCTTGAATGTCGCCCAGCCGTTGATCTCGTCGATCTTGTTCTTCTTCATCAGAAAATGCACGCCCTTGACGCGCCCGTCCGCCACCTGACGGCTGCGGTCGAAGGCGACCTTGAAGTCAAACGACACGCCGCCCTCGAACTTGATGCCGAACTTGTCGGCTTCCTGGGTGACGATGTGCGCTAGCTCGGCGTTGCGCAGCAGCGCTTTCGACGGGATACAACCCACATTGAGGCACACGCCGCCCCAGTATTTCTTCTCCACCACCGCCGTTTTCAGCCCCAGTTGGGCGGCGCGGATGGCAGCCGTGTAGCCCCCCGGACCCGCGCCCAGCACCACGACATCGTATTGCTTTGCCATGTAGAACTCCCGGAAATGCGATGCGAAATTGATTGACCAATTGTAAACCAACGTAGGATGGTCGCAAAGAGACGCCAGGTGTCGGTTCACGTCTATGTTATATAGACGCGCTCAGGCGGGCATTTCGCACGGGTTCATGGGGAGCTTCGGGCTTGCCGCCGTGAAGCCATTGTGCTGGCTCAGGACTTATGTGGGTTTCCCAAGTGACAAAATGGCGCTAATATGAAGGTTGCGCATGTCACGATGAAAAGCTGATGCCGATGCCAGTGCAAATTCGGAAAGTCGAAACCCAGACGGACTTCCAGCCGTTCTTTGAATTCCCCTGGACGCTTTACAAGGACGACCCCAACTGGACGCCGCCGCTGCTTTCGATGCGGCGCGAGCAGTACGACCAGAAGAAACACCCCGCCTGGGAATACATGGAGGGCGACTACTTCACCGCCTACCGCGACGACCGCATCGTCGGCACGATTGCCGCCTACGTCAATCACCGTCACAACGAGTTCAACAACGAGCATATTGGCTGGTTCGGCGGCTTTGAAGTCTACGACGACCCCGAAGCGGCGACCGCTCTGCTCGACACGGCTGCCGCGTGGGTCAAGGAACACGGCTACCAAACGATGCGCGGACCGCAGACCTTCACCACCCACGACGAGACCGGGCTGCTGGTGGACGGCTTCACCCGTCCCATCCTGCTGATGCCCTACAACATGCCGTACTACGAAAAGCTGGTGCTCGGTGCAGGTTTCCACCCGGTGATGGATACCTACAGCTTCCACCTCAGCCGCGCCGACGTTGAAGCTAATGGCTTATCCGAGCGGCTGGAGCGCATCACCAAAGCCATCATGAAGCGCAATCACGTCACCATCCGCCCGATTGACCGGCGCAACCTCAAGCAGGAGTTCGCGCTGTTCAAGGAGCTGTACAACGCCGCCTGGGAGAAGAACTGGAGCTTCGTGCCCATGACCCCCAAAGAGCTGGACGCGCTGGTCAAGTCGCTCGGTCAGTTCTTCGACCCCGACCTGGCGTTCTTCGGCTACATCGACAACGAACCGGCGGGCTTCATCATGGCAATCCCGGACTTCAATCAGGTGCTGCTCAAAGCCTATCCCAAGCCCGGCACGCCGGAGATCGTCTCGCTGATCAAGGCGCTCTATTTCTGGAAGCTCAGCCCGATCATCGACTGGGCGCGCGTCCCGCTGATGGGAGTCAAAGCCGAGTACCGCAACAAGGGCGTCGACGCCGTGATGTATCACTACATCCTTCAGGCGATGCTTCACGGGCGCTACCAGCACAGCGACTCCGGCTGGATTCTCTCCGCCAACCAGAACATGGTCAGCATCGCCCAGAACTTCGGCTCGCAAATCTACAAAACCTATCGCTACTACGAGAAGGCTCTCTAGGCGCTATGGCGAAAATCCTGATCGTAGACGACGAGCACATGACGACCGAAATGCTCGCTACTTTTCTGCGGATTATGGGGCACGAAGCGGTCGACGCTTTCAGCAGCAAGCAGGCGTGGGATAAGCTGTCATACGTCACGCCCGACGCCGTCCTGCTCGACATCATGCTGCCCGACGTGAACGGTCTCGACATGTGCCGCCAGCTTCGCAGGAACACCGCGACCACCGACGTGCCGATCATCATCATCTCGGCGTACTCGCCGCCGCTCACCCGCGAAGCCGACGAAGCGGGCGCGAACGCCTACCTCGTCAAGCCGATCAGCCTGCAAAGCCTGAAGAATACACTCGCCAGCGTCGGTATCGTCGCGTAACTTCGTCCAATCAATCAGCATAGTTGAACAGGAAGGTGAAGATGATCAGGCGGATCTTCCCCGTCGTATTTGTTATTCTGCTGATTCTTGTCGGTGGACTAGCCGTTTACACCTGGAATCAGGTGATGGAGATGCGCGCGGCGCTTTCGAGCATCGAGCAGACAATCGCGCCGAAACTCAGCTATGCGATGTGGAGCGTTGGCACAGGCGGCGACGGCGTCAACCCGTACATCGAGTGGGTCGCCCTGTATCCCGAATCGACCCTCTACCCGATTCCGGGCGCGCCATCCTTGCGCTTCAACGATCAGGCTCCTGACGATCCCGAAAAACCGCGCGATTTCGAAATCGGCTTTTACAAGTACGGTCCAACCTGGTATTCACGCAACTCCATCACCGAATTCTGGCTCGGCAGCGGGAACGGTGGCATCCTGTCCGTCGCCGGGAATGACGAGGGCGGCGGAGAAGTGCAGGTGCGCAACCCGACCGACACCGACAGCATCCGCCTCACCTTTCGGGATGCCGAGCGCCCCACTATCCTGACCGAAACGGGCGTCCCGCTGCACCTGAGCGCCAGCCAGGGCTTGATCTCGGACGACCCGCACACCTTTGAGCAGGGCATCTCGCTCCCATCCGCCAATGGGCTTTCCGGGCAGGTCGTCGACGGGCTGTGGGATCAGGGTTCGCTGACCATCTCGACTCCGGCGGTCGCGGCGAACAGTCTGGTCATCGTGACGCCATTGAGCCAGCCGAAGGGTCAGTGGTGGGTGTCCCGCATCGAATCGCAGCAATCATTTACCGTGCGAAGCAGCGCCGCCGACGAGGACATGGATTTCAACTGGCTGATCGTTGGCAGCTAGCCGGGAAGCTGCGTGATCACGTCCTGCGCAGCTTCGGCTGCGTCGCGCTGACCGGAGATCACCGACGCCAGCGCGCTCTGGATCACGCGCGCCGTCGTGTTGCCGGTCGTTTCCGCCAGCGGCAGCGTCGCACTGTTGAGGAGCATATCGACAAACGTGGCGTAAGCCGGGTCCTCCCACTGGCGCAGCGTCCCGCGCTGCGACGGCAGCATCGAGATCGCCTGCGTGTAGCGCCCCTGCCGCTCCACGTCGAGCATCCAGTTGATGAAGCGCAGCGCCAGCGCCTGCTGTTCCGAATCCGCCGTCGTCAGCACCCACATCCAGCCGTCGACGACCGTCGTCGACTGCCCGCTTTCGGTCGGGAGCGGTGCGTAGCCGAGCGCCTGACTATCCATTTGCAGGTACATGGTCGACGTGACCACGCCCGCCGGGATCGTGCCGCCTGCCAGCCCGGCGCGATAATCGTCCGGCAGGATGTATTCCAGCACAATCGGGTCGATCAGACCGGCGTTGACCGCGTCCTCGTAAAACTGGAACAATGTCTGTAACTGCTCGGCATCGACGCTGAGCGTGTCGCTCTCCAGAGTCTCGGTCGCCGCCCGGTACTGCGCCAGGAAGATGTCGCTCAGGCTGTTGGTGCGCCCCGCCGGAAACACGAAGCGGACATGCTGGTCGAGCACGTTGGCAAAGCTCCAGCGATCCAGCGCGTACAACCCGCTCTGGTATGCCAGATGCTCGACCTCGATGGTGTACGCCAGCCCGTACAGGCGGTCGTTGGTCTGCCCCAGCGCTGCGACCATCGGGTACAGGTTGTTGAGGATCGCCGCCCTGACGCGCTGATCCAACGCCACAATCGCCGGACCGCGCCGCCGCCAGCAGGTCGCTGCGGCGCATCAGGGTCAGATCGGGCAGCGCGCCCGGCGCGACCAGATCTGCCGAGCGCAGCGTCGACATGATCCCTCCCACGTCCGACACTTTCTTCAGGCGAAACTCGACGCTCACGTCCGGGTTCGCCGACTGAAACGCGCTGATCTCCTCGGAGAGCAGGTCGGCGGCATCCTGGTTGGCAATCGGCGCGAGCGGCTCGGGCCACCAGATCGTCAGCGACGCCGGTCCCGACGCGGTCGGCTCGGCGGTTGCCGCCGGGAAGCTCGTGGGCAGCGCTATCGGCGGCTCGGTCGGCGTGCCGATCATCTCGGTTTCCAGCATGGCGGTCGGCTGCGCGGACTGCGTGGTGCAGGCAGCCAGCATCCCCAGAACCGCCAGGAATAATCGCAAATGCATATACACTCCCATGCGGCATCACGCTGAAGGATTATACACGATGCGCGTTCCGGTCAAATCGGATATGCTTAACGGGACACAGCCCATGTATGGAGCAGCCAGCAATGACGATTGACATCGAGCTTGTCGAGCATGTTGCCCAGCCGGTCAAGCGGCTGTTCAGCGCCCTGACCGACATCAGCCGCCACCCTGAGTGGATCGATGAAGTCGAAGCCATCATCCGTCCGCCGGAGCTGCCGCTGGCTGCCGGAGCGACCTACGAGCAGAGCGCGAAATACTATGGGCGCAGTGTCACCATTCAGGTGGAAGTCCTCGCCGTCGAGCCGAACCACCTGCTCCGTCTGAGAAGCACCGGGGCGATGCCGACCATCACCACCTGGCGTCTGGAGCCGGACGGCGACGGCACGCGCGTGGTATTGACATTTCAGGGCGAGCCGGGCGAGCTTTACGACATGATCGCGGCGGGGATGGAGGGGCAGATCAAGCGCGGCTTTCAGGCGCAGATCAAGAACCTCACTGCGCTACTGGAGTCTTAGCTGTCCGGCGTCTCTCCGCGCGACCAGTATTCTTCCAGCGTCACCCCCAGCCCATCGGCGATCTCGGTTCACGTAAGCGTAGTAGGCGATAATCTGTGCGATGTCGAGGATCGCTCGGTCGCTGAAGCCCGCATCGCGCAGTCCATGTATGTCGGCTTCGGTCACGGCGGTCGGTGTCAGCGTCAGCTTGGCGGCGTAATCGAGCATGGCGCGGTCGGCGACGCTGAGCGTCGCGCTGGTGTAGTCGGTTTGCAGTTGTTGGACGAACTCGGTGTCTTTCGTCAACTGACGAAGATTGCGCGCGTGATGCTTCAGTCAGTAGACGCAGTGGTTGAGCGCCGAGACGACCGTCGCAATCATCTCGCGCTGCGCCCGCCGCAGCGGCGACTTGCCGTACATCAGCGTGCGGTAAAGCTGCTCATGATCCAGCATCGACTGCGGATGCAGGCTGTGAATCTTCATGATGTGGTCGACGTTACCCGTCCTGGAGTCGCCGCAGCGGGCATACGCATCCGCGACTTCACCCTCGGCGTCTGCTTCGTCGACCGTCTCAATCCAGGCGGTTTTCTTCGGCATGATGTCCCCCTCACTTACCGAGAATACCACTTTCGCCTGTTTTCAGCCTAAGACATCTCTACCCATGCGCCTGCGGGCAGCTTCTCCCCCGCCCGAATCGCCAGCTTCAGACGGTTTTCGGCGGGCGTGATCGGGCATGACCAGCCGTCGCCATACGCGCAGTAAGGGTTATAGGCGAGGTTGAAGTCGACGTGAAACTGCCCGTTTCCCAGCTCGTCCGGCTCCAGATACCGCCCGGCAGGATAGGTCTCCGCTCCGGCGTTGGCGTCGACAAACGGCAGAAAGTAGCCGTAGGGCGCTTCATAGATCGTCAGTTCGGCGTCCTGCCCATCGACCATGAAGCGAAAACGCCCGTAGCGGCGGTAGCGGCGCCGTTCGTCCGTTGTCGTCTCGATGACGATCTCCCCTTCGCTTTCCGGCAGCGGCTCGACCGTCACCACCAGGTCGAGCGCCGGGTTCGGCGGATAGTAGCTTAGCCCGGTGAACGCATCCTGCTGGTCGAGCGACAGCGGCGACTGCGGGCTGGCTTTGAAAAACTGGTCTTTCTCGCGCCGCAGCGCGAGCAGTTCGTCAGGGGTCATTTCACGCTCCATTTCCGTCACAACGCCGACGTTCCGCCCCCCGCCAATCTTACGGAAAATACGAAGTCCACCGCGTATCTTTACGGACTTGGGAACTCCGCATATAGTGATCACTATTGCTGCTGACGAAGGAGTCCCCGTGAATGATCGACCTCTCGCCTGAATCCTTTCGCGCACTCGGCTACCGGGCGGTCGATCTGATCGTCGAGCGCCTGACCGCGCTGCCGTATACGCCCGTGCGCCAGCCGGTTCCCGCCGAAATCCGCGAGCAGTTGATGCGCAGTCCCCTTCCCACCGAAGGCAGCGACCCGGCAGACGTGCTCAACCGCATCGCCGAGCTGGTGCTGCCCTACCCGATGGGCAACGCCAGCGGGCGCTTCTTCGCCTGGGTGAATTCGCCGCCCGCCCCGCTCGGCGTCCTGGGCGAGTTGATAGCGGCGGCGCACGATCCCAGCGTCGCCGGGGGTGATCACGCCGCGACCTACGTCGAGCACGGCGTCCTCAACTGGATCAAGTCGATCTTCGGCTACCCCGCCGACTCCGGCGCGATTCTGACCAGCGGCGGCAGCGTCGCCACCCTGATCGGTCTCGCCGTCATGCGCCACGTCAAATCCGAAGGGGCAGTTCGCGCGCAGGGCTTCCAGAACGCCGCCGCGCCCATGGTCATCTACGCCTCGACGCAGGCGCATAGCTGCGTCCAGAAAGCCGCCGAGCTGCTCGGCTTCGGCAGCGACTATCTGCACAAAATCCCGGTAGATTCTGACTATTGTATGGATGTGGGTGCGCTAGCGCAGCAGATCGCCGCCGACCGCGCCGCCGGGCTGCGTCCGGTCTGCGTTGTCGCCAGCGCCGGGACGGTCAACACCGGCGCGATTGACCCGTTCGCGCTGCTGGCTGACCTGTGCCAGCGCGAAAACCTGTGGCTGCACGTGGACGGCGCATACGGCGGTTTCGGCATCCTCGCCGAGCAGACCGCCGGACTATACGAAGGCATCGCCCGCGCCGACAGCCTCGGCGTCGACCCGCACAAATGGCTGTATGTGCCAGTCGAGTGCGGCTGCACCATCGTCCGCGACGCCGAAGCCATGCGCGACGCCTTCAGCCTCGTGCGTCACCCTACCTGCGCGACGACCGCGCGCTGCCCTGGTTCTCGGAGTTCGGCATCCAGCAGACGCGCGGCTTCCGGGCGCCTGCTGTGGATGACTTTCCAGCAGCTTGGTCTGACGGCTACCGCGAACTCGTCAGCCACGACGCGGCTGGCGCAGACGCTCCGCGAGAAAATCTGCGCGCGCCCCTGACTTCGAGCTGGTCGCCGCCGACCGCTGAGCGTGACCTGCTCCGCTACGCCCCGCCCGGCAAATCCGATCTGACGCGTCAACCGCAAGCTACCGGAAACTGTGCAGCGTGAGGGCAAAGTCTTTCTCACCGGGACGGGAACTCGACGAGGCTTCGCGCTGCGCGCCTGCATCGTCAACTTCCGCACCACCGAAGCCGATCTCGACCTGCTGCTCGACGTGATCGCCGCTGCCGGGAAAACCGCCGCGAAGGACGCAGCCAAACGCCAGAAACAGGCGCCGCCGCATCCGGTAAACTCGCATCCTTATGGCATGAGGGCACAGCGCTGCTGTGCCCTATTTCTTTCGCGGTTAACCTCGCCCGAACCCGCGCCGCGTGACGAAATCACCTATCCCCCATCTCTTTTTTGAGAGTTATGATGGACTGTGTACCGTCGCTGCACAGCGCACCGGCGTGTTTAACTCAGGACTCACTCACTTTCTTTTTGGAGGTACTTATTATGTTTCGTCGTTTGCTGCACCCGCGCTTGGCATTCTGGCGTCGTCACGAGGAAGTTCGTACCGTCAAGCATCGTGTCATGCGCCGGGCGAGCCGTCGGGCGCTGCGCCGCAACAAATAAAAACGGCGCTCAAGCGGAAGCCGAGCGCCGTTCATCTGCGGAGAGGGTGGGATTCGAACCCACGGTAGCCTTGCAGCTACACTCATTTTCGAGACGAGCCGATTCAACCACTCTCGCACCTCTCCCGATGCCCGCATTATACACAAGGCTGCGTTGGGCGAAAATCCCGAATTTTGCGCCGCAGCGTCGTATCACGGTTTCCGTAGGGGCGCAGCGTGCTGCGCCCGTCGGTCTTACCGCAGCCCTCGGAAAACGCCTGTAACTGCTTGGTCGCTTCGTCCGCCATCAGCCCGCTGGTCACGTCGACCCGGTGGTTCAGCGCGGATGGCGCACCACGTCGATGATGCCGCCCGCCGCCCCGCCTTCAGGTCGACCGCCGCGTAGACCAGACGCGGCAGCCGCGCCAGCACCATCGCCCTGCCGCACATCCGTACACGGCTCCAGCGTGCAGTAGAGCGTCACGCCGTCCAGCCGCCAGTGTCCGAGGTGGTGCGCCGCCTCACGGATGGCGATCATCTCGGCGTGCGCCGCTGGGTCGTGGTCGGCTTCGCGGCGATTGTAGCCCCTGCCGATGATCTCGCCCCGGTAGACCGCCACCGCGCCGATGGGCACGTCCCCGGTCGCCAGCGCTTTCTCGGCTTGGGCGAGCGCCAGCCGCATGTAGTCGTAATCGTTCATGCTGGCAATCATACACTCATCGACCGCAGGCGAAACAAAACCGCGCTGCTGAATCGCTCGATCTAACAGCGCGGCGCGTGATACTGGTTGAAGCTCAGCCGTCAGCCAGCCGTCCAGCCGCCATCGGCGACCAGCACTTCCCCGTTGACGAACGATGAGTCATCCGACGCCAGGAACAGGATAGTCCGTGCCAGCTCAACCGCCTCCGCCTGCCGGACTGCCATCCCGAAAGTCGTTTGCAGCCGCTCGTATCCCAGCGGATCTGGATTGCGGATGCTGATATTGGTTGCCACCCCACCGGGGCAGACGGCGCTGAGCGAATCCCCTTCTTTGGCGTAGTGGTAGGCGATGCTGCGCGTCAAGCCGATCAGCGCGTGTTTTGAGGTGGTATAGCTCACGCCCGCGCGCCCGCCAAACAGCCCACTGACCGAACTGACGTTGACGATGGCGCCCTTGCCTTTGGGCAGCATCGATCTGAGTGCCTTGCGGCAGATGTACATCGGACCGTCGATGTTGACGCCCATCACCTGCTGCCAGAGCGCATCGTCGAGATCGCCAAGCGGCGTGAATTCGTCCATGATCCCGGCGTTGTTGACGACGACATCCAGCGAGCCATAGGCGTTGACCGTCTCGACCATCTTCTCGGCGTCGGCACGGTTGGACACGTCGCCCGTGACGATGGTTGGCGGCAGGCAGCCCATCGCTTCAACTTCTTTGACCAGCGACCCAAGCCTTCTGCGTAGAGATCCGCAGCGACGACCTGAGCGCCCTCTTCGACAAACAGTTTGGCAGTCGCGCGCCCGATACCCGAACCCGCACCCGTGATCAATGCGACTTTTCCTGTGAGTTTCACCGTAGTCAGTCCCTTCTCGAATTGCGTTCCTTCACGTTACTTTGAGTTCACGATGAAACCGCCGGAATCGATTAGTGAAATTTATCACAATTAATACAGGATCTCATTCAAATCACCCGACGAGGCTGTCAGGCGTCCTGATTCAGCTAGAACAGGCTCAACTGGGTGGTATCCGGCGGGGGGACGGCGGCGCTTCCGCTTCTACTTCGGCTTCTTCCGCCTCGTCCAGCTCAGTTTCTCATAGCCTCCGCCGCGATCTCGGCGTCCTCGAACTCCGGCGCGTCGACGATTTCCAGCACCTCGACGCTGATTTCCGGCACGGCGACAGCAAACGATGCTGCTTCGTCCGTGAAGATGTCCATGTCCGGCACGAAGCCTTCAGCCCACGTCGTCGATGTGCGCGGTCGCCAGCACGTAGAGTTCCTTCACCCTGTCCTCGCGGAAGCCCGCCTCGATCATGACGTTGTGCAGCGTCTTTTTCATGCCGTGATCGCCCATACGGACGACGTAACTGTAATGCGCGCGCAGACAGTCGCGCCATTCCTGCGAGAAGATACTCGGCATGGCCGACCTCCACCTGCTGCTTCCATTCCGGCACATCTATCCATATCCTGAAGCGCGCCTTGAGCGCCTCCGCCAGCGCGGTCTGCGCGTTCGGCTCGCCGTGAACCAGGAATATGCGCTTCGGCTTGGGCTCCATCGCGCCGACCCATGCCAGCAGCTCGTCGCGGTCGGCGTGACCGCTGAAGCCGTTCAGCACCTCGACCTGCGCGCGGTTCTGGTACATTTCACCGAAGATGCGCACCTCTTTGGCATGTTCGACCAGCCGCCGCCCCAGCGTGTTCTCCGCCTGAAACCCAACGATCAGCACCGTCGTGCGCGGGTCTTCGATGCGGTTGCGCAGATGATGCAGAATCCGCCCGGCTTCCGCCATACCGCTGGCGGCGATGATGATCGCCGGCTCGCGCATGAAATTGAGCTTCTTGCTGGCTTCGGTCGTGCGTGTGTAGGTCAAATCGTCGAAGCCGAACGGATCGAGCCGCCCGTTTTCGCTGTTGATAAACGCGCGAATTTCGTCGTCGTAGCATTCGGGGTGCAGCCGGAAAGCGGCGGTCACGTCAATCGCCAGCGGGCTGTCCACGAACACCGGCATATCGGGGATGTCGCCTTTCAACCGAAGCTGGTGCAGCGAATAGACCAACTGCTGCGTGCGCCCGACCGCGAATGCCGGGACGACCACCGAGCCGCCGCGCTTGTACGTCTCGATGATGATCTGCTCCATCCGCTTGGTGTCGTCCTCGTAGGGCGGGTGCAGACGGTCGCCATAAGTACTTTCCATGATCAGGTAATCCGCGCCGGAGAGGGTCTGCGGATCGCGGATGATCGGAATCCCGGCGCGACCGATGTCGCCGCTGAACACCAGCCGGTAGTCGCGCTTCTCGTCCGCGTCCTCGATGTCCAGCACGACGAAGCTGCTGCCGAGCATGTGCCCGGCGTCCTTGAATGTCAGCGTCACGCCGGGCGCGATCCGGCGCGGGCGCTCGTAGCCCTGCGTCGAAAACGATTCGAGGCATTTCTCGGCGTCCGCCTGCGTGTAGATCGGGTCGACGCGCGGCTCGCCGCGCTTGCGCCGCTTGTTGACGAATTCTACGTCCTTTTCCTGGATGTGCCCGCTGTCGAGCAGCATCGAGGCGCACAGGTCGCGCGTGGCGAAGGTCGTGATGATGTCGCCCCGGTAGCCGCTCTTGACCAGATTGGGGATGTTGCCGGAATGGTCGATGTGCGCGTGCGACAGCACCATCACGTCGACCGACGCCGCCTCGAACGGCAGATGGCGGTTGCGCTCGTAGGCTTCGGCGCGTTTGCCCTGATACAGCCCGCAGTCGAGCAGGATTCGGCTGCCGTTGACTTCGATCAGGTGCTGCGACCCGGTGACCGTGCGCGCCGCACCATAGAAGGATATTCGCATTCTTTTAGACCTCTATCTCCGGCTCGACCTCGAACTCGTCATGCCCCGCCCGCCGGATCAGGTCGAAGGCGACCTGCGCGAAGCCGATCACCGCCAGCAGCAGCATGACCACCATTTCGTCCAGCCCGCCGCCAAACACGCCGATCAGCAGCACGGCGACCGCCCCGGCGATGCGCAGGTAAAATTCCGGGCGTCCCTGTCGCTCGCCCCCGCTCTTGACCGTGAACATCTCGATCACGCTGATCGACAGCAGCGAGATCGCCACCGCCCCACTGATCAGCAGGCGGTATTTATCCGGCAAGCCTTCCTCGTGGATCGTCACCAGCTTGTAGACACCGACCGCCAGCGCGACCAGCCCCAGTTGCAGCGGCAGGTGCGTGTACAGCCAGATTTGCGCCCCCCGCGCCCAGTTGACCGCCCGCTCGGCGACGTTCTGAAAATACACCCACCACAGGCTGCCGACCAGAATCAGACCTAGCAGCGCCACGATCAGCCGCTCGAACTCGATCTCGTGACCGGAGAAGCCGCCGATCACCTTGATGAACGACTCGCCGAACACGATGATCGTGAACAGCCCCATGCGCTCCGGCAGATGATGCGGACTCGGCGGAAGCTGCTTTTGCAGCCGCACCGAGCCGGGCGACAGCGGCGTGTAGAAGTCGACCGCCAACCCGATGCCCCACAGCACGAAGCGCAGCGGCGGCGGCACGAACGCCGAAACCAGCCAGATCAGCGCGGCGACGGCGAAGCCCGTCGCGTAGCGCCGCGCCAGCGGTCGCGCCACCTCGACGTAATGCGCCGCCCGAAGATACATCAGCACCAGAATTCCGCGCGCCGCCGCGTAAGCCAGCGCGAAGCCCGCCGACGTCTCGCCCAGCCCGTCGAACACGTGGATCGCCAATGCCGAGACCACGAAAATCTGCGCGAAGATCAGCAGGTGATGCGTCAGGTCGTCGGCGACGAAGCGGTTGGCGTAGAACGTCGTGCCCATCCATACCCACCAGATCGGCACGAACAGCAGCACGAAGCCGAGGAAGCCCACGTCCGAGACTTCTTCGCTCAGCTTATTCCCCAACTGCACCACCGTCGCCACGTAAACCAGATCGTAAAACAGCTCCAGCCACGAGACCTTGCGATGCACGTCGGTATTCAGGTGGGGCGTTTTCGCCATTGCTGCCACAGTCCCTCCAGTTATCGTCGATAGCGGCGAATCACCGCGAGTATCTCAGCGCCGTACACTTCCCGACGCCAGGGACCCAGCCCCGGCACGCCGTCCATTTCGTCCAGGCTGGCCGGCGCGCGCTCTGCCAGCACCCACAGCGCATCCTTCGAGATGATCACGTCGGATTCGACGCCGCGCTCCAGCGCCCGCGTCTTGCGCCATTCCCGCAGCGCCGCGTACCGCTCCACGACCGTCGGGTCGCTCGGCGGAACCGGCGACGGCGGCGACGGCAGCGGGGCGTGCTGCCCGACGGCGACCGCGTCGAGCAGGCTGCGCCCGTAGCGCCGCAACTGCGATGGTGTCATACCCTCAATCGGGCGCAGGTCGTTGGTGCTGGATGGCGCGCGCTGGGCGACCGCCACCAGCGTCTTGTCCGAAAAGACCTTGAACGGCGGCACGTCGCGCTCCTGAGCGATGCGCTCGCGCAGGGCATAGATTTCGCGCAGGATCGCCGCCTCGCGCCGCGTCAGGTTGTTGGGCAGGCTCATGCGCCAGTAGCCTTCGGGGTCGAACGTCTCGCGCCGCGCCGCCGGGACGTTGCACACGTCGCGGAAGGCTTCGCGGGCTTCTTCGAGCCGTCCCAGCCGGGTCAACTCCTCGACGAAGAAGTCGTGCAGCAGCGGCAGATAGTGGGTATCCATCTGGGCATAGTTCAGGCTGTCGTCAGGCAGCGGGCGCATCCCCCAGTCGTCGCGCTGGTGGCTCTTGTCGACCGCCACGCCCGCCACTTCTTCCAGCAGGCTGCCCAAGCCGATCAGCTTGCGACCGCACACCCGCGCCGCGATCATCGTGTCGAACAGCGTGGCAAAGCTGAAGCCGAAATCGCGCTTCATGCACATCAGGTCGTATTCGGCGGCGTGAAACACCTTCTCCACCGCCGGGTCGCCGAACAGCGACGCTAGCGGCTGCATATTTTCGATGATGAGCGGATCGATCAGGTAATCCGCCGTCCGCGTCGAAAGCTGGATCAGGCACACCCGCTCCCGGTAGGCGTACAGGCTGTTGGACTCGGTATCAATCGCCAGCAGCGATTCGCCCTGCAAGGCGGCGACCAGCGCGTCCAGTCCTTCCGGGGAATCGATATAGGTTGGCGGCGGTAGCGTCGTCACGACGCCCCCCTGCAAATGTAGCCGAAGCGCTTGAACGTTGTAATGATGAGCACCTGCTGAAATGCCATGCCGCCTATTATCGCCCGTCCCGGTCGAAGCTGACAAGTCGGGATTTTGCATCTGCGCGACGGATACACCCCACGCCTGAGCGTGAAGAAGGCGAGTACACTGTGCTATACTGTATCGGAATACAGTGATAGATGATCGAAATCCGGCATGGATACCATCCAGAGTATCAATCTTATCGCCATCAATCCGAAAGTCCGCCGCGGTAGAGCGCACATCGTCGGGACGAGCGTCACGGTCGCCGACGTAGCGATGGCGCACATTTATCACAATCAGGACGCAGATGGAATCGCAGGTTGGTACAAGCTGACGCTGCCGCAGGTCTACGCGGCGCTGGCATACTACTATGACCATAAAGACGAGATAGACGAACCGATACGCTCGCAAATCCAGCGCGCGAAAGAACTGGCGGAGAAGCAGGTTGGCAGCGCAGGTTCGCTATTATCTTGACGAAAACCTCCAAATCGCCATAGCCGAGCCGTTGACTCGGCGCGGAATTGATGCCGTAACCGCTCGTGACCTCAATTTATTGGGCGAAGAAGACACGAACCATCTCGAACGTGCAACCGAGATGGAGCGCGTCCTCTGCACCCATGACACCGACTATGTTCAGCTCGCATCCGCGGGAATACAACACGCCGGGATCATCTTGGGGCAGCAGGATCAGCACAGTATCGGGACCTGGGTCACGTTCCTCACGCGAATCCACCACGAACGCACCTCCGACGACATGCGCAACACGGTTGAATACGTTAGACCCCTCTGAACCACTGGAATCGGCATACATTCACCGGGCACGCAGAGTCAGCGACTCCCACCCAGCACCACCCGGATTTTCCGTTCCGTCCATTCGAAATAGCGCGGCGATTGCCAGCTCGCGCAGCCGCCGGGCACGCCCCCGGTTCGTCAGGCGATAGTAATCTTGCGCGAGCCAATCTCCTTAAGATGATGTAATATTTCGCCGGGCGCGGGGTTTTCGTCACGAAGTCTTTTTGACAGCACCGCCCAATTGTGATACATTTTACAAAGGCAAAACTAAACCTCAACTTCAAGTGTCATTGCTCTCCAAAAACCGATCCGCGTGTTATACTGTCACCCGCAGAAGGTCGGTTTTTCGCCCTGATCTATTCAGGAGGACTACGTTTCGATGGCTACCAGTGTTACTGCCGGTGAAACCAAAGCCACTGTCCCTGAAAAAGGGAAGGCGGCGGCAGACGTCCAGGTTAGCGTACCCAGCCGTCGTGAGTTTCTTTACTACATCTGGGGTGCGTCGATGGCGCTGCTGCTTGGCGAAGCAGCCGCCGGTATCATCTGGTTCGCACTGCCGCGTTTCAAGGAAGGCACGTTCGGCGGCGTGTTCCAGTTCGCGCCCGATCGCGTCCCCGAAGCCGACCGCGCCCCGGTCAACGTGGCGGAAGGTCGTTTCTGGGTGTCGCATCCCAATACGGGTCTGGTCGTGCTGTACGGCGTCTGCACGCACCTCGGCTGCCTGCCCAAGTGGTCGGACACCAATCACCGTTTCGAGTGCCCGTGTCACGGCTCGAAGTATCAGATCGACGGGCATTACATCGAAGGACCTGCCCCGCGCAGCCTGGATCGCTTCTTCACGACGGTGACGTTCGAGGACGGCTCGACCGCTGCGATGGACACCGGCGGAGACCCCATTTCGCTGGATGGGCGCGGCAAAATCGCCAAGATTACTATCGACACCGGACGCCGCATTAAACGCCCCGGTCGCGTCTAACAGAAGGAGATTGAGGTAATGTCGGTACTTCCATTTCCGTCATTTCTCGATGACGTTAAGGAAAAGGGGCTAAAGCGCGCGGTCTTTGAAGGCATCAACGAAGTCGTCGAGCGCGCGACGGCGGGTCTGAACGTTCAGGACATCCGCGAAGCCCTGCGCGGCGAGCCTGCCAGCCGCAAGCCGAACCCGCGCTTGCAGCCGCACGCTGATGGCTTCTGGCTGCACATGCGCCCCAGCTATTTCCATAAATCGGTCACCGGGCTGTATCCCACCTTCCGGCTGGGATGGCTTTCTACTTATTTCGTGTTCTTCGAGACGATTACCGGCATTCTCCTGATGGTCTGGTATACCCCATCGCCGGAAATTGCCTACCAGAACATGCTCAGCATGTTGAGCATGGTTCCGCTGGGGCAGTTCATGCGCGACCTGCACCGGCTCGGCGCGGAAGCGATGGTCTTGATCGTCTTTCTCCACATGCTGCGAACGTTCTTCACGGGCAGTTACAAGAAGCCGCGTGAGTTCACCTGGTTCTCCGGCGGTATCCTGCTGTTCTGTACCGCCTTCCTTAGTTTCAGCGGCTACCTGCTCCCCTGGGATCAGTTGTCGCTGTGGGCGGTGACCATCGGCGCGAGCATGATCGAAGCCGCGCCGCCGGAAGTCGTCGGCACGAACCTGAACCTGCTGCTGCGCGGCGGACCGGACATCGGCGCGAACGGCTTGCTCCGCTTCTATCTGCTGCACGTGCTGGCAGTCCCGGCGCTCCTGTTCATCTTCCTGGGCGTCCACTACTACAAAGTCATCATTCACGCGCACAGCCTGCCGCCCCGTGACGAGAACATCGGCGAGGACACCGCCAAGCGCGTCCCGCTCGACAAGCGCGTCTACTTCACGCCTGACATCCTCACCAGCGAAATCATGTGGATCGCCGTCACCACGCTGATCCTCGTGATTCTGGTGACGTGGTTCTACCACGCGCCGCTCGAAAACCACGCCGACAATCAGGTGACGCCGCTCGGCACGACCGCCCCCTGGTACTTCCTGTGGATTCAGGGCGCGCTCAAGCTCGGCGATAAAGTCCTGTGGGGCATCGTATTCCCCACGATTGTGCTGGTGTTCCTGTTCGTCATGCCGTACCTCGACGTGAGCAAGACGCGCCGCTGGGCGCATCGCCGCGTCGCGTTCTCGGTCTGCCTCGTGCTGCTTTCGGCGCTGGTCATCTTCAGCTACATGGGCTTGCCGGAATTTGGCGTCCATAACAGCGGTGACACGACCGTGCTTCACGAGCTGCTCCAGGAGCCGCAGCATAACCACGTGGGCAAGCTGCGCCCCGTCCCGTATGATCAGCTTGTGCCCGGCATGTACACCACCCGCGAATTTGAAGGGAGTGAGGACGAAGCCGCCAACGTGCTGGCAGCGTTCAACACCGAGCTTCAGAGCGGCGCGTATCCGGTCGAAGGCAACACCACCGTCCGCGATTACATGTCGACCATTCAGTTCCTGCCGTTGACCTCGATGACCTTTACCAGCGTGCCGACGGACGCCACTCAGCTTCGTGAGGCGATGGAATTCTTCGACCACGAGCTTGAAGCCAACAGCGCCGAATTGCTGAACGCCTGGGGCATCGTCATCATCACCGAGCCACAGAAGAATCTCAAGCGTGTTGATGTCATCCTCACCTGGGATGAGGTGCAGCTTGCAAGCGGTCAGCCTGTCCTTGACCAGAACGGTCTGCCAATCCCGATTCTGGACGAAAATGGCAACCATATCCGCCGCATCAACAGCGATCACATGTTCATTCACCGTGACTCGCAGTACTTTGAAGCACCGGGGGCATAGCAAGCGTGAACTTACAACGACTGCTCGTTAATCGAATCGAACATCGTATCCTGGTCGGCACGGTGGCATTTCTGGCGACGCTTGTGCTCGTCGGCTGGATCGCTATCAACGAAGGCGGGCGCATGGCGGCGTTCGACCGCCAGTTCACGGCGCGCGCCATCGAGCGCGGCGCGGCGATATACGCCGTGACCTGCTCGCCGTGTCACGGGACGGATGGGCTTGGCACGTCGCGCGCCCCGGCGCTGAATTCGCCGCTGCTGTTCGGCTACGACTATCTTGCCGACATTCACCGCGAGCGTGAAGCGCTCACCACCGAGCGTGGGTTGACCGCTACCACCGACGCCCGCAAGAACGAAATCGACGCGCGGCTGGCGGAGCTGGATCAGGAAGAATCGCAGCAGAGTCAGCAGTTGCAGACCGCTATCACCAAAGGTTACAACCCGGACGCCTTCAGCCGCCTGCTCAATGTCGGCTGGGCGGGCAGCCTGCACAATTATGTGTACACGACCATCTTCAGCGGTCGCCCGAACAGCGCTTCCTACTGGCCCCAGCCCATGCCTGCCTGGTCGCAGACCGCAGGCGGACCGCTGCGCAATGACCAGGTGGAAGACCTGACCCAGTACATCCTCAACTTCGACAAGGGCGATGGCTGGACGGTCGACAACCTCAACGCTATCCAGCAGTTCCCCAAGACCCCGCCTGATCCGGCGATTGTCGAGCAGATGCAGCAGCAGATCGACCTGCTTCAGCAGTCGGGCGGCGTGCTGCCGGATTACGTGGGTGTGGATACACCCATCGCCGACATCATGACTGGGCTGCAAGGCATCACCGGCGACCCGCAGCGCGGCAGCCAGCTTTACAACGGGCTGGGCACGCCCACACTGCCCTGCTCCGGCTGCCATCTGAACGCTGCCGTCGCGCCGCAGCTTGAAGGCACGTGGACGCGCGTCGAAAACGACCGATTGAAAGAGCCGGGTCTGGCAGGCTACACCGGCGAGCAGTATATCGCCGAGAGCATCATCCACCCGTCGGCGCACATCGCGCCCAACTACACCGACAATCTGATGCCGAAGAACTTCGGTCAGATTCTCACCTATCAAGACCTGGCAGACCTGATCGCGTTCCTCAAGACGCAGGATCAGGGCAGCTAACCAGCGCTACAGGGGCGGGCTTGCGGCGAAATCGCACCCGCCCTTTATTTTCTTTCTCCCCTCCGGGCGCTATAATGGGTCGCAACCTGTATCCACGTGAGGAGTCGTCATGGCTGCGCGGCTGAACATGAAAATTCTGCTGATCCTGTTGATCGTCGGGCTGGTGATGATCGTCCCGGTCTACGCACAGGAAAGCACCCCGGCAGTCGAGCCGACGACCGCCGCCGAAGCCGCGCCGCCCGAAACCCACCCGGTTGCCGGAGCGGTCGACGAAGGCGAGTCGCAGGAGAACAACGGCGTGACCACGCTCGTCCTGCTGATCGGTCTCGGCGCGGTGGCGCTGGTAGGCTTCGGCACGCTCATGCGCGAGAACTACCGACCGCCGCAGGCATAACCCGCTCATCAAAACCCGCCATCACCGGGCGCACCGGGCTTCGGCTCGACGTGCGCCCGTTTTTGTTTCCACGCACATCCTGACCATACTTTCCCAATACTCATCTCGTTACATCTGTCACAATTTGGGCAAACTGGTTAAAATAAGGCGAAGCAAGTCCAAATACGTTGCTATAATCGTATTACTGCAAAAAGACAGGCTAGTCAGGGAGTCCGGTATGGCGCAGGCTGCATGGGAAAAACCGACTGCGGCGCAGGTCACGACGCGCAGCAGCAGCGGGAATGGGCAGTGGAAGTTTCTGGTCGGCGGGGTGTTGATTGGCGGCGGTCATCTATCTGATCGTCAGTGGGACGCTCACCGGCGCGCAGTACTTCATGACGGTCGATGATCTGCTCGCTAACCCGGCGTATGTCGGTCAGACGGTGCGCATCACCGGCGCGGTCGTCGGCGACTCTATCCAGTATGACGATAAGACGCTGCTCATCGAATTCACCGTCGCCAACGTGCCCAATCAGGTTCCCGATCTCGGTCAGGCGCTTCACGAAGCCGTCGTCGATACCGGCGTGACCCGCCTGTCCGTGCGCGTCGAAAACACGGTCAAGCCGGAGCTGCTCACCAACGAAGCTCAGGCGATCATGACTGGCACGCTCGGCTCGGACGGCGTTTTCCACGTCAGCGAGCTGCTCCTGAAGTGCCCGTCGCGCTTCATGGAAAGCGGTCCTTCGGCGGGGACGCTTGCGCCCGCCAGCGAACAGCAGGTTACAGTCGGTTCGGGCGCTTAGGCGATGCTGGCTGAGATCGGCTTAACAAGCCTGACGCTGGCATTCTTCGCCGCGATCTTTGCTATCGGCGCGGGCGTTTACGGCGCTCGCCAGCACAGTGAGCGGATCGTCGTCAGCGCCCGCAACGCCGCGCTGATCACTTGCCCGCTCATCCTTGTCTCCGCCTTCGCGCTGATGTGGGCGCTGCTCACCGAGCAGTACCAGATCACCTACGTCTGGCAGGTGACCGATCCCAACACGCCGACCTTCTTTCGCATCACGGCGCTGTGGGGGTCGCAGCAGGGGTCACTGCTGTTCTGGTGCGTGATCATGAGCCTGTTCGCTTTCGTGGCGACCTCGATCAACTGGCGCAGCAACCGCCAGTTGATGCCCTACTTCATCGCTTACACGATGGCGACGCTGGCGTTCTTCATCGGGCTGGTGCTGTTCTTCGAGAATCCCTTCACCCGCTACTGGATTACGCCTGACCTGACGCAGAACTCGTCCGTACCGGCATATGCGCTCATCCCGGCGAATGCCATCGCCCCCAGCGCGTCGCTGCTGGCACAGTCGGCGCACGGCTTGAACCCGCTGCTCCGGCATTTCGGCATGATCATCCACCCGCCCATGCTCTACGCGGGCTTCACCAGCTTCGTCATCCCGTTCGCCTTTGCGATGGCGGCGCTGGCATCCGGCGACCTGTCCACCAACTGGATCAAGGCAACCCGCCGCTGGGCATTGATCGCCTGGCTCTTCCTGAGCCTCGGCTTGCTGCTCGGCGGTCGCTGGGCGTATGACGTGCTCGGCTGGGGCGGCTACTGGGGCTGGGATCCGGTCGAGAACGCCGCTTTCATCCCCTGGCTGGTCGGCACGGCATTCCTGCACAGCGTCATGATTCAGGAAAAGCGCGGGATGCTGAAGGTCTGGAACATGTTCCTGGTGATCTTCACCTTCAGCGCCGTGATCTTCGGCACGTTCGCCACCCGCAGCGGCTTGATCGACAGCGTCCACAGCTTCGCCCAGAGTTCCATCGGCATCCCCATGTTCCTGTTCTGGGGCGGCATGACCCTGATCTCGGTCGCGCTGATCATGTGGCGGCGCTCGCAGGGCAAGCTGCGCAGCGAGCACAGCTTCGCCGGTATCTTCAGCCGCGAATCGCTGTTCGTGCTCAACAACGTCGTGTTCGTCGCCTCGCCGCCGCCATTTTCTGGGGCAGCTTCGGCTATCCCATCCTGACCGAACTGATGGGCAGCGTGCAGGGGACGCTCCGTAAAGACTACTTCCTTCAGGTGACCACGCCGCTGTTCATCGTCATGTACATCCTGATGGGCGTCGCGCCGCTGGCGTGGGGGGGGGCGTTCCCCCCCCCCCCCGGCGCGGCGGCTCGGTCGCGCGCTGATCGTCCCGCTGGTACTGACGGCGCTCGGGCAGCGGCGTATCTACTCGGCGCGCACACCGCCGGGTCGCTGCTCCAGTTCGGCTACGGCATCGTCATACTCGCCGGATTCGTCGCCCTCCACGAGATTTATCGCGGCGCGGTCGCCCGCACCCACACCACCAAGGAAAGCCTGCCGCGCGCCATCGTCTCGATCTTCGGGCGCAACCGCCGTCGCTACGGTGGGTTCATCGTCCACCTCGGCATCACCGTGATCGGCATCGGCGTCATCGGCAGCACCCTGTTCCAGCAGGAGACGCAGCAGACGATGTCGGTCGGTCAGAGCGTGACGCTGGGGCAGTACACCATGACCTACGACGGGATGCTCCCCGGTCAGATCGCCGACGACGGGCGCGTGATGGACATCGCCCAGCTCACCGTGCAGGACGGCAACGGCATCACCCAGATTCGCCCGCGCCACGACTGGTATCCGCAGTCCGAGGCATGAACCAGATGAATATCGCCGGGTCGTACAGCACGCTCGAAGGCGACTTCTACGTGCTGCTCTCCGGCTGGCAGGAGCCGAGCGGCGCGACCGCCACCTTCAAGCTCTACGTCAACCCGCTCATCAATCTGGTCTGGTGGGGCGGCTTGATCCTGATCGTCGGCACGATCATCTCGGTCGGACCGTCGGAGCGCCTGCCCGCGCACATCCGCGAGCGCCAGCGCGTCTCGCCCAACGCCGGAGCGCTGGCATGAAGCAACGCCTGCTCGATCATCAACGTAGGGCGCACGGCGGTGCGCCCCTGCAAAACCTCACACCCGCCGATTACCATCGCCTCGCCGTCCTGTCGGTCGTCGCCCTGCTGTGGATGCTGATTCTGGCGGCGCTGCCGCTGGCGGCGCAGGAAGCCACCCAGCCGGTCACGTTCGATCAGGTCATCAACAAGATCGCCAAAATCCTGTACTGCCCGGTCTGCCCCGGCGAGACGCTCGATGCCTGCCAGACGCAGGCGTGCGCCCAGTGGCGCAGCGAAATCCGCGATCAGCTTGCCGCCGGTCAGACCGAAAAAGAGATTATCGACAGCTTCGTGCGCCGCTACGGTGACCGCGTGCTCGGCTCGCCGCAAGACCCCGGTCTGCGCGCGCTGTCGCTGGTCGCGCGATCTCTGGTGGCGGTCGTGGCGCTGGGAGTCGGCATTTATACCTTCACGCGCTGGCGGAGGCGCGCCGAGCCGGTCGCAGCCGCCGCGCCGCCGACCGTACACGACGATTACCGCGATCAACTGGAGCGCGACCCGCGAGACTGACACCGCTGCTGAAGGTCAGCCTGCCTGCTGAAAGGATGCCCTCACCCAGATGATTGTGGCGACCTCACGGATGGGTCGCCGGACTTGTTCAGCCGAGGGTTTTGACCTTCGGCGCGATTTGAGGTAACTGGCTTCATGAGCGAAATAGATATCCTACAGGAGTTCGAACAGGAAGCGCCCCCGCCCCGGCGCGGCTTGGGCTTGGGTACGCTCGTCCTGCTCGTCGGCATCGCGCTGACCGTGCTGGTCTTTGGCATCGCGCTGGTGCGCCAGCAGCAGGGGCAGCCGACCGCCGGACCCGCCCCGGATTTCACGCTGACCACCTTCGACGGTCAGAAATTCACCCTCTCCGAACAGCGCGGCAAGGTCGTCGTCATCAATTTCTGGGCGAGCTGGTGCGGTCCCTGCCGCAACGAAGCCCCCGCCCTCGAATCGCTCTGGCAGCAGTACAAGGATCAGGGCGTCGTCTTTCTCGGCGTCACCTTCGCCGACGACCCCAAAGACTCGCTGGCGTTCATCTCCGAGTTCGGCACGACCTACCTGAACGCCGAGGACGGTCGCTCCGACGTGAGCAAGGCGCTGTATCGCATCGAAGGCGTGCCAGAGACCTTCGTCATCGACAAGCAGGGCAACATCCGCCGCTTCTTCTATTCCGTCACCGTCGACCCGACGCCCGTGCCCGGCGTCCATGCCACGCCGACGCCATCCCCGACCGACCTCGCCGTCTCTCAGAGCGAGCTTGCGCAGCTTATCAACCAGCTTCTGAATGAATCATGAGCCTTCCCGGACTTCTTTTCGCGCTTCTGCTCACCGCCTTCGTCCTCGTCTGGATCGTCATGCCGCTGCTGCGGCGCGAAGCCAAATCCGACGACGATCCGCTGCTCGTCAAGCAGCGCGAGCGCCTGCTCGTCTACTACGAGCGCGTGCTGCGCAATATCCGCGACCTTGACGAAGATCACACCCTCGGCAAGCTCGACGAAGCCCAGTACGCCACCGAGCGCGAGGAATGGGCGCAGCGCGGCGCGCAGGTGCTTCAGGCGCTCGACACCATCGCCGACCGCACCATGATCGCCGTCACGCCTGCCGAAGATGCGGCGGTCGACCGTGCCATCGACGACAGCATCGAAGCCGCCGTCAAACGCTACCGCCAGCGGAAGCAGTCATGACGCTTCGGCGTGCCCGTGTTCTGCTCTCCCGCCAATTTCAACTGGACAGACCTTCTCTACGGTAAGCGAAGCGACGTGGAGAGGGACACGCAACCGCAGATTGCACGCGAGGTATTGCCGCCCGTCCCTTTTTTGCCTGCCTCCTGCTCATTTCGGGCTGCGGCGGGCTGGCGGGCGAGCCGCAGGTCGTCTCGACAGCCGTTCCCGGTCACGCCCATGCCCACCAACGTCGGACGCCCCGACGCGCCGCCGGATGTCGCCCTCGGCGCGCAGATTTACGCCGAACACCGCACCCGCTGTCACGGGACTTGGCGGCAAGGGTGACGGCGAGCTGGTGCAGACTGGCGAAGTCCCGCGCCCGCTCGATTTCACCGACCCGGCGACCTCCGGCAGCCAGCGCCCCGATACCTGGTTCAACACCATCACCAACGGCAACGTCGAACACCTGATGCCGCCCTGGCGCGACGAGCTTACTGACGCCGAGCGCCGGGAGGTCGCCCTCTACACCTACACCCTGCCCGACACCCGCGAGCAGATCGAGCACGGGCGCGAGCTGTTCGCCGCCCACTGCGTCGAGTGTCACGGGAAAGCGGCACAGGCGCCGCGAGCGCGCGACCAGATCAGCACCCAGCCCGCCGACCTGACCGATCTGGGCGAGATGGCGACCCTCAGCCGCGACACCCTGCTCCAGATCGTGACCGAAGGCAGCGGCGACGACATGCCCTCCTTCGCCGATAAACTCAGCGAAGCCGAGCGCCGCGACGTGATCGCCTACGCCCGCACCTTCGCCCTCGCCAATGCTGACGCCATCGGCACGACCGTGCAGGCGACGGCGGAAGCGCCCGCCTCGACCAGGAGGTCAGCCCCGCGTCGGTGACCATCGCCGGGCAGATCAGCAACGGCACGGCTACTGGCACCGTCCCCGCCCATCTTGAGGTGACGCTGTTCGTCTTTGACGCCAGCCTCAACCGCACGCAGCAGACCGCCACCACCGACGCCGACGGGCATTACGGTTTCGACGGCGTGCCGTTCGACGCCGCCAGCACCTACGTCGTCACCACCGATTACCGCGACCTCCGCGTGTTTGCCAGCGAGCTGCTCAGCGGCGACGCGCTCCAAACCGACGCCGCCTAAGGCTCGACCTGCCCGTGACGATTTATGAGCTGACCGAAGACCCCGACGTGATCCCCGCATCGCCGGGCTGCTGGCGCAGGTGACGGTCGTCGGCGACAGCCTTCAGGTGGCGCAGGTGTTCAGCTTCACCAACACTTCCGACCGCGCCTTCACCGAGCAGCCAGACCGCCAGCAACGGGCAGGCGATCTCGGTCGTGATGACGCTGCCGCCCGGCGCGGTCGTGGCGGGCTTCCCCGACAACCAGGATCGCTACGTCGTCGACCAGGACAATTTCACCGTCTACGACACCATCCCGGTGCTGCCCGGCGAAGAACACATCGTCCAGTTGATCTACCTGATCCCGTACAATGGCGACGCGATCATCGAGCAGCCGGTCAATTACACGGTCGATGGACCCGTGCGCCTGCTGCTTAACCCGCCCGCCATCACCGTGATCAGCGACCAGCTTCCCGCGCTCACGATGGAGACCATCGGCAGCACCCAGTACCAGACTTACGGCGGGCAGCTTACGTTCCAGCCCGGCGACGTGCTGCGCTACGAAGTCAGCGGGCAGGGTCTCACCGCCGCCCAGAACGCCGACCGCAACGCCCCGGTCGTCGCCGCCAACAACCTGCCGCTGATCATCGCCGGCGTGCTGATCGTTGTCGCGCTGCTCGGCGGCGGGCTGTTCCTGATCGCCGCCCGCAATCGCGCTGGCGACCAGCAGGTCATCGACATCCTGATCCGCCAGATCGCCGAGCTGGATGCCGACCACGCCGCCGGGAACATCCCCGACGACGCTTACGAGACGCAGCGCAGCGCGCTCAAGGCGCGCCTCGCCGCCCTGATGGAAAGGAAAAAGTAAAGTGCTGGGCGAAACCCGTTTCGCGCGCTGAGTACTGAGCTTTGTACTCCACACAGCGGACGAAACGCAGTTTCTCGTACCTTCCCACTTATGCTAAAGTGCATGAGTATATTTCGCCCTAACTCAGCACTCAGGACTCAGCACTCGTCACTACGATGATTGAGACTCACGCCCTCGTCAAAGCCTATGGCTTGCATGTCGTCCTGCGCAAGCTCGACTGGAGTGTCGAGCGCGGGCAGTTCGTCGCCCTGCTCGGACCCAACGGCAGCGGCAAATCGACGCTGCTGCGCCTGCTCGCCGGATTGAGCAAGCCCACCAGCGGGAAGATCAGCGTCGGCGGCTGGGAGCTGCCCCGCGAAGCCTTCGCCGTCCGCGCGCAGATCGGCATGGTCAGCCACAAGCCGCTGCTCTACGAAAACCTGACCGCCCGCGAAAACCTTCTCTTTTTCTGCCGCCTCTACAATCTGGACGACCACGAAGGGCACATCCGGCGCGGCTTGGAGCGTGTCGGGCTGGTCAGGCGCGCCAACGACCTCGTGCGCACCTACTCGCGCGGGATGCTCCAGCGCCTTAGCATCGCCCGCGCCCTGCTCCACGACCCGCACGTCCTGCTGATGGACGAGCCGTACACCGGGCTGGATGTGGACGCCGCCGCCACGCTCGACAGCCTGATGCGCGACGCCCACAGCGAGGGGCACACCATTATCATGACCACCCACGAGCTTGAGCGCGCTGCCGCCCTCGCCGACCGCGCCGTCATCCTGTCGCGCGGGGTGATCGGCTATGACGCCCCCATGTCGGCGGACATCGCCGCCCGCTATTTCGAGACCACCGGAGCGGCGAGCACACAATGAAAACACCCTTCTTCCGCGTCGTCCTCTCGATTGTCCGCAAGGATTTCCAGGCGGAATTCCGCAGCCGCGAACTGATCGGCTCGATGGGCTTGTTCGCCCTGCTCGCCGTGATGGTGTTCAGCTTCGCCCTCGAACTCGACCGCAACGCCCGCGTCGAATCGATTAGCGGCGTGCTGTGGGTGACCATCGTCTTTGCCAGCATCCTCGGCTTGAACCGCAGCATGGCGATGGAGCGCGATCAGGGCAACCTCGACGCCCTGCTGATCGCCCCCATCAACCGCGCGGCGATCTTCGTCGGCAAGCTGGTCGGCAATTTCGTCTTTACGCTGGTGATCGGGCTGGTGCTGCTGCCGCTGATGACCATCCTGTACAACGTCAGCCTGTTCCACCCGCTGCTGTTCGTCGTGCTGGTGCTGGGCACGCTCGGCTTCACCACGCTCGGCACGCTGCTGGCGGCGATGACCGTGCAGACCCGCGCCCGCGAAGCGCTGCTGCCCATCGTCATGATGCCGGTCGTCCTGCCGCTGCTGCTGGCGGCGGTCAACGCCTCGACCAGCATCCTCAACGCCTCGCCGCAGAACGATTGGGTGCAGTGGACGCAGATTCTCGTCGTGCTGGACGTGATTTATCTGACGATCTGTTTCCTTCTATTCGAATATATTGTTGAAGAGTGAGATTCGGCAGGATTATTCGGGACGAATTTCGCTCATAGGTTTATGACAATTTCTTGTAGATATGCTAAGATTTTTTCCAATTCATGAGCAAGAGGAGAGCCTTATGAGTGCAGTTCTTTCCCCAACGTCACAACCTGCCTCGCAGACGACGACGCGCCGCCTCGTGTTGACCCTGCTTTCGGTCGTCACCTTGATCGCGGTCGCCTTCGGGTTTTATCTGGCGGTGTTCGCCGTCGGGCAGGATGTCACCCAGGGTGACGTGCAGCGTATCTTCTATCTGCACGTCTCGGCGTTCGCCGGAGCGTTCGTCGCCTTCGGCGTGACGGTTGTCGGCGGGCTGGCGTACCTGCGCACGCACAACCCCAGGTGGGACGTGCTGGCAGTCGCCGGTGTCGAAGTCGGCTTGACGCTGGCGGTGATGAACCTCATCACCGGGGCGATCTGGGCGCGCCCGATCTGGAATACCTGGTGGACCTGGGACCCGCGCCTGACTTCCGACGCCATCATGTGCCTGACTTACGCCGCCTACCTGATGCTGCGGCAGGGCATCGAAAACCCGGAGACCAGCCGCCGTTTCTCAGCAGTCTACGGCATCCTTGCCTTCTCGACCGCCGTCATCACGCTGATGATCACCCGCCTGCGCCCGGACACCATCCACCCGGTCGTGATCGGCAACAACCCGGACAACGCGCAGGGCGCGTTCAGCATGACCGTCAGCATCAGCACCGTGCTGAGCTACAACATGGTCGTGTGGAGCATCCTCGTCCCCTGGGCGCTGATCTGGTGGCGCATCCGTCTCGAAAACCTGAACCTGCGCGTGAAAGCTCTGCGCGCCCGTCTGCTGGAGTCGTAACGTTATGGATACCGTGACCCCTGATACCACTGCCTATCTTCTGCTCGCGCTGGCGGTCTTTTTCGGAATTCTGGCGCTGTTCATCGTCTCGATGGTGATCCGCGCCAACAACCTGCACAAAGACGTCGACATGATCGAGAAGCTTGGCGAGGGCAGCTAAAATCCGCCCGACCAGTCATCTCTAGGCGAGAAAATTGTAGGGGCGTTCAATTGAACGCCCCTACGGATTCCCCACCACAATCATCTTCAGCCTACACCCGAACCGCCTTCTGCATAGGTACATTTGTCGGACAAATGTACCTTTTTTTGCTGCGCATCACGCATCCTTACGCAGGACGAGCGGGCGAAAGCCGAACAGCAGCATCAGAGCGTACAGCGGCAGCCGCCTTCGGTAGTACGTCGGCATCGCGCGGGCATCGATGCGCCGGTAGCCGAAGCGCGCATAGTAAGCTTCCATCGGCTGCAGGCACGTCAGGTAGAGCGGGCGCTCGGCGCGCGCTTCCAGCCCGTCGATCAACTGCGCGGCGATCCCCTGACGGCGATAGTCCGGCAGCACGACCAGACTGCCGAGTTCCTGACAGCCGGGATGATGCTTGATCTGCCCCGCGCCGACGACCTTCCCGTCCATCTCGGCGATCAGCGTATGCTCGAACACCAGCGGCGTAGTCGGATCGAGGCGCGCCGCTTTCACCATCCGGCGTGCGACCTCGAATTCCGCAGCGGTGGGGGGTCGAATGTGCGCCATCCTTTGCAGCAATCCTCACGGCGATTATACTTGCGCGTATGTTGAAGCGACTGCTCCCGATTGTAGCCTTGCTGATTGCGGCGTGCCAGCCGAACGTGCCCGCCAGCAACGCGCCGACTCAGGTCAGCTTCCCGACCGTGACGCCGGGACGGATGATCACCGCGCCCCTGCCGACAGTCGTCGGCGTCCCGCTCGACGGCTCCGGTCTGTCCAACCCGGCGACCGCGATAGCCGCCGCCAACCGCCCGACTGTGACCCCCAATTACCAGTCCTGCCCCGCCCCCGATGACTCGGTGACGCTCGATTCAACCGCGCCGTCCAACGCCCGGCTGATGGACGACGCGATTGCCCGCTTCCTGTCCGACGGCGGAACAGCCGTCGCGCTGGAAAGCACACTGCGCGACGATTGGGGCGTGCTCGGCGATCTGGGCGTGGTGCGCGGCGACGCCGACCTGACCGGCGAAGGCACAGCCGAGATCGTCATCACCTACCAGACGCCCGACGAAGGCGGCGTCCTGCTGATCGAGGGCTGTATCGACGGGCGCTACCTCACGCGCTACCAGGCGGCGCTCGGCGGGGGCATCCCGGTGATCGACAGCATCAGCGATATGAATTACAACGGTGTCCCGGAGCTTCTGTTTTCGAGCCAGGACTGCCGCGACGAGCCGTGCGTCTATCACACCCAGGCGGCGACCTGGAACGCCGAGCGCGGGCGCTTCGTCAACCTGTTCGGCGGCGCGATCACCAGCGACCAGATTCCGACGCTTCAGGACATCGACAGCGATCTCGTCAGCGAGGTGGTCGTGCGCTTCGACGACAGCGGCAGCGCCCAGACCGGACCGCTGCGCACCGGCTTCACCGTCTACGACTGGAACGGCGTCAGCTACGTCGAATCGATCACCCAGTTGAACCCGCCGCGCTTCCGTATTCAGGTGATTCAGGAGGCGGATCAAGCCTTCGCCGCCCAGCGCATGGACGACGCCATCGCGCTCTATAATCTCTCGCTCGGCAGCGCCGACCTCGAAAACTGGTTCAACGACGACGCCACCACGCTGCGCGCCTACGCTCTCTACCGCCTGCTGCTGGCGTATTCCTACACCGAAGATGACCGCCGCGCGCAAATCCAGCAGACCATCCAGAGCGACTACCCCGATCCGGCGACCGCGCCGCCCTACGCGCAGATGGCGCTCGATTTCTGGACGGCGGTTCAGGTGACCAACAACCTGCACAGCGCCTGCATCCGCGCGCAGGAGGACATCCTCACGCGCCCGGACGCGCTCGATCTGCTCAACCGCTACGGCTCGCGCAATGCGACTTACGCCGCTTCTGATTTGTGCCCGTTCTAGTGAACTTCACGGATAATAGATTGCGTTTTGCTTTTGTAGGGGCGCAGCGTGCTGCGCCCGAAATCCCACTATTTGTTGTGCCGATGCACAGGGAAAGAGCAACCGAACATGGTGAGGTCGGGGTGAGGTTCGAACAGAGCGCCGAATAACTTGCTCCGCTTGTCTTTGTGATGGATTGCTAGGCGATCACTGCCCCGGTCGATTCGCGGATGATGAGCTGCGTGTCCAGCCGGATGCGCGGCTCGTCAATCGGCTCGCCGTTGATGCGCCGCACCAGCAGGTCGACCGCCGCCTCGCCCAACTGCACCATCGGCTGGCGCACGGTCGTCAGCGAAGGCGTCACCGTCGCCGCCATGTCGATGTCGTCGAAGCCCGTGATCGAAATATCCGTGCCAACCTGGAAACCCTGCTCGCGCGCCGCCTGAATCGCCCCGAATGCCATCAGGTCGTTCGAGGCGACAATCGCGGTCGGCGGCTCGTCCAGCGCCAGCAGCGCCAGCGTGTGCTCGAAGCCGTTTTCGTGCATCCAGTTGCCCTCGCGCACCAGCTCGGCGTCGTAAGCGATCCCGGCGGCTGCCAGCGCGTCGACGTACCCGCGCAGGCGCTGGCGAGCGCTGGCGTGCGCCATTCGCCCGGTGATGAACGCGACGCGCCGGTGCCCCAGATCGAACAGGTAATTCATGACGTTGACGATGCTCTGGCGGTTGTTGACTTCCACCGTCAGCGACTCGCCCGGCTCGTCGTCGCCCTGATAATCGACCAGCACGTAATCGCGGTTGTAGCTGCGGCACAGTTCCAGCGTCCGCTGATAGTTGTTCGGCACAATCGAAATGACGCCCTTGCAGCTTCCGCCGAGCATCTGCGCCAGTTCGTGCTCCTTCGAGCTGCGCTCGTTGTAGAGCACGACCGAGAAGCCGCGCTGCTTCGCCGTCTCCGACGCCCCCTGCACCACCGCGCCAACGTAATCGCCGATCAGCGTCCCCGGCACGATGATGCCGAGCGCTCCGGCGGCGGTATCCCGCGAGAGGTGAACCAGTCCGGCTTCCTGTAGCGCCGAAAAGACGCCCTGGCGTAGCTCGTCGCTCACGTCCGGCTGACCGAGGATGACTTTCATGACCTGGTCGATGGGCGCGTTGAGCGACTGGGCGATGTGCTGTAGGGTAATCCTCGAAGAATCTGCCATAAGTAACTTGCCTGCCATCGAAAGAGCTATTTTCAACTACATTATGCCTTATCTTATCTCAGGATCGTGATAAGGAACACAAAAGGGTTATTCGGGCATGGCAACATGCGCATAGCCAGCGCGCGGGGATGGCTCACGGCGGTGGGCAAGCCCGGCAAAGCCGGGTACAATTTGCCCCGAATTTCGATCTACTGCGCCTGCGCGGTGCAGCCCATCCATCGTTGAGGAAACGTATGTCCGATCTACTCACCTATTTCCAAAGCCAGCAGGCGGCGATGGTCGACCTGTTGACCACGCTCTGCAATTTTGAGACCCCCACGCGCGGCAAGGAGCACGTCGACAAGATGGGCGCGTTCATGGAGGCGCAGTTCCGCGACCTCGGCGCGTCGTCGGTGACCCGCATCCCGCAGACCGAAGTCGGCGACATGCTGCTGGCGAAGTGGAACGAGACGGCTCCCGGCAAGCCGATCATGTTCCTGATCCATATCGACACCGTCTGGCAGCTCGGCACGCTGGCGGAGCGCCCGGTCACCATCAAGGATGACGGCAAGCTGTACGGACCCGGCGCGATTGACATGAAGGGCGGCATCACCTGCGTGCTGGCGGCGCTGCGCGGGCTGAAGGAGCGCGGCGAGATGCCCAACCGTCCGGTGTGGGTGCTCATGACGACCGACGAGGAAGTCGGCAGCATTTTCTCGCACGACCACATCGAGGACGCGGCGTTGCAGTGCGGGCTGGTGCTGGTTATGGAGCCTGCCACCCAGGAAGAAGCGCTCAAGACCTGGCGCAAAGGCATCGCCACTTACCGGCTGGACATCGAAGGGCTGCCTTCGCACGCCGGCAACGCGCCGGAAAAGGGCATCAACGCTATCACCGATTTCGCCCAGCAGGTGCTCAAGCTCAACCAGTTGAACGATTACAGGCGCGGCACGTCGGTCTCGGTGACGATGGTCGAGGGCGGCAGCGCTACCAACGTCATCCCGGCGAAAGTGACCGCCTTCGTCGATACGCGCGCCATGACCATGCAGTCGTGGGAAGAAACTTACGACACCATGATGAATCTGGAGCCGTTCGTGCCCGGCGCGAAGGTCAAGGTCGAGAAGATCAACGGGCACAAGCCGATGGAGCACGACGAGCAGATGATCCGCAACTTCGCCCAGTGCAAGCGCATCGGCGAAAGCTACGGCTTGACCGTCCGCGAGGATGGCAGCGGCGGCGCGTCGGACGGCAATACCGTCGCCTCGCTTGGCGTCTCGGTGCTGGACGGCTTGGGACCGCAGGGCGACGGCTTGCACGCGCTCCACGAGCAGGTGGTCATCGCCAGCCTGCCGCGCCGCGCCACGCTGCTCGCCGCCATGCTCAAGGAATGGGTGTTCGAGTAACACCCCGCGATAGGGATTGTGCTCGCAGGGGCGTCTCATGTGACACCCCTGCGAGGCGAACGTCACCGAATCGCCCTATCCCGGCGCACGGATACGCTACAATCGAGCGTTAAGCGATACTTATTGGGGTGATCCTGATGAAATTGATCGTTACCATTGTGGACAACCGGGATGTCGAGAAAGTGATGACCGCGCTCACAGGTCAGCACATCAGCGTCACCAAGGTCAGCAGCACAGGCGGCTTGCTTGACTCTGGTGACTCCACGCTCCTGATCGGGATCGACGAGGAGCATGTGCCGCAGGTGATGAAGGTGATCGCGGACTTGGCATCGCCTCGTCAATCGTTTTTACCCTACACTTATGAGGGCAACCTGCCCCTCACCGGCGTCGCCGAAGTTCAGGTGGGCGGTTTCCAATCCTTTGTGCTGAATGTCGATCATTTCGAGCAGGTGTAGCGCATGTCAAAATTAATCCTTGCCATCATTTTCAACTCCGACGCGGTTGACCCGCTGTTACAGGCGCTTCTGGCAAAGGACTATTCCGTGACCAAGATCGGCAGTATGGGCGGATTCCTGCGTCGCCAGAACAGCACCTTCGTGATCGGCGTTGAGGAAGCGCGGCTGCCGGATGCCATGACCACTATCCGCGACGTGTGCGCTCCCTACAGCCGCCCGGAAGGTCATGCCGCCACGATTTTTGTGCTGGACGTTGCCGAGTTCACCCGCGCCTGATCGCCCGGCTGAATTACCACGTCTCCCGGCGCGCGACTTCGTCCCGAATAACCAACCACGCCCGGTGAACATCCGGTCACCGGGTGATCAAATGCCGGATTCACTCCCCGCGTGTATAAGTCTGGCTGATAGCCTCCCCGGTCGTGCAATTGTACGTGAGTGTGCTGATGCTGCTGATGGCGGTGGTGGCGTCACTGCCCGAATAGGTTGTCAGGGTCATCGTCAGTGATGTGTTCGCCGGATAATCAAAGGCAGTCGGATAAAATCCCCACAGCCCTTCCCCATCCCGGTTCTCCGTCTCAGAATTGACGGTTGCCAGCACTACCCCGTCGGGCGCGACCAGCGTACCCGACTGGTAATTTCCGGTGGTAACGGTGTGATATATCACATTAAAGCCAAAGACTGTGCTCTGATTCTGATCGGTATTCACACACCCATCCGGCATTCCGCTGATCAGTTCGATTCCCGCTTCGGGAATGGCGGGCGCGCGGGTGGGTTCGGGTGATGGGGTTAGCGATGGGTTCGGTGTCGAGGTCGGGCGCGGAGTCAGGGATCGAGTTGGTGACGGCGGTGGAGTCAGGGTCGGGGTCACGGTCGGAGCGGCTTGTCCACAACCTGCCAGCAGCACAACAACCGCAAGCAATAAGCCCGCGGGCTGCAAACGTTCGGGCGATAAACGTGTGAGCAGCAAACGCTTCATGAAATCACTCCCAACTGCGGCGAACGGTCTTTGTGCATACAAACATCAGACTTCGTTTTCCAGAGTCCCGGTTATGATGACTCACCCTGCAAGTGATGCAGTTTTCAGGGAGCAGATCACCACGTCTCCCAGCGCACCACGTCGTCGAGCTTGCGTCGCCCGCCCTTGTTCGGCGTCCAGTCCGGCGCGCGATACCCGAACGACAGCGCCACCGAAGCGTTCATCTCCGCCGGGATGCCGAGTATCGTCTTCACCTCGTCCTCTCGATTCAGCGTGGCGATGCACGAGCCGACGTTCAACCCCCACGCCGCAAGCTGCATGTAAGCCGCCGCCTGCCCCAGATCGAAGCTGTTCCATTCACTGTGCCGCTCGCCAGCCAGCACGACCGCGAACGCCGCCCCCGCGATGTGCCCGGCATACGTCCCGGTCTTGGAGAGCGCCGCCAGCCGTTCCCGTTCGCGGACAACCACGAACTGCCAGGGCTGCGTGTTCTTCGAGCTTTGCGACCGCCGCCCGGCGTCGATAATCTGGCGGATCACGTCGTCCGGCACAGGCTCACCGCTGAAGCGCCGCACGGCACGTTTGGTGCGAATTGTTTCCAGAACATCCATTGCCAACTCCTCTAACCTTCCACCTGTCGTTAATTCAGTCCTCAGTCCTCAATTCTCAGTCCTGTGAACTGCTGCCAGCAGTTCGTCGCGCGTGATGATCCCGCGCATCGTCTCGATCCAGTCGAAGATCGTGTCGCTCTGGTCGCGGATCGCCTGTACCGCCGGACCAATCGGGTCGCTACCGCCCTCCCCCGGCGAGGCGCTCTGGTAGCCGCCATAGAAGGCGAAGTACGCCTGGTTCAGCTTGCGGATTTCGTAGCCATGCTCGACGAACACCTGCCGCCGCTGCTCCATGTAGGCTTCCGCCTCGTCGATTTTACCCTGCGCCAGCAGCGCATCGACCGTGACCCGCGTCTCGTTCATCTCCGTGCCGTAGTCGAAAGTATTCGGCGACGGGGTCGCGGGCGGCGCGTCCGTTCGCTGCGTCAGCGATGGCGGCGGCAGCAGATCGGGATAATACTGCTTCAGCACCAGCAGCGAGATTTCCTTTCCGAACAGGCTGGCGGTCGTCTCGTTGATGATGCGCGTCTCGCCCGCGAAATCGTAGTTGAAGCCGAGCGGGAAGAAGAACAGGTAATGATGCAGCCACTCGTGCGCGAACGTTTCAGCGGCGAACTGAAGCGAGCTGGTCTCCAGGATCATCGCCGGGTACAGCGCGATCCCGCCGAGCGGAACGATCAGCGACGACACGTCTAGCTGCTGGTCGATCTGGTTTTCGAGCGCGTCCATTTCGTCGACCGGCATCGGGTCGAGGTTGATCGACACATCGAAGCGGATTTGATCGCGCGGGGAGACGACCAGCAGATTCGGCACTTCGGTGAAGTGCATCGAGATCGGCGGCAGCAGTTGACCGCCCAAGCCGAAGCCCTGCTTGACCAGCACGTAGGCGACCTGCCCCTCCAGAATCGCTTCGGCGAGCGGCTGGCGCGCTTTCAGGTCGGCGCGTAATGAATCGCGCTCGGCGCGCAAATCTGCCGAAGCCGCCGCGTGATCTTCGATGCTGGCGTCGGCGTAAATCACCGTGATCTGCGCTTCGAGCGCCTGCGCCCGCCCCAGATCGCTCATGTAGGCGCGCACGTAAGCCGAGCGGGCGTGCTCGTCCATGAACGGCTGCAAGCCGTAGAACAACTGCCCGGCTTTGCCCGCCAGCGCGTCGATTTCCCAGCTCACGTAGTCGAACTGCTCGTTGCGCGCCAGCACCGCCACCTGCGTCCATTCGTCGCCGAGCGGCAGCGTCGAGTAATTGAGCAGATAGACCATCGAGAGCAGAATGCCGAACCACAGCACGGCGCGCCGCAGCAAACGAAACCCACGCCCGATCCAGTATCCTATGCGCAACGGCGACACCCATCGCAAAGCCGGTAACAATCGTCTATTGTATCTATAGACATTGGAAGCGGATAAGCGACAATGGAACTTTTCACGTCCCGGCGGCGTCTTACAGGTGTTGAGAGCGAATTCGCCCGGAGCGTTTCGGGCGACGCAACAGGAGGAATGTAATGCGTAAATTCGGTATCTTGCTCGCCTTCATCCTGGCGATGCTGGCGGTTCTGCCCGCAGCGGCGCAGTCGCCCGAAGTGGCGCTCACGCTTGAACGGACAGCCTGCTTTGGGGCGTGCCCGGTCTACCACGGTGACGATCTACACCGACGGCACGGTCGTGTACAACGGCGAGCGCTTCGTGGACGTAGAAGGCGAGCAGACCGCGACGATTGACCCGGAAACCGTCCAGCAGTTGGTCGCGGGCTTCGAGGCGGCGGGCTACTTCGGCTGGGACGACGAATACACCGACATGCACATCACCGACCTGCCGACCATCATCACCTCGGTGGCGCGCGACGGCGAAACCAAACAGATCACGCGCTACGCCGGTGACGACTCCGCCCCGGCTGCCTGCCATATCTCGAAACGTGGATCGACCTCGCCGTCGGAACCAGCCAGTGGACGGGCGCGGACGTGTCGCCGACCAGCGTGATGAGCGCCAACGCACCTGTGATCACGCTGGAGCGGCAGGCGTGCTTCGGCATGTGCCCGGTCTATGCGCTGAACATCTTCGCGGACGGCACCGTCGTCTACCTCGGCATCGACCACGTCGCCGTGACCGGCGTGCAGGTTACCACGATTGATCCGTCGGCGGTCGAGCTGCTGGTGCGCGAGATGACGGCGTCCGGCTACTTCGGCTGGAACGACGAGTACACCACCATGACGATCACCGATCAGGCGTATGTCATCACGTCGATTTCGACCGACGACGGCTACAAGCACATCGTCCGCTACGACGGCGACGCTAACGCCCCGGTCGGGCTGGTGCGCTTCGAGGATCGCATCGACCGCATCGTGAACAGCGACCAGTGGGTGAAGGGCAGTCGTAACGAGCGAAGATCATCGTAATTAGGTATTGTAGGGGCACGACATGTCGTGCCCTACGCTTGCCAGACTAACCCTTTTGATTGACGCTCAAGGAGAAATTTCGTTGGATCACAAAGCCGCTTGCTCGCTCGGCTCGACGCGATTGGCGCGGCGCTGGAGCGCAGCGGCGAAGCGCTGGCGCTGCTCGCTCTGGGGTCGGTCGGGCTGGAAACCGACCGCATCGACGCCTATTCCGACCTCGACTTCTTTGCCATCGTCAGCCAGGGCACAAGCAGCGCTTCATCGAGACTCTCGACTGGCTCGCCGCGCCGGTTGCCTATTCCTTCCAGAACACGGTCGACGGCTGCAAAGTGCTGTACGAGGACGGCATCTATGCCGAATTCGCCGTTTTCGAGCCGCGCGAGCTGGAAGCCATCCCCTACGCGCCGGGGCGGATCGTCTGGAAAGCCGACGGGTTTGACGAGCGGCTGGCGCAGCCCGGCGTGCGCACACCCTACAAATATCGCGCTCGACTGGCTGCTCGGTGAGGCGCTGACCAACCTGCTGATCGGCATGAGCCGCTACCGGCGTGGCGAAAAGCTGGCTGCGCTCCGGCTGATTCAGATCAGCGCCGTCGATCAGGTCGTGCGGCTCGCGCCCTACATCGAGCCAGCCGCAGACGCCGCCCGCGATCCGTTCGCCGCCGAGCGCCGCTTCGAGCAGCGCTTCCCCGGCGTCGCCGCGCACCTGCCGGATTTCATGCAGGGCTACGACCGCAGCCCCGAATCGGCGCGGGCGATCCTCGCCTACCTCGACGCGCATTTCCAGATCAATCAGGCGATCAAACAGCGCATTCTGGAATTATGTTCAGAGGGGTGATTTAGGGGGTCGTCCGTAGGGGCAGACCTGTGTGTCTGCCCCTGGCAAAACCGGGCGAACACATAGGTTCGCCCCTACGAAAACCTGCGCAACTAATCCGTGAACTTGAAGCGCCACACGCCGAAGGCGAAGAACGCCACCGCCATGCCCGCCAGCACCGCCAGCGGCACGATCACGCCGCCGAGGTCGCCGCCCTTGAAGATCAGCGTGTTGAAGCCGTCCATCACCCAGGCAACCGGCGAAATGTGCCCGACCGTGCGCATCCATTCCGGCACGATGTCGAGCGGCCACCACGCGCCGCCCAGCGGGCACAGCGTCAGCGTGAGCAGCAGCCCGATGCCGCGCGCCTGCGCCTCGTTGTGCAGCACCGAGGTCAGCGCCAGCGTCAGCGCGGTCACGCTCAGCGTGAAGGTGATCATCAGCAGCAGGATCGCCAGCGGGTCGCTGCCGTAGCGCACGCCCAGGAAATAGCCGAACGTGAACATGATGGCGTATTCGAGCATCCCCAGCAGGAAGTTCGCCAGCATCTTGCCGCCCAGTATCTGCACGCGGCTGATCGGCATAACGGCGAGGCGCGGCAGCGTCCCGTTTTTGCGCTGCAAGACGACCGTCGCCGCCGCCGGGAGCAGCGTGAACAGCACGTACATCGTGCCGATGCCGGGGATCGACTGGCTGAAGCCCGATACGTTGTTGGTCGGCTCCGGCTGCTGCCCCAGCACGTAATCCACCTGCACCGGGTCCTGCGCCCACAGCGCGCTGGCGTTCTCGCGCACCGCGTCGGCGAAAGCGGCGCGATCCGCGTCGCCGGAGACGATATTCAGCTCGACGGCGACGTTCGCGCCTACCTGCGTGGCGATCTGCACCGCGCCGAGCTTCTGCGCCGACGCCTGTACCGCCTGCAAAATGTAGCTCGGCGCGCTGGCATCCTCGTTCGAGCGGTAGACGATGGTGATAGCCTCACCCGCTTCCAGCGCCGCCGAGAAGCCCACCGGGATTTCGATCAGCGCCAGCGAGGTCTCGTCCTTCAGGCGCTGGGTCGCCAGCATCTCGTCGAGCGCCGCGCTGCGCAGCCCGCAGGCGTCGTCGCCGCCGTTGTCCATCGGGCACAGCACGATGCTGGGGTTCGCCGCGCGAATGTCGGCGAGGAATTGATCGACCTGACCGCCCGTCTCCCCGGCGATCACGTCCACCAGCAGCCGGGGCGCGTTACCACCGCTGCCGCCGACGCCGTTGGCGAGACCGACCGCGTAGGAGATGATGACCGGAACGATCAGCAGGTTGATCCAGATGCTGCGGTTCGAAAGCAGGATGCGCAGGTCGTTCAGCGCGATATTGATGACGGTTCGCATGATTTCCCCCTCAGACGTTCAGGCGGCGGTTAAAGACCGCCAGCCCCGCGCCGAACAGGACGACGCCCATCACCGTCAGCGCCACCAGATTTGTGCCGATGTCGGTCTGGTTCTGCGCCAGCCGGGTGAAGGCATCCGTCCCCCAGTACACCAGACTGAGCTGCGTCAGCACATGCAGCGACGGCGGGAAGATGTTCGTGCCGAAGAACGCGCCGCCGAACACCGCCATCGCCATCGAAATCACGCCGCCGATGACGTTGCCCTGCTCCGGCGTGCGCACCAGCGACGCCACCAGCGAGCCTAAGCCAGATGCCGCCAGCGCCACCGCCAAAATCATCAGCGCCAGCAGGATGATGTTGCTGCCCCAGATGAATTCGAGCTTCCCGGCGATGATGCTGCCGACGATGGTCAGCGCGATGATCAGCACCGTGACCTGCACGACGCAGGTGATAAACGTGCCGATCAGCTTGCCGAGCAGGATGACGATGCGCGGCGTCGGCGAGACGATCAGCCGCTGGAGCGTCCAGTCGCGCTGTTCTTCGAGCAGGCTGGCAGCGCCGCCCATCGCCGTGAACAGCATGAAGAACACCGCCTGCGCCGCGCCGAACGTGACCAGCGGGTTAAACGTCGCCGCCTCCCCTGTGACCGTCTGCTGCTCGATGCCGACCGGGTTCGAGGTCGGGTTGAAAGCCGGGGCGAACCCTTCCTGAAGCGTATCCCCGGCGGTTGCCAGCCGCAGCGCCGCAATCGGGTTGGTCTCGATGATCGCCTGAATGGTCGACTCGATGGTGATGTTGCCGGTGGCGATCTGGCTGACGATACTTTCGGTGATGCTGCGGATGATCGTCCCGGAGATCGCGCTGGCGGGCGATGCGTACACCTCGACCGACACCGGCTCAATCGAATGAGTCTGGCTGTACGTCAGCTTCTGGCTGAAATCCGCCGGGATGATGATCGCCGCCGCGTACTTGCCGGTATCGACGCCCTGCCGCGCCGTTTGAGCATCGTCGAGCTTTTCGGCGTTGGTCAGCGTGTCGATGGGGTCGTTGCTGCTGTGGACTTCCGGCAGGAAAATATTGACGATGATGTCGCCGTTATTGACGGACGTGCCGTTGGCGTCCGCGCCTTCGTCAAGGTTGACGATTGCCAGCGGGATGTCACTGACCGGCACGTCGCTGCTGGTGTTGATGAAATTGCTGAAAGCCAAGCCGATGATCGTCGCCAGCGCCAGCGGCGTGACGATCATGATCAGGATCAGGTTGCGATCCGTGAAGGTGGTGTACAGCTCTTTCCACGCTATCGTCCAGATTTTGCTCAACATGGCATCAATCCCTCAACGCGCGCCCGGTCAGGTGCAGGAACACGGCTTCGAGGTCTGGCTCATGCACCGCCACCGACAGGATGTCCAGCCCGGCTTCGTTGGCGATGCGAATGATGTCCGGCAGCGCCTTGCGCCCGCGCTTGGCGTACACCGTCACCATGCCGTCGGCGGGCAGGTGGTTTTCGACGGCAGCCGGAGCCACCTCGCCGGTGATCAGTCTCCGAGCAACTTCGCTGGTTCCTGTCTTCTTCTTGGCACTCGGCTCAGGCGCCGTGCCGGTATCCTCGTCCTTGACCTCGCGCTGGCTGTACGTCGCGCTGGTCACGCCCGGCACTTCCGCCTTGATGCGCTCGATCAGCGCGTCGAGCACGGTCTGGTCGCCCACGTTGAAGATCAGGCGGTCTTCCTCGCCCACTTTCTGGATCAACTCGCCGACCGTGCCGAGCGCGATCACTTCGCCGTGATCCATAATCGCCACGCGGTCGCTGATCTCCTGCACTTCTTCCATCAGGTGTGACGTGTAGAGGACGGTCATGCCCTTCTCTTTTTGCAGGCGCACGACCGTATCCAGCACGCGGCGGCGGTTCTGCGGGTCGATGCCGACCGTCGGCTCGTCCATGTAGATCAACTGCGGGTGATGCAGCAGCCCGATGCCGATATTGACGCGCCGCTTCATGCCGCCCGAAAAGCTCTCGACCTTGTCGTGCTGGCGGTCGGTCAGGTCGATGAAGTCGAGCGTCTCGTCGACGCGCTTCGCCAGTTCCGCGCCGCTCATGCCGTACATCTTGCCGAAGAATTCCAGGTTCTGGCGCGCGCTCAGCGTCGGATAGAGCGCGATCTCCTGCGGCACGACGCCGAGCAGCTTCTTGGCGGGGATCGGGTCTTGGGTGATCGAGTGCCCGCCGATCACGGCGTCGCCGCTGGTCGGCTTGAGCAAGCCGCTGATCATCGAGATGGTGGTCGTCTTACCCGCCCCGTTTGGACCCAGCAGGCTGAAAATCTCGCCGCGCCGGATCTCCAGGTCGACATCCTTGACCGCGAAAAATGTTTCTCCGGTTGTCCGCTTGAACTCTTTGGCTAAATCGCGTACTTGAACCAGCGTTTCCTGCATGGCGGCAGCTCCCCGAAAAAGTCGTATCCACTTATAAGGATCACTACGCGAATTGTCGGGAAAGGTTACGCGGTCGGCGCGGGCAAAAAAAGAGGCGACATTTCTGTCGCCCCTGCGAATGGCTGGCTTATCTGGACTGCCGAATCCAACTGAGGCTGACTCAGTCCTCAGTCCTTTCCCCTCAGTCCTTCGCTCAGTACTCGATATACCGCTTCCACGCATCGACGCCGCTGCCGACCGCGATCACCAGATAGCTGGTGCGCGGCGTTTTCGGCTCCCACGCCAGTCGCATCCCGGCTTCATTGGGCATCTTGTCGCCCTTGCGGTGGTTGCAGACGTAGCACGCGCAGGCGGTGTTGCCCCATTGATCCTTGCCGCCGCGCGACTTGGGCACGATGTGGTCGACGGTGAAGTCGCTCTTGTTGAGCACCTTCCCCTTGACCATGTGCCCCGGCTGCGCCTTACAGTAGATGCAGGTATAGCTGTCGCGCACGAGCACGCCCCGCCGACTCCAATGCGCCTGACGGCGTGGAACGTTGACGAAGGTGCGCAGCGCGATGACCGATGGAACGGGATATTTGTCGCGGATGGTGCGTAGGAATTCGCCGCTCTGCTCGACAACCACCGCTTTTTCCGCCAGCAACAGGTTGATGGCGCGGGGAATCGTGATGACGGACAACGGCTCCCATGTGTGTCCGTTGAGGAGCAGAACCCTGCCTTGAACGCTGGACACAAATCACCTCAGGAACTCACCCGAATTGTTACAACCTCAGCGATTATACCGCATATTCGTTCGGTTTGCATCAGGTTTCACAATGTCTTTAACTGGTTAAACGGCGGTTAGCAATTAGCTTTCAGCAAAAGCTCAAAGCGCGCCTATGCGCCGCGTTTGTGCAAGGGCACGCTATGCGGATGTTAAAAAACTACTCGCCCGCTTCAGATCAACATCCGCTCGCCCCCCTTGAGTTCGTGCTGAGCGCTGAAAGCCTGACGGCTGACCGCTTCCTGAAAAAGAGAACCCGCCAACACCCCTGTTTTCGCGCCGGGTTCTCTCTTCCGGCATAGTGCGTACGCCATTCCAGCTACCGATAAATCACTGCCGAGCGTTGTTTCCCAGTTTGCTTGCTAACGATAAGCCTCACCCGCAGATTGTCAGTTGATTGCGTTCGATTCTCTTGGATGGTGGGCTTCACGCCGCGCCACCCCGAATTGAGCGGCTGGACGTGAAGCGATACGGTTTGTCCGACTTGGCGTGACGACTACACATGGACTCTTGCCTTTCTCCGCTCGCGTCCAGCACGCCGTGTGCTAGAACAATGACCAGATTCGCGCCCACAGAGGCGTCGAGTTTCCTTGTGTTTCGTACCGCGTATCGCGGTTTTGACTTGCCCGGCGTTCGCGCAGCGATTCCCGCATGTGCTTGAGCATCCGCTCAGTGTCCGCTTCGCGTCGCAGGTCTTTAGTACGCTGCCGGGAGAAGTCCTGTATGGTGTACATATTCATTTCCATGATGGCGTCTCCTGCCATGTCCATAGGTTCTTACGCTGGTTGACGGTGGACTGTTCAAAAATCCTGCGCAGTCCCCGCTGCTTGGACAAGGCGGTCGCCCACCCTGTCACGACGACTTCCGTACCAGTGCCAACTCCACTGCCGCCCCTGCGTTCTTGCTCTCGATCTCGTTCATCGTCTCGCGTGCGGTGTAGATGACCTCGTACAGCCAACTGGTCAACTCCGCGTTGCTGAGCGGGGTGACCGCTCGAATGTTGCCGTCGCTGGCGGCGCTGTGCAGTTCGTCGAGCGCTTCCAGCAGCCCGGACAACCGGGACGTGTTGTAGAGCAGTTGCAGATTTGGTTGAAGCGTCGGTCCCATAATTCCCTCGCTTGCAAACAAACAAATAAAAAGGGCGTGAGACTTATCCTTCACAGTCTCACGCCCTTTAAAGGGTACCCGTGTATCGGGTGGAGCATCACCTCGGTGGATGCGCTCCTGGATCGTAAGACTGTCCTATATACGTGCCAACGTCGCCAAAGTTCGGCGCATCGCTCATGCCGCGCGGCAGACGCACGGCAATCACCGGCTGAGCCGGCGCGTAGGCGGAATCTCCCCAGGGGAGGCTCGTGCCCACGTTAAGCAGGATGCGGGAGGCGGCGATCGTGTATTGCATCACGCACCTCGCTCCACGACGGTGTTATCGAGCATCGCCAGAATGCTCTCCCCGGTGATGAACACCCGGCGCATTCCATCCGGCTTGCTGACGCGCAGATGCCCGTTCTTCACCAGACGCTTCAAGGTGCTCAGGCTGATGCCCAGCGCCTCGGCAGCTTCCTGCCGCGAATACACGGCTCCTGGTTCGATACGAGGTTTAAGCGCCACTGACATTACATCTGCCTCCTTCACACTCGGTTCATAACCGAGGACGCGCGCTAGCGCATCGGATACGGGTTCGAGCGGAAGAACCGCTCGCTTGTCTTCATTCTCAGACTTGCACGAGGCGTGACAGGCGCTAACGCCTAACCACGCTAGTGCAAAGATTAGCACGGATTGATAGGCGTGTCAAGCAGCAAACAGCAACATCACACACTCTTAACGGACGGATGCGGTCAACGAGGGGTCAGGCAGATTGACGGTTCGCCAATTGGTCCTGGCTAAACGGGCACGCAGCGAGCAAACAGTACAAAATCGCCCGGAATGTACGACTAACAGTATAGGTGGTACTGAAGAAGAATCTGTTGAAATAAACTGAGGAGAGAGAACATGCGTCGATCCGGTTTGGCTACACTCATGCTCGTGATCATCGCCATTCTCGCCCTGATCCCGACCATTTCCATCAGCGCTGTCGGCGACCAGTATCGCCGCTGGCTGGACAACGGCAAAACCTATACCTGCACCGACATGGGAAGTTACATTACCGTCGGACTCAGCAATCAGGACGTGGAATTCCACAGCCTGCCGACGACCGCCCAGTTCACGCTCAACTATATCGACAACGGGGTCAACACGCCCAACGGTCCTTACGCCGTCGAGCAGACCAGCGGCACCCGTGCCTATGGCGCTTTCGCCGAGAATATCTCCGCCCCATATCCCGTCACATTCGAGTTCCGTATCGACACGATCATCGGGGGTGTGACCGTCTACCAGAGCAGCCTTGTCGTCAACTGCTCCGCCGACTCGTCCGGCTCGCCGACGATTGTCAACGTGCCTTACAGCGCAGGCGGATCGTCTGGCGGTGCGACAGGCGGCTGCGCTACTCCGTTGCCGGACGGTTCGGTGCAGGGGCGCGTTGTAGCGACTGTGAACGCCCTGTACGAGCCACGCGCCGACGCGACCACCAACGTGGTGCTGCCCGCCGGAAGCTCGTGGTGGGTGATCGGCGCTCAGGGCGGGTTCTACAAGCTCTGGATCGCCTGCAATGCCGCGCCGGTGTGGGTGTCGGCGGGTGCGCTCAGCCCAAACTACGATCCGCCGTGGAACGGCGCGCCGCTGCCCGACGCAGGCGCGTAAAAGCGCCCTTGACAGCCTTTGAATTCGCGCCGCATAATACACCACAAGGTGATAACCGGGATAAGTACGCGAACATCATCGCCCACAGGGAGCGCTCGCCAGAGATTGAGAGCGGGCGCGGGAGATGCCGCCGAAATTCACCCGGTTCGTGAACGGCGACGTTCACACGCTGACGGGTGAAAATCAACAATCATGTTGATTGCGTAGTCCGTTCCGCTTCCCGGCGTGATGGGTAATGAAGGCGGGGGCTGAGCATACTTCGTATGCGCAGCTTCAACCAGGGTGGTACCGCGGGAGACTGATACGCTCTCGTCCCTGAAATTTCATGGGACGAGGGCGTTTTTGTTTGGGGAGGACACATGTTCGAAAAACTGGAAGCGCTGTATCACGAGGCGGGCGCGGCGCTCGACGCCATCACCGATGGCGACGCCCTGCGCGAGTGGGAGATCAGATACCTGGGCAAGAAGGGCGCGGTCACCGAGATCATGCGCTCGGTCGGCACGCTGCCGCCGGAGGAACGCGCCGCGTTCGGCAAGCGCGCCAACGAGATCAAGCAGGCGCTGACCGGGGCTTTCGCCGAGCGCGAAACGCTCGTGAAGGCGCAGGAGCTGGCGCGCGATCTCGAAAGCGGCGCGGTCGACGTACCCTGCCCGGTCGCCCGCACCCGGTCGGCGGGCTGCACCCATCGACCCAGATGCTGCGCAAGTTCTACGACATCTGGGCGGAGATGGGCTTTCAGGTCTACCGCAGCCGCGACGTGGAGGATGACGAGACCAACTTCACGCTGCTGAACATCCCGCCGCACCACCCCGCCCGCGATATGTGGGACACCTTCCACACGACCAGGTCCGGCGTCATCCTGCGGACACACACCTCGCCGGGGCAGATTCGCGCCATGCGCGAGTTCGGCGGGGACGGCACGCTGCCGATCCGTGGGATCCTGCCGGGGATGTGCTATCGCTACGAGCAGGTGTCGGTGCGCAGAAATCCAGTTCAATCAGGTCGAAGGTGTGGCGATTGGGCGTAACATCCACCTGACCGACCTCAAGGGGACGATCAGCGAATTCGCCCGGCGCATGTTCGGCGCGGATACCGATGTTCGCTTCCGCTCGTCGTACTTCCCGTTCACCGAGCCGAGCATGGAAGTCGACGCCGAGTGCCTGATCTGTCACGGCGAAGGCTGTGCCATGTGCTATACAGCGGCTGGCTGGAGATCGCTGGCTGCGGCATGATGCACCCGGTGGTGCTGCGCAACGGCGGCTACGACCCGGCGGAGTGGAGCGGCTTCGCCTTCGGCATGGGATCCGGAGCGCATGATCAACCTGAAATTCGGCGTGCCGGACATTCGCTACTACTGGGCGAACTTGATTTGAGATCCTTAGAGCAGTTCTGAAATGACGCCCGATGCTCGAAGCGACGGGCTACGGATTCAAGCCGTCTAAAGACGGCTGGCACGCAGCCACCTTCAGGTGGCTTGCTTGACTAGCCGGAGCTTCGAGCCTCTGGCGACATGAAAAAGGCTAAACCCTATGCTCGTACCTGTATCATGGCTGAAAGAATTCGTGGACATCACCGTCCCGACGGAAGTGCTGGCGGAGCGCCTGACCGCCGCCGGGCTGGAAGTCGGGCACATCACCTACATCGGCGTGCCGCAGACCTTCGTCGAGGGCATCCGCAACCCCGTCTCGGATCATCTGGTCTGGGATCGGCAAAAGCTGCTGCTTGGCGCGATCCGCGAGGTGAAAGCGCACCCCAACGCCGACCGGCTGGTGCTGGCGATGGTCGACTACGGCGGCGCGGAACTCGAACAATGCGTCACCGGCGCGCCCAACCTGTTCGACTACAAGGACAAGGGCGTCATCGACCCGCCGCTGTGGACGATCTTCGCCGCCGAAGGCGCGGAAGTCTGGGACGGTCACAGCGACACGCCCAAGCGCATGATTCTGAAAGAGAAGCCGCTGCGGGGCATCCCGAACCGCAGCATGGTCTGCTCGGAGAAGGAACTCGGCATCAGCGACTCGCACGAGGGCATCATTCTGATGCACGACGATCCCGGTTTTCCACCCGGCACGCCCGCCCAGGACGTGCTCGGCGACGTGATCTTCGACATCGAGCTGACGCCCAACCTCGCCCGCTGCTACAGCATTCTGGGCGTGGCGCGCGAAGTCGCCGCCCTGCTCGACGTGCCGCTGCGCGAGCCATCGTATGACTTCGTGGCGGAGGGCGCGCCGATTGCCGGGCAGGTCAGCATCGAAATCCGCGAGCCGGAACTCAACCCGCGCTTCACCTTCACGCTGCTGAAAGACACGACCGTCCAGCCGTCGCCGGAATGGATGCAGCGCCGCCTGCTCAGCGTCGGGCAGCGCCCGATCAACAACATTGTCGACGTGACCAACTTCATCACCTTCGAGATCGGTCAGCCGATGCACGCCTACGATTACGATAAGCTGGTCGAGCGCGCGCGAACCTCCGGTTCGGGCGGCAAAGCGCCGCACATCATCACCCGGCTGGCGAAACCGGGCGAGCAGATCGAGACGCTGGACGAGGTCAAGCGCACGCTCGACGACTTCACCATCCTCGTGACCGACGACGCGGGCGCGCTGGGCATCGGCGGCATCATCGGCGGCGCGGACACCGAGATCAGCGACGCGACCCGCTCCGTGCTGCTGGAAGCGGCGAACTGGAATTTCATCAACGTGCGCCGCTCGATGCAGGCGCAGAAGCTCCAGACTGACGCCGGGCTGCGCTTCAGCCGGGGCGTGCATCCAAGCTGGGCGCTGCGCGGCGTGCAGCGCGGCATCGAGCTGATGCGGCAGACCGGCGGCGGGCAGGTCGCGCAGGGCATCGTCGACGAATACCCGCTCCCGCCGGAGACGGTCAGGGTCAGCCTGCCCGCCGCCCAAATCGAGCGGATTCTCGGCATCCCGCTCGGCATCGACGAAGCGGCGGCGCTGCTGCGGCGCGAGGGATTCATGGTCGTCGCCAGCGGCGACTCCCTTGACGTAACCGCGCCGGATACGCGCATGGACATCGGCACAGGGATCGTCGGGCAGGCGGATTTGATCGAGGAGATCGCCCGCATCTACGGCTACGCCCGCGTGCCTAACACGATCATCGCCGACGAGATGCCGCCCCAGCACGGCAATCCGTCCCTGGAGCTGGAGGAGCGGGCGCGCGACCTGCTGGTGGCGCTCGGCTTGCGCGAGAACATCAGCTACCGCCTGACCACGCGCGAGCGCGAAGCCCTGCTCGTGCCGCCGGGAGCCGTCTCCTACCTGCCGGACGTGGAGTACGTCGAGCTGGCGAACCCGATTGCCTCGGACAAGGTCGCCATGCGCCACACGCTGCTGGCGAACCTCCTCACCAACGCCCAGAACAACGCCCGCTACGCCGAGCGCCAGCAGACTTTCGAGATCGGCGCGGTCTACTTCCCGCGCGCCGATCAACTGCTGCCGGACGAGCCGCGCCACCTCGGTCTGCTGCTGACCGGGCTGCGCGAGCCGCAGGGCTGGCTCAAGGACGGCGCGCCCCAGAACGTCGACTTCTTCGACCTGAAGGGCGTGGTCGAGCAGCTTCTTGACGGCTTGCACGTCGGCGGGGCATCGTATAAGCCCGCCGGGCATACCAGCTTCCACCCCGGTCGTTCGGCAACGCTGATCATCGGCGAGACCGAGGTCGGCGTGTTCGGCGAGATTCACCCGCTGGTCGCCGAGCGCTTCGGGCTGACCGCCGCGCCGGTGCTGGCAGCCGAGTTCGACCTCGACCTGCTGCTCGGCTTCGTCCCGGACGTGGTCGAGACCAGCCGCCTGCCGGTGACGCCGCCGGTCTTGCAGGACATCGCGCTGATCGTCATGAAATACGCCCGCGGCTCAGGTCGAAGCCGTTATCCGCGAGGCGGGCGGCGACCTGCTCAAGAGCGTGCGCCTGTTCGACGTGTACCAGGGCGAGTCCGATCCCGGCGGGGAGCAGAGCCTCGCCTACAGCCTGACCTACCAGACCGACGACCGCACGCTGACCGACGAGAGTAGCGCGCGTCCCACAAGCGGATCTCAAAACCGTCGAGCGCCAGCTTGAGGCGAAGCTGCGGGCGTAATTCCTCATAATCGTCACCCGTAGGGGCGTTCAATTGAACGCCCCTGCATCATACCCCATGCCTCATCTCGTAGGGATGCACCCAGGCAACCGCAGGTTGCACGTGCGCCGTCACCATCCCACAACCCCGTAAGTGACAGCGTGCTGCGCCCCCACCCATCCCCCTCACATCCTGAGAATATCCTGAGCGCCCGGCGCGACCGAAACATTTTCTGTTATCATTACAATGTAGATTAAAGGAGGTCGTGATGACGGCATACGGCATTCTCGTCACCGATACCACTTGGGCGAACCACGACTCGGTCGAGATCGACAAGGCGGCGCGCCTGCGCCATCAGGATCGGCTGGTCGACGGCACGAAGGCGCTGATCTACGTGCGCGCGCCGGTCGACGCGCTGGTCGCCGAAGCCGAGGTCACGGGCGACATCGTCGAAATCGAAACGGAGCCGACCGACCCCGCCTTCAACCCGGCGATCCCGGCGAATCTGCGCTCGGAGCGCGCCATCGAACGCATCGAGACCGAAGCCGCGCCGACCCCCGCCGTGACGCAGGAAGTGGCGAACACCTACCGCGTGCCGCTCAAGCTGGTGCGCCTCAAGGGCGGGCCTGCCCATCCCGCTCAGCCGCCTGCAAACCATCCTCGGCAGCGACGTCAGCGTCTACGACGAAACCTGGATTCCGCTGAGCAAGGCGCAGTATAACCAGATCACGGCGCTGTGGGCGTGACCGGGCGGTCGTAACGGGTTTGTGCGCGGACGCTATAATCAAAAGGGTGCTGGTTTTGCACCCTTTTCGTTTGCCGAGCGTCCCATGACCTTACCGCTGGATCAGATCATCCCCGGCGACAGCCTCGACGTGCTGGCGCGGCTTCCCGCCCGCAGCGTCGACCTGATCTTCGCCGACCCACCCTACAATTTGCAGCTTCAGAACGACCTGTGGCGACCGAACATGACCCGCGTCGATGCCGTCGACGACGACTGGGACAAGTTCGACGACTTCGCCGCCTACGACGCCTTCACCCACGACTGGCTGGCAGCCTGCCGCCGCGTCCTCAAGCCGACCGGGGCGCTGTGGGTGATCGGCACGTACCACAATATCCACCGCGTCGGCGCGATCCTGATGGATTTGGGCTACTGGATTCTCAACGAGATCGTGTGGGTCAAGGCGAACCCGATGCCGAATTTTCGCGGCGTGCGCTTCACCAACGCTCACGAAACGCTGATCTGGGCGAAAACGTCCGAGAAAGCCCGCTACACCTTCAATTACCAGGCGATGAAAGCCTTCAATGGCGGCAAGCAGATGCGCAGCGACTGGCTGATCCCGCTGTGCAGCGGCAGCGAGCGCATCCGCGTGAACGGCGAGAAGGCGCACCCGACGCAGAAGCCGGAAGCCCTCCTCGACCGGGTGATCCGCGCCTCGTCCAACCCCGGCGACGTGGTGCTCGACCCGTTCTGCGGGTGCGGCACGGCAATCGCCGCCGCGCAGAAGCTGGGGCGGGCGTGGGTCGGCATCGACATCACCCATCTGAGCGTGGCGCTGATGAAATACCGGCTGCGCGACATGTTCGACCTGAAGCCGAAAAGCGATTACGTGGTGATCGGCGAGCCGGAAGACCTCGCCGGGGCGCGGCAGTTGGCGCAGGACGACCGCTACCAGTTCCAGTGGTGGGCGCTGTCGCTGGTGGAAGCGCAGCCGCTGGGCGGGGAATCCGGCAGCAAGCAGGGCAAGAAGGGCGCAGACCGGGGCATCGACGGGGTGATCCCGTTCATGGACAAGGTGAAGGGGCAGACGCAGCGGCAGGTGGCGCTGGTGCAGGTCAAGAGCGGGCACGTCAACAGCGGGCTGATCCGCGATCTGGTGGGGACGGTCGAGCGGGAGCAGGCGGCAATCGGGGTGTTCATCACGCTGGAAGCGCCGAGCCGGGACATGCGCACCGAGGCGGTGAGCGCGGGATACTACACGTCGCCGGGATGGAACCAGCGCTACCCGCGCATCCAGATATTGACGGTGGAGGAGCTGCTGCACGGCGCGCGGATCGAGATGCCGCAAGCCTACGGGACGTTCAGGCAGGCGGGGCGGGTGCAGACGGGGGATCAAGCCGAGCAGATGGGGTTGTTCGAGGGAGAGTGAGCGAGCGCCCAGGCGTCGCCAGAGGCTCGAAGCCTCTGGCTAGGAAAACAAGCCCCGTGAACGGGGCTGCGGAGCAGCCGCCTTGGGGCGGCTTGGGTGAGTTAGCCGAATGATTTGAGCACACGCCCGATGCTTCGAGCATCGGGCTAGGAATTCAAGCCTGCTGAAGCAGGCTGAAAACAGCCGCTTTGGGGCGGCTTGGGTGGGTTAGCTGGATGCTTCGCGCGTCCGGCGATACAGGGAAGAACATATGCCCTTCTGGAAGTGCTACTACCACATTGTCTGGGCGACGAAAAACCGGGAAGCGAGCATAACGCCAGCGATAGAGACTGTCGTCTTTCAGGCGATAGAGTCAAAATCCGATGCGCTTCGCTGCCCAATTCTGGCGATGAACGGCGTAGCTGATCACGTGCATGTAGCGGTTTGTGTGAAGCCGTCCCTCGCGCTAGGTGATTGGGTCGGGCAGATCAAAGGCGCATCATCACGTGCAGTCAACCTGGCATTTGACGGTCTTGAAACGAAATTTCGCTGGCAAGAAGACTATGGCGTGCTGACATTTGGCGAGAGAAATTCAGCCTTCGTCGTAAAATACATCGAGAACCAGAAGGAACATCATCGGTCTGGCGATTTGCAGCCGATTTTTGAACGAGTTGGCGAATAAACGCCCGATGCTCGAACCGCCGCCTGACCCTCGAAGGGTCAGGCTAAGAAAACAAGCCTGCTGAAGCAGGCCGAAAACAGCCGCCTTGAGGCGGCTTGGGTTGGTTAGCCGGATGCTTTGAGCGTCCGGCGGGGCAACAAAAAAGGGCGCAGCGTGCTGCGCCCCTACATCTTGCGTGATATTCGGTTGGGTTACGCCGTCATGCCCATCGCGTCGATCTGCTGGACGACCGCGCACTCGCGGTTGAGCGAAATCACTTCCGGGATGGGGAAGCCGTTGAAGGCTGCCGCATACTCGTTGGTGTAGGCTCCGGTGTCGCGGAACAGCAGCCGCTCGCCGACGTTGATCTCCGGCAGCGTGATATTGCGGGCGATCACGTCGCAGCTATCGCAGCTTGGACCCGCCAGCGTGTAGACACGCTCCGGGCGCTCGGCGGCGCAGTCGCTGACCAGATCGACGACCGGCGGGAAGCCCTCGTAAGTCTCCATCAAGCCGTTGAAAACGCCCGCGTCGAGGTACAGCCAGGTCTGGTCGCCGCGCTGCGCCCGCCCGACGACGGTCGCCACCAGCGCGCCGCTTTCGCCGACCATGCCACGCCCCGGCTCCAGCACGAGCATCAGGTTGGGCGTCGCCGGGATGTAATCGACGACCGCCTGCATCACCGCCGCGCCGATCTCCTCAATGGTGGGGATGGTGGCGGTGTGGTAATGCCCGGCGGGATAGCCGCCGCCGATGTCGAGGAAGTACAGGTCGTGCCCGCGCCGGGCAGCTTCGCGCCACACGTCGCCGCAGGCGGCGATGGCGTTAACCCAGTTGGCGACCTTGAGACACTGCGAGCCGACGTGGAACGACAGCCCAATCGGGCGCAGACCGAAGTCGCGCGCCTGATCGAACAGCGCCAGCGCCAGATCGACCGTCGACACCGAACTTGCCCGCCAGCGGCAGAACGCTGCCAGTGTTATCGACCGCCAGCCGCACGTAAACACGGCTGCCGGGCATTGATTTGGCGACCTTTTCGACCTCATCCGTCGAATCGACCACCACAGCATAGACCCCCGCGTCGCGCATCCGGGCGAGGAAAACCGGGTTTTTAATCGGATTGCTGCAAATAATGGCGTCGCCCGTCGCGCCCGCGTTGAGTGCCCGTTCCAGTTCCGCCAGGGAAGCAATCTCCAGCCCGCCGCCGAGCGCCACCAGAGTCTCAATGATCTGAGGGTTGGCATTGGCTTTCATTGCGTAATCGATGGCTGCGCCGGGAAAAGCGGCAGTGAAGCGGTGGAACGTGTCGCGGATGATCTCGTAGTCGAGGATCAGGCTCGGAGTGACGGTATAGCTGTCGTGCAAAATCGTGTCCATACGGACGTTTTCCAACTGGACAAGCTCCTCTCTCGCATGTGCGAAGCTCCAAACTTTATTCACGATTGTGCAGTATACGACAGAACTTTTCTGAATTACATTAGAATTTTCCCCAATTTCCGTTAAGAAAAATCGCCTCTTAGCGACGACCTCGTCAGATGGCTCAAAAACTCGGTTATCATAAGGATCAAGGGAAAAAATCGAGCGCTCAACATGGACAGCCGAAAAGTCAAAAGCGCCAAACCGCGACGCTGGTTTTTGTGTCGATATTTCTATTTCCGGGCGGACACACATCTGTCATGATTGGAGAAAGGTACGAAGTGACGGGATTCATCTTCAAACAGTTGATCGACGGCGAGTGGATCGACGCGGCGGCGGGCGGGGTGTGGGAGCTGGTCAACCCCGCGACGGAGGACGTGATCGGGCTAATGCCGTTCGGCGACGCCGACGACGCGCAGGCGGCGGTCGACGCGGCGGCAGAGGCATTCCCGGCGTGGTCGAAAAAGACGCCCTACGAGCGCGCGGCGATCCTGATGCGCGCGGCGGGGTGGATACGCGAGCGCATCGACGCGCTGGGCGCGATCACGACGGAAGAATCGGGCAAGCCGCTGCGCGAATCGACGGCGGAATGGACGACCGCCGCCAACTCGTTCGAGTGGTTCGCGGAGGCGGCGAAGCACCATTACGGGCAGGTCGTCCCGGCGCGGCGGGCAGACCGCCGCCTGCTGGTGATCGAGCAGCCGCTGGGCGTGGTCGGCACGATCACGGCGTGGAATTTCCCGGTGTACAACGTGGTGCGGGCGTGGTCGGCGGCGCTGGCGGCGGGCTGCACGGTGGTTGGGCGACCGTCGGAATACACGCCGCGCTCGGCGATGATGCTGGCGCAGGCGCTGCACGAGGCAGGCATCCCGCACGGCGTGGTCAACGTGATCAACGGCGATCCGTCGGGGATGGGCGCGGTCATGCTGAAAGACGCGCGGGTGCGCAAAATCCAGTTCACGGGCAGCACGCGCGTCGGCAAGCTGCTGATGGACGGCGCATCACAGACGGTGACGCGGCTGTCGCTCGAACTGGGCGGCAACGCGCCGGTGCTGATCTTCCCGGACGTCGATGTCGAGGCGACGGCGAAGGCGGCGGTCAACGCCAGGTACCGCAACTGCGGACAGGTGTGCATCGCGCCGCAGCGCTTCTTCGTCCACAGCCGCATCGCCGAAGAATTCATCGACCACGCAACCCGTATCTCGCGCGACCTGCGGCTCGGCAGCGGTCTGGAAGCGACGACCGACGTGGGACCGATGATCAACGCGGCGCAGCGCGAGCGGCTGGAGCGGATCGTCCGGGCGTCGGTGGACGAAGGCGCGGAGGTGCTGGTGGGCGGGGCGCGCGCCGAAGGGCGCGGCTACTTCTTCCGCCCGACGGTGATCACGAACCTGACGCCGGATATGCCCGCCTACCGCGAAGAATTGTTTGGACCCGTGATGCCGGTCGTCCCTTTTGACGACGCCGATCAAGCGCTGGCGATGGCGAACGCGACCGAATACGGTCTCGCCGCCTACGTCCAGACCCACGATTTGAATACCGCGATTCGTATGTACGAAAGATTGGAGTTCGGCATGATTGCTGTAAACGATTGGCTGCCATCGACACCCGAAATGCCGTTCGGCGGCATGAAAGCCAGCGGCATGGGACGCGAGTACGGGCAGGAAGGCTTGCACGAGTACATGGAAACGAAAGCTGTGTATATAGGTGGAGCGCCATGATAACCGAACATGTTCCCAAACCCAGCAGCAGCAATGGCAAGAGCAGCACCCGAAACACCAGCAAGACCAGCACCCAGAACAGCACGACGACGAGCGCCAGAACCGTCAACCTGCATATCGACGTGGTCAACATCCAGCCGGAGCACATCCGCGCGCTCGTCCAACTGCAACGCCTCAGCTTCCCCACCCTGACCGAACGCGAACGCCTGACCGAAGCCAAATACCGCTATCATCTTGAGCTGTTCCCCGAAGGGCAGTTCGTCGCCCTGGCGCGGATCGACGGCGAGATGGTTCCGGTTGGCTCGACCAGCACGTTCCGCACCGACTTCGATTTCGACCACATCCAGCACACGTTTCTGGATGCCGTCGACGACGGCTGGCTATCCGACCACGACCCGAACGGCGCATGGCTGTACGGGGCGGACATGAACGTGCATCCGAAATATCGCGGGATGCGCGTGGGCGGTCGCCTGTACGAAGCGCGCCAGGCGCTGGCGCGAAAGCTCAACCTGCGCGGCGAGATCGCCGGGGCGCTGCTGCCCGGCTATCAACGCCATGCCGACGAACTCACGGTCGCGCAGTACGTCCTGCGCGTGCATCAGACGCGCCTGCACGACCCCACGCTGAGTATGCAGCTTCGCAACGGCTTCGGCGTCCGGGGTATCCTCTACAATCACATCAACGATCCACGTTCGAACAACTGCGCCACGCTGATCGTGCGCGAAAATCCCTACTACCACCCGAAACAGCCGGAAGGTTGACCGGTTCACGGTCGGAACAGAACGAGCGTAAGCACAACTGAACAGGCAAATTACGAAGCGGCGCGCCCCACCGCTCGGTTTTGATTCCCGGAGCGCCAAAGCGGTTTGCGCCAAGGAGTGGAGAATAATGAGTACATCAGCAATTCACCTCACCCGCTTCACGGCGAGCCCTGTTTGCTTAGCTCAGCCGGCCCTCTCCACGCTGTGAGGGCACGACCGAGTTTGCGAGGTCGGGGTGAGGTCAGAATTTGTAAACTGTGTCCTCGATCTTCACCATCTTCGGCGCCAAGATTTCATATAAATCAGCCGGGGCGTGGGGTAGAATAGTCGCGTTAGCGCGCCGCAAGAGGTCAACGCTCAAGAAAGTTTCGCGGGCGGCTGCAAGGGAACGCATGAAGAAGTCCAAATTCTCGCTGAGCCAGCACAAAGCCTACTTTCTGGAGCTGGTCGAGAAAACCGACCAAAAGACGCTCGCGGTCTGGGCAATCGAGTGCGCCGAGCGGGTGATGCCGTATTTCGAGGACAGCTCTCCCGACGACCCGCGCCCGCGAACGGCAATCAAAACGCTCCAGACGTGGATCGAGACGGGCGTATTCAGGATGGCGGTCATCCGCAAGGCGTCGCTGGATGCGCACGCCGCCGCCCGCGACGTGGGCGAGGATAACGCGGCGCGCTCCGTAGCTCACGCAGCGGGTCAGGCGGTGGCGACGGCACACGTGCCGACGCACGCCATCGGCGCGGCGATCTACGGCTTGCAGGCGATCCACCGCGCCAGCGCCGCCGAGGATGCGGATGCCGCCGCGTCGCGCAGGAGCGCGCGTGGCAGTTCCGGCGGCTGGCGGAACTGAGGGAAAGTGAATCGATCACGTAAGGATGCACAGTAAAATAGATGCCGTAGTAGTGAGCGAGGTACGGGACGATGGCGACGGAACGTGGGCGACATGACGCTGAGGAATTGAAGGTGCTCATTCGAGAGACGGTCAGCAGACAAGTGGTATTCGGCAGTTAAAAGCGGAGCGTGAAAGAGATCAACGAATATTCGACGCCATCGTTGGACACCACCTCCCGGCTCACGATCATCACTTGAACTTTGCGAGAGGATCGTGACTGATAATCATACGGATTTCATCGTTGAACCAGCATGTCATAGCACCTCCTGAATGAGGATACCGCAAATGCTGATTTGATTGAGAGCTTGGCGATGACATCTCGTTTACCCGAATTTTGTCGTGGAATGCACGAACTCACTGTGGAAACGGGTGCGGTTTGATCTGATGCTGAAAGACGTTGTCCGCTAGAGGATTTGGATACCTGCGACTCTACCTGTCGAGGAAGCTTCCCCGCGCGCTGCAAATCGGGGGGCGCACAAGCTGGCAATTTACGACTCGATTTACATCGCCCTCGCCGAGAAATACGGCTACCCGCTGATCACCGCCGACGCGGGACAGGAAACAGCCGCGAAAACGGTCGGCGTGGCTATCAAGCCGATCACGGACTTCTAAAGCGATCTCACTTATCCGGGAGGATAGATAATGGCAAACTTCGATTTGATGCGCCGTCTGGCGGAAGATAAGGGCGGCAAGATTCTGCTGCTGGTCATGGACGGACTCGGCGGACTGCCGATGACGCCGGGCGGCTTGACCGAACTGGAAGCCGCCCACACACCGAACCTCGACCGGCTGGCGAAGGAAGGCAGCACCGGGCTAACGATCCCGGTGGCGCGCGGTGTCGCGCCCGGCAGCGGTCCGGCGCACCTGGCGCTGTTCGGCTACGACCCGCTGATCTACGACATCGGGCGCGGGGTGCTGGAAGCCATCGGCATCGGGCTGGACGTGGGACGCGGCGATGTAGCGGTGCGCGGGAATTTCTGCACCATCGACGCGAGCGGGCTGATCACCGACCGGCGCGCGGGGCGCATCCCGACCGAGGAAGGCGAGAAGCGGGTCGAGCTGCTCAAGGACATTCAAATCCCCGGCGTCGAGTGCCAGGTGAAGGCGGGCGAAGGCTACCGCTTCGCGCTGGTGCTGCACGGCGAAGGGCTGAGCGACGCGGTCGAGGACACCGACCCGCAGGCGACGGGCGTGCCGCCGCTGCCCGCCAAAGCGTCCGCGCCGGAAGGCGAGCGCACAGCGCAGATCGTCAACCAGTGGATCGCCGAAGCGAAGAAGCGGCTGGCTGGTCACGAACCCGCCAACATGCTGACGCTGCGCGGCTTCGCCACCGACCCGAATCTGCCGCCGTACAGCGACGTGTACAAGCTGAAAGCGGCGTGCGTCGCCGTGTACCCGATGTACAAGGGCGTCAGCCGACTGGTCGGCATGACGGTGATCGACACCGATCCGCACGACACGATTCAGGACGAGTTCGACAAGGTCGCCCAAATCTGGAACGACTACGATTTCGTGTTCTGCCACGTCAAGTACACCGACAGCCGGGGCGAGGATGGCAACTTCGACGCCAAGGTCAAGGTGATCGAGGAAGTGGACGCCAAGCTGCCGACGCTGCTGGCGCTCAACCCGGACGTGATGATCGTGACCGGCGACCACTCCACGCCCGCCAAGTACCGCGCGCATAGCTGGCATCCCGTGCCGACGCTGCTGTGGGCGCCGGAAACGCACATGCCGGATCGCGTCGAGAGCTACGGCGAGCGTCCGTGCATCGGCGGCGGGCTGGGTCAGTTCCCGGCGGCGGAGCTGATGCAACTGGCGCTGGCGCACGCGAAACGCCTGCAAAAGTTCGGGGCGTAAAGGGCAGGACTGAGGTTCGAGGACTGAGGACTGAGTAAAAACCATCTCGTTTTCGTAGGGGCGCAGCGTGCTGCGCCCATTTTGGAGTTCTCCATTTGCCCGAAGTGATCGTTATCGGCGGCGGGCTGACGGGGATGTCGGCGGCGTGGGAACTGGAACGCCTCGGCATCCCCTACCGCCTGATTGAAGTCAAGAACCGGCTCGGCGGGAGCATCGTCACGCGGCGCGAGGCGGGCTTCACACTGGACGGCAGCGCCTTCGCGCTCGAACAGTACGGCGAGTGGGCGTTTCTGGCTGAATTAGGGCTGGACGACGCGCTCGTGCCGATTGGCAAATACCGCGACGGCAGGCTGGTCGTGTTCCGCGACGGCACGCAGATGCTGGTCGACACAATCGAGCGGCGGCTGACCGCGCGATCATGAAGCGGATGGCGGTCAGCAGCGTCGGGCTGATCGAGGCGGGGCACTTCGGCATCTGTCTCGAAAACGGCTTGCTGCTGGACGCCCGCGCCGTGATCGTGACCGCGCCCGCCCGCTACGCCGAACACATGCTGCGCACGCTCGCGCCGGATGCCGCCCTGCTGCTGGTGGACTACCGCTACGACCCGGTGGTGCGGGTATCGCTCGGCTACCGGGCGGACGACGCGCCTGAACTGCCCGACAACCCGCCGCTCAAATTCCTGCAACGGTACGAGATGCCGGAGCGAGTCCCGGCGGGACACGTGCTAATCCGGCAGGCGTGAGGCTGGACGAGGCGATCCGCACGCCGGACGTGGCGCTAAGCCGCGTGCGCGGGCTGCTCGGCGGCGGCGAGCCAGTGGTCGAGTGGGCGTATTACTGGGCGGAAGCCGATCCGCCGTCGCGCGCCCTGCCGGAGCACGCCGAGGCGATGGACGCTATCGACGCGCTGCTGCCGACGGGCGTCGCCATCGCGGGGAGCGACTACCGCGCGCCAAGCGGCTCGATCAACAGGTCGAGCAGGGGCGAGCGGCGGCGCGGCGGGTAGCGAATTCTCAAAAGCTAGCCCCTACTCCAGCGCGAGCGCGCGTCGCGTACAGCGGCAGGTGATCTCGAGCCGAGATACGGTCCCTGCGCGGCTTCGAGCGCGCGGAAGCCGTCGCTGTGCCAGATGTAGTCGATGCGCACCAGCGGCGGGATCAGCGGGAAAGCCGAGCGCCTGCACAGCGGGCCAGCTCGTCCCCATGCCGCGCCCCATCTCCCGAAAGCTGTCATTCATCACGGCGGCGAGATCGGCATATGCTGACGCCTGATCGCTCATGTTGAAATCCCCGGCGACGACGTAAGGCAGCGGCTCGGTCTGAAGGCGGTCGATCAAGTTGGCGATCTGGGCATCGCGGGCGCTGTCGTCGTAGCCGAAGATGCCGCGCATGTAGTAGTTGTTCGGCACGGGAAGATGCGGCTTCGCGCCCAGCGGCAGATACAGGTGAATGCCGTAGACGGCGACCTGCCGCCCGCCGACATCGACCACGACGCGCTGCTGCGGAATTTCGCCGTCACCCAGATCGAACTGCTCGGACGAGACGACCGGATGCCGGGAGAGGATCAGGCTGTCCCAGTAGACGCCCTGCGTGTCGGTGCGGGGCTGCTCCGGGTAGATGTCAGCGAGGGCGCTCACGCCCGCCGACCACGCGGGCGGCGTCTCGATGGTGATGGCAACGTCGGCGTCCTGCGCGCGCAGCCAGTCCTCGATGCGAGTGAGATCGGGGTTATCGCCCCAGACGTTGAAGGTGACCACGCGCAGGGTCGGCGCGTCCGGCGCCGCCGCAGCCGTCCTGGGCAGATACAGCCGCCCGAACCACAGCACGCCGATCAGCAGCAGCGGCAGCACAAGCAGGGCGGCGCGGCGGGCGCGGACGACCAGCGCCAGCGGCAGCAGGACGAGCAGCGGCGCGAAGTAGAACGGCGTGAAATTGCCCGCGAACGCCAGCCACCACAGCGAATCGCCCCAAAGCAGGCGCAGCGCGAGGAACAGCGCCAAGCCGAGGGTATACGCCCCGCACAGCAGATCGACCAGCCAACGCAGCCGCCGAAATTTCGTGTTCGTCATCCATCGCTCCCGGATGTGCAGAAACCCGGACTCACTGTACTGCCGGGCGCGGGGCGATTTCCAGCACTCAGGTGCGCGGAGCGGGAAAGGCGGGCACGAGTGCATAGTAATGACCATTTGGATTTTTCAGTTTGGGCAGACACGTGGGTCTGCCCCTACAAAACCCGCCGAAATTCGGCTGGGCACGACATGCCGTGTCGAACCAACGGAAACGACTTTCGCGCCGCGACTTCATCAAGATCAGCGTGGTGGGCGCAACCAGCCTCAGCGGGATCGCGCCGACGCTGGCGCGGGCGGCGATCAAGCCGAAGCCGCACGCCCGGCGAGCCGCGCAAGCGACGGCGGAGACGATGCCCAACGGGGTCGCATCGGGCGACGTGACGCAGACCTCGGCGGTGCTGTGGGCGCGGACGCTGGCGGGCAGCACGGTCACGTTCAGCTACAGCACCGACCCGACCTTCGCCAGCGCCAGCGGCACGGTGACGGGCGAGACGACCGACGCGATGATCCCGGTGAAGGTGGAGCTGACCGATTTGCAGCCGGGCACGGCGTATTTCTACCGCGCGACCGACGCCAGCGGCAGGACGGTCGACGGGCGCTTCCGCACGCCCGCTGCGCGGGGCGTCAAGCAGGGGCTGCGCTTCGGCGTGACCGGCGACTGGCGCGGCGAACTGCGCCCGTATGTGTCGCTGGCGAACGTCGCCGGGCAGAATTTCGACTTCTTCATGGAGCACGGCGACACGATCTACGGCGACGTGCCCTCGCTCGACCTGAACCGGGTGGCGCGCTCGCTCGCCGATTTCCGCATCAAGCACAACGAAGGCTATTCGGAACGCTACGGGCGCAATATCTGGGCGGAGATTCGCGCCTCGACGCCGGTGTTCGCCACCATCGACGATCACGAGGTGTGCAACGACTTCGCGGGGGGCGCGCCGCCGTCCAGCGACGAGCGATTCGACCCGACGGGCGAGTACATCAACCAGACGGAACTATACACAAACGGGCTGCAAGCCTTTCAGGAGTACAACCCGATCCGGCAGGAGACCTACACAGGCACGGGCGACCTGCGCGTGGACGGACGCCCGAAGCTGTATCGCTACCGGACGTTCGGCAGCACCGCCGCCGTGTTCGTGCTGGACGCGCGCTCGTTCCGCGACCAGGAGGAGCCGCAGATTCCGCCGCTTCAGGCGGTCAACCCGTTCGCGGTGGTGCGGGCGCTGGCAACCATGTTCGAGCCGGGGCGGACGATGCTGGGCAAGCCGCAGCTTGAGGATTTCAAGCGTGACCTGCTGGCGGCGCACCAAGCCGGGATCGTCTGGAAGTTCGTGATGGTGCCAGAGCCGATCCAGCACATGGGCTGGTTCGGCGGCGTCGACCGCTGGGAAGGCTACGCGCTGGAGCGCACCGAAGTGCTCCAGTTCATCGAGGACAACGCGATTCGCAACGTGGTGTTCATCAGCGCCGACGTGCATACCACCTTCATCAACAACCTGACCTACCAGACCGAGGCGAGCGGCGAGCAGTACCCGACCCACTGCTTCGAGATCAGCACCGAATGCGCCGCCTATTCGCCGCCGACCGGGCAGATCATCATGGACAACGCCGCCGCCATCGGGCTGCTGCCGCCGAGCCGCTACGAAGCCTACCAGAACATGTCGCTCGCCGAGAACGACGCGCTGCTGGAGGACTTGTTCAACCGCGTCGTGCTGCGGCTGCAAGGCTTCACGCCGCTCGGTCTGGAAGATTCGTTGATCCAGTACGAGCGCGTCAGCGGCGGGTGGGTGATCGGGCACAGCTTTGGCTGGACGATGTTCGAGGTCGCGCCGGACGACCAGAAGCTGACGATCACGACCTACGGCGTCCCGGCGTACACGCCCGAACAGGCGCGCAGCCAGCCGGAAGCGATCCTCAGCCTGACGCCGCAGATCATGAGCCAGTTGATCATCACGCCGCAATGAGCGCGCCGCCGGAGCCGCAATCTACACGGACGCTGCGCCAGCGGGTCGTGTTCGTCGCCCGCGCCGGGGTGATCGCGGCGATCCTGCTGGCGCTGATCGTGCCGACGGCGCTGGGCGCGGGCTTCGTGGCGGTGCTGACCGCGCCGGTCTGCGGCGGCGAAACCGTGCCGCCAATGCCGTATGAATCGGTCAACTTCTCGTCGAGCGAGTTCGGACGCGAGCCCCCCGCCTACTTCATCGCGGCGGAGCAGCCAAACGCTGAAAGCGCCGGTGCGACCGTGATCGTCGTGCCGACCGGGAACGCCGGGCGCGGCGACCGCATGGCGGAGATCGGCGTGTATCACGAGGCGGGCTTCGCCGTGCTGAGCTACAGCGCACGGGCGTGCGTGGGCGGGGCGGCGAACAGCCTCGGCTATAAGGAAGCGGCGCAGGTCGGGGACGCGCTGGCGTACCTAGTGACGCGATCCGACGTGGATATGAATCGCATCGGGATACACGGCTTCTCGGCGGGCGGCGCGACGGCGATTTTGGCGGCGGCGCAGTTCTCGGCGATCCGCGCGGTGGTCGCCGAGGGCGGCTACCACGATTTCAGCGCCGAGGTCGAGCAGAACACGCCGACTACGCTGTGGTTCGCGCCGCTGTTCCGCTTCGGGGCGCGGCTGAGTTACCGCGTGACGACCGGCGACGACATGAGCGTGCTGAGTCCGATCCGCGCCATCGGGCGAATCGCGCCGCGCCCGATCCTGCTGATCTACGGGACGAACGAGCCGGGGCTGGCGGGCGCGCGCCTGCAGCAAGCCGCCGCCGGGTCGAGCGCCGAATTGTGGGAAGTGGCAGGCGCGGGGCACGGAAATTATCTCGACATTGCAGGCGACGAGTATACGGAAAAGAGATCGTCGAGTTTATGACGGCGGGGCTTTCATCCCGGATGATAAAGACAATATATAGGCGGTAAACTTTTACTTGGCATATCTTGCCTTATCAGCAATGTAGTACCTTACATGGATACTAAACATGGAAAGTTTAGACAAGCTAGACCCAAATCCCCTATTAGCGACAATGGCTCGGTTTTTCGCTAGAGATGGTGCAGCTATAGAGGTTGCAATTCTTGCAAATGCCGAAGCTTGGTTTTACTTAGAGGATGACATTACCTTCAAACATTGAAGAGCCAGACCTATATTGTCTATCTTTAAAAATATCAAACGTAATTTATGCTCAAATCTTCGAGGACAGAAACAAATATGAGAAAAAAATTTGAGACTCTGGCAAAGGATCTCATCAGACCGTATCTGATGCCAAGAGATTGGCTCAATAACGTCTCAATTATTACGACGCTGAATGCAGATGATAACTGGAAAGACAAAGCAAAGGCTTGGCTGGCAGGTGAAGGGGTTAGTAATCAAGGACGGGTTCGAATCTGATAACATCGCTTCCAAAACTTGCATTGGCTTACTATTCCGCTCTGAACCAGAAATAAATCTATACAAGGCGTTCAAGGCTCGCGGCGTGTCGTTTGCGCCGCTCCCGTCTTTATTCGCGGGGGTAAAACCTATAACCGTATCGAGCCGGATTTCGTGATCCTCAAGACAGGATCGTAGTCGTCGAAGTCGATGGCGTGCCGTCCACCAGAAACGCCCGCAGAGGCATGCGTACCACGATGCTCGCCCATGAGGGAGCAGCAATTGAGCGTGTGAAGGCAAGTGAATGTGCAACTGAAGAACTCGCAAGCGCCTGCGCGGATAAGCTCTGGTGGCTTTAGCAAAACTGAAATACCGTCCCGTTGGAGGACTACGCATGGGCATTGTATCATTCGGCGAACTCCTGATCGATTTTGTCGCGCTGGAAACGGGCGTCGAGGTCGGCGCGGCTTCCGGTTTCGAGAAGAAGCCCGGCGGCGCTCCGGCGAACGTCGCCGTCGCGGTGGCGAAGCTCGGTCAGCCGAGCGCGTTTCTGGGGCAGGTCGGCGACGACCCGTTCGGGCATTATCTGGAAGCGGTGGTGCGCGCCGAGGGCGTGAATACGCGCGGCTTGCGCTTCAGCGGGGCGGCGCGGACGGCGCTGGCGTTCGTGTCGCTGCGGGCGGACGGCGAGCGCTCGTTCGTGTTTTACCGCCACCCCAGCGCCGACATGATCATGCGCCCGGAGGACGTGGCGCTCGACGTGATCGACGGGCAGGACATCTTCCACTTCGGCTCGATCACGCTGATCGGCGAGCCGAGCCGGTCGGCGACGCTGGCGGCGGTGAATTACGCCCGCGCGCGGGACCTGACCATCTCGTATGATCCCAACCTGCGGCTGGCGCTGTGGGAGGACGCGACGGCGGCGCGCGCCGGGATGCTCGCCGGGCTGGATTACGCCCACATCGTCAAGGTGAGCGACGAGGAACTCGAATTCCTGACGGACGGCAGCGACCCGGCTCCGCTGTGGCGCGACGGACTGCGGCTGATCGTGGTGACGCACGGCGCGGGTGGGGCGACGCTGCACACACGCGGCGGGGCGATCCACGTGCCGGGCTATAGGGTGCAGGCAGTCGATACGACCGGGGCGGGCGACGGCTTCGTCGCCGGGCTGCTGGTCGGCTTGCTGGAACAGGGCTGGGACGCGCTGCCGGAGATCGGGCGGTTTGCCAACGCCGTCGGCGCGATCACGACGACCGGGCGCGGGGCGATTCCGTCGCTGCCGACGCGGGCGCAGGTTGAGGCGTTTTTGCAGGGGAAGTGAGCACCAGCTACTGAATGCGGTCTATTCTGACCTCACCCCTCATTCCCCTCTCCACGGCGTGGCTGAGGGGAAGCGAAGTGCGAACCTATATCTTCGCTAGGCAGCGGGGCGAACACACAGGGCCTGCCCCTACGATTTGGCGGTTCGAATCTTTTGCTGAACGCTGACCGCTGACCGCTAGAAGAACAGCTTCGCCAGCTTGAGGATGCCCTGCGACCAGGGGACGCGGTGCGAGACGCCGCTCTGCCCCTCGAACTGGCTCAGGTTGTCGAGATACCACTTATAGTTGCGGTTGAGCGCGTCCTTGTTGGAATACTTCGGCTTGTAGCCGAGCGCCTTCTCCGCCTTTTCGATGGAGACGAACGAGTCCTTGCTGGCGGTCTCGTAGACCCAGGCGTAGAGCGGCGAAAGGTGCAGCGCTTCGAGCAGGCGCAGCGTCCAGATCGCCGGGGCAGCCGGGAGCGGGCGAATCTTCTTGCCGAACCCGGCGGTATCCAGCACCGCCTGATAGTCCTCGCGCATGGTGGTGAATTCCTTCGCGCCGATGTTGAAGGTGTCGTTGACGACGGTTTTGTCGAGCGTGGCGCACAGGTAGATGGCGTCGTCCAGATCGTCCACGTCCAGAAGCTGGTAGCGGTTGTTGCCGCTGCCGAGCATCGGGAAGCCTTTGCCATCCTTCGCCCAGTCGTAGAACAGCGCGAACACGCCCAGCCGCTCCGGTCCGATGAACGACTTCGGACGGATGATCGGCACGCACATGCCCTTCGCGCGGTATTCCTCACAGACTTTCTCCGCCTGAATCTTGGCGCGACCGTAAGGTCCGACGCCGATCAGCCGGTCGGTTTCGTAGAGCGGGTGGTGATCCGGGACGCCGTAGACCGCCGTCGAGGAAATCTGGATGGCGCGCTCGACGCCGTGCTGGAACGCCGACTCCATGACGTTGCGCGTGCCGTCGATGTCGGTCGAGAAGATATCGGCTTCGCTGTAGAGCGGCAGCGCCGCCGCCGTATGCACGACGATGTCGATGCCTTCCATCGCCCGGTCGACCGCCGCGCGGTCGCGGATGTCTCCGGTGTAGATCGTGACCTGGTCACGCTCCGGGTAGTTGAAGTCGACGATGTCGAGCGAGGCGACCTTGTGCCCCTTCGCCAGCAGGTAGCGCACCAGGTTAATGCCGAGGAATCCCGCGCCCCCGGTGATCAGGAAAGTTTTTGTTTCAGCCATGAAACCCTCGTGCAAGACGTAAGAACTACTCTCACATTGTAGTCTCGGCAGGAGGCAAAGAACAGATGAGATTGAACCTGCCCGATCTATGGCGAATGTCCGCCCAAATTCGATCTTCGGATGGATGCCGAGCCGCCCGCATTTTTATATGCTGGGATATATTTTCGTGGCGAGGGATAAAAACGCGCATCAGCACCCTCATGTCGTGCCCCTACGCTACGACAGAGGGATAATCGCAAAAAAATCACCCCGGCTGCAGCGCGAGCCGGGGTGACGAATCTGTGAAACGGTGAAGCGGAGCGTCGTTACGACGAGGCTGTCGCTTCCGGCGTCGCCATCGCAGCAAGGGCAGCCTGGAAAGCCGCTGCTCCGGCGGGCGTAAAGCTGAAATCAAACTTCTCGACCTTGCCGTCCACGACTACTATCGTCCACATTCCACCGACGGTCGGGAGACCCAACTGGCGGAAGGTATCCCAGGCGACTTCGCCGTACATATAGACGGTGTTGCCTTCCACGTAGCGAGCTACGGGTTCCAGCCGGAAATGCCCATCGGCAAGCACCTGCTGCCAGCCGCGAACGCCCTCGGGCGTGTCGAATACGCTGCCATCTGCCAGCGTGACGACGGCATCCGGCGCGAATTGAGCCACCGCCGCGTCCACGTCATTGGCAGCCTCAGCCCCAACCAGCGCAGCAGCCGTCGCGCCCGCCTGCAGTGCCGTCAATGCCTCTGGCGTGAAGGAGAAATCAAACGTTTTGACCTTGCCGTCCTCGATGTCCAGCTTCCAATTGGCGCTCATCGAGGCGATCCCCAGGCTGCGGAACGGGTCGAACGAGACATTCCCCGTCCAGGTGACGACGTTGCCGTCCGCCTGAATATTCATCGGCTCCAGGCGGAAATGCCCGTCGGCAAGCTCCTGCTGCCAGGCGCGAATCTTGTCGGGGGTGTCCAGCACGCCGAACGGCGGCGGCAGCGTGACAACCGCGTCGTCGGCAAACTCGGCGACCGCCGCGTCGACGTTGTTCGAGTCCTCAGCGGCGATCAAGGCTCTGGCAACATCTTCCGGCGAATCCTGAGCAACAGCGGGGTAAAGCGTCACTCCCAGCAAGAGGAGTGCAAGAAGGAACAAACCAAACTGACTTCGAAGGAATGCCTTGAAGCGAATCATAGTTGTATTCCCTTGTATTTGAGTGGTTGATTTATTATATGACACTTCACGCAGAACGGATCCACCCAATCCCTTCGTGATCAAAGTGGAAGGCGTCGGGATGGAGGATTTCGGCGAGGATCAGCTTTTCAGGAGTCGATCGTACTCGGCGTGCGAGCCGATCCAGAACCACGTGATTTCATCTTCGGCGCTGCGCTTGCCTAATGCCCGAAAGTGCAGCCCGATGCGGACGGAATAAAGATCACCCCGAATATGCTTGAACTGCAATCCGGGGTGATAAGGGTCTTGCTTGAACTGTCGATAGGCTTTGTAGGCTTGTCGGCGAACGGCGGGCGGTAATGAGCGAAGCTGCTGGCGAAATGCGGCTGTGCGCTTAGAGGTCATCAGCGTCGGGATCGTCGTCCGGGTCAAAATCCTCGGTTAAGCCAGCGGCGATTTCTTCGGCAACCTGCGCGGAAAACCGATCCAACACGTCACCGGAACGGGCGAATTTTTCATCCCACAGGGCGTCGGACAGGGCAACGTATTCGTGCAGGAGCGCGCGGAACGCCTCCGCCGAGTCCTCGATACCCTGTTCGGCGGCGAACGCTTCGAGAAGCTCTCGATCTTCTTCCGAAAGCGTCACCGTGACCGCATAATTGGAAATCGCCATCATCTACACCTGATCAACCAGCCTAGCTCTCATTATACCTGATCCAGCCCGCGCCTTCGTGACCGAAGTCGAAGGTGTCGGGGTGGAGAATCTCGGCGAGGATTTCCAGCGATTCGACCAGCCGGGGACCGGGGCGGTTGAAATACTGGTTGCCGTCGGTCAGGTAGACCTGCCCGCTGCGGATGGCGCGCAGCGTTTTCCAGCCGGGCTGCCGGGTGAGCGCGGGCATCTCGGCGCGCGCCCGCTCGATGTCGAAGCCGCACGGCAGCACCACGATCACGTCGGGGTCTGCCGCCCACAGATCGTCCCAGTAGAGCCAGGGCGAGTGCTGCCCCGCCTTGCCGAATAATTCGATGCCGCCCGCCATCTGCACCAGCTCCGGCACCCAGTTGCCGCCCGCCATGAGCGGGTCGATCCACTCGACGCAGGCGACGGTCGGCTTGACGGCGAGGTCGGCGGCGCGGCGGGCAATATCGTCCATGCGCCCCTGAAGCTCCGTGACCAGCGCCGCGCCACGTTCGGGCACGCCGAGCGCTTCGGCGACGCGCAGGATGTCGGCGAACACGTCGGCGGTCTGCATCGGCTCCAGCGAGACGATCTGCGCCGGGATCGTGAGACATTCGCGGGTGACGCGCTCGACTTCGCTGAGGCTGACGGCGCAGACTTCACACTGCGCCTGGGTGACGATGATGTCCGGCTGAAGGTCGCGCAGCTTCGCTTCGTCGACGCGATAGACCGAGAGGGCTTCACGCGCCTGCTGCTGCAAGCCGAGCACGGTTTTGACGCGCTCGTCGATCTCGCGGCTGGTTCCGTTTACGTCGAATTTCGGCTCGGTCAGCGCCGGGAGATCGCGCACCGACGGCGGGTAGTCGCACTCGTGCGAGCGCCCGACGAGGTCGGCTTCGAATCCGAGCGCGCAGACGATCTCGGTGGCGCTGGGGATCAGCGAGACGATGCGCATCACTGCACCTCCTGCGCCCGGCGGATGGCGTCGGCGAGGCAGGCGGGGCACAGACAGGTGGTATCGGCGCGTACAACCATGACGGGCGGCAGGTCGAAGCACCAGCAGTGGGATTCACCCGCCGCGATGCTGCACATGAATGCCGCGCCACATTGCGGACAGATGCTCGCGCCATTGTTCACGCCGGTGGTTACGGCGCTTTTTGATTTCCGGGTATCCATGCCGCGAGTTTAGACCATCTCCGGGCGCGCGGCAACTGGCGATGGTTGGATTGTCCTAACCTTCGGGCAGCCGTGATTCTGAATGAATCGTTTGAAAATGGTTTATGTTGCCTAAATCCTATATTCACGAATCCGACAACGAATTATAATTGAGTCGAGAAAGGGAGTAGATGCGTGAGCACGACTACCATGGTCGTTGACGATCCAACCCTACCGCCGCGCTACGTGGTCGAGAACTATCGGCGCGCGTATGCGGTGGTGAATGGGCGCGAGCCGTTCGTGCGCTACATGGGCAACCACTGGTACAACGTCAACGGCGAAACCGTGCATCGCTCCACGCTGATGGAGGAAATCGCCCGGCTGCGCAACCAGTCGCAGCGGCGCATCAACGTGGGCAAGACCGAAAAGAGCGTGATCCAGCGGCTGATCGCGCGGCTGCGCAGCATCTAGCGCAGCCTGTCCTCCAGCGTCTCCAACAGCATCGGGAAATCGGTCAGGTGTCCGGCGCGGCACTCGACGATCTTCTGATCGCGCGTGTCCCAGATGGTCAGCACGTGACGGTCGGGGCGGCGGTCGTAGTGCCAGCGCGCCATCGCCGCGAATGGGATATAGCACGGCAGGTGGATGCGGCGGACGATGCCGTCGGGCAGCACGTCGATGCCCTCGCGCCAGAAATAGACGGCGGGGACGATCATCAGCAGCGCGGGAAGCAGAAAACGCGGATCAAGCAGGGCGAGGTCGACGCCGCGCTTGAGGGCGATCACGCCGACGAACAGCAGCAGCGGAGTCACCCACAGCACGGTCAAGCCGAGGCGGTACGGATGCGGCAGGCGATGGCGTCTCACGACGGGACGCATGGCTGGCTCCCCGGATCAGTCATCGCCGAAAACGGCTTTGACCCGGAATTGATTGTCCTGCGCGTCGGCGGCGTTGGCGACGACTTCTTCGGGGCTGAGCGGCTCGGCGGCGACATCCGGGCGGAAAACGTTCTTGAGCGGCAGCACCGACGCGGTCGGCGGGATGTGCGAGGTGTCGATCTGCTGCAAGCGCTGGAAATGCTGGAGCACGTTGGACAACTGCCCGGCGTACAGGGCGACTTCGGCGTCGGTCAGCTCGAGCTTCGCCAGCTCGGCAATCCTGCGGACTTCATCGTGGGAAAGCGCCACCGTTGTGCTCCTCGTTTCACCTGATGCGCCGATTATAGCACGCAATGATGGGAGAGTGATCCACGCGAGACACGACGAGGAATTGACACAAGATAGCGTGGAAACCATTCTGTAACTACCTCGCCTCTCGTGCCCTCTCCACGTCGTGGAGAGGGAGTACCTACGGGTCACAGGGGTTCTTGAAGTCCCTCTCCATGCAATGGAGAGATTTAGGGGTGAGGTCTGCTAGAACATTGCCATCTTCACGCTATTCTGCGTGCTACCAGCACGATGCTTGCGTGCCTCTACATCGCCAATCGCGTCGTTCATTCGAGTCGGGCAGACACACAGGTCTGCCCCTACAAAAAAGCGAGGCGCGGAACCGGAGACTGATAAAAACCTGTAAAAACTCGTATTTGAGAATACTCGACCGGATGACAAACCCGGTATAATCGACAGTTATGAAAAAGCACGCCACTCAGGAAATTATCGTCGCCAAGCAGGATCGGCTCGCGCGGCGCAAAGCGGAAATGCCGCTTGACGCCATGCGGGCGCTGGCGGGTATGCAGAAGCGCCCCCAGCCGATGCTCAGCACCGTCACCGACGACGGACACGTCATGCTGATCGGGCAGGTGCGCTACGGCACGCGCTCGTATGACCCGGTGACGCTGGCGCTGCACTACGCCCGCGCGGGCATGGACGGCATCGCCCTGTTCACTGACAACCGCATCTACGACGGCGGCATCAACGACCTGGCGCTGATCACGCGGGCGGTGAGCCTGCCGGTGCTGCTGCAAAACTACATCCTTGAGGAATATCAGGTGGTCGAAGCGCGGGCGGCGGGCGCGTCGTCGCTGACGCTGATCGCGCGGCTGGTGGACAGCGCCAAGCTGGGCGAGCTGATCTCCGTCACCACGCGCAACCGCATGTCGGCGATTGTGCGCGTCCAGACTCGCGACGAGCTGGATGCCACGCTCGAACTGTGCCCGCCGGTGATCGAGCTGGGCAAGCGCGATACCGACAGCGGGGTGCTGGACGTGGCGCATATCGAAGCGCTGCGCGCCGCGATCCCCTCGACTAACCGCGTGCTGCTCTACAACCGCCTGCGCACCTTCGACGAAGCCGCCGCCGTCGCGCCGCTCAAGCCGAACGCGGTGCTGGTCAGCACGGCGCTGCTCTCGGAGGACGACGCCATCCCCCGGCTACGGGAAATCTTCGAGAAATAATCTGCTCCACAATAGTTGCATTCAATTGAAATCCAGATAACATTTGCGGCAGATTCTGTAAGAATGCTGGGGGCTTGCTTTGAAAAAATTGCGGGCGTTCCTTCTTTTCTTCATTCTGCTGATTCCGGTGGTCGTGCTGGCGGCGCGCCAGGCGACGCCAGCGCCGCGTCTCGAAATCACAGGCGTCAACGCCTCGCAAATGCCGACCGTCACGGTCACCGCCAACGTCTACGATGCGCTGGGTCAGCCGGTGCGCGGCTTGACCGGAGCGGATTTCGCGCTGACGGGCGAACTGGTCGGGCAGGCGCAGATCACCCGCGTCGAAAACATCACCGACGATAACCTGCCGTTCGCCACTGTGCTGCTGATCGATACCAGCAGCAGCATGATCGGCACGCCTATCGAAAACGCCCGGCTGGCAGCCCACGCTTTTATCGACAACATCGGACCAAACGATCCGGTGGCGATCATGACGTTCGATACGCAGGTGATTCTCGCCCAGGATTACACGACCGACAAAGATGCGCTGCACGCGGTCGTCGACGGCGTGCAGGCGGGCGGCGAGACGGCGCTGTATCAGGCATCCTACGACGCCATCGTCCACGCCGCCAACTCGCCCACGCCGCGCCGCGCGGTCGTGCTGCTGAGCGACGGCGCGGAATACGGCGGGCGCAGCACGGTCGAGCGCGGCGCTGCCGCCGCCGAAGCGCTGGTGCGCGGCGTGCCGGTCTACACCATCGGTCTGGGCTTCGGCGCTGACCGCACCTACTTACAGGAACTCTCGTCCAGCACCAACGCCCGCGCTTACGAATCGCCCACGCCCGAACAACTCACGCAGATTTACACCGATCTGGCGGCGCTGCTGCGCAGCCAGTACGTGATCACGCTGGAGGCGCCGCTGCCGCTCGACGGCACGCAGTACAACCTCCAGCTTCAGGTGAACACGCCGGAAGGCTCCGCCGAAGCGACGGCGATCCTGCGCGCGCCGATCCCCGTGCCAATCGTCCGTCTGCCGCGCTACGGCGACCGGCTGAGCGAGCCGACCGACGTGCTGGTGACGGTGCTCGCCGACGACCCGCTGACCAGCATCATCTACGATCTGGACGGCAACGAGCCGCTGACGCTGGACGCCACGCCCTACGTCATTCCCGTCGACCCGGTCGATTTCACGCCGGGCGACCACATCCTGACCGTCACGGCGACCGACGCCGACGGCGATCAAGGCTCGGACGTGATCACGCTGACCATCGCGGCGCTGCCGTCGGAGATCAGCCTGTCGCCCGATCCGGCGTCGCTGGGCGCGATTGCCGCGCCGCAGACGACCACGGTCGAGACCAGCGGACAGACCCCGGCGACCGCGGCCGCAGTCTCGTTCAACAGCGAGACGGCGCAGACCGAGCTAAGCGAGCCGTTCAGCTTCACGATTGACCCGCTGCAATTCCCGCCCGGCGACAACTCGGTGACCGTCCACGTGACCAACGCGGGCGGCGTGTCGTCGTCGCAGACGTTCGACTTCAGCGTCGCGGCGCTGCCGCCGCAGATCACCATCACCGGCGTGCAGGACGGGCAGAGCATCGCCGAGCCGGTCACCTTCAGCGTCGACATCGTGGCGCAGGAGGACATCGCGCAGATCAATGCCTCGGTGAACGAGAGCGTCATCGCCCCGAACGCCGACGGCAGCTTCACGCTCGACCCGATCAACTACGCGCCGGGCGCGAACACGCTGACCGTGACGGCGACGACCGTCGGCGGGCGCACCGGGACGGCGCGCGCCAACGTGGTGATCGCCGCGCTGCCGCCGCAGATCATCGTCAACGGGCTGACGGTGGGCGAAACGCTCAGCCAGGATCGGGACATCACCTTCGATTTCGTCTCGCAGTCGCCAGTCGTCCACGTGGCGGTCTTCGTCGACGGGAGTGATCTCGCCCATCTGGTGCAAGCGCCGTTCGGCGTGACGCTGCACATCATCGACTTTGCGCCGGGTGACCGCGTTCTGCGCGTCATCGCCGACAACGCCGACGGACAAAGCAGCACGCTCGACGTGCCGTTCACGATAGCGCCCGCAGCGATCACGGCAACGCGGCTCGCACAGGGGCAGGCGACGCAAACCGAAATGGCGGCGACACAGCAATCGCAGCAGACCGTCGTCGCGCAGGCGACGGCGACCGCAGTCCAGGCGACGCAGGCGGCGCAAGGGACGCAGAACGCCCTCGCGGTGCAGGCAACGGGCACGCAGGTCGCCAATGCCAGCGAAACGGCAGCGGCGGTCGTGGCGACCCAGGCGGCGCAGGCGACCGCGACGCAGCAGGGGATCGAATCACTACAAGCAGCCGACGCCACCGGCACGCAGACCAAGCTGGACGCCGAAGCAACACAGGGGGCACAGGTCGCCGAGGGCGCGACGGCGACGGCGATCAAGGTTGAGGCGACGCAGGCGGCGCAGCAAACCGCGACCGATGCCGCCCGCGCCACCGAGCTTGCCGTCAACCTCGCCACCCTCAACGCCCAGATCACCGCTACGGCGCAGGCGCGCGAGACGGTGACGAGCGACGCGCAAGCGACCGCTACCGACGCCGCCCGCGCCACCGAGCTTGCCGTCAACCTCAGCACTCTCAACGCCCAGATCACGGCGACGGCGGTCGTGCAGGAGACATCCACGCAGCAGGCGATCCTCGCCGGGACAGGCGACGCCCGCACGACTCAGCAGGCGATCAGCGAAGCGACCGGGACGGCGGTCGCGCAGATCACGGTCGAAGGCGGGGCGACACAGGCAGCCGAGGCGACACAATCCGCAGGCGCGACCGCCACGGTCGAAGCCGAGCAGACGCAAGGCGCGCTGAACGCCACCGCGACACAGTTCGCAAGAATAACTGCCACGCAGATCGCACAGGAAACACAGGATGCGCTGGGGACGCGCGCCTCCGTGATCGTGGCGCAGACACAGGTCGCCACCCGCAACGCGCTGGCAACCGCCAACGCTCAGGCGCGGCTGCAAGCCCAGGAGACGCAGGCAGCGCGGGGCACGCGCGCCGCTGTCTCGACCCTGACGGAAGAAGCGAACGCGACGGCGACCGCCGTGCAGGAGACGCAAACCGCTGCCACGCTCGAAGCCGAGCAGACGCTGAACGCGCTCGAAGCGACAGCGACCGAAATCGTGCTCAACGCGACGGCGACGCGCCACGCGTTGGAAACCCGCAGCGCCAGCGACACCGTTTCGACGCAGACCGCCAGCGACGCCACCGCCACGCTCGAAGCCGAGCAGACCGGCGTCGCCCAGTCCACCGTCGACACACAGGTGACGCAGCAGGCGCAGGCGACCGCCAACCGCGCCGAGCTTCTGACGGTGACGGCGCAGCAGCTTGCCGATCTGGCGACGGCGACGGCGAACGCCAACGCGAATGTCGTCGCTACCGACGCCCGAACGACTCAGATCGCGCAGGCGCAGGCGACCACCGACGCTCAGGCGACGATTGACACGCGCCTGACGGCGGTCGGACCGACGCTGACACCCGTCGGCGGCGAGTCGCAGGGCTTACCCACCGGGACGCCGCCGCCATCGCCGACGCTCACCGAGATTCAGGCGCAGGAGCCGCCCGCCAACAGCAACGTCGCGCCGATCCTAATCGTGCTGATCGTGGTGATCGTGATCATCGTGGTGCTGGTGCTGGTCATGCGCGGGGGCGGTACGCCGTCGTCGAGACGGTAGCGAGAATACGTCGCAGGGGCTAGGGACGCTTAGCCCCTACATGGTTGAATTATTCCCGAACATTCTCATCCGCGGGCGTGCGCCAGTACTTGCCGCCGCCCAGCTCGCGCCGCAGATAGCCGAAATCGATCAGGTCACGGCGCAAGCTGACGAAATCCGGCTCGTAGACCGACTTCAGCACCGCGTTGACCTCTGGCTCGGTGTACAGCCGGTCATACTCGAACAGCGTCGCCACCCAGCGCAGCACGACCAGCGTCTTTTTCTGCCGCTTGACCGGCAGCTTGCGCAGCCGCCCGTTGACGGTGTAGTCGCGCAGCACCTGTTTCTCCGCCTCGTCCCAGTCAAGCGCGTCGATCCAGCGGTTATCCGAGACTTCGCGCTCCGGCACCGCGGGGAGCTGCTCGATAATGGCTGCCATGTGCTTGAAATCCGCCAGCCGGCTGTTGTTGATGCGGTAGAAGCGTTGATTCCCCGCCATGCGCAGATTGACGAAGCCGGTTTCGCGCAGCTTGCTTAAATGATGTGAGGTGGTCGGCTCGCTCAGCCCGACGCGCTCCGCCAGCTCGCCCACCGTCAGCTCGCAGTCGTGGAGCAGGTTCAGCAATGTCAGGCGGCTTTCGTCCGCCAGCGCCTTGAGCATGTGAAGCAGGTAGGTTCGGTCGTAGGTGACCATGACAGCCTTCTTTCTTGACGACCATCTATATTGACGTTTATCTATTTTGATTATCATCTAATTAGATGGGTTGTCAAGCAGGAAAATATGACAGAGATGCTGTACCGTTCCAGACCTCACCCTCTTCATGCGCGAAATAGAGTTTCGCGCGTCTCAGCCGCCCTCTCCACGTTGTGGAGAGGGCAAAGCAAAATGGCGTTCTGCACGTGAGCCTGCAAGGTCGAGGTGGGGTCACGAGTCTGAATTCCATAGCATCGATCTTCACCCTATGTCTGCAAACGGGAACCGGGGCGCGGCGGATGGTGTATCTTTTAAGGATCGATCCACTGGAAAGGCTGACGTTTTGGAAGCCGATCTCATCCGCCGCGCACGTGACGGCGACGACGCGGCTTACGAGCGCCTCGTCCGCGAGCACCAGGAGGCGGTGTTCCGGCTGGCGTACCTGTTCCTGGGCAGCGCCGCCGACGCCGAGGACACGGCGCAGGAGGTGTTCTTCCGCGCGCACCGGGCGCTGGCACGCTTCGACGACTCGCGCCCGCTGCGCCCGTGGCTGCTGTCGATCACGGCGAACACGGCGCGCAACCGCCGCCGCGCCTTCGGTCGCTACATGCACGCACTGCGGCGGATGATCCTGCCGGAGCCGAGCGAGAGCGCGGAAGCCGAAAGCAGAATCGAAGCGCAGGCGCTGTGGCAGGCAGTCCGGCGGCTGAGCGCGGTCGATCAGGAGGTGATCTACCTGCGCTATTTTCTGGAGCTGTCGGTCGACGAGGCGGCGGAGGCGATGCAGGTCGAGGCGGGGACGGTGAAATCGCGCCTGAGCCGCGCCCTGAGCCGCCTGCGCGACGTGATCGAGGACGATTTCCCGCTGCTCACCGAAGGACGGCTCGGAAAGGAGCAGCCCGGCACATGAATCACACGAATGACGACTGGAACATGCGTGTAGAGACTGTGGCGAAAGCCTTCCCGTATCCCCCAACGCCGGACGTGGCAGCGCGGCTGCGCCGACGGCAGCGCCGCCCGAACGCGCGGCGGCTGGCGCAGGTGGCGGCGATCCTGCTGATCGTGCTGGTGGGCTTGATGGCTGTCCCGGAGATCCGCGCGCAGGTGCTCGCCTGGCTGCGGATCGGCGCAGTCGAGGTGATCGTGACAACGGCGACACCGCCCGCGGAATTCGCGCCCGGCGGCGAGCTGCCCGACTCGGTGCTGGATTTCCCCGGCGCGACCACGCTCGACGACGCGCGCCAGCACGCCGGGTATGCGATTGCACCCCCGCCGGCACTGGGCGAGCCGGATCGTGTCTACCTGATCGACGCCTACCGCCCGATTGTGGTGCTGGCGTGGCTGGACGCGAGCGGCGGGGTCGAGTACAGCCTGCACCTGCTCCCAGCGGGGACGCACTCGATCAAGATGTACGAGGGCGACATGGAAGAAACCGAGGTCAACGGCGAGCGGGCGCTGTGGCTGCCCAACCCCCACTGGTATCTACTGCGCACGGGCGCGACCGACTCCAGCATCCAGATGCGGCACGTCAGCGCGCACGCGCTGGTATGGGCGACGTCGGACGGGCAGATGACCTACCGGCTGGAGACCGATCACGAATTAGACGAGGCGCTGCGCGTCGCCGAATCGATCCCGACCGGGAACGGCTAGCGCCCGACGGTGTACAGATGATCACCGGAAAGACGATAGAAGCGAGATAAACATCGTGAGAGCGAAACTGATTTTGGCTGTGCTGATCGCCGGGCTGGCGCTAGCGCAGGCGGCGCTGGCGAAGGGACCGCCGCAGAAGATCACCATCAGCGGCGGCGACCTGCCGCACGAGATCGAGATCACCGACGACGAGGCGACGCTCAACGCGCTGGCGATGATGGTGCTGGAGGATTACACCACGCTCACGCCGGACGCGCCGGAGGGCATCAGCGGCGACGGCTACCTGATCACCCGCTTCTACGAGCAGTCGCCGAGGCGCTACGTGGCGTTCGACGAGGTACGCTACTACCCCCAACCCCGACGGCGGCAGGGGCTATCTGAATTACCTGGGCATCGTCAACGGGTCGTCGGAATACGACGGCAAGTGGTTCCGCCCCAGCGAGGCGGGCGAAGCCGTGCTGCAAGCAGTGATCGCCGGGGCGGAGCGCGAGACGGGGGCTGCGCCGTCGGGGATACTGAGCATCTTCCTGCACGCGATGGCGGCGCTCGTTAGCGCACAGTAAACAGGGGCGATCCGGTGGATCGCCCCGTTTGTTGAAGGTTTAAGCAGTTTCACGATTAAAGACGGAGAACGGGCGAGGCAATGCCTCGCCCCTACTTTCGGCAGATAGATATGCTTAGCCGCTTTGCTGCGTGCCGGACATGCTGCCCATCATGCCGAGCAGCGACTCATACGGGATGACGGTCGCATCCTCAGGCGCGGTGATCGGCGGGACGCTGTCGAAGCTGTTGTAGAACACGGTCAGGTCGAGCGCCAGGCTCGGCGCGGGCTGGCTGCTACTCCCGGCTTTGCTGCCGGACTCGCTCTCCATCGCCGCCATCATCGCCGACATGTCCATCGTGAACGTGCCATGCATCGCGCGCAGGTGGGCATCTTCCGTGCCGATGGTCTCGTCGATGACGAAGGTCACGTCCTTGAACATCTGCGACGACATCGCCATCGCCTGATCCAGCTCCGCCTGCGACATCGTCTGCCCCTGCGCCTCGATCTGCTGGCGCATCATGTCCTGAAATGCCGGTTCGGACATCAGGGTGCTGAAGTCCAGGGTCAGGCGGAAGGTGGTCTCGTCGGGCATCCCGATGTCGACCTTCTCGATGGTCATGAACTTGCTCAGGAATTCGGGGTCGCTGAACTGCTCGATGTACGGCTGCATCGCCGACGAGTCCATACCCATCGCCGTCATGCCGGAGAACAGGTCGGGCATCTGCTTCATGAGCGCCCGGAGCAGCCCCGCCAGATCGATACCGTTCCAACCCTTGAAGCCCGAATCGCCCATGTCGCCCAGAATATCCGTCAGCGTGTCGAGGTTGAGATAGCCGACGCCGTCGACCAGACGCATCTGAAGCGTCAGGCTGTTGGGGGCATTCTTGTCGACTTCGGTCATCAGCTCCGGCGGCACGGTGACCGTCACCGTGAAGTCAAAGTCGAGGTTGTCGAGGACGCTCAGTATCGCCGCGCTGGGATCGGCTTCCGCTGCCGTCATGTCGGTCTGGATGCTGGACGCGCCGGAGAACGCGCCGTCGCCCATGACGTTAATCGTCGCCGAGTCGGGCATATCCGGGAAATTGGTCAGCATGACGTTGACGTTAAAGCCGAAGCCCGCCGAGTCGAGTGACTGCATCGTCTCCTGCGACCGGGTCAGAAGGTCGCAGTCCGCCTGTGCGAGATCGCCGCAGAAAACGGGCACGCTCGCCTGAGCAAAGACGGCTCCCCCGACGCTCAGGACGAGTACCAACGCTATCAACAGGATTTTCTTCATCGCATGAGACTCCTTTATTGAGAACCTGATCATGCAGGTCAGAATTATAGCGCAGATTCCTTTATATCATTGTTAATGTCCGGCGAGAACACAATATATTGGGGGGGACGGCGCTTCAGGGGGTGTCTTCGTCGGCTTCGGGCTTATCCTGCGTGCCGCCGAGGTAGCCCGCCAACCATTTGAGCGTGTCGACGGCGCTGTGCGGCTGCTGCTCGCCGGTCATCAACTGGCGATCCACGTCGTCGCCCCGACGGATGAGCGTGGCTTTGCTGCGGCTGTCGCCCATCACGGCGATGACCTGCGCCAGCTCCTTGAGGTTGTTGGCAAAGATTTTCAACTCGTGCGGTGACAGCTCCTCGACGCGGGCGTCGAGTTCCAGCCGGACGGTCGCCGGGTCGAAACTCACCAGCCGCCGGGCGGACGGATCGAACGACTCCGCCAGCGCCTGCAAGACGGCGTAGGTGGCGACATCGTCGGCGAACTGGCTGAGCGAGCGCTTGCCCAGCATCCGCCGGAAGGCGATCACCGACTGGGCGACGACGCGCAGGTCGTCGAGCGAGCGGCGGCTGTCCGCCAGGCGCGGTCGATGCGCTGGAGGCGCGCCAGGCTCTGCTCGCGGACGTAGCCGCGCCACCATGCCAGAAGCTGGGCGCGGGCGGCGGCGCTCCAGGCGATCAGCGTCGAGAAGCGCTGCAGGTCGTCCAGCAGCAGCTCGTCATCTTCGAGCGTCTCCAGCTCGCCGGTCAGCCGCCGGAGGGCGACGCGGGTGATGAGCTCCTGCTTCGCTTCGCCTGCCACCGCCAGCAGATTCCAGATCACCTCGGAGTCGACGGTCAGGTGCGGGTGCTGCTGGATGGTGCGCGCCAACTGCTCCATGATTTCGAGCGCCGAACCACGCCAGTCCCAGGCGACCAGCAAGCCGACGTATACGTCGAGCGCCGCCTGCTGGTCAGGTCGCCGACGGCGATCATCTGGGCGATCAGCGCCAGCGCCTCGGAATCGCTGCGCTCGCTCTGGCTCATGGCGTTGACGACCAGCGCCGGGAAATCGTCGCGCTGGCTGATCTGGTGGATAAGCTGGTGCGAGAGATCGTCGCGGCGTCGCGCAGCGTCGCACCGAGCAGGGTTTCCAGCGCGTCGGCGGGCAGCCACGCCGCCCCACTGCTGATCAGCTCGGTGACGATGCGCTCGGCATTGTACGTGCCGCCATTGGACGCGCCGCGACGTAATCGCCCACACCTGCGCTATCGTGCCCGCCGTGAATACATGGCAGCGCTGCGAGCGTCCGTGCGCCTGCGCCAGCGCCACCAGAAAGACTTCGACGCCGTAGAGCTGCAGGATGGCAATCGGGTCGCCCTCGCCCTGGCGAAGCGCCGCGCCAGCCCGTTGGGGAGCGCCGCCAGCAGGGCGTCGTCGGCGAGCAGGGTTTCGAGCGCCGCCGGGTCGCGCCGCACCGCCAGCAGGACGAGCGCCTGCGCCACGTCCGGCTCGGTGCTCGCGCGCTCCTGCGCCGAGAATGCCGTTGTGCAGCACCTCGCCCAGATCGTAGCTGGCAGGCTCGCGCGCCACCAGCCGCAGCCAGTTGATGGCGGTCTCGCCATCGCCGTCGGTGATGGCGACGCGCAGGGACGCCAGCGCCGCCGCTTTCAGGCGCGCCGCCCAGCGCCCGCCATCGTCCTCGCCGCCGCCGCTCAGACGGGTGCGCACGAACGAATAGACGGCATCCGGCTGGGTGTCGAGATCGGTTTCAAGCTGCGCGTAAAGCACGCGGTCGAGTTCGGGATCGTCGTCCATGACGCGGGCGACGATCAGGGCGGCGTCGGCGTCGCGGGCTTCGAGCGCGTGCGCCAGCAGCCGCTCAGCGTACAGGCGCTTGAGGTCGCCTTCGGGCGGGATGTCGTTCATGACCGCCTTGAGCGCTTCGGGCGGCGCGTCCTCGCCCGCCAAAATCTGGGCGTCGAGGGCGTGGCGCTCGGCGACGACCGTCAGGCTGTTCTGGAGGTTGCGGTTGACCACCAGCGTCGAGGCAATCGAGTCCATCTGGTCGATAGCGCTCAGGAACGCGCCGAGGTCGCCCTTCCACAGCGCTATCAGCCGCCGGATGAACGGCGCTTCGAGCGCCTCGTCGTCCGGGAAGGTGTGGGTCGCCCAGTTGGCGAGCAGCCGCCCGGTGACGATGCTGGCGGGCGCGAAAACCACGCGCGCCTGCGTCATGGTCTTTTCGTGGCGGTTGGTGGAGAACGTGAGGTCGGGGCGGGAACGGGCAGGCAGCAGCGCCATCAAGCCCTGAACCACCGACAGGCGCGAGTCGGTGTCGGCGGGGAAGTCGTGGATCATCAAGCCGCGCTCGTGCAGCGCTGCGCCGAGCAGCCGGAGCGCCTGATTCATGTCCATGCCGCGCGCCAGCAGCGCCTCGACCTGCGCCCGACGCTGCGGCGGCGTCCAGTGGGCGGTCGAGTTGAGCTTGACAGGCGCGATCCGCGCGGAATGGGCTTGCTCGTCGGCGGGACTGACGACCAGCCCCACCAGCGGCGCGAGATTGCCCGCAAGGCTGGCGATCACCTCGCGCGGGAGCACGATGTATTCGAAAAAGGTACGCCCGGCGCTGCGGTAGGCGCACGCCCACACCGAGCGCTCGCCCGGTCCGGCGAAGATGCCGAACGCGCGCGACGCCGCGAAGGTCGAGGCATCCATCGGCTTCAGCGAGGTGATGCCGCGCCACAGGGCAGCGTCCTGCGGCGTCAGGTGATCGCTGATGGCTATGATGCCGACTTCGTCCGAGGCTTCGGACGTGCCGTAAATAATTCGCTCAAGCGTAACCGTCATCGGCGCTTCCTACATTTCCGGGCAGCATTGTAGCATGTGTGGCGTGAATCGTCAGGAATAGCGCAGCCGCCGGATGAAATCGGCGCTTTGCAGGCGGCGTTCGAGCAGGTACGAGATGTAGCCTTGCAGGATGCGCTCCAGGTCGTCGTGCAGCCGGGCATCCACCTGAAGCGATTTCACCTGCGCGTAGGGGCTGCGCTGCATGTGGCGCATCAACTTGAGCGTGAGCAGCGGCAGCGGCACGAACGACGAGCCGCGCGCCGCGTCACGCGGGCAGACGACGCCGCCTTCGGCGTAGGTGAAGAACTGATCTTCCGGCAGGATTTCCTCGTGCCCGATCACGCACTCGGTCAGTTCGGGTCGGAAGCCGACCAGATCGAGCAGGTGCAGCTCGTAATAGCGCAGCGCCAGCCGGATCGGTCTCGCTGCGGCAGCCGGTCGAAGGTGTCGTCGAGCAGGGCGAACAGCCGCGCCGTGTCGTCGTCGCCGGGGCTGACGAAGCGGTCGGCAAGCTCGGCGGCGTAGGCGGCATACGCGCCGAGCGTCAGGTTGTGCGCAGCAGGTACGGCGCGACCATCTCCGCCTGTACGGCGATGCCGAGGTCGCGCCCGCGATGGATCAGCATATCGGCGCGGGTGAACAATTCGACATGACCGGTTTTGGTGCTGGTGAGCTTGCGCGCGCCCTTGGCGACGACTTCCAGCTTGCCGTGCCGGGGCGTGAGCAGCGTCAGCAGGCGGTCGGCTTCGCCCAGGTCGAAGCGCTTGAGGATGATCGCCGGGGTGCGGAAAGACCGTTCACGGGATGACATGGGGCAGCGATTCCGGACCAAAGCCGCGCGGCAGCAGGTCGGAAAGCACGCCGTCGTAGACGACCGTACCGTCCGTCCGGGCGAGGATCACGCGCAGGTCGGGGGCGAACTCGTAGAGCATCTGGCGGCACATGCCGCAGGGCGCGCCGCCGTTGGGCGTGACGACGGCAATCGCGTCGAACTGGCGCTCGCCTTCGCTGACGGCTTTGACCAGCGCGACGCGCTCGGCGCAGATCGTGACCGGGTAGGCGGCGTTTTCGACGTTGCAGCCGGTGTAGACCGTGCCGCCCTTCGTGCGCAGCGCCGCCCCAACCCGATAATGCGAGTAGGGGATATAGGCGTTGCGCGCGGCGTCAGCAGCCGAGTGAACGAGGGTGTGAAGTGAGTCGTCCAAGAAAACATCCGTTCGTATACGTCAGGATATTATACCGCAGACAGTTGGCGGCGTCACGCGGCTGCCTCGCGTGAGACTGGTGAATTTTGGGGGGATGACTCTATCCCCCTCTCCCACGCAAGCGAGGCGAGGGGAGCTAAGCGCAGTGTGCGAGTAATGCGCAGCCCAGGTATTCATGTCCTCGATGTTCACCACTCCCCTGAGGGCGAGGACTTTACACGTGACCCCTTCTAATCTACAATGAACCTCGATACACACCTGTAGCCCAACGGCAGTTGAAAATTCAGAAGAACATGGACATAAAGGGGCGTTTCATAACGCGCCCCGGACGCATCAACCCCGACTTCACGCCGTGCAGCGACTCATTCAAGGCGCTCACGGCTGTGCCTGACTGAATTTTCCAGTGTCCTCTGAACAGGAATGGCTGTGAACGATCAAGTGAAGTCCAACGTCACTGAGCTTGCGACGCTGACATTCGCGCGGCTGGTTATGAACATGACGCGCCGCTTCCCTTATCCCTTCCTGCCCGAAATCAGCCGTCAGTTGGGCGTCTCGCTCGACAGCGTCCAGAATGTCATGGCGGTCAACGCGGGCGTCGGCGTCGGCAGTCCGCTCCTCGGTCCCATCGGTGAGCGCTACGGGCGGAAGCGCGTCATGATGGGCACGCTCATCCTGATGATGCTTGCCAGCGCTCTCGGCGCGATCTCCCCGCAGTTTGGTCTGTTTGCGGGGGTGATGATCGCCTTTGGTATCGTCAAAATGGTCTTCGATCCGGCGATCTCCGCCTATATCGCCGATCACGTTCCCTACGAGCGCCGAGCCACAGCGATTGGCGTCGTCGAACTGAGCTGGGCAGGCTCGCTGCTCGTCGCCGCGCCCCTGGTGGGCTTGCTCCTGGGAGCGTCCGGCTTGCAGAGTATCTTTTTGATGCTGCTGATCGCCAATCTGCTGGCACTGGCGGCGGTCTATCGCTACCTCCCCGCCGATCATCCCAGCGGCGACGACATCCCGCGCGGCATCACCCCGCTGGCGACCTGGCGCGCCCTCCGCAGCGACCCCGTTGCCTTTCGCGCCCTTGCTTACACCTTCCTGCTGGTCATCGCCAACGAGATTTTCTTCATCAACTACGGCGCTTACCTGGAAACCACCTTCAACCTCGCGCTGACCACCCTCGGCACCGTGACGATTGTCGTCGCCGTCGCGGAAGTCTGCGGCGAATTTGCCGTCATCGGCGTTGCCGACCGCTACGGCAAGCGCCGGGTCGCCTTGATCGGCGTTGCCATCTCCAGCATCGGCTACTTCCTGCTGCCGATCTTCTCCTTCAGCCTTCCGCTGACGCTGGCGATAGTCTTTGTGATCTTCTTCATGCTCGAAATTGCGATTGTCGCCTCGGTCACGCTCTACACCGAAATCCTGCCGGATGCCCGTGCCATCATGATCAGCAGCTATGTCGGCGTCGAATCAGCCGGTCGTCTCGTCGGTGCTGCGCTTGGCGGCTGGCTCTACGTCACCCTGAATACCTTCAGCCTCATCAGCGCCATCTCGACGGCTATCGCCCTCTGCTCACTCTTTCTACTCTGGCGCTTCGTCCACGAAAAACAATCTTAACGGGATAGCGATAGTCCCGTCGCGGCAGGTAACGGAGGGGCACAGCACGCTGTACCACTGCCATCAAGGAATAATCCGCCAAAATCTGTTGATGCGTTTACGCTGCCTCTCCCTGCCCGAATCATGAAGAACGAAACCGGATTCTCTATATAGAATTGAGATTACGTATATGCGTGTTCGACCTCATTGTGGGCGATACTTGAGTGAGACCCAGCCCGCCGGTAACTATGAACGATTTGGTACGCCGTTTCTTCCGCTTGCTCGTCCCCAATATCCCGTTCGCACTCGTGTGCCTGGTGATCTCGCGCCTGGGGACGAGCTTCTCGCTGGATAACAGCGGCGTCTCGCTGGTGTGGCCCCTCAGCGGCGTGTCGATAGCCGTGCTGATCCTGCGGGGGCGGCATCTGTGGCTGGGTATCTGGCTGGGCGTGCTGCTCAGCAACATCATGACCGGGACGCCGCTGCCGATAGGCATCGGGGTGGCGGTCGGCAGCACGGCGATGGCAGTGTTCGGCGCAGAGCTGCTGCACGGGCGCGGTGACTTCCGCCCGACGTTCGCGCGCGTGCGCGACGTGCTGCGCTTCGTGCTGATCGGCGCATTCGCCGCGCCGATCCTGAGCGCGGTCGTCGGGGCGTCCTGCCTGTATCTCGCCGGGATGGTCACGCAGGAGGGTTACCTCACCACCCTGCTGACGTGGTGGGTGGGCGACGCGATGGGCGTGCTGGTGGTCGCGCCCATGCTGCTGATCTGGGGCACGAGCCGGTTCAGCATCCCGGATCGCCGACGGCTGGCGGAAGCGGTCGTCCTGCTGGTCGCGCTGGTGGTCGTAAGCTGGGTGGTGTTCAACCAGGGGTTCGCGCCGACCAGCTTCTACCCGCTGGCGTTCCTGATCTTCCCGTTTCTGGTGTGGGGCGCGCTGCGCTTCGACCAGCGCACGGTCGTCTCGCTGACGGTGCTGATCACACTGATCGCGGTGGTGCAGACGACGCGCCAGCTTGATACCTTCAACCGCAGCACGATCTGGAACAGCCTGCTGTTCCTGTGGGCGTACATCGCCACGACAGCGGTCACGGCGATGCTGCTGGCGGCGACGCTCGCCGAGCGCCGCCAGGTGGAGCGGGTCGTCCGGGGGCTGGAGGAGCGCTTTTCCAAAGCGTTCCATTCCGCGCCGGTGGCGATCTGGATCACGCGCATCGAGGACGGCGCGTTCATCGACGTGAACGAGGAATTCTGCCGCCTGATGGGCTACGAGCGCGCGGAAGCAATCGGCAAAACGTCGGTGGAGCTGAATATCTGGGAACGCCCGGAGACGCGACAGGAATTGATCGCGGCGGTGCGCGCCAGCGGGCAGATTTCCCAGCTTCAGACACGGATGCGCAGCAGGCAGGGCGACCTGCACGAAGGGCTGATCTCGCTGGAACAGATCGAGCTTGAGGGCTTGCCGCGCCTGCTGGCGATGTTCCACGACATCACCGAGCGCCTGCACGTCGAAGAAGCGCTGCGCCAGAGCGAGGCGCATTACCGCCAGTTGTTCGAGGGCATCGACGACGCGATATTCGTCCACGATCTGGAGGCGAACATCCTCGACGTGAACGACGGGGCGACGCGACGACTGGGCTACAGCCGCGCCGAGCTGCTGAGCATGAAGATCACGGACATCGACGCGCCGGGCTTCGCCGCGAATTACCATGAGCGGCTGGCGCAGCAGCTTCAGCAGGGGAGTCTCAGCCAGATCGAGGGCGCGCAGATCACCAAAGACGGGCGCGAAATCGTCATCGACGTGACCAGCAAGCTGATCACGTACCGGGGGCTGCCCGCCGTGCTGGCGGTCGTGCGGGACATCACCGAGCGCAAGCGGGCGGAACAGCAACTCCGCGAAAGCGAAGCCCGCTACCGTGCCATCATCGAAGACCAGACCGAGATGATCTGCCGCCTGACGCCGGACTGGCGGCTGACGTTCGTCAATGACGCCTACTGCCTGTACTGGGGCAGGACGCGCGAGGAACTGCTCGGCAGCTATTTCAAGCCGACGATCTACGAGGAAGATTATCCCCGGCTGGCGGAAAAGGTGCGTTCGCTCAGCGCCGATAGCCCGGTAGTCGCGTCCGAGCACCGCGTCGTGCTGGAGGACGGCGCGCTGCGCTGGCATCAACTGACCAACCGCGCCATCATCGGCGAGGACGGGCAGATCGTGGAATACCAGTTCGTGGGCAAAGACATCACCGAGCTGAAGGAGATGGAGAAGCAGCGGCTCGCCATCGCCATCGAGCACGAGAAGGTCAACATCCTCGCCGACTTCATTGCCGCCGCCTCGCACGATTTCCGCACGCCGCTGTCGGTGATCAACACCAGCGCCTATCTGCTCAACCGCATCAACGATCCCGCCCAGCGCAGCCGTCATTTCAAGCAGATTCAGGATCAGACCTACCACATCGAGCAGTTGGTCGACGGGCTGCTGACCATGTCGCGGCTCGACCGGGGCGACGTGTTCCGCTTCAAGACGATCAGCCTCAACCTGATCCTCCAGCAGATCGAGGCGCGCAAGCGCTCGCAGTTCGAGCAGAAGGAGCTGGCGCTCACGCTCGACCTCGACCCGGCGCTGCCGCAGATCGAAGCCGACGAAACGTGGCTGTTCCGGGGGATCGTCCAGTTGATCGACAACGCGATTCACTACACGCCGAGCGGCGGCGAGATCACGCTGCGCACGACGCTGGACGACGACCAGGTGATCATCGCGGTGAGCGACACGGGCATCGGCATCACGCAGGAGGACCTGCCGAACATCTTCAAGCGGCTGTATCGCGGCGAGGGGCATCGCCCGGTCGGCGGGCAGGGGCTGGGCTTGTCGATTGCCGCCAAGATCATCGAGGCGCATCAGGGCAACATCGAGGTCGAAAGCAGGGTCGGGTTCGGCAGCACCTTCCGCGTGCTGCTGCCGATCAAGCGTTCTGATACGACCGTAGAACCTTTGCCGTCCCCGTGAGCCGGTAGCCGCCGACCGCAGCCGGGATGAACGCCGTCTGCCCGGTCGCCAGCGCCAGCGCAGCCTCGCCATCCGAAATGATGCGCGCCTCGCCGTGAATGCAGGTGAGCGCGTGAAAGACGCGCCCGCCGGTATCCAGCTCGACCGCCTCGCCGCGAAGCTGGTGCAGCACCGTCCTGAAAAACGGACTCTCGACGACGTTGACCTGCTCATCCCGCTCGCCGCCGATGAAGCGGATCACCGGGAGCTTACCCAGCCGGGCGACTTCCAGCGCCTTGTCGACGTGCAGCGGACGCGGCTTGCCATCCAGCCCCATGCGCCCCCAGTCGTAGAAGCGGTAGGTGATGTCGCTCGACTGCTGAATCTCGTAGACCAGCACGCCGGGACCGAGGGCGTGAATCGTCCCGGCGGCGACGAAAAGCACGTCGCCGGGGGTGACGTTGGCGTAGACCAGCAAATCCTCCAGCCGGTTGGCGCGCACCGCATCGGCGATTTCGTCGCGCGCCGCGTGCGGATCGACGCCGATCACCAGCCGCGAGTTCGGCGCGGCGGCGATGATGTACCACGCTTCGGTTTTGCCGCGCGGGTCGCCTTCGAGCCGCCGCGCCTGCTCGTCGTCAGGATGCACCTGCACCGACAGCCAGTCGGTGGCGTCGATCAGCTTCACCAGCAGCGGCAGCCCGTCGTTCGGGTCGCTCACTTCGCCGATCAGATCAGCGCCGTATACGGATAACAGATCGCCGAGCGTGCGGTCGCGCAGATCGCCGTTGGCGACGCGAACGGTGTCGTGCATCTCCCACGATTCGCCGTAGGGTTCGGCGGTAGGCAGGGTTTTGTGCATAACGGTTTCCAGCCGCCGCCCGCCCCACACCTTGACGTGCAGCACGGGTTCGAGCAGCATCGGATAGAGCCTGATCTGTTGCATTTCGCAGTCCTCGGCTAAACATGGGAAAGAGCATGGCTGCGTTGACAAACGCTCCCGCACGCCGATAATGGTAACGGTCGCACAAGCATAGCCGCGATCCAGCCGACGGGCAATCCATGAAACCCGTATTTGACTTCTCCAGCTTCCCCATCCTGCACACGCCGCGCCTGCTGCTGCGCGAAATCGTCCAAGCCGACGCCGATGCCATCTTCACGATTCGCGGCGACGTCCGCGTGACGCGCCTGAATTCCGGCAGACCGATGGAGTCGCTGGAAGAAGCGCGCGAGCTGATCGACAAGGGGCGGCAGGCGTATGACGACCACCGGCGCATCGACTGGGGGATCGTCCTCAACGGCGCGCCGGAGCTAGGCGTGGTCGGTCGCGTGGGCTTCAATTACTGGCTGCGGCAGGATCGGCGGGCGTCGATTGGCTACGACCTGGGCTACGCCTTCTGGGGCAAGGGGATCATGACCGAAGCGGTGCGCGCCGTCGTGCGCTTCGGCTTCGAGCAGATGCGGCTGAACCGCGTCGAAGCCGACACCGACTCGGAGAACTACGGCTCGATGCGGGTGCTGGAAAAAGTCGGCTTCCGGCGCGAAGGCGTCCAGCACGAGCAGTATTTCGAGTATGGGAAGAATTCCACGATCTGGTGCTGTTCGCGCTGCTGCGCAAGGATTTCATGGGGGAATAGGCATTAGATGAGCCCGAGGAATTCGTCGACCGTCAGGTCGGCATCACGCAGAATACTGCGCAGCATCCCCACTTTCAATTTCAGATCTGGAACCGTCACACGCCCCGGCTTCTCTCGAACAAGCGTGATATGACTCCCGCCTGACGATCAACGACGAAACCCACTCGCTGCAAAGCACGACAAAATCACGAGCGGATACCGGCGAAAGCTTACCATACAACCGCAAGCTGGACGGGTGCGATATCGTCCGGCACTTCTTCGCCGTGCGCAATCATGCTTTCGATATGCAAATCGATGGCTTCACGGATGTTGGCGAGCGCTTCTTCAACCGTCTCGCCCTGCGAATAGCACCCCGGCAAGCTGGGTACTTCGACAACATACCCGCCGCTTTCCATATCGGGAATCAGGATCACCTGGCGCATGAACAACCCTTCCTCTATGGCATTTCATTATAACATTGACGTGATACGCTCGACGCCTGCGATCAGGTCGCCGCAGTAGCCGCCGCGTCCGCCGCCCGATACAGCGCCGACCAGATGCGCTCGATCCAGTCCAGATGCTCCGGCTTGAGCAGGCAGCTTCGCAGGCAGGTGACGGTCGGCTGATCCCAGTCGATCTCCGTCCACCACGCCCCTAACAGGCTCTGCGGCAGGTTGACCAGCGCCAGATGCAGATTCTCGGCGGCAGCAGTTTCGAATAGCGCGTGCGAGCGCCGCGAAATCTCGCTGGCGTTCGCCCCGCGGGGCGCGAAAATCACAATGTCCAACTGCGGCGGGAACGCCGTCATGAAGCGCGGGTCGGCGCTGAGCTTCTGGTGGAGCGCCAGCGCCGCAAAGCGGCATTTGCCCAGATTCGCCGCGAACTCGCCGGCGCGCTCCAGCGGGAACAGCCGCTGAGTCGCCCACAGCGCGACGGCGGACGCGCCCGCCCGCGAGCATTCCAGGCTGATCTCGCCGAGATGCAATTCCGCCGAGGTGAAATAGGTGTAGGGCGAGTCGTGCTTGTAGAGCGCGCCAACCGCCGGGTCGCGGAAGATGATGCAGCCGCAGCCGTAGGGCTGCAAGCCGTGCTTGTGTGGGTCGACGACCAGCGAATCGACCTGATCGAGACCGTCGAAGGCGGCGCGGGCATCCGGGTCGAGGTTGTCCGCCAGCGTGTAGTAGCCGCCGTAAGCGGCGTCGGCATGGATGCGGAAGCCGTAGCGCTTTTGCAGCGCCAGCACCTCCGGCAGCGGGTCGACTGAGGCGGTGGCGGTCGTGCCCATCGTCACGACGACCGTGCCGACATCGCCCGCCCGCAGCGCGGCTTCGAGCGCGCCCACGTCCATGCGGGCGCGGCTATCGACCGGGATCGATTCGAAGCGCAAGCCGAGGACTTCGGAGATGCGGCTGTGGGTGTAATGCGCCTGGCTGGACGCGACGATCTTTTTGCCGGGGTGCAGCATTCCGGCGACCCATAGCGCTTCGAGATTCGCCATCGTGCCGCCGCCGGTCAGGTGACCGAGATGCGTTTGCCAGCCGAACATGGCGGCGATGTGGGCGACGGCTTCCTTCTCCATCGGCGACGAGGCGCGGCTGCCGTCGAGGGCGTGGTTGTTGGGGTTGAGGTACTGCGCCAGCGCATACGCCAGCCGCGCCACCGGATGCCCCGGCTTGAGCATCTGCCCGGCGTAGAACGGGTGCTGGTAGGGATAGTTGTCGCGCAGGCGGTCGGCGGTTTCGAGCAGCACGGCGCGCAGGGCGTCGTGGTCGAGTTCCGGCTCGAACGGCGGCAGATCGTCAAAGCCCGCCTCGAGATGATCGAGCGCTTCGGCGAGGATGGCGAGGGTCGAGTGGTCGAAGGTCATGAGATGATTCCTTATGCAATCTATGTCGGTGTAGGGGCGCAGCGCGCTGCGCCCCTACGAAATAATCCTCGTTTGCGATGCCGATTTCATGGCGCGGGCAGCGTACCGATCAGCAGCAGGGCGTATTCGCCGTGCGTCGTGCCGGAGAAGCTCAAAATCCGAACGGTGTGCGGATCGGCGTCGGCGAGGCGCACGCCCGCGTCGAAGCGGTCGCCGGTGACGCGCACGCCGTTGTTGAGGATCACGCCCGCGTTGTTGACCGACGGCACGCCCTCGCAGCCGCGCCGCCCGGCGTCGTCGCATCTGCCGCTCTCGATGATCGCCGCCGGGTCGAGGCGGTTATCCACGCCGACCACGTACAGCAGCAGATCCGAGCCGCCCTGCGCCGGAAGCGGGGCGAGCCGGGCGTCGATCTCGTCGCGGTCGGTGCTCGGCGCGATGGCAAAGCCGCCGATCAACGCCAGATAGCGCCCGGACTGCCCGTCGAGGCTGCCGATCATGACCGTGATTGATGCCGGGTCGACGGTCTCGCCAGTGATGACGTGCTGCGCCGTGCGGCTGAGGTCGGCGTCGGTGATCGTGACCGGGCGCTCGCCGGGGAAGGTCACCACGTCGCCCGCCGCGTCCGCCGGGGTGGTGATGCACTCGTCGTAATCGCCAGACTGCACGCGGATCACGGGCTGGAAGCCGTCGAAGCCGTAGACACGCAGCGAATACGCGCCGTTGTCGGTGTCCTCATGAGCGAAATGGATGGTGGCGGCGGCGGTCGCTTCGGTGCTGCCACAGGCGAAGGTCACGTCCTGAAAGCGCGGGTCGCGGGTAGGCGGCGGATTGAGCAGATCGACGCGCAGCGTGTAGGTTCCGGCGGTCGTGCCCAGCTCGTTGTCGACGCGGGTGGCGACGACGATGTACAGCCCATCTTCGGGGACGGTATAGGCGAGGTCGACCGAGTCGTCGACGCTGCCGTTGGCGCTGCGCTCCAGCAGCGTGCCACCCGCGCTGAGAATGCCAATCAGCGGAGCCAAGCCGCCCGCTCCGGTCATGCGCGCGTAGATTTGGTCGCCCGCGCGGGCGTTCAACTGCCAGTGATCGAAGAAGCCGGCGTCGTTGATCGCGCCGCTCACCTCCTGCCCGTAGGCGATGGGCAGCGAGGTCGCCCCGTCCTGCGCGCGAACGAGGCTCGCCGCCAGCACGATCCAGCCGATGAGGAACAGTCGTCGCAGCACGGGGGACTCCGGCAATCCAGCAAATTGTGGGGCGAGGCGTGCCTCGCCCCTGCGTCGGCAATTTCACAGGGATTTTATCGCAGGGGAATCAAAAACGCAGAGACCAGAGGCTCTGCGTTTTGTGTGTTGAAGCGAAATTACTTGATGATGACCTTCGCGCCTTCGGTTTCGAGGATGCCCTTGGCTTCGTTGGCACGATCCTTGCTGACGGCTTCGAGGACGGTCGGCTTCTCGCTCTCGACGAGGTCTTTCGCTTCCTTCAAGCCGAGGTTGGTCACCTGGCGCACCGCCTTGATGACGTTGATCTTCTTGGGACCCACGTCGTCGATGATGACGTTGAATTCGGTCTGCTCTTCTGCTTCTTCGGCAGGAGCAGCGGCAGCCGCGCCCGCGCCGGGGGCAGCCATCATCATCATGCCGCCACCGGAAGCGGCGGTAACGCCCCACTTCTCTTCGAGCAGCTTCTTCAGCTCGGACGCTTCGAGGATGGTCAGCGCGCTCAGTTCTTCGACCAGCTTGTTCAAATCAGCCATGAGTTTGGTTTCCTTCGTTCTTCACTAGATACGAGTATCGGGCGTGCAGCCGGCTTGCATCGGCAAGCTAGGCGGCGGATTCTTTTTCCTGCAAGTAGGCTTGCAGCACGTTGACGACCTGCGAGGTCGCCGAGCTGAGCAGACCCGCCAGCATGGCAGCAGGCTGCACGACGAGACCGGCAAGCTGGGCATGGATTTCGTCCAGCGTCGGCAGGCTGGCGATGGCGTCGAGGTCACTCGCCTTGAAGGTGTTCCCCGCCAGCACGCCGCCCTTGACGACGAACAGGTCGGCGTTGTCCTTCTGGAACCCCTGCACGATCTTCGCCACACCGGGCATGTTGCTGCCGCCAAAGACGACCGCCGTCTGCCCGACCAGCAGGTCGGACGGAACCGTCCAGCCGCTCTCGCGCAGGGCAATCGTGAACAGGGTGTTCTTGGTCACCGCGTAGATGCCAGACGCCTCGCGCAGACGGTTGCGCAGGTCGTCCAGCTTGTCGGCGTTCAGCCCGCGATACTCGGTGACGATGAAGCCATCGGTATTCGCCAGCAGACCGGTGTAGACGGCGACGAGTTCTTCTTTGCGCTCTCGTGAAATTGCCAAGCGCCGTACCCCCTTTCATCGAAAGAAGCGATTAGCTTTTAGCAAGTGCTTGCTGCGCAAGCCAGGCTAAGAGCTAACTGCTAACCGCTTCGAGAAACAAAACGACCCCGCAATCAGCAAGGGTCGTCCATTGGCAATGGTCGTGTCCCTCACCTCGGCAGGAGATTAAGGCTGTGACAGGCACAGCCGCCTGCTGTCTGCGGCAAAGTCGAGGGTTATTTTAGTGGAGGAGGTAGCTGAAGCAAGGGCAAATTATTGAAAAGAGTGGAAACAATCGAGGATATAGAATTCCGCCACCCCTAACCTCACCCTGACCTCGCAAGCTTGGTCGTGCCCTCTCCACGTTGCGGAGAGGGCGGCTGAGCAGGGTGAAACGAAGCTTCGCACGCGAAGCGGGTGAGGTCTTGAACAGACATATCCCCAGAAATCACGACTCCCTTATTGAACCGCCAGGTGCGAACCTTCGGCTCGCCTACGCCAAGAAGATACAGGCGAGGCGCTGGCTCGCCTTTAAGAACCGGGCAGACACAGGTCTGCCCCTACGAAACCCTCAACGCGCGACACGAAGCGCCGGAGGTCCTCATTGGATGCGCGAGCCGTTTGCAGCCTGCAATCGCGGCGCAGCGGCGCGTCGGCGATCCGTGCGCGGAGCATGGCGTTGAACAGGCTCGGCGCGCTTCGACATTCCAGCCGTGCCCAAGTCGCCCGCCATCGCCCGCTGCCGCTGGGGCATCATTCCGTGATGATGCTGACGGCGCGGGTGATGATGTCGACCGTTCCCGCCTGCCGTGATCGCCGGATATTGATCTGCCGGAAGCGCGGCGACACGACATAATCGGCGGCTTCTTCGTAAATGCGGCGGCATGCCGTCATCGACGCCGTGGCTAACAGGTTTTCGGTGAACGCCTGCTGCTCTTCCGGGGGTCAGCGGCAGCGCCTTCGACTGCATGTTGGCGAACCAGCGCCTGAACAAAACCGACAGCAAAGCCAGCTGGTGCTTCAGGAAAATCCGGTTGGGCATGGGCGCAGCCGTAACCCCGCTGATGACGACGTGATTGAGCGCGTCGGTGTGGTGTTCCAGCAGAACCAGCCCCACGTAGCCGCCGAGCGACAGCCCGACGACGTGCGCGCGTCCGTTCGGCGTACCGCCGAATGATTCGCGCGATCTGGTCGGCGGTGTCCGCCAGCGACACCCAGGGGATGCGGGTTGCTCTTGCCGTGACCGGGCAAATCCACGTTCAGGCAGTGGTAATCGGTGAAGGCGGCGGTTTGTTCGCCCCAATTCAGCCGCTCGTGGCGATGCCATGCAGGAAAACCAACGCGGGCGCGTCACGTGTCCCGGTTTCGTGGACGTACAGGGACAAGGCGAATCCTCACTCTCAACTGGCTTGGTACGAGGCGATTCGGGTTACGAATCGCCCAGCGTGCGCGCCTCGAACTGCCTGAGCGCGTCCTGCAGCCGCTGCTGCTGGAGCGTAGTGGTCAGGTCGCCGCGCGTGCGCTCCAGCACGCCGCGCACCACGTCGGTGCGGCGGCGCAGGTCGCCGGTGATGGCGTCGGGGAAGTCAAACGTCACCAATTCGTCGTAGATCGCGTCCATCCAGTTGAGCAGGCGCTCGGCTTCGGCGCTGTCGCCATCCGGTCGGCGCAGGATGTCGAGGATGAAGCGGCGCAGTTCGGTCGCGGCTTCCGCCAGCCCATTCAGGTAGATGTCGCCGTCGACGTTGAGCGACTCCGGCGACGGCAGCGGCTGGTCGCGGATGATGGCGCAGGTGGCGAAGGCTTCGACCACCTCTTTGAGCGCGTCGCTGGTGTAGCCGCTGTGGGCGAGGTCGGGGTAATTCGCCACGACCGCGCGCAGATCGTCGGCTGCCGCCTGAGCGACGGCGAGCTTGGCTTCGGCGGCATCCCATTCGCGGCGGTGGACGGCGCGGATCGCTTCGGAGCAGTGGCGGATCAGCTCGCGCGAGGCGGCAATCGCCGTATCGCGGGCGCTGTTCTTGGCGACGAAGGCGCTGCGGATGGCGGCGGAGATGCTGTTGAGGTCACTCATCGGATGACTCACCTTCGGGCTTGATCGTGCCGAACAATTGATCCGCCAGCGAGCCGGGCTGCGCCGGGATGACGATTTCGCCGTGCTTTTCCTCGTAGCGGGCGAGGTTGGTCTCCAGCGCCTTCAGAAACAGCTTGGCGTTGGTAGGGGTCATGACGACGCGCGTCTGCACGCGGGCGCGCGGGTCGTTGGGCATCACCTGTAAGAAGTCGAGGACGATCTCGCTGGTCGTCTGGCTGACGATGGCGGCGTTGGCATAGGTCGCGCTCAGGTTGGCGGGGATTTCGAGGCGCATCTGGCGATTTGGGGGCTGCTGCTGTGTCATGAGCATCCTTTCACAGTATGCTCCCGATTATACCGCCTCCGACCAAGCCGCTAGGTGTGGTTTTTCCGACGCTGAAGCGCGTGCCCGCTGCTGGCATTGTCGGCAAGCTGCCACAGCAGATCGACCGCCTGCTCCATCGTGTCATCGTCCAGAAACTCGTGCAGACTCTGGTTGAAACGCCCCTCGATCTCATTGAGCGCAGGCATAAGCTCATGCGCGCGGGCGGTCAGCGTCAGCTTGCTGGCACGCCGATCCACTTCGGATACCGTCTTGCGCACGAGTCCTTTCGTCACCATGCTGCTGACCAGTCGGCTGGGGCTGCCGGTCTCGCAGACCAGCCGCTCGCCGAGTTCGACCAGCGTCAGCGACCCGTACTGCTCCAGCACTTGCAGCACCTCCGCCTGCGCGGGCGTGAGATCGAGCGGACTCAGCGCATCGGTGAGCGCGCGATTGCCTTCGCGCTGGACGGCGAGAAACAGGTAGCGCAGTTCTTCGGCTTTATCCATACGTCCTCAGTCGGCTTGATCATTCGCACCCGAACTGTATGACACGTCACCGATTTCGTCAAGCAAAAGCTGGCGCGGCGACCGGGACGATCAGGCGATTTTCCAGCCGATAAGCCGCGTCCGGATCGTGGCTGGGCAGGAAGACCGTCGGGACTTGCGCCGCGAGCGCCATGATCCGGCGGTGACTGTCGTGCTGCGCTTCCGGGTCGGGACCGACGCCGTCGATCCGATCCTGAATGAGCAAATCCTGTGTGTATGCCGCGTCTCCGGCGATGAACAGGGTGTGGTCGTCCTGCTCGACCACCACCGACAGATGCCCGGCGCTGTGCCCCGGCGTCGGCACGAGCCGAATGTCGGGGGTCAGCGTCTCGCTGGCGTCGAAGCCGTAATATGCGCCGCTCTCAAAGTCGACCAGCCGGGGCGCAAGACCGCGCCAGCGCCAATTCAGATAGCCGCTCATGCGCCCGCCAAGCCCCTGACCCGCCGCCCATTCTTGGCGCGAGACCAGAAATTCGGCGTTAGGGAAGTGCTTCAGCCCGCCGTCGTGATCCTGATGCAGATGGGTGAGGACGACCCAGCGCACGTCGGCAGGATTCAGCCCGCGCACCCGCATCTGCGCGCCGATCTCCTGCTCCGGCGAGATGTCGAACGGGGCGGCGCGCTGCACCAGCCGCATGTGCGGCGGGAAATAGATGGGCGCGTTGGCATCCGATGGGATGCCGGTATCGACGACGATCAGCCCTTCAGGATGCTCGATGACGGTGCAGTAGATCGGCAGCCAGTCGGAGAACTGACGGTCGAGCAGAGTATTGACCAGCCGCATCGCGCCGCTGCCTTTGCCGACACGCCAGTTCTGGGTGATTTTGACTTGCCCGGTGGAAATCAGGTGGATGTTCATGGTGATCCCTCCATATAAATGATATATCATCTATTTTAGTGAAATTACGTGATATGTCAATTATTTGCATCAAAAAAAGGAGTGAGCAATCCTGCTGCCCACTCCTTGAAACCCGCGCGCCGCCTTAGAACGGGATGTCGTCGACATTCCCGCTGCTTGGCGCGGCGCCGTAGTCGTCGTAGCCGCCCTGACCACCCTGCCCGCCGCCGTCCTCGCGCGAGCCGAGGAAGCGCACGTCGCGCGCCGTCAACTCCAGCGTCGCCTGCGGCTGCCCGCTGTTATCGGTGTAGGCGCGGGCATCCACCGTGCCGATCACCATCACCTGCCGCCCCTTGGCGAGAAACTGGGAGCAGCGCTCGCCCAGCTCGCGCCATGCGGCGACGCGGAACCAGACCGTCTTTTCGGTGCGGTTTTCGGCATTCCCGGTCACCTGATTGACGGCGACCGTGAAATTGCAGACCGGCACGCCCGACTGCAAATAGCGCAGTTCGGGGTCGCGCCCCAGATTCCCCACTATGATGACCTGCTGATAACCCGCCATTGCCGTCCCCTTCGTGTCAGTCTATTCTCGTAGGATTCCTTGCTGTGTTGCGTCCTGAATTATACCACACAATATGGGAAAATACAGAACATAATTTCTAACGCAAATTTCGGACAGGAGATATGTTGGGCGCGACATGTCGTGCCCCTGCAAAAGCCCATCCTCGGTATACACAGCTCCCGTTCCGGGGATCACCCGCGCCGCGTTTCGAGCAGCTTCGCCAGCACGTCTTTGACGACCGCCGGGTTGCCCTTGCCCTTCAATTCCGCCATCGCCTTGCCCATCAGCGGACCGAACAGCTTATCTTTGCCGCCGAGGTAATCCCGCACCCACGACTCATTGTCGGCGAGGACTTTGGCGACCGCCGCTTCGACCGCTGACGTCCGAAATCTGCGCCAAACCCTTCGCCGCGACGATGCTGGCGGGGTCGCGCCCCGTTTCCCACATTTCGGCGAGGATTTCGACGCCGGTCGCCTTATTGACCGCGCCGTCGTCGACCATGACCACCAGCTCGCCCATGTTCGCCGCCGACACGCGCTCGCCGACATTTTCGCGCTCGACGCCGTCGCGGTTGGTCAGGCTGAACAGGTTGCCGACGATCCAGTTCGCCGCCGACTTGGGATTGCCCCCGCCGCCAGCACGCCCTCGTAGAAATGCGCGACGGCTTGATCCGCCACCAGCACCGAAGCGTCATAGGCGCTCAGCCCCAGGCTGGTGAAGCGGTCGCGCTTGGCGTCGGGCAGCCCGGCAGACGGCCGCGCACGGCTTCGACCCACTCGCGGCTCATTTCGAGGATCGGCAGGGTCGGGTTCGGGAAATAGCGGTACTCGTCTGCGCCTTTGTAGCGCTGGACGACCGTGCGCTGCTTGACCTCGTCCCAGCCCATCGTCGCCTGACGGACGCCGGCGTTGGTCTCCCACGCCTTGATCTGGCGCTCGACTTCGTACTCAATCGAGCGGTACAGGCTGCGAATGCTGTTCAGGTTCTTGACTTCGGTGCGCGTGCGATAGCCGGTGTCGTCCTTATGGCTTGACGCTGATATTCGGCTCGACGCGCATCACGCCTTTGGACATGTCGCCGTTGTTGACGCCGAGGTACTGCAAAATGGCGCGCAGCTTGCGGGCGAAGGCTTCGGCGGCTTCGGCGCTGTGGATGTCCGGCTCGGTCACGATTTCCAGCAGCGGGACGCCCGCGCGGTTGAGGTCGATCAGGCTGGCGCTGCCAGCGTGGATCGACTTGCCGGTATCTTCTTCGAGATGGGCGCGGCGCACGCGGATGCACTCGGTCGTGCCGTCGCTCAGTTCCACGTCGAGATAGCCGTTGACGCAGATCGGGCGGTCGTACTGGCTGATCTGGTAGCCTTTGGGCAGGTCGGGGTAGAAGTAGCTCTTGCGGGCGAACTGGTTGACGGGCGGGATTTCGCAGTGGAGCGCCAAGCCGACCATCATCGCCATCTCGACCGCCGTCTGGTTGATGACCGGCAGCGTACCGGGCAGCCCCATCGACACGGCATCGACGGCGGTGTTGGGCGCGGCGGTCACGCTGTCCACGACCGGGCAGGCGCTGAACATCTTGCTCTTCGTCATCAGTTCGGCATGAATTTCCAAGCCGACAATCGGCGTCCAGTCCGAAACTTGTTTCGGTTCGCTCATGAGGCATCCTGATCTACACCGGCAAAGCTGAAGCAGGATTTTAGCATAAATTGCCGCCCGCCCGGTATAATTCCGCCGTCCACTGAGCCGATTGGGAACGATTATGCCCCACTTCGACCGCATCCGCCCCGCCGCCCTGATCGTCATCATCGCCTTCTTCATCCTGCACGTCGTCCTGAACGCCCTCAACAATCTGGTGCTGTTCCAGTCGAGCCTGTACGATCCGCTCACCATCGCCACGTCGGGCTTGATCAACGCCACGCTGCAAGCCAACGTGCTGATGCTGGTAATTCTGGTCGGCGGCGTGCTGATGGCGTGGGGCAAGCTGTGCCCGCCCGACTTCGGCTTGATTTGGTCGGGGCTGCCACGCGCCGCGCTGCTGACGGTCGTCATCTGGCTGATCGTTCAGGGCGTGCTGATGTTGATCGCCGCCGCGAACGGGCTGCCGATCACGCTCGACGCGACCTGGACGCAGTTCGGCGTCGCGCCGGTGCTGGGCGCGTTGATCAGGCAGGTGTTCGGCAACGCCCTGTTTGAGGAAATCGGCTACCGGGGCTTCATGCTGCCGCAGGCATACCTGCGCCTGAATATTCGCCAGCGCTGGCTGCGGGTGATCGCCGCGCTGCTAATCTCGCAGCTTTTGTTCGCGCTGATCCACCTGCCATCGTGGATCGCCAACGGGCAGGACATTCTGGCGAACGCGCCGCGCGTGATGATGCTCGGCATTTTCTTCGCGCTGTTCTATCTGGTCACCGGGAATATCTTCCTGTCGATAGGCGTTCACGCGCTCGGCAACCGCCCCACGCCGCTGGTCGCCGCGCCGGGCGTCGATTCGTCGCTGCTGGTGCTGGCGGTCAGCCTGATCATACTGATCGGGTTATGGCTGTGGCAGCGCCGGGCTGCGGCTCACTCACTGAGCGTGGCAGGCTGAATCGCCGTTGGCAAATTGCCAACTTTGTGAAATATCGCGCAACCGAATCCCCTTGAGCTTCGTAATGCAGATCAAAGCGGCTGGCAATACCGCCGCGCAACGAACAAGGGGGATAGATGGACACGCACGATAAGGATCGGCTCACGATAGCGCAGCGCGTGGTGGAAGCAATCGTCATGCTCGCCATGATCGGAATGATCAGCTTCTTCGCCTTTCACCAGCAGGTAAATTCGGGCTTCTTCACGGAAAAATTCGGCTCGCTGGAGGCGTTCTGGTTCTTCGGTCCCATGATCGCCGGATTGATCGCGCCCGCCGTGCGCGTATGGACGGGAAATCGCAATTCTGCGCGCCCGTTCGAGATCATCACCAGCCTGTTTCTGGCGCTCGGCGCGGTCTACCTGCTGTCGGTATTCCCATTCAGCTTCGCGCATCTCGGCGATACGCTGCCCGAAGGCATCCGCTCCATCCTGGCGTGGTTCTCGGACGACATCGGCAAGATTGTCATCATCCTGCAAATTGTCTTTTGCCCGATCTCGGCAGTGGTGACAGCGTGGCGATATTTCTCGCGCCGTCGGCAGGAATTCAGCCACTCGTACTGAACTGAATTGGCAAAGAGGAGTGGGGCAGCGCTTTGCCCCACATCTTGTCACTTATGCCGTTGGGCAAATTGATGAGTCCCATCATCCCATGTGAGAAGGGAGATTGAAATGACCGCGCGGGTTAGAACCATGCGCATTGATAATCCAGATATTGGAACGGGAGACGCATCCTGGGCGAGTCTCTACCGCGTCGCCGGGGTAGCTGCCCTGGTTGCTGCCGTCTTATTCCTGAGCGACATCGTCGTCCTTGCCTTCGCCGGTTCGCCGCCGGTCGCCGCGAATGATTGGTTTTCGCTGCTTCAGAACCATCGGATTACAGGGCTGATTCAGCTCTTCTTCTCAGACCTTTTCGGACTGGCGCTGTTAGTGCCAGTCATAATCGCCCTCTGCGCTGTCCTAAGGCGAGTCAATGCCGCCTATTCGATCCTTGCGGCCGTGTTCGCAATCGGCAGCATCGCGGGAGGATTTGCAACCAACACGAGCTATTCTCTGGTTTACCTGAGCGATCAATACGTGGCTGCCGCGACCGAGCTACAGCGGGCTGAGATCATGACCGCCGCGCAGTCGATGCTGGCGACAGCGACCAGCACGTGGAGTACGGGATTCCTGATGAGCGCCTTCTTCGTTGAACTCGCTCTGGTGATCCTCTCGGTGCTGATGATGCGGAGCAGCATCTTCGGCAAGGGGATTGCGTATCTGGGAATTGTGGGGCATGGTCTCGATCTCGCCCATGCCGTCGTCTTCCTGTTGGTCATGCCGCTCGTCAACGCCGACAGCGCGTTAGCGGTGGGTATGCCGCTGCTGGCAATTGGCGGCACGGTTCAGTTGATCTGGTATCCACTGGTTGCGCGAAAACTCTTCCAGCTTGGGCGGCGCGAACAGCAGACGCCGGCTGCCATAAGTCGAGCCTGATTCGAGCGGGCGCTCTAGCCGAGCAGCGCCTGCGCCAGCGTCCGGTAGCGCGTGCCGTCGAGCAGGACGTGGCGCATGTGGTCGCGCAGGGCGTCGGGCGCGTGGTCGAGCGCGTCGCGGCACAGCGGCAGCGCCCGGCGCAGATTGCCCTGCTCGAAGATCAGCAAGCCCCGGTTGAACGGGATCATCGGGTCGTCGGGGATGATCGCCTCGGCAGCCAGATAGTCGGCGTCGGCGTCGGCGTACTGTTTCAGGCGGCGGTAGGCGTCGGCGCGCCTGAGCAGCAGCGCCGCCCGCTGGAGCTTCAGCAGCGGATCGGTCACATCCTCAAGCTGGTCGAGCGCCGAGCAGAAATGCTCCGCCGCCACGCGGTCATCGCCCTTGAGCGCGTAGAATGTCCCGCTCCACGACAGCCAGTGAGCCGTCTTGGGCAGGTCGGCGAGCAGCGCCAGCGCCTGATCGCTCGCGCCGCGCCGCTGCAGGATCGTCAGGACGAGGTCGGCGAGGGCGGGCTGCCCCGGAAAGCGCGTATAGCCCTCCAGAATCGCATCGTCGACGCCGGGCAAGCCGAGCGGCAGCAGCGCGCCGTAGCGGGCGACGTAATCGTCCCCGGTCAAATCGGGCAGGGCGTTGAGCGCGACGAGCGCGTCCTGCGCGCGCCCCGGCAGCCGGATCAGCACGTCGATACGCAAACGCTGCGCGGCGGCATCATCGGGCTGCGCCTGAAGCTGTTCGTCCAGCGCGGCGAGAGCTTCGTCCAGCTCTCCGGCGCGCAGAAAAGCTTCAGCGCGCTCCATTGACACGGACTTTACTCGGTACGTTGACCATCGGAAGCCAGAAGCAGAAGGTCGTGCCGACCCCGAACTGGCTGGCAACGTCGATTTCGCCGCCGTGCAGCTCGATGATCTCCTTGCTGATGCTCAAGCCCAGCCCTGACCCTTCAACTTCGCTGGGGATGCGATAGAACGGCTGGAAGATGTGGGGCAGGTGTTCTTCGGTGATGCCGACGCCAGTGTCCTCGACCTCGACCAGCGCCAGATCGCCGGTTACGTCGCGGAAGTGCGACAGCCGGGTCGTGATGCGCCCGCCGGGCGCGGTGTAGTTGATGGCGTTGATCACCAGATTGGTGATCACCTGCGCCAGCCGATCCGGGTCGGCGTCGACGTGGATCGGCTCGTCAGGCAGCTCGCAGCGCAGCAGCAGCCGCTTATGCTCGGCTTCGGGCTGCTGCACGCGCACCAGCTTGCTGATCACGTCCTGAAGCACCACGTCGCGGAAATTGAGCTGGATGACGCCGCGCTCGAAGCGCGAAATATCGAGCAAATCCTCGACCAGCCGCTTCATGCGGTCGGTGACGTAATCCAGCACGCTCAGATGCTCGTCCAGGCGCTCCGGCTGGTTGCGCAGCAGGTACAGGCGCGTTTTCAGGTTGGTGATGGGCGTGCGCAGCTCGTGCGAGGCGTAAGAGACGAACTGCTCCTGCTGCTTTTGCAGCAGCTTTTCCTTGCTCACGTCGCGGATAACCGTGACCAGCCCGACCACCTCCGGGTCTTTGCCTTCGACCAGCGAGGTGATGGTCAGCGCGTCGAACTCGGTGCCGTCCTTGCGCGTCAGCGGCAAGTCATGACGCCAGAAGCCCCGGCTGCGCAGCTCGTAATTGGCTCCGTTCAACATGCGCCCGAAGGCTTCGTCGGTCATGCCCTTCGGGCGTAACAGGTTGAGCGAGTGGCGGTTCCAGTCGTCAGGCGAGTATCCGGCGATCACTTCCAGCGCCTGGTTGATGTAGTGGGTGTGATACTCGCCGTCGATGTACTCGGTGTAGGCGACGCCTTCGGTCATGGCGTCGATGATGGCGCGCATCTGGCTGCGCTCGTATTCCAATTCGGTGGTGCGCTCGTGGACGTGCCGCTGGAGGTCGTTCGACTGGAGGCTGACCTGCTGGAACAGCGCCGCGTTGCGAATGGCAACCGCCGCCTGATCCGCGAACACCTGCAAATTCTCGGCGTCGGCGTCGTTGAAGCGGTTCGGCTTGCTGCTGTCGATGCTCAGGAAGCCGATCACCTGATTGTCGAGGCGGATCGGGGCGGCGACGTAGGATTTCAGCCAGCTTTCGGTCGCGTCGTAGCGCACCCAGCCGTCGTAAAAGTCGGTGTTGGCAATGGCGAGCGCGTGGTCGTTCTCGATCATCCAGCGCAGCGAGGGCGTAGTGCTCACGTCCATGCGCAGCCGGTCGATGACCGCCTGCCTGCCGCTCGCCGAGTAGCCGCGCGAACGCACGACGTGGGCGACACCATCCTCGATCAGCATGATGTTGCACGAATCGCCCGGCACGACCAGGCTGACCTGTTCGAGGATGCGGTCGAGCATCTCGCCCTGATCGACCGAATCGCACAGCGCCGCCGAGGTATTGCGCAGGGCTTCGGCGAGCGCGGGCGGGGTCACGTCGCGCCCGGACGACTTCGAGATGTCGCAGATCACCAGAAACAGCAGCGTCTTGCCGCCGTAGTCAATCGGGCTGGAGAAGATTTTCACGTCGCGGAGCTGCCCGGACGCGGTGCGGTGGCGGAAGTTGAACAGCGTCGTCTCGACGATATTGTTGCCGGTCGGCACGTCGAGGTCGACGATCAGCTTGCCCTGGAATTCGTCGCGCGTGTAGCCGTAGAACGAGCAGGCGGCGGGGTTGGCGTCGACGATCTGCCCGTTCTGCGGGTTGACGATCAACTGGATGGCGCGGTTGCGCTCGAAGGTCTGCTGCCAGCGGCGGTCGTAAGCGCGCGCCTGCGCCTGATAGTGATGCGCCTGCACGAAGGCGCGGACGCGGTTGCAGAAGATGGTCGGATTGACCGGCTTGATCAGCACATCGGTCGCGCCCATGCGGAACGCGCGGTCGATGCTTTCTTCGTGGTCGGGGACAAGCATCAGGATCGTGATGCCCTCGCCTTCGTTGAGGCGGGCGCAGAGCATGTAGGCATCACCACCCGGCAGGTCGCCATCCAGCACGACCAGATCGGGCTTCATACGACTGTATTCGATGAGGAACGGGCGGGCGTCGTGGGTTTCCTGTACCCGATACCCCTCGCGGTCGAGGAGCGGCGCCAGCGCCAGTTCACGATCCCCCTGCGCGATCAGAATCGACGCGCGCGGATTATCCATGCAATGCCGCCTTCATGAGTGACGACAACAAATCAGTGTAACAGCCCCCAACAAACTCGCTAAGTGCTAGTTTCTTGACGGTTAAGAAAACCATTGTCTTTCGTACTCAAAAATAACGCCATATCCCGCCTTCGTCACCTTACAGTGTTGTTATAATCAATTCGCCGCGAGAACCAGCGCGCCGCGAGCGTAAAATTCAGCTAGTTGTGACATATTCTGTCACACGCGCCGTCCCGGTCAGAACGACGCGCGAAACATCAACCTTACCGCAAAAATGAAAAGAATAAAAGAAAGACGCAAAACGTATATTCGGCTTTGCGTCGTGTATCGTCCGGCTGGGGTTGTGCGTGGAGACGTTGTGATGCTCAGATAAAAGTCGGGGCGTTCAATTGAACGCCCCGACAAAACATCCATTAAGCTTGGTGAACCTCTACCCGTGCCGACGCATGAAGCGCTGCATCCGTTCGAGGGCGATCTCGATGTTTTCGTAGGTGTTGGTGTAGCTGGCGCGCACGAAACCCGCGCCGCTCGCGCCGAAGGCGCTGCCGGGCACGACGGCGACCTGCTCCTCGTGCAGCAGCGTCTCGCAGAAGGTCTCGTCGCTCATGCCGCTGAGCTGGATGCTGGGGAAAGCGTAGAACGCGCCGCGCGGCTCGAAACAGGTCATGCCGATGTCGTTGAAGCCGCCCACGATCAGGCGACGGCGGCGGTCATACTCGCTGCGCATCGCCTCTACGTCGGCTTCGCCGTTGCACAGCGCTTCGAGCGCGGCGACCTGCCCCATCGTCGGCGCGGACATGATCAGGTACTGGTGCAGCTTGCGCATGGCGTTCATCAGCTCGCGCGGGGCGGTGGCGTAGCCGATGCGCCAGCCGGTCATGGCAAACGACTTGCTCATGCCGCTGAGGACGATGGTACGCTCGTACATGCCGGGCAGCGCCGCAAACGCGACGTGCTCGACGTCGTTGTAGACCAGCCGCTCGTAAATCTCGTCGGAGATCACCAGCAGGTCGTGTTTCTGGGCGACGGCGGCGATTTCGAGCATGTGGTCGCGGGTGAGGATCGCGCCGGTCGGGTTATTCGGGTAGCTGATCAGGATGGCTTTGGTGCGCGGCGTGACGGCGGCTTCGAGGTCTGCGCCCGTCACCTGAAACTCGTTCTCGACGTAGGCGTCGACGTACACCGGGACGCCGCCCGCCATTTCGACCGCCGCGCCGTTGGCGACGAAGCACGGCTGCACCACCAGCACCTCGTCACCCGGATCGAGGATCGCCTTGAGCGACAGGAACAGCGCCTCGCTGACGCCGACCGTCACCAGAATCTGATCCTCAGGGTCGTAGTACAGATCGTACAACCGCTGGATATAGCACGAGATCGCCTTGCGCAGCTCAATCGTGCCCGAGTTCGAGGTGTAGCCCGTCATCCCCTGGTGCATCGAGTCGATGCCCTTTTCCATGATATGAGCCGGGGTGACGAAGTTCGGCTCGCCGATGCCAAGCGTGATCACGTCCTGCATCGTCGCGGCGATGTCAAAATACCGGCGGATGCCGGAGGGTCGCATATTCTGAACGGTCTGTGATACGAAAGTCCGCATGAGCGATGTCTGTCCTGAGTCCGAAGTCCGAGAAGCACACGTTCCATCATTATCTACGAATGAGAGGCGTTATGGTAGACCATGTCTCACCAATTTGTATATGACTTATGATACAAAGTGTCTGAAATTCGAACGGTGGTAGAATGGAAATCGGTCGGTCGGCGCGTGCGGAGTGGACGGGATGCAGGACAATACGCTGGTGATCCTGGGGATGGTCGGGCTGGCGCTGGTGTGCGCCGGGCTGTTCGTGTTCGTGGGGCTGACGCTGTTCCGCGCGACCGGACACCGGCTGCTCGGCTTTTTCTCGCTGCTCGCCCGCGACGCCGATAACAACATCCAATCGTCGCCTCCGCCGTCCGTGCCCGACCTGCGCGCCATCGCCCGCGCGCAGGATTTCGACACCGCGCTGGCGCGGCATGGCGCGGCGCCTGTTCAGCCGCCGCAAGCGCCGCCCGCTGACGGTGCGACGGCGCTCAGCGCCACATCGACTCCTCGCGTCGACACGCCCCGGCTGGGCACGCGGCAGCGCCGCGACGTTCACCACGACGAGGATGACGCCGCCGACCTGTTCGACGCGCTGCTGGACGAAGACCCGTAAGCGACCCCGTGTATTTCAGCCGGATTTGGGCAGCCCTTTGCCGCCGACCGGGATGACTTCGAACCCGCCGCCCGCTTCGGCGATCAGCGGGCGCGCCGCCGTGATGATCGCCCGCACCGCTTCGCTGCCGAGCGACGCCTGATGATCCGCGCGGCTGCGCCAGGCTTCGGTGATCCAGATGGTGTCGGGGTCGTCAACCGCCTTGTTGATCACGTACAGATAGCAGCCGTCGATCTCCGGCACGAGTTCCGCCGCCCGCAGGAGATAATCCACCAGCGCGTCGCGCTGCCCCGGCTGCGCCTTCAGCTTGCCAATCAATCCGAACACGAGTTTTCCTGTCGCTCTGCAGGCAAAAATCGGGCACAGCGGCGCTGTGTCCCTACACGGCAGTCAGCACTATAAAAGGCACTTCGCCACTTCGTGGGAGATCATCGCGCGCAGCTCCAGCCGCTGCTCGGCGTCGTAGGGCACGCGGTAGCTCGGCTGAGCGGGCGGCTTGTTGTCGTCGCGGTAGTAGAGATCGTAGTTTTTGCGGATCAGCTTGTGATAGGCGTCGGCGTCGTAGAACGGGGCGGCGAACGCCAGCAGCTTCATGCCGACGGCGATCACCACCTGTTGTCGCGCGGCGACAGCCAGACGCCGACCAGCCGCAGCATCTTGTAGCCGGTATAGCCGGGCGGATGCTGCCACACGACCACGCCCATGCTCGGCGCGGTGCTGCGGATCACCTTGGGACCGTAGCACAGCGGCGCGCGGATGCGGATCGAGTCGAGCATATCCATGACGTTCAGGTCATCGAGGATGTGCGCCATCGGGTCGGTCTGCTGCTCGACCTGATGGGCGCGCCGCCGCTGGATGATCTCCTTGAGCAGGTCGTCAGATTTTTTTGGCATGATGATCGCCTCGTCAGGGTTTTCATCTTATTAAACCGCCAAGACGCCAGGAACGCCAAGAAATCAAAAAGGGCGCAGCGTGCTGCGCCCCGACGAAACATTTCTCTACGGACTGGCTTACTCGCCGTTGGCGGTGATTTCGACCGTCGGCGCGGCGTAGTCCGCGCCCATCACGTCGAGATCGGACATATCGGCTTGCAGGCTGTCGAGCGCCGCCTGCGCCAGATCGTTACGGTAGCTGACGCCATCGCCTTCAGCGGCGGCGGTGATCACGCCGTAGTCGAGCGCGATCTGGGCGGTGGTGGCGAAAGCGTCGGCGTCGGTGATGCCGATACCGTTGGGCGACGGCCAGATCAGCTTGTTGATTTCGTTCATCTGCCACGTCTGATGCCCTGCGCCGAGCGTCGGACCGGCTTCGAGGACGTAGCCCACGCAGTCAGCAGGGTTGTCACGGCAGGCAATCCAGCCCTGGAACGAGGCGCGCAGGAACTTGATGGCGGTTTCCTCATTGCCCTCGCCCGCCAGCCAGCCAGCATTGGCGAAGATCAGGTCTTCGAGCATCGCCGTGCCGTCCTCGTTGAAGTCGAGCACGTTCACGTCGTCCATCGTGTAGACCGGGAACGTGCCGTCGGCTCCGACCGTCTCGAAGACCTGCGCCATTTCGTTGTAGGTCATGGCGGAGGCGGCGTCGATCTCGTGGCTGAGGAAGGCGTCCATATTGAAATTCTGCTGGGCGATGGTCACGTCATCGGGGTTTTCCGGGTCGATGCCGGCTTTGGTGAGCGCGGCGAAGGTGGGGAACTGGTTGCCGCAGCACCACACGCCGACGACCTTGCCACCGAGTTGATCGAAGCTGGTCAGCCCGCTGTCTTTCCAGGTGATCTGGCGCATCCCGGAGCGCTGGAACACCTGGGCGATGCTAACCACGTCCTGCCCGGACTCGCGCGTCGCCAGCAGGTTGCCCATCCAGTCGATCCCGAACTGCGCGTCGCCGGAGGCGACCAACTGCTGCGGGTTGATGTCCGTGCCCGCCGCGACAATGGTCACATCCAGCCCCTCTGCCTCATAGTAGCCCAGCGCCGCCGCCGCGTAGTAGCCGGCGAACTGCGCCTGAGGGACCCACTTGAGCACGACGCTCACCGGGGTGAGGTCCTGCGCTCCCGCCATCGGAACCAGCGCCAGGAGCAGTAGAGCAATCGCAAACAACATGACCTTACGCATACAGCCTCCTCAACAAGAACGATAGTTAAGCTCTAAGTACCGAGTGCTGAGTACTGAGTGCTGAGTGAAAGACGAACAGGCTGGCTGGAAGTCGCTTTTACCCAGTACTCGGCACTCAGTACCCGGCACTTTGTTGCCGATCATTTCTCGCGGAACGAGATGTGCCACGACATCAGCGCCCGTTCCACGGCAGAAACCACCATGTAAAAGATGATCCCGTACAGCGCGGCGATGAAGATCGCCGACCACGCATCGGGGTACTTGAACAGCCCGGCGTCGTCGCGGATACGGAAGCCCAAGCCCGCCGTCGTGCCGCCGAAGTATTCGCTGACAATCGCGGCGATCATCGCCAGCGTCGTGCCGACCTTGAGCGCCGAAAAGATGTACGGCAGCGCGCTCGGCAGGCGCAGCTTGCGGAAGATCTCGGACTGCGTCGCCGCGTAGGATTTCATCAGCTCCAGCGACAGCGGATCGACCGAAGTCAAGCCGCGCACCGTGCTGATCATCGACGGGAAATAGCCCGACACGGCGACGATGGCGATCTTGCTGGTCGGCGAGAGCAAGCCGAACCAGTTGTTGAAGATCGGCGCCAGCGCCAGGATCGGCACAGCGTTGACGGCAATCGACACCGGCAGGAGCGCCTTGCTGAAGCTGGTGAAGCGCGACGAGACGATCCCGGTCAAAATGCCCGCCCCGCAGCCGATGACGTAGCCCCAGAACGCGTTCTGGAACGTCATCCATCCGGCGGAGATCAGCCGGGGGTAGCCGTCGAGCAGCGCACCGCCGATCACGCTCGGCTTGGGCAGCAGGAATTCCTGAATGCGCAGCACCTCGATCAGCACTTCCCACAGCACCAGCACCAGCACGCCCACCAGCAGCGCCGCGCCCTGGCGCCGCAGCCCACGCCGGTAGACCGCGCCGCGCGCCCAGGGTTCCCACAGGATGACTACGCCCAGCAGCGCCAGATATTCCAGCGTGGTCGGCAGCGTAAGCGCTCCTTCGAGCAGCGCCGTTGGCGTATCGGCGTTCATGCGCTGCGTGAACAGTTCCTGCGGCACGCCCGTCAGCGCGCCCGCCAGATTGAAGCCCAACCAGATCGCCAGCACCATAAACAGCGTATACGCACCGAGGACGATTGCAGCCCCCAATTGAATGGGGTTCAGCTTGCGCCAATGCACCCGCACCAGCGACGCGGCGCACAGCGCCAGCCCCAGCGTCATCGCCGCGCCGAGCGAGGCGTTGCGGAAGGCGCTGCCGAACTGAGTCCCTTCCTTGAGCAGCGGGTTCTGGATGTGATAGGTGACGATCACGAAGAAGATCGCCGCCAGCGCCAGCATGTCGCGCCCCAGCGTGCGATTGTCGAACATCTTGTCGGCGGCTTCGGCGTAAATCGCCTCGGAGATCGCTTCGGCATCGCTGGCTTGATGCTGCGAGAGCTTGAGGGTATCGCTCATTCGATTCCCACTTCCGCCCCGGAAACGCCCGCGCGCAGCGCATGACGCACCCGGTTCGACAGATGGAAGAAGGCGTCCAGGTCGCGGGTTTCGGAACCGCGCGGGCGCGGCAGGTCGATGTCGATCACGTCGGCGATACGCCCCGGTCGCGGCGACATGACCACCACGCGCGACGACAGGTAGACGGCTTCGCTGATGCTGTGGGTGACGAAGATCACGGTCATGTCCGGGATAGCGCCCCAGATGCGCAGCAGCTCGTTGTTCATGCGCTCGCGCGTCATCTCGTCGAGCGCGCCGAACGGCTCGTCCATGAGCAGGATGCCCGGCTCGAACGACAGCGCGCGGGCGATGCTCACGCGCTGCTGCATCCCGCCGGATAGCTGCCAGGGATACTTGTTCTCGAACTCGCCCAATTCGACCAGCCGGAGCATGGCGCGGGCGCGCTCGGTGCTTTTGTCTTTGGGATACTTCATGATCTCCAGCGGAAGCTGGACGTTTTTGATCACGGTGCGCCAGTCGTAGAGCGTCGGGCTTTGAAAGACGAAGCCGTAATCCTGATCCTTGCGCGCCTGCGCCGCCGGCTTGTCGTTGACCGTCACCGCCCCGTTCGACGACGGGATCAGGTCGGCGATGATGCGCAGCAGCGTGCTTTTGCCGCAGCCCGACGGACCGATCAGCGAGATGAACTCGCCCTTTTCGACCTCAAGGTTGATGCCCTCCAGCGCGTGTACCAGCGAGCCGTCCGCCGCGCGGAAGGTTTTCGACATGTTCTTGACGGAGATGATTGAGGACACCGCAAAATTCCCTTTTGGATTTGTAGGGGCGCAGGATGCTGCGCCCCTACGGACAACACAACCCGCTATGTACTTTCGTCCACACGCCAGCGCACGACCAGCCGCTCGATGATGGCGATTACGCAGAAAAAGAAGATGCCGAGCAAGCCCGACGCCGCAATCGTGGCGAACAGGCGCGGCGGCGACTGGTTGTAGTAGCGCGAGAAGTTCAGGATGGCGATGCCCAAGCCGTCCTGAATGCCCGATGGCAGCTCGCCGATGATCGCCCCGACGACGCTCGCCGTCGCCGAAATCTTGAGCGCGATGAAAATCTGCGGCAGGGCGTTGGGCAGCCGCAGCTTGAACAGGATTTCGCGGTTGGACGCGGCATAGGTCTGCATCAGTTCGAGCGACGTTTGCGGCACGGAAGTCAAGCCGCGCAGCGTGTAGATCACCACCGGGAAGAAGGTCAGGTAAGCGGCGATCATCGGCACCGACCAGTCGACCGCCCCGATACGGCTCATCCAGATGACGACCATCGGCGCGACGGCGAGGATCGGCACAGTCTGCGAGGCGACGACGAACGGCAGCAGCCCGCGCTGGAGCAGCGACGAATGGGCGAAGATGATCGCCAGCGCGAAGCCGATCACGCCGCCGATCAGGAAACCGCGCAGCGCCGCCAGGAAGGTGTACAGCCCGTTTTGCAGGAGCATCTGGTAGAGCGGCGCGCCGTTGCGCTGCGCCGGTTCGGTGAAGGCGCGGGCGATGTCGCTCAGGTGCGGAAGCTGGGTGTCGTTGAGCAGCGTCAGGTCGACGCTGACGCCGCCGAGGTTGAGCGCGTAATTGTTGGCGGCGGCGAACGATTTCGCGCCTTCCCACACCAGCAGCGCGACGATCACCAGCAGCACCGAAAGCGCTGCCGTGCGCAGACCGGCGAAATTGGGTGCGGAAGATGCTGCGGCTGGCTTAACTGCCATACGCTTGCCCTGATTTATCAGTTTCCAACAAATATGACGCGGTCGTAATGCCGCCACTATTGTATAGAGCCTGCCCGTGATTCGCCAACTGTTCACCCCTGACAAAAACCCGGCGGTGAGTTTGTGCAAAATTGCTCAAATTATGCGGATATAGCCGATCACTGACACAGGATGTCAGGAATTGGTGGCTATCCTGAAATCAGGATGATTGAGGCAAAGGAGCGCAGCAATGATCACCATCGACCTCAAGCAACAGTTGAAATATCTCTACAAGCCGTCGGCGAAGCAGCCGGAAACCGTGACCATGCCGCCGCTCCCGTTCCTGATGATCGACGGCGAAGGCGACCCGAACACGGCGCAGGCGTACCGGGACGCGCTCGAAGCCCTGTACACGACCAGCTACACGCTCAAGTTCGCATTCAAGAAGCGGCGCGGCATCGACTATCCGGTGATGGCGCTGGAAGGGCTGTGGTGGATGGACGACATGGCGGCGTTCGGCAGCGCCGACAAGTCGGACTGGAAATGGACGATGATGATCGTCCAGCCGGAAGTCGTCACCGAAGCAGACGTGGCGCAGGCGGTCGCAGAGGCGAAAGCCAAGAAAGACCTGCCCGCGCTCGACCGGCTGCGGCTGGCGTCGTTCGAGGAAGGTTTCGCCGCCCAGATCATGCACATCGGTCCGTACAGCGCCGAAGCGCCGACAATTGCCCGGCTGCACGAGTACATCGAACAGCAGGGGTACTCGCTGAGCGGCAAGCACCACGAAATCTACATCGGCGACCCGCGCCGCAGCGCGCCAGAGAAGCTCAGAACGATCATCCGCCAGCCGATGCACGCGAAGGTATGAGAAGCAGAGGCTTTACTGCGCCCGCTCCGGCAGGCGGTCGCAGGCGGCGCTGACCAGCATAAACTGACCATCGACCCAGCCTTGCTGCCCGTCGTAGGTCGTCAGCCACCAGCGCCCGCCGTTCTCGGTCTCTGCGCCCATGGCATACAGCTCGACCGTCGATCCGTAGGGGATCGTCAGCAGCGTCTCGGCATCGTGATCCGGCGCGGCGCGCAGGCGCAGGTTGTACTCCACCGAGGCGACGCATGGTGTGACCAGCGTGGCGTCGGCTCCGGCGTGCGCGTGCTGTAGTGGTGGCGTGTGGCAGACGGTGTGGCGGTTGGGCGCGGGGTATCGGTCGGCTCCGGCGTGTCGGTTGCGGCGGGCGTCGCGGTCGGGCGCGGCGTTTGCGTCGCGCGCGCCGTCGGGCTAGCGGTACTCGGCGCGCTCACCGCCTGCGCGACCGGCGTCGGCGTGGGGAAGCGGGTCGCCGCCAGCGGCACGCCGACCGACGCCAGCATCAGCAGCAAGCCCGCGTACATGCCCAGCACCCCGCGCGACCCCTTGAGCCGCTGCGGGCGGAACAGCTCCAGGAGCAGGATCAGCAGGCTGAACGCCGCCAGCGCCGCGCCCGCCACCGTCACCACCTGCCCGGCGCGCGGGTCGGCGTTCGCCCGCGTCTGCGTCAGGATCAAGCCGACGAGCAGCACCAGCGTCGTCATGAACGTCAGCAGGATGTCAAAAAAGCCGATTTTAGGTCGGCGGAAGATCGTCTTGATCAGGTTGTTCAGGGCGAACAGCGCCGCGAAAATCACGCCCGCTGCGACCAGTAAATACGCGCCCACCGACTGTCCCTGTGAATTTCCGAACAAGCCCTATTGTACTGTAGAAATAAGGATGTTTGGATGAAAGCCGCGTGAACAATGCCGGTGGGACAAATATTCGTCTCACTCTATAATGATGCGGTTTTTGCTTCATGCGTGCCTCCAAAGCGTCGCACAATCCAGCGAATTCTCAGCCAGCCCGGTGAATAGCTCCTGCTCCCGTGCGCGAGTGGGTATAATCACGCCATCTTGTCGCACGTAACAGGAGAAATCACTTTGACCACCGACCTGCAAACACTGGCAATCAACACGATTCGGACGCTGTCCATCGACGCCGTGCAGCAAGCCAACAGCGGGCATCCCGGTCTGCCAATGGGCGCTGCCCCGATGGCGTACACGCTCTGGACACGTCACCTGCGCTTCAACCCGCGCCGTCCCGGCTGGGCGAACCGCGACCGCTTCGTCCTCAGCGCCGGGCACGGCTCGATGCTGCTGTATTCGCTGCTGTACCTCACCGGCTTCGACGTGTCGCTGGACGACCTGAAGCACTTCCGCCAGTGGGAGAGCATCACGCCCGGTCATCCCGAATACGGCGTCACGCCGGGGGTCGAGACCACCACCGGACCGCTGGGACAGGGGGCGGGCAACTCGGTCGGCATGGCGCTGGCGGAGGCGTACCTCGCCAGCTACTTCAACCGACCGGGACACGAGGTGGTCGACCACTACACCTACGCGCTGGTGGGCGACGGCGACCTGATGGAAGGCGTGTCGGCGGAGGCGGCGTCGCTGGCGGGACACTGGGGGCTGGGCAAGCTGATCTGGCTGTACGACAGCAACGACGTGACGCTGGACGGGATGGCGAGCCTGACCTTCAGCGAAGATGTCGGCGCCCGCTTCCGGGCATACGGCTGGCAGACGCTGGAGGTGGCAGACGGCAACGATGTCGAAGCCATCCACGCAGCCATCGAGGAGGCGAAGGAGGAGCGGGCGCGCCCGACGCTGGTGGTGATCAAGACGGTGATCGGCTACGGCAGCCCGAACAAGGGCGGCACCAGCGAGGCGCACGGCTCGCCGCTGGGAGCGGAAGAAGTGAAGCTGGTGAAGGACTTCTACGGCTGGCCGCAGGAGGCGTTCTACGTGCCGGGCGAAGCGCTGGAGCACTTCCGCGAAGCGGTCGAGCGGGGCGCGAGCGAAGAAGCGGGGTGGGAAGCGAAACTGGCGGCGTGGCGGGGAGCATATCCCGAGCTGGCGGCGGAATGGGACAGAGCACAGGCGGGGAGGCTGGCGGAGGGCTGGGACGCCGAGCTGCCGGTGTACGGGACGGAGAAGCAGATCGCCACGCGGGTGGCGTCGGGCGAGGCGCTCAACGCGATAGCGAAGCACCTCCCGACGATGATCGGGGGCGATGCTGACCTGGCGGGGAGCACGCGGACGCTGCTGAAGGGGGCGGCGAACACCGGCGAGCACGCGCCGGGGGAGCGGAACGTGCGCTTCGGGGTGCGCGAGCACGGGATGGGAGCAATCGTCAACGGGCTGGCGCTGCACGGGGGGATCATCAAGCCGTACAGTGCGACGTTCCTGACCTTCAGCGACTACATGCGTCCGACGATCCGGCTGGGAGCGCTGATGAAGCTGCCGGCGGTGTACGTGTTCACGCACGACAGCATCGGGCTGGGCGAGGATGGACCGACGCATCAGTCGGTGGAGCAGGTGATGTCGCTGCGGCTGGTGCCGGGCTTGCAGGTGTGGCGCCCGGCGGACGCCAACGAGACGGTGGCGGCGTGGCGGGCAGCGATGGGGAGCGAGCAGCCGTGCGTGCTGGTGTTCACGCGCCAGAACCTGCCGGTGCTGGAGGCGACGGAAGCGTTGAAGGCAGGCGTGGCACGCGGCGGCTACGTGGTGGCGGGTGGTGAAGGCGGGACACCGGACGTCATTCTGCTGGCGTCGGGGAGCGAGATGCACATCGCGCTGGCGGCGCACCGGATGCTCACCGAACAGGGGGTGAAGGCGCGGGTGGTGTCGCTGCCGTGCTGGGAGGTATTCGCGGGTCAGGACGAGGCGTACCGCGAGAGCGTGCTGCCGAGTGGCGTGGAGGCGCGCGTGAGCATCGAGGCGGGGGTGACGCTGGGCTGGCAGAAGTGGGTGGGGAGTAAGGGGATCGCCATCGGGGTGGACAGGTTCGGGGCGAGCGCGCCGTACCAGCGTGTGTATGCCGAGTACGGCTTGACCCCCGATGCCGTCGTCGCCGCCGCGAAGCGCGTGATGGCATGATCCGACAGAGATCAGGAGAGAACAACTCATGAAAATCGCGCTGGCAGCCGACCACGCCGGATACCCGCTCAAGCAGCATCTGGTCGACTATCTCAAAAAGCAGGGGCACGAAATCCTCGACCTCGGCACGGATGATCCGACTGTGCCGAGCGACTACCCCGATTTCGCCGAGGCGATTGCGCTCGCCGTGCGCGACGGACGCGCCGAGCGCGGGATTCTGGCGTGCGGCAGCGGCGTGGGCGCGTCGATTGCCGCCAACAAGGTCAAGGGGATTTACGCCGCCGTGTGCCACGACCATTACAGCGCCCATCAGGGTGTCGAGCACGACCGCATGAACATCCTGACGGTCGGGGCGCGCGTGGTCGGTACGGCGCTGGCGGAAGAACTCGCAGACGCCTTCATCGCCGCGCAGCCCAGCACCGAGGAACGCCACGCCCGGCGCTTCGGGAAAATGCAGGCGATTGAGGCGCGCGGGGAATAATCCTGGAAGTAGGTTGGCCTGGGTGACGCCAAGATCAAAAACAGGATTTTCTCTGGCGTCCTGGCGGTTCAGGCTTTTCCTTGAGGCTTTTGACAAAACGCGCGCTTTCGAGTATAACATCGCGCCGCGCCAAACAGGTAATGGGATAATGCTAATCCGTGTCAGATATATTAGAAGCAGGTTGAGCTTGAAGGAGCAATCTCGTGGCAGGTAATCCCCCGGTAGATGTGCAGCAGTTCGGGCAAAGCATCTGGTTCGACTTCATCCGCCGCCAAATCCTCGAAAACGGCGAGCTTCAGCGCCTCATCGACCAGGACGGCGTCGTCGGCGTCACCTCCAATCCGACTATCTTTCAGAAAGCCATCGGCGGCTCGGACGACTACGACGCCGCCATCCAGCACGTGCTCGACCTTGAGCCGTATGCCATCTTCGAGCATCTGGCGATTGACGACATCCAGCACGCCTGCGACCTGTTCCGCCCGGTGTACGACCGGACGAACGGGCGCGACGGATACGTCAGCCTGGAAGTGTCGCCTTTGATCGCCAACGACTCGGCGACGACCAAGAGCGAGGCGCTGCGGCTGTTCAAGGCGGTCGACCGCCCGAACGTGATGATCAAGATCCCGGCGACGGAAGCGGGCATCCCGGCGATTGAAGAAGCGATCGCGGCGGGAGTGAACGTGAACGTGACGCTGATCTTCGGGGTGGAGAACTACCGGGAGGTGGCGGAGGCGTACATCCGGGGGCTGGAGCGGCGGCAGGCAGCGGGGCAGGACGTGAGCCGGATCGCGTCGGTGGCGAGCTTCTTCCTGAGCCGCATCGACGTGATGGTCGCCCGGATGCTGGACAACAACATCCGGGCGGCGCAGACGCGCGGCGACGTGGGGCGCGTGTCGGTCAACAACAAGCTGAAGGGCAAGACCGCCATCGCCAACGCGAAGGTGGCGTACCGGGATTTCAAGGGCATCTTCTACGGCGAGCGGTTCGCGGTGTTGAGGGCGGCGGGCGCGCAGGTGCAGCGGGTGCTGTGGGCGTCGACCGGGACGAAGAACCCGGCATACCCGGACACGATGTACGTGGACATGCTGATCGGGCGGGACACCGTGAACACGCTGCCGCCGGAGACGCTCGCGTTGTTCAAGGATCACGGGACGGTGGCGGAGACGCTGGAACAGGGCGTGGAAGAAGCCGAGCAGACGCTGGACATGCTGGCGGAAGTAGGCATCGACCTGAAGGACGTGACGCGGCAGCTTCAAGTGGACGGCGTGGACTCGTTCTCGGAGTCGTTCCAGAAGCTGATGGACGAGGTCGCGGCAAAAGTCGCCATCCTGAGAACCGGCGTGATCAAGCAGCAGGAAGTGGCGCTCGGCGTCCACACGGCGGCGGTGCAGGCGGCGCTCAAAGACCTCGCCGCGCACCACGCCAACGCCCGTATCTGGGAGCGCGACGGCACGCTGTGGAAGGATCACCCGCAGATCGTCGCCAAGATCAAGAACCGGCTCGGCTGGCTGGACACCTCGAAAACCATCGACCTTGAGCGGCTGCTGGCGCTGCAAAACCGCAAATCCGACGCCGATTACGTCGTGCTGCTGGGCATGGGCGGGAGCAGCCTCGCGCCGGAAGTGCTGTACCGGACGTTCGGCTCGGCGGCGGGCTTCCCGAAGCTGCTGATGCTCGACAGCACCGACCCGGTCAACATCAAGCGCATCGAAGATACGATTGACATCAAGCGGACGATCTTCATCGTCTCCAGCAAATCGGGCGGGACGATTGAAACGTGGTCGTTCTACAAGTATTTCTACGAGAAAACCGGCGGCAACGGCGCGCAGTTCATCGCCATCACCGACGGCGGCAGCGTGCTGGAACACGAGGCGACCACGAAGGGCTTCGCCGACACCTTCCTCAACCCGGAGGACATCGGCGGGCGCTACAGCGCGCTGAGCTATTTCGGTCTCGTCCCGGCGGCGCTGATCGGCGTTGACCTGGAGCGGCTGTGGGCGAGCGCCGAGCGCATGATGGAAGCCTGCGGTCCGACGATCAACGCTGGCGACCACCCCGGCATCTGGCTGGGCGCGATCATGGGGAAGATGGCGGCGGACGGTCACGACAAGGTGACGATCCAGACCAGCCCGTCGATTGCGGCGCTCGGCAACTGGATCGAGCAGTTGATCGCCGAAAGCACGGGCAAGGAAGGCAAGGGCTTGCTGCCGGTCGTGGGCGCGACGATTGGGATGCCGCACGATTATTCGACCGACCGGCTGTTCGTCTACCTGCGCGTCGACGGCGACGACAACACCGAGTCCGACAATGGTATCAAGACACTCCAGCAGGCGGGGCAGCCGTGCGTGACGCTGCGGCTGGACGACGCCTACGCGATTGGCGGCGAGTTCTTCCGCTGGGAATACGCGACAGCGGTCACGGGCAAGATGCTCGACATCAACCCATTCGACGAGCCGAACGTCACCGAAAGCAAGAACAATACCAGCCGCCTGCTCGATTACTACAAAGATCACGGCAGCCTGCCCAGAACCAACCCGCTGATCGTCTCCGACACGGTGAGCCTGTACGCCGACGACAAGATGTCGGGGATGCTCTACGACCTCTGCTCCCAGCACCAGTACGAGCGCAATACGATGAGCGGGTTAATCGCCGCGCAGTTGAACGCCAGCCAGGCGGGCGATTACTTCGCGCTGCTGGCGTACCTGCCGATGAATGGCGAAGTCGACGCCAAGCTGGAGGACATCCGCCGCCGCCTGCGCCATGTGACGCGGCGCGCGGTGACGCTCGGCTTTGGTCCGCGCTTCCTGCACAGCACCGGGCAGCTTCACAAGGGCGGCGCGAACAACGGCATCTTCATCCAGATCACCTGCGACGCGCCGTTCGACCTGTCGATCCCCGAAGCGCCGTTCACCTTCGGCGTGCTGAAGGCGGCGCAGGCGGCGGGCGACCTCGAAGCGCTGCAAAGCAAGGGACGGCGGGCGCTGCGCCTGCACATCGAGGGCGACCCGGTCGCCGGGCTGCAAAAGCTGCTCGACGCCGTCGATCTGGCGGGCGAGCGCAAGCGGTAGTTCTTCCGCACAATGGCGTAGGGGCACCGCAAAGAACGGAGGCAAAGATTTTTCTCTGTGCGCTCTGCGGTCTCTGTGATTGATTATCGTTGCCGCACGTATTTTCCGTTCAATTCCCTGCGAAACGGCAGAATGTACGGCGTCGTGTCGAGCAGCGCGTGCCCCGCTCGTGGAATGGTCACGGCTGTGAGATTTGGCAGCAGGCTGTCGAGCCGCGCGCTGATTTTCCCCGCATCGCGCAGCGCGTCTTCCGCGCCGATCAGCAGGAGCGTCGGCATGGTCAGGCGGCGCAGTTCCTCATCGGTGAAAATCGGCAGCGTGCCGATGCGCGCCTTGAAATTGCTCGTGACCACGTCCATGACTTCTTCTACGCCCGCCGGGATCGGCTGGCTGCCGTAGACGAGGCGCGCCATTCGTCGGCTGCCGGCTTTTCCCATCATCGAAAAGGGGATCGCCCGCAGCAGGAACGACAGTTTATCGGGAACAACGCCGCCGGGCGTCAGCAGCACCAGCTTATCGATGCGCTCCGGATGGGCGGTGGCGAATTTCAGCGCCGTCCAGCCGCCCTGCGAAATGCCGACCAGCACCGCCCGCGCGATGTGGAGCGCGGCAAACACATCCTCCAGCCACTCGGCGAAAGCCGGGCTGTCCCACGCCGGGCGATTGGGCGCGCTCTTGCCCGCTTCTCCAATCAGGTCGACGGCATAGACCCGATACAGACGACTGTACGCCGCCACATCTTCAATCCAGATCGCCGAGTTCGTGCCCGCCCCATGCAGCAGGACGAGCGGCGGAGCGTCGGATGCGCCGCTGCTGATGACGAACGTATCGCCATGCCGAGTGGGAATGTGGAGCGACTCATACGGCACGCGCCAGTGGTCGAGCGCACGGTCGTAGAGCGCCATGACCGCCTGCTCACCGGCAGGCGTCTTGTAAATGGAGGGTGTGGTCATATCGTGATTCACTTCCGGCTCAGGTGCGAGCCATACGCGGGGCAGCTAAACGCGAGGCACTATTGAGAAACCCCTTGTGACCCATTATAGACCCATTCCGGGTTATCGTATAGCGGTGTTCTCAGCGGGTGTCGCTGCCGTCGTCGAAAATGCCGGTCGGGTGACAGCCGACGTTCGCCTGCCGCGCCTGCGCCTCTAGCTGGCGGAATTCGGCGGCGTGAGCGGTGTCCGGCGGGTATTCGGCATTCTCCGCCCAGCCGTCGCGCACGAGGTCGGCGTTGACGAACTCGCTCCCCACGTAGACGTAGCGCAGCAGCCGACCATAGGCGTCGGTTTCGCTCACATCTTTGACCAGCGTCACGGTTTTGCCGCCCACCAGCGCGGCGTTGGCGTCGGTCGCCTGCTGGTAGCAGACCTCGTCGCTTTCGGGCGTGTTCATGCCGATGTAGCGCACGCGGTAGCTGACGCCGTCGATCTGAACGTCGATGGTGTCGCCGTCGATCACGCGCGTGACCCGCGCGCTGTCGCCGTCGATGGTCGTGGTGGTGGGCGTCGGCGCGCCCATCGTGCAGGAGGTTGCCAGTAAAATCAGGAGGATCAGCAGTTTACGCACAGAGTCTCAGCCTACAATCTTTTAGCCCAAACGATTATACTTTAGCGTAGAAACAGATATTCTTGTAACGGCTAATCGCATGGACGATAACCTGATCCTCCCCGATCCGCGTCCTTCACGCGCGGATGCGCTGAAAAATCGCGCGCTGCTGCTGGAAACGGCACAGCGCCTGTTCGACGAAAATGGCGTCGATGCCGTCACCATGTCGGATGTCGCCGAGTCGGCGGGCGTGGGCAAGGGGACGCTCTACCGCCACTTTCCCAACGGCAAGCCCGACCTGTGCCGCGTGCTGATCGACGAAGATCAGCGCGAGCTGCAAAACCGGACGCTGGCACGCCTGCGCCAGCAGGGTAACGCCCAGACCGATCTGGAATGGTTCCTGCGCGAAGCCATCGCGTTCGTGGAGCGCAACCGGCGCTTCATGTTTGCCGAATCGTCGATGGGCGTGACGCTCGACCACCCGGCGCACCGCTGGTGGCGGCAGACCATTCGCGGGCTGCTGGTGCGCATGAATCTCGACCTCGACATTGATTACACGGCGGACATGCTGTTCGTGATGCTCGACCCTCGTATCATCCACTATCAGGTCGTCGTGCGCGGCTACGATGTCGAGCGCATCGGCGACGGGCTGATCACCGCGCTGCGCCAGATCATCCACTAAACGGACTCAAGTCCGTTTTCTAACGAAGCTCTTATGTACGTTTGTCCGAACGCTGTGATAGACTTATCGCATTAATCGGACTATAGTCCGTTTTCATACAAACGGCATCAATCAGGAGCGATAAGCGCAATGGCAACCTGGAAATTCGACCCGGCACACACGACGGTTTCGTTCTCGGCACGGCACATGATGGTGACGACGGTACGCGGGCAGTTCGCCGCACCGACCGGCGTGCTGGTGTTTGATCCCGAAAACCCGGCGGCATCGTCGGTCGAGGCGACCATCGACACGACGACCCTCAGCTCTGGCGTCGCCGACCGCGACAAGCACCTGCGCAGCGCTGACTTCCTCGAAGTGGACAAGTTCCCGACGATCACCTTCAAGAGCACGAAGGTGGAAGTCACGTCCGACAACGAGGCGCGCGTCACCGGCGACCTGACGATTCGCGGGGTCAAGCGCCCGGTCACGCTGAACGCAGAATACCTCGGTCTGGTCAACAGCCCGTTCGGCGACAAGCGCGCCGGGTTCGTGGCGTCGACCAAGATCAACCGTGAGGACTGGGGCTTGACCTGGAACGTCGCCATCGAAGCAGGCGGCGTGCTGGTCGGCAAGGACATCAAGATCGAGCTGGACGTGGAAGCGATCCTCATCCCGGAGACCGAAGGCGAAGCCACGACCGCCGCCGTCTAGTTTCGCAGATACGCAAAGCCCCTCTGATCAAGAGGGGTTTTTTGATTCCCAACGCATTACCTCACCCCTGCTAACCTGCGGTTAGCTTTCCCCTCTCCACGTTGTGGAGAGGGGAGTCGAGCAGGTGAACCGGAGGTTCACGCGAGACGGAGTGAGGTCAGGATAATCCATCCCGCTCATTTCCCTGCCCCGAATAGTTGCCGAATTAGAACATTCGAGCTATCATTGAGCACCTGTCAAACCAGCGAGGCAACCTGATGACGATAACCGTAGACGAGTTCGTCAGCACGCGCATCCAGCCGGAAATGCACGACATCGTGGCGGCGCTGCGAGCGCTGGTGCGCGAGTGCGCCCCCGGCACGACCGAGGCAGTCAGCTACGACATGCCCTGCTTCATCGGCAGGAACATTTTCGCGTACATCAACTCCACGCAGGAACACGTCACCTTCTCGTTCGTGCGCGGCGTCCAGATCAACGACACGCACGGGCTGCTCAAGGGCAAGGCGAAGCACGCCCGCTTCGTCAGGCTCAAGCGCGTGAGCGACGTGAACCACGACGCCCTGTGCGACTACGTGAGCCAGGCGGTCAGGCTGGACGCGGTGTAGAGCAGCGAACCGGGCAGACACACCGATCTGCCCCCAGGAAATTCGCCAAATTTCGCCCGGCTGTCTGCCATCTCGACTCAAAACAAAACCCCTCGGCATCGAGGGGTTTTTTAGCTGACTGCTGACGGCTGACCACTCCGTAAGGGTGTAACATGTTACGCCCCTACAAAAACACCCGGTGATCTGCTTCAGAATGTCCCATACACGTCTGGGCGGCGGTCGTCGAACACCGAGATGCGGTTGCGCACCACGTCGACGTAGTCGAGGTCGATCTCCGCCGTGACCAGCATCGGGTTCTCGCCGATCTCGACGACGATCTTGCCCCAGGGATCGACGATCATCGAGTGACCGCCGAAGGTCTTGTCGCCGCTGACCCCGGCGCAGTTGGTGGCGACCATGAAACACTGGTTTTCAATCGCGCGGGCTTGCAGCAGCGCGCGCCAGTGATCGATGCGCTCGATGGGCCATTCGGCGGGGATGACGATCACCTTCGCGCCCTGCACGGCATAGCGCCGGAACAGCTCCGGGAAGCGCAGGTCGTAGCAGATCGCCATACCGGTCGTGCCCCAGGGCAAATCCATCAGCAGCGGCGCCGACCCCGGCTGAAGCCAGCGATCTTCCGCCATCAGCCGGAACAAATGCACTTTGCGATATACGCCCATCAGCCGACCGTTGGGCGCGAAGAACGTGCCGCTGTTGGCGACTTCCAGCCCGCGCTTTTCCAGCACCGAGCCGACGATGCTGATCTTGTTCTGGGTCGCCAGCGTCGCCATCTGCGCGAACGTGCCGACGTTCAACTGGTTGGCAAGCTCGCGCGACTGGTCGAGCGCGTAGCCGGTTGACCACAGTTCGGGCAGCACGATCAGGTGCGAGCCGCGCTGCCCCGCCTCGGTGATCATTTCCTCGGCGGTGTTGGTGTTTTTGCGCACGTCGCCCAGCACGACCTGCATCTGCCCCAGGCTGATTCGTAGTTTTGCCACGTTCGTCACTCCGTTCTAACCGACAGGCGTCCCGTGCAGGGGCATCGCCCTTTGCTAACCCGTTCCAAGATACCGCGACTCGTCAACGCGCACGAAGATCGAATCGCCGGTCGCCGTGATTGTATCCGCCGTGCCCAGCTCGCAGATCACCCGCGTCCTGCGCCCGGCTTCGCCTTCGACCCACGCCCGCAGGTGGATGGTCTGGTCGAGCGGGGTCGGCTTCCGGTACTGGACGCTCAGCGACCCGGTGACCGAGACGATGCGCGGCAGCGTGCCCGGCTCGCGCCCCTCGGCGCGGTAGCCGAACGCCATCGCCGTCCAGTTGGAATGACAGTCGATCAGCGAGGCGATCAGCCCGCCGTAGACCGCACCCATGAAGCCGGAGGTGAACTTCGGCTCCGGCTGGAACGCCGCCACGACGTACTGACCATCGTCCGACCAGTAGCTTTTGATGTGCAGCCCGTCGGGGTTGGCTGATCCGCAGCCATAGCACATCCCTTCCGGCAGGCACAGGTCTTGCAGCGCGACCGGCATCATCATCCTCTTTGATTATCGCGGAATTCGGCGCGTGCGAAAATAGAGATGCCTGCGACATAGTCGTTGGAACGCAGGCATCCGAATTATATAGCATGTTGTGGAGATGGATGCGGGTCAGGCGGGCTGTGCAACCTGCTCGATGATTTCGACCGCCCGCGCCACGCCATCCTCGGCGGCGATCTTCTCGCCCAGCGCTGCCGCACGGCGCGACATGTCGGTATCCTCGACGGCAGTACGAATCGCGGCGGCAAGTCCGGCAGCCGTGAGACTCTTCTGCGGGATCGGCTGCGTGCCGACGCCGAGTTCATACACGCGCTGCCCCCAGAAGGGCTGGTCGCCGAAGAATGGGCAGATGACCGTCGGCTTACCGGCGCGCAGCCCGGCAGCCGTCGTGCCCGCGCCGCCGTGATGCACCACCGCTTTTACGCGGGGGAACAGCCAGTCGTGTGGCGCCTGCTCGATCGTCAGCACATTTTCTGGCAGCGAGTCGGCTTTCAAGCCACCCCAGCCGCTGGCAATGATTCCGCGCTGCCCGGCTTGCGCCAGCGCGTCCAGCACGATGCGCGCCTTGCCCTCGGAATCACGCCCGGAGATACTGCCGAACCCGATGTAGACCGGCGGCTCGCCCGCGTCCAGAAAATCGACCAGTTCGGCGGGCGGCTGCCAGTCCATTTGGTGGTCGAGGAACCAGTAGCCAGTCGCCACCGTCGTCGGAGACCAGTCCGGCGGCGTAGGGATGACGTGCGGGCTGTAGCTGTAGAGGGTCGGCATCGGCTTGCCGCCCAGCAGCACGATCTCGCTGGCGAAGCGCCCGCGCGGCGGCAGCCCGTTCGCCTGCCGCCAGTCGTTGATCACGCTCGCATAGGGGATGCCCGCCGCCCGTGTCGTCACATAGCTCAGGCGATTGACGAAGCCGCCAAGATGCAGACTCCGCCCGAAGATCGGGTTGGTGAAGGCACTGGTCGGCGTGTAGGCGGGCAGCGGCAGGCTCATGACCACCGGCTTGTTCAGCTTCTCGGCGATGTGATAGCCCGCCAGCGTCTTGGGGTGGTAGATGAACAGTTCCGCGCCCTGCGCCGCGTCCCACGCCTCGTCGAGCATCTGGCGCAGGATCGGCTTGACCTTCTGGATCAGGCTCAGGGCGCTGCCTTTTTCCATCGCCGCCTTACCCTCGGCGGTGTCCATCATCTGAATGATGCCGTCATTCATATAGGCATAGCCCAGCCCGTTTTCTGCCACGAATGGCTCGAATGTCTGTGCCGTGCAGACGGTGACATCGTGCCCGGCAGCTTGCAGCCCCTTGCCCAGCGCCACAAACGGCTGCACGTCGCCGCGCGTGCCAATCGTCAGGATCAGCGTTTTCATCCCCCATTTGCCTTTCTTAAAGGGTGTCGTACCCTTTCGCCTTCTTGATCTCGTCCCAGCGGGCGAGGAGTTTCGGAAATTCCTGCTCCATGAACCGATTGTGATCGCGCATGAGTTCGAGCCGCCGCTGCTGCTCCGGCGGTTCGTCTGCCAATAGTTCAATGCCGCGCTCGGCGAGTTCGCTCAACTCGGTGAGCTGGTGTATCCGCGCCCGGTAGGAGCGATTCCACATGTCGGCGCTGGCTTTGTAGTAGTCGCGCCGCTCGCCGGGGACGCTCACTTTCTCGATCAGGTAGATCGTCGTCAGGGTGCGCAGCGCCACGCTGATCGAGCTTTTGCTCGCGTCCAACGCCTCGACCAGATCGCCCATCGACTGCTGCGGCGGGTCGCAGATCAGCAGCCAGCCGATGACTCGCCCTTCCATGCGCGTCAGCCCGACGCGCTCGAAATACAACCCGACTTCTTCCACAAACTGCTGTTTCTTATTCATCCGCATCGCCCTCGCGTAAAAGTGTAGTCTGTTCTGTAAGTTCGGTCAATACCGAACAAATCAAACAAAAAAAGGGGGCGTGAATTCCTCACACCCGCCGCCAGTCGATCACGCCGGAGATTTCGCGCCAGCGCGCCGCAATCGTCTCGACCATCTCGGTCTCGCTCATGTACGACGTGTCGATCTCGGTGATGCCCGGCTGTTTGCGCACCGCCCATTCGCGGCGCAGCGTGCCGAGCGCGATCTCGCGCTCCTGCGGGTTGTGGTAGCGCGCGCCCAGCGCCAGATGCAGCCGCTGAAGCACCGCGTCGAGCGTGGCGACCAGGCAGATCACCGGACCCGTCTCGCTCAGGCGAGCGTAATGCGCGCTCTGCATCAGCGTCTTACCGCTGACGTGGATCACCGTGCCGCGATACAGCGCGATCTCGGTCACCAGCTCGCTTTCGAGCGTCTTGAGGCGCGCCTCGCCGAAACGGATGCGCAGTTCCTCGCCCGCTAACCCGGCGCGGTCTTCCAGCACCAGCTCGAAATCCACGAACGGCATCCGCAGGCGCTCCGCCACGCGGCGGGCGACCGAAAACTGCCCCGGTCCGATGTAGCCGGTCAGAATCAGGTTTTGATCGATTGGAGCGGCAAACATCGTCAACTATCGCGCCAGCCCGGATACCACGAATCGAGGATCGCCGGAAGCTCGTCCAGCCGGTTGATCACCGCGTCGGGGATGATCGACCCGTTCCGGTCACCCCGGCGCGGCACGCGGCGCAGGATCGAGCGCAGCCCGGCGGATTTCGCCCCGGCGATGTCGGCTTCCGGGTCGTCGCCGACGAAAACAGTCTCGGATGGCTTCGTGCCCAGACAGCTCAGCGCCGTCTGGAAGATGATCGGATGCGGCTTGAGGTAGCCCACGTCCGCCGCCGACACGCGGCAGTCGGGGAAGAAGTCATACAGACCGTGCTGCCGAATCTCGACATCGCGTATCCACATCGGCTGGTGCGCGTTGGTGACGATGCCGATTTTGATCCCGCTGCGGCGCAGCAGGGCGAGCGTGTCGGGGACTTCCGGGAAGATGCGCGTGCCGGGGATCGCGCCCCAGTTGTAGGCTTCGAGGCAGCGGCGCGGGTCGAGCGCTTCGGCGGGGACACCGAACGCGACCGACGTTTCCACCAGCACCGTGCCCAGATTGGGGGCGTGCATCGTGCCGCGCGCCGCCGTCCACGCCGCCAGCATCCGGCTGCCGAACTCGGCGACGTAGGCGTCGGGGTCGTCCAGCGGCTGGATTTCGGCGCTAATGTAGTCGAACACCCCGCGCAGATGGTCGTACTCCATCGACGACCAGTCGTCGTCGAAGTTGCTCCAGTCGAGCAGGGTGTCATCCAGATCGAACAGAACGCCCCGAAGCATCACGTCGCCGCGCTTCCCACCTCGGCGGCGCGCCAGCTCAGCAGCGCATCCTCAATCGCTTCCCTGTAGCTGGCGAAGCGCGGCGACCAGCCGAGCAGCTCTCTCGCTTTGGCGTTGCTGACGTGCGGGCTGAGGTGCATCAGTGCCGCCTGCTCCGGCGACGGCTGCGCCCACACCGCGAAGCGCGGCGCGTGTCCGGGCGGGGTGACGCCCTGACTCTCAGCAAAGTAGCGCAGGAAAGCCGCCGGGGAGATCGGCTGATCCTCGACCACGTTGACCAGCAGCCCCGCCTGCCGCGCGTTCATGGCGGCGATCACGGCGCGGGCGGCGTCCGGCACGTTGATCCAGCAGGCGTGACAATCGTCGGGACCGCAGTCGACCGTCCTGCCCATCAGCAGCGTATCGCGCACCTTGACCAGCTCCGGTGACTGCGCACCGTAGAGGAAGCCCAGCCGCAGCACGCTGCCCGGCACGCTTCCAGCGAGGACTTTGCGCTCGCCCGAACGGACGGCGTGCAGAAATTCGTCCAGCGCCTCGGAATGCTCGCCAGCGAAGGCGTAGCTGGCATGGACGACGAACTTGACTTCGGCATCCTTCGCCGCTTCGAGCAGCGCCTCGACGCCTTCGTTGACCAGATGCGCATCCCAGTCGGCGCGCACCTGCGGCAGATGATTGGCAGGCTGCGGCGCGAGGTTCAGCACCACGTCGGTTTTGGCTGCCAGCATGACGCTGCGCATCTCGCCCGCCCGCATGAGATCAGGATATGCCGGGACGCCGCCGTCGGCGCGGACGATGGCGGCATTCTCAGAGCCGCTGGTCGCCCCGGTGACGCGATGCCCGGCGGCGCGAAGCTGGCGCGTGACCTCGCGCCCCAGCGCGCCGGTCGCCCCGGTGATGAATACGCTCAGGGGTGTCGTTACTGTGATTTCGTCTGCCATCATGGTATCCGTTGCTGGTCGGTGAACTGCCGCCGATTATGCCATTCTACGCGCCGAGTTGAAAGTGGAAAGTTAGAAGTAGGCAGCGACCACAGACGACCTCACCCCGTCGAACCTGCGGTTCGCCTCCCCTCTCCACGTTGTGGAGAGGGGTTAGGGGGTGAGGTTCAGGCGCATCCAGACGAAACCATCCTCGCCCCGTCACCGGATGAAATCCGCCGCGTACTGAATGCCGACCGCGCCGCCCTCCTGGGTGTACAACGTGATCTCGGCTTCGTCGATGAACACGAGCCGCAGCCTGTCCTGAAACGACAGCGGCGCGTCGGGCGTGACGGCATAGGCTATGCTGTCGCCGCTGGCGTTGCGATAGGTGACAGTCACGATACCGCCGGTCACGCTCACGCTGATGCGCGCGGCAATCGCGCCGCCCGCCGCGATGTCCCGCAGCTTGAAGGTCAGCAACTGCCTGCCGTTGAGCCGCTCAATCGAGCCGCTGCACGAAGCGCTGCCGCCGTCGGCGTTGATCACGCGCGTGCAGGTCATCCCGTTCGAGCAGGACACCAGCGAAGCCAGCAGCAGGGCGAACGCGATCCCCCGAAGCACGATCTTTTCTCCCGTGAACCATGCCCGCAGGGATCATACTCGATTGCCGTTGGCAATATTCCCCCATTTTCGCGGGGAGACTCACGGCAGACTCACGACGTGACGTTGACCGTGCCGAGCGTCATGAACGGGTCGCCGCAGGCGTCGTTCACGAGGACGCAGAAATTGGCGATGTCGGGGTAGGTGTACCAGCCCGCGCTGACGGTGTACTCGCCCGGCGGCAGGTCGGCTGGCAGCGCAATGTCGACCGACTCGGCGCGCGTCTCGCCGGGGGCGATTTCGCCGAGCGGGTTATCCTGCTGGGCGACCACCGTCCCGGCGGCGTCGGTGACGTGGACGAAGCGAATGTCGTCCATGCCGAGGGACCGCGTGAAGCCCCACCACAGCCAGACCGACAGGGTCTCGCCCGCCCGCGCCTCGGAGGGGACATAGGCGCGCGTCAGCGTGACGCCGCGCTCGAACGCGGTCTGTTCGCTCAATGGGGTGGGCGTGAAGTCGAGCTTCAGGTCATCTAGCGACACCGAGCGGCACGCCAGCGTCGGGTCGACATGCGCCGGGCACGATGGGTCGAGCGCCAGCGTGATGGTATTGAACGACCCGGCAGCGACCGGCAGCGGCGCGCGGATCGTCATGCTGCCGGAGACCGACCAGCGCCCGACGACCACCCCATTGAGCAGCAAATCCACCTGCCGAGCCTCGTCCGCCGACAGATCAGCCTCGACCATCACCCAGCCATCGTCGGGCGCATAGGCATAGCTGTCCGCCCCCTGCTCGATGGCGTCGAGGCTAGTCGGCAAAGCGGCGAAGCCCGGCGCGGCGTCGGTGAGCGGCGTCTCGAACACGGCGTACTGATCGTCGGCGTAGATCGGGTCGCCCAACTGCTGCCGGGCGAACGCTTCGCCGCTGCCGTCGTCGTGCTCCCGGTGCAGGATCACGATGTCCACCCCGGCGGCGTCGAGCAGCGCCGGATCGAGCGTGCCTTCGAGCAGCGCAACCTTCGCCGGGTTGACGGGCGAGCGCCGCGCCACCTGCCCGGTGATCAGCGGCAGCCCGTGAGCGGTTTGCAGGAACATGCCCTCTTTGTCGACCAGCGGGTTCGCGCCGGGGATGTCGAGCACGGCGCGAACGTCGCCGCGCGCCGCCAGCGCCGCAATCGGCTCCGGCACGACGCCGGGGACGGTCGGCAAGCCCCACCAGACCTGATACTCGAAGGCGATCAAGCCCATCACGCCGACCAGCGCGATCCAGCGGACGCGCCGCGCGCCCAACCCGCGCCACAGGTACGCCGCCCCGTAGCCGACCATGACGGCGACGGCGAAGCCAACGGCGAAATTGAAGCGCGCGGGCGTGCGGGCGATGCTGATCAGCGGCAGGTTCTGGAACAGCGCCCAGGGCAGCGTGACGTAGCTGGCGTAGCCGTCGGTGCGCAGCGTAAGCGGCTCGCCGTCGACGCGCAGCAGCGGACCGAGCGAGAACACCCACGCGACCAACGCCAGCGCCAGCCAGCCGCGCGCCGCCCGCACCTTCCACACGGCGATCCCCGCGAGCGCCGCCGCGATCACGCCGACGTAGGCGGTCGTCTCGAACGGCTCCAGCCCCAGCACGCGGCGGTTGTAATCCCAGCTATTGAACAGCGGGTGATAGAACGATGGCGAGACGACGCCGAGCAGGTCGGCGCTGTAGCGCACCGCGCCTTCTTCGGCGGGCAGGCTGGCGCTGTCGAGCAGCAGCGGCACGACGAACGGCAGCGACAGGAGCGCCCCCAGCACGACGGTCGCCAGCGCGCGGCGCAGCACGAGCCAGTCCCGGCTGACGAGCAGCCGCACGCCGTAAAGGGCGGTGATCGGCGCGATCAGGTAGAGCAGGAGCAGGAAGTTGCCCAGGAAGCTGAGCACGAACAGGATCGCCCCGGCGAGGATCACCCGGCGAGGGTGCGGGGTATCGCGCAGGCGCAGCAGGGCGTACAGATACAGCGGCGCGGGGAAAAGCGTCAGCAGGTCGACATGTGCCGCGCCAAGCTGCCCCTGAAACGCCGGATAAAGCATGAACACCAGCCCGGCGAGCAGCGCCGCAACCTCACCCCCGTCTCGCGGCGCTCGACTCCCCCTCTCCACGCGGGGGAGAGGGGGGTGGGGGGTGAGGTGATGCAGATACCGCGCCAGCACAAACATCGCCCAGCCGTTGAGCGCCAGCGTCAGCAGCGCGCTGACGTTGAAGGCGGCGGGCAGCGGCAGGACGAAGGCGAACAGCCATGCCGGAAATGTCCGAAACGGGATGCCCCACAGCAGCCCGGCGCTCGCGCCGTCGGGGTAGACGAGGTTGGGCATAAAATACGGGTTCTGCCCGGTTTGCAGCGCGGTCTTGATCCACCAGACATGATGGGTATATTCGTAAGCGTCGCTGATGGGGTGTCCGATCAGGCGCGTGCCGATCACCGTAATCAGGGGGAAGGTGATCACGACTGTAACGCCGAGGTAGAACAGAAAGACCAATACATGATGACGTAGGCGCATGGGCGCGAATTCTACAGCATCGGAAAACCGCGAGCTACATGAGAAATAAAATAGACCACGTTGATAAAAACCCCCGATTCGGGTAGAATCGGACTACTGGGCTAGTGAGGATTTCCCCGTGACGACTGTCGCGCAAGACCGTTTCGGTCGCATTATCAATTACCTCCGCATTTCGCTGACTGACAGGTGCAACCTGCGCTGCGTCTACTGTATGCCGGAGGACATGACCTTCCAGCCCAAAGACGAGCTGCTTCAGGACGGCGAGCTGCGCACGCTGGTGCGCGTGTTCGCCGAGCTGGGATTCAAGAAATTCCGGCTGACCGGCGGCGAGCCGACCGTGCGCAAGAACATCGTCGACATCTGCGAATTCATCGCCCACACGCCGGGCGTGCAGAGCCTGTCGATGACCACCAACGGCATCCTGCTGAAAGACCTGGCGCAGCCGCTCGCCGACGCCGGATTGCAGCGCGTCAACGTGAGCATCGACACGCTCGACGCGGAGCGCTTCAAGCGCATCACGCGCTGGGGCACGCTTGATCAGGTGTGGGACGGCATCGAAGCCGCCGAGCGCGCCGGGCTAACGCCGGTCAAGCTGAACGCAGTCGTGGTGCGCGGCTTCAACGATCAGGACGTGACCGACCTCGCCAAGCTGTCGCTCGACCACGACTGGCAGGTGCGCTTCATCGAAATGATGCCCTTCGGGGACGTGGCGACCTTCGCCCAGGAACAGATCGTCACCGACGAGCAAATCCGCAATCGCATCGCCGAGGAATACATGCCGCTGGAGCTGGCGGACGGCGGCAAGCTGGACGGCGAGGCGCGCATCTACCAATTCCCCGGCGCGAAAGGCTCGGTCGGCTTCATCAGCACGGTGAGCGCGCCATTCTGCGCGAGCTGCAACCGCGCGAGACTAACGGCAGACGGCGTGCTGCGGCTGTGCCTGCTGCGCGACAAGGAAGTCAACCTGCTCCAGCCACTGCGCGACGGGGCGAGCGCCGACGACATCAAGCAGATCATCCTCGACGGCATCTGGTGGAAGCCCTGGGGGCACGGCTTAGCCGACGACGTGATCCCCGTCACCCGTGTGATGAGTCAAATCGGCGGGTGAAGCCCGCGCAGGATTGCCGACAGCAAATCCGAATCAAATCAGCTTGTAGTTCTTGTCGTCAAGATAGACAACTCTTGCGGGCGTCCCCGGCTGAGGCAGTGGGTCGCCGCGTGGGGTATTGCTCTCCAACGTTTCCTGTCGACGAGAGCGAAGTCACGCTTCAGGTCGTCAAGAGATTTATAATGAGGAAGGCGTTTACGAGCGCCATCGAAGTATCCAGTGGATACTGGTCACCAACAGTTAGGCGTAGAGGATTAGCTCCGCGATGGTCATCACGCGACAGGTTGTAAGCGAAAAGCTGCTGGCGTACCTGAACCACGAGCTATCGCTCGACGCACTGGCGATGGGCGGAAAATACCTTCATTGATGACGTGCTTGAACCCGACGAAGATATTGATCTAACAACATCCTCATGTATCTGCGAGCGGATGCGTCGCAGTTCCCTCTGACATGGGAGATTTGCAGGATTTCCTCGAAAATTAGGGATACATCAGTCGTATCCGTCCAGCCTTAGTCAGCGCCGGATCGCTGACAGCAAATCGTATCAAATCAGCTTGAAGTTCTGTCGTCAAGATAGACAATCTTGCGGGCGTCCCCGGCTGGGGCAGCGATCGCCGCGGGAGATATTGCTCAACGTTTCTCACCGACGATTTCGCTGCCGGAAAGAGGCGACAGGAAACGATAACGGACGCCCAACGTGTAGGATTTTCGAAGTTTCCCCTGCTTGACATTTTCCCAGCACCACACGACTTCACCGGGGAGGATTTTGCTCCGGTGCATAAAGCGCCGCTCCGTCCGTAACCGTCGGACGGCTTTCGGAAGATCGAGCACGAGTATCCCGATCAGCAGAAAGCCGAAATAGCCGACCGCTACCGGAAGGTCGCCGCCGCTGCCGACGAAAAAGCCCGGCACGACGATGAAGGCGACAATGACGGCTATCACCACCAGCGCTCCGAACAGATTGGCGGACACTTCACGCAGCGCGCCCGATACCCCGCTGCGCAAAAACGGTGTTTCGCCCTTGATGAAGGCGAGATTCGGCGGGTGGAAAACGAACGGCGTTACGTCCGCGCCAGCATGGGACAGCGGCGTGATGAACTCCGCGAGCTTGGCGATGAATACACTGGACGGCATATTGCCGTCACGTATGTCGGTATATTGAATGTCGGCGTACCTTGACCAGCCTTCGCCGGAAAGCAGCAGCGGAAAGGTGGGCTTGTTCAGTTTCTCCGCCAGCAGCGTTTCGCGCTTGACCCATTTCGAGTCTTTCGCTTCCGGGGTCATGAGCACCGTAAAGATGGCGCATTCCGTGAGCGCCTGCTCGATGGTGTCCCACCAGTCGTCGCCCGATTCAATTCCGTTTTTGTCGACCCAGACCGAAAATCCGCTTTGCTGGAGGAAATTGGCGAAGCGCAGCGCATAGTCCATTTGCTGAGAAGCATGGCTGATAAAAATATGCGGCTGCTTCTCTGAGAGAGATGCCATATCTGAAATCTCCGAGTGACCGCTGCTTCAAAAGTCGATGGATGGATGATCAGAATTATATGAAAAATGGAGAATAATCGAAATATTCTCGAAACGACAGCGCGGATGATGAGGCGGGCAGCCCCGAATCATCTCCCGGACAACAAAACGGAGAGGGTCAGGCGACCCTCTCCGTTTCTATTTTCCTGCTTTGGACGAACCGAAGCAGCTTAGCTGACGACCTGCGTGGGAAGCGGCGCGCCGTTCTGCGGCGGCTGATAGCTCGGCTGCATGTTCTCCTTGCGCACCCACACGAACTGGCACGACAGCATGATCTTGTAGTACGTCTCGCTCTCGTCCTGCCCGACGACGATATACGTGCCGGGGTTGAGGAACACGCCGGGGGACACGTTGCCGGGTTCGTAGTAGACCTGCGTCTGGAACGGCGTGTCACCAACCACGCTGCCCGCTGGCACGTCGAGCAGGCACGACCCGTCCGCGCTGATGGCAGGTGCGTAGGGTCCAAAGTATATCTCGCCCGGTCCCGTGACGGTATTGGTGAAGGTGCCTTCATCGCCATTGGCAAAGCCGGTCGTCACGATGACGTAAGTCACATTCGCGGCGAGCGCCACAGCATCAATGTCGGACGTGCCGATACCACCATTGCCGTCATCATCGCCCGCCAGAAAATTGGCTGTTTGATTCGAGGCATCGAAGGGGCTGGCATAGACGAACAGATAGCCATCAAACCCATTCTGCGCGCTGCTGACACTGTAACTGCCTGCCGTATCGACGTAAAACTCCTGCGTGGTATAGCGAACGGGACCCAGCCCGCTGCAGCAGGTTCCATCGGCAAACGGGCGCGCCCATTCCGGTCCGCCGACGTTCGAGCCGGAATAGCTGTTTGTGCCCGCCCAGACGGCGACGGACGTGGCGAACAGGACTCCGATGACCATCAGTGCCATTACGGTGTAAAACAGGTGCTGTTTCTTCACGATTCCTTACTCCAGGTAATAGGTGTGCTTGCGTGCAGAGTGCGGTGTACAGCGTTGCGTCAACGCCCCGGTTTATTACGCTGAACGTGACTTCGTAATAAACGTTATGAAACCATCCTACCATCGTTATGGTTCAGATGAATTGAGGTTTTCACGGGAGGCTTTCCGGGTGCGGATCAGTCGGCGGAAGCGTCCGTCTGATTGGACGACGGATCGCTGGGAGTCGCGCGGCTCGCCTCGTGAGCGTCGAGGAAGGCGCTCAGGTCGATGCCATAATCCGGCTTGCTGATGGGGAACGGATCGACCGGCTTGTTATTCGCGCCCAGCATCCTCTGGATCGCCAGCATCTCGGCGGTGGTGATGGTGCTCATCACGCCGTACTCGTTATCGTGCTCGGCTTTGCCGAAGGCGCGGTGAAAGGCAATGCGCTGGAACTGGACGTTCGCCATGTCGTGGACGAGCAGGGCATTCGGGTTGAAGCCGCGCGGCAGCAGGTCGGTCGAGCGGATGAGCAGCATACTGAACACCAGCAGCCCGACGCCGATGACCTGCGCCCCGGTCAGGCGGTCGCCCAGCACAAAGAACGCCAGCGTCAGCGCCACGCCGATCTCGCCGACGGCGGTCACGGCGGTGCGCAGACTGCCGAACACCGCCACGCTGGAGAAGATCGCCAGCCGCGAGAGTGCCGTCGTCATGCCCAGCACGAACAGCGGCGGGAAGGCGGCTTCGAGCAGCCCGCTGCTGATCGGTCTGCCGACGGCTGCCCACGCCATGACCACAACCACCGCCATCGTCGAGAGGATGTAGAGGGTCGCGGTCGTGGGCGGCATTTCGTACAGCACGTACTGGCTGAGGATCACCGTCCCGGCGAACATGAGCGCGTTGCCGAGCATCAAGCCGACGCCGAGCCAGTTGATCGGCTCGCTGCCGAAGCCGGTCAGGATCACCAGCGCGCCAACCGCCAGCCCGACGCGAATCAGCACGCGGCGGTCGAGCTTTTCGCCGCCCATGTGCGACAGCAGCACGGCGAACACCAGGTACAGCCCATTGAGCAACTGCGCCAGCGAAGCGTCGAGCAGACCCAAGCCGCTGTAGTAGAACAGCGAGCCGATGCCGTTGACCACGCCGACGACGACGCAGCCGAGCAGACCCGCCGGGTAGATGAAGATCGACTTGCGCAGGAAGATGGCGTAGCAAATCCACAGCAGGGCGACGGCGATCACCGTGCGCACGGCGGCGACCGTGAACGGATCAGCGCCCAGGGCAATCGCCTGCTTGCCGAAGATCGGCGCGACGCCGAGCAGCGCGGGCGTCAACAGGGCGGTGGCGATCCCGGTGGCGTATGCCGACGAGCTGAGTCGCCTCATCGCTTGACGCTCGTCTGACGCTCGGTGTTCAGCGGAAGCATGACGACGAACTCGCAGCCCGGCAGCTTTTGCGGATCGTAGCCCGCGCTGTGGCAGTCGATTGTGCCGCCGTGCGCCTCGACGATCCCCTTGCACACCGCCAGCCCCAGCCCGATGCCGCCGCCGCGAAAGGCGGTCTTGCTGGTGCTGTGAAGCTGCACGTCGTTGGTGGTGTGGAAGCGCTCGAACAGCGTCGCCTGCGTGTCGGGCGCGATGCCGATGCCGGTGTCCTTGATGCTGATGCGCACCTGCTCGCCTTCGAGCGCCGCTCTGAGCGTGATTTTGCCGCCGTCGGGCGTGAACTTGATGGCGTTGCTGAGCAGGTTGCGAATCGCCAGCTCCAGCAGTTCCCAGTCGGCGCGGATGCGGTCGGGACACTGGCTGCGGTCGAACTCGACCGTCAGATTGCGCTCCTGAAGCGCGTCCTCGTAGCTCTTGATTACTTTGCGCACGATGTCGCTGAGGTCGGTCGGACCGACGGACAGGTCGATGCGGTTGGTCATGATGCGGCTGACCAGCAGAATCTCGTTGACGATGCCCTGCATCCGCTGGATCGCGCCGGACATGCCTTCCATGAGCGTGCGCAGGTTGGCGTCGTACTTCATGGCGTTCTTCAGTTCGGCGTTGTCCTCGATCAAGCGGCTGTAGCCGTAGACCAGCGTCAGCGGCGTGCGCAGCTCGTGCGCCGTCAACTGGATAAACGTGTCCTTCATCTTGTCGAGGCGGGCGAGCGACGAGTTGACATTTTCAAGCTCGCGGATGCGCTCGTCCAGCCGAGCAACCAGTTCCTGCGAGTAGCGGGTCTGCGCCTGCGCCAGCGCCTGCGGCTCGATGACATCCTGCGCGCCGTGCAGGTATTCCTGAACGCGCTCCAGCAGCCCTTCCACGTCGACCGGCTTGGTCAGGTAGCCGGTCAGCCCCGCCGCCATCGCCAGCTCGCGGTGCTCGCCCATCGACATGGCGGTGAGCGCGACAATCGGCGTCGTGTGGAAGCGGGCGTCACTGCGCAGCATGGTGGTGACTTCGCGCCCGCTCATGTCGGGCAGGTTGATGTCGGTCAGGATCAGGTCGGGGATTTCGCGGCGCGCCAGATCGATTCCCTTGAGGGCGCAGTCGGCGATCAGCACGCGGTAGCCGCCGTAGCGCAGGGTGCGCTCGACCAGCGAGCGGCTGGCGGGGTCATCTTCGATGTAGAGAATCGTGCTGGGCATGGCACATGCGCTTCATACTGCATCAGACCAGTAATCTATTATCGCCCATCATGTGCGTGATCGTGCATGGAGAAGGTTTTAAATTCATCCAGATTTGGAAAGCATAGGAACACCGTACAGATCGTTGTAGGGGCATGACATGTCGTGCCCCTGCGTCGCGGCATGTTCAATCCAGCTTATGCACCAGATTTTCGACGATGTCGTCGTCGATGGTCGATCCCTTCTTCAGCAGCAGGTCGACCTGATTGTTCAGACGGGCGCGCTCGCGGGCGGTCAGTTCCTTCGCCGTAATCACCACGACCGGGATGTGCTGAAGGTCGGGGTCGGCTTTCAGGGTGTCGATGACGGTGAAGCCGTCCACGTCCGGCATCATCAGGTCAGTGATGACCAGATCGGGGCGCTCGCGGCGCACGGTTTCCAAGCCCGCCGCGCCGTTGTGGGCGAGATACACCTCGAACGCCCGCGCCGCCAGCACGCGCTTGATCAGCCGTGCCGCGTCGACGTTGTCCTCGATCACGACGATGCGGCGCACCTGGGCTTCCATCTGCTCCAGCGCACTGACCAGACCTTCCTGCGGCAGCACCGGGGCGTGCGTGCGCTGCGACAGGTCGACCGAGCGCTGGCGAAGCTCGCCCAGAATGGTCGTCTCGACCGGGAGCGTATGCCCGGAGCAGTTGACGACGACCACGTCGTCCGGCTTGATCACGCCTTCGCGCACCATCTTGAACAGCCCGGCGAACGCCACGCCGACCGCAGGCTCGACCGAGATGCCGTCGTTGCGGGCGAGGATGCGAATGGCGTTGAAGGCTTCCTCGTCGTTGGCGGAGGCGAAATAGCCGCCGTATTCCTGCACGTAGTCGTAGAGCAGCTCGTAGGCGCGTCCGGGGTTGCCGGTCGCCAGCGTGGTGATCAGCGTTTCGGGGTTCTCAATCGGCGTGGCGATGCGCTGCCTGCGCTGGAAGGCTTCGACCATCGGCGCGCAGCCGGTCGCCTGCACCAGACCGAGCGCGGGCATCTTGTCGATCAGCCCGAAGTCGTACATCTCGCGGTAGCCCTTGCCGACGCCAATCGGACCCATGCCGCCGCTCACCGACTGGATGAACCAGTCGGGCGAGCGCCAGCGGGCAGCGTCGTTGAGCATGTAGCCCAACTGCTCGGCGATCTCGTAAGCCATCGTCTTCATGGCTTCAATCGCCGCGACGCTCTTGATGCCCCGGTCGAGGAACACGCCCTGCCGCTTGGCGAAGCGCGCCGCCAGCTCTTTGGTCTGGTCATACGTGCCGGTGATCTTGATGACTTCCGCGCCGTAGAGCGCCGCCTCGCGCATTTTCTCGCCGGGCGTCAGGCTGGGGAAGAACGCCCACAGCTTGATGCCCGCCCGCGCGCCGTAAGCGGCGTAGGCGATGGCGACGTTGCCCGTGCTGGCGACGACCACCGCGTCGACGCCCATCTCCTTGAGCGCCGAAATCGCCACCGTCGCCTGACGATCCTTGAAGCTGGCGGTCGGACCCTGGCGCTCGTCCTTGATGTACAGGTGCTTGAGACCGAGCATCGACGCCAGCGCCCGCGACTTGATCAGCGGTGTGCCGCCTTCGCCCAGGCTGACGATGTTGTCCAGGTCGTAGATCGGCAGGACTTCGGCATAGCGCCACAGCCCTTTGGGGCGCTGCTTGATCGCCCCCAGCCACTCCTTGACGTTGATCTTGCCCAGCTCGTAACGCGCTTCGAGGATGTTCTCGCCACAAACCGGACACCCATCCACTGTTTTATCCAGCGGGATGCGTGTCCGGCAGTTGATGCATTCGAGTTCGATGTGCTTTTCGCCCGCTGTAACCGACAATATGCTAATCTCCGCCCAGGTTTGCCCTGACGCCCTCAATTAAATGGCGATATTCCTCGGCGCTGATGTCGCCCTTGTGCAGCACGGACAGGTTTGCCAACTGTTCGCGCTCACTATCGCTGATGGAATCGCCCGTCACGATCAATACGGGAATGGTAGCGGTCTCAGGGTTGCCGCGCAACTCCTGAATCACCTTGAAGCCGTCCATTTCCGGCATCCGCAGGTCGAGGATCACCAGATTCGGGCGGCGGCGCGCCACCAGGGCGATGCCTTCCGCGCCGCTCCCGGCGCTGAACACGGCGGTACCGCCCCTGCTCGTCCAATACCTGGGTGAGCAGGCATCGCCTTCCGGCTGGTCGTCGATGATCAGGATGCGCTCGGCGCGGGCGCCTTCGCGCTCGGCTTCCTGCACCGCCGTCACCAGATCGTCGGGCGCGAACGGGCGCTCGATGAAGCGGAACGCGCCCTGCTCGAAAGCGCGGTCGCGCTCGCCGCTGAGCGTGATGATGATCACCGGGATGTCCGCCGTGTCGTCGCGCCCGTGCAGTCTGCCGAGGATGTCCCAGCCCTGCCCGTTGGAGAAGTTCACGTCCATGATGACGATGGTCGGGTGCAAGCCGCTCGCCATCGCCGGCTTCCAGCGGGATCAGGACGCATGAAGATGTCGAAGCCCTCGCGCTGGAGCGCGCGCCGGGTACTGGTCGACCATGTCCGGGTTGTCTCGATCAGCAGAATCTGGCGCTTGCATGGGCGAACGGCGCAGGCTCGCTGAGCATCGGTTCGGAAATGCCCATTGCCGGGCAGCGTGAGCGGACCCGTGTTGCCGCGCGCTTGGGGGTCAGGATCGGCTTCTGGTTTTCGGACGGCTTCTTCTTGGAGGCATTTCTGTCGCCATCCTCCGGCGGCTCGACCGGCATGAGGACGGTGAAGGTCGAGCCAACGTTGACGCGCGACGCGACCATCATCCTGCCGCCCTGCATTTCGACCAGCGACTTGGATATCGGCAGACCCAAGCCCGTGCCGCCCTGCGTGCGCGTCAGCGACGCGGAATCGACCTGACGCACAGCCGAACAGCAGCGGCATATCCTTATCGTCGATGCCGATGCCGGTGTCAGTCACGTCGACGCGGATCATCATCTGCCCGGTTTCGTCGTCGCGCACCGGGTAGGCGCTGATGGTGATCGAGCCTTCGCGCGTGAACTTGGCGGCGTTCGAGACCAGGTTGATCAACACCTGACGGGTGCGGAACTCGTCGCCCCACGCCTTCGGCATACCGGGCGCGATGTCGCTGTAGATGTCAATCTGCTTGTCCTTGACCAGACCAATACCGATTGAGCGCGCGCCGTCGATGGCGTTCTTGATCTCGAAATAGTCGAACTGCAAGTCCATCTTTCCGGCGGCGATCTTGGCTTGATCGAGGATGTCGTTGATCAGGTTGAGCAGGTGCTGACCGCTGTTGTAGATGGTCGACAAGTCCTGCTCCTGCATCTCGGTGAGCGGACCGTCGATGCCTTTCAGGATCACGCGGCTGAAGCCGATGATCGAGTTGAGCGGCGTGCGCAGCTCGTGGCTCATGTTGGCGAGAAAGTCGCTCTTGAGGCGGTCAAGCTCACGAAGCTGCTCGTTGGTCTGCTGCACCTGTTCGAGCAACTGCTGGTTCTGGATGATGGCGGTCAGCGTGCCGGAGAGCGTCAGCAGCAGGGTGAGCGTATCCTGCCCGTAAGCGGCGAACTCGGTGTGCTCCAGCGCCACCAAGCCGACCAACTGCGCGCCCGCCGCCAGCGGGACGATGATCGCCGAGCGCGCGCCATCGACCACCGGCAGGTAATCGGGCTTGGTATGCACGTTGTCGATGATCACCGAGCGGCGGCTGCGCGCCGACTCCGCGATCAGGTTATCGTCGCTGTCGAGCCGCACTTCGGAAAGCTCCGACAGCGGCTGATCCGACCCCGCCAGCGCGACGGGTTCGAGCATCGTGATCTCGTTCTCGTCGGCGTCGACGTAGCGCTGCGGCAGATAGATGCTGGCGGAAAGCGCGCTCAGCGAGTGCAGCAGCTCGTTAGCGACGTTCTGGATCGCGCCCTGCAGCGTCTCGGCAGAGGCGGCAGCGGTGGTCACGTCGAACAGGAAGCTCATTTCGTTCGCGCGCTGGCGCGCCTGCTCGAACAACTGGGCGTTGTCGATGGCGACCGAAATCTGCGCCGCCAGCGTGGTCAACACCTGAATGTCGTCGTCGTCGAAGGCGTTGGGCTGGTTCGACTGCACGTCGAGCGCGCCGACGACCTGCCCCTTCAGCTTGAGCGGGATCGCCATTTCGGAGCGCGTCAGCGGCAGGTACGGGTTCGGACGGTGGACGACGCGGGCGTCGGCGGTGTCCGAGGCGATGGTCGGCTGACCGTTCGCCGTGACCGCGCCGATCACGCTGGGGCTGCCTTTTTCCAGCTTATGGCGGATTTCGAGCAGTTGCCGACCGGCGTCGCCGGTGCTGGCGCGCAGCTCGGCGAACTGGTTCTGGTCGTCCATCAGGAAGATTTGCACGTGGTCGTAGCCGAACGAGTCGCGGATCAGATCGACGATGCGCGGCAGCAGGATGCCCAGGTCAAGGATCGAGCTGGCGATCTGACTCACCTCGGCGGAGGTGGTCAACTGGCGGGCGCGGCGCTCGGTCTGGGCGAGCAGGCGGGCGGCTTCCAGACGGAGCGACGCCTGTTCCGCCAGCGAGCGGTAGATGCGCAGGTCGCGCTCGGTGTGGCGGTACGGCTGGCGCGAGCCGATGACCATCGCGCCAATCGGACGCCCGGCGATGCGCAGCGGCAGGATGCTCAGCGAGCGCAGTTCCAGGCTTTCGACGCCGATGCGCTCCATCGTGTCCAGATCGTCGGCGGTGTTGATGTCGTCCACCGTCAGGACGGCGGGAGACGCCAGCAGACGCCACGCCGGGAACTGCCCGGCGATCAGGCTCATCCCGGCGAGGCTGATGCCGGTCTCGCCCGGACGCTGCCAGTTCGCTGCCACCTGC